>CAKUFD010000001.1 GCA_934647195.1 uncultured Collinsella sp.
AGGAGGTTGCTTCGTTGGTGCGATTGGGCAAAGTGCGTTGGCGCGAACGGGTCGCGGGCGTTGGCGCGGCCGGCTTTCCTCATCGGCCTAAACGGTCATTTTTATATTGGCATTAACACTGCCGCCGCCGCGAGGCGCTGGCCGAGGCGGGCAAGAGCGCGTGCAGGGCCAACGCCGCCGTCGCGCGCGAGCTCGCCTGCTGGGTCTGGGAGATCGGGCGCCGGGCCGAGGGGACCCTCGGCTGACGCCGCCGGACGACAAGCCTCCCGCCGGGAGGGCCCGCGTCTCGACGCATCGCCGGCGCGCGTTCACGAGCCCTTTTTTGGGCAGCCCGAGGGCCGCGCCCGTGAACAAGACTGGTTTCGGACGAGCGCGCCGGACGGAGAATCGAAATGCGGTGGGGTGCGCGGACATACCGGGCCGACCGCCGACAGCGCACCCGCAAGAGCCCGCGGATATTAGCTTGCCAGGCAAGCGTCGACTAAACGTGCAGCGTGCGCGGGCTCTCCCGACGGGAAACGAAAAAGCCCGGTTTGAAACCGGGCTCGAACGAACATGCCTATTGACAATGGCTTTCTCATATTAAAAAGGCTTCCATTGCTGGAAGCCTTAATCATTCAATGGTGCGGGCGAAAGGACTTGAACCTTCACGAGCCGAAGCCCATAGGCACCTGAAGCCTACGCGTCTGCCAATTCCGCCACGCCCGCGTGCTGTTAAATAATACTCGAGCGGGAGAAGCGTTTCAAGCTCTTTTTTTAATTTCTTTCGGACCACTCGATCCAAATGTCATAAGCCTCTATTTTCCCTGGGAGAGATGGATGGCAAAGCCGCCGATCTGTTCCTTGAGATAAATCAGGAACGTCGAGCCGTCCTCATTGAATACGCGAGACTCTTCGATAAACTCTACGCCACGCGCGCGCAGCCATGCCTCGGCAGCAGCCGTGTCGTTTACAGCAAGGCCGATATGGCCGTGTTCTCCGCGGCCATTCTGCTTCATTGTCTCAACCAGCGTGTCCGAGAAAAACGAGATAGGCGTCTCGCGCGGAGCCAAACCCAGCAAAAGCTCAAACTGCTTGGCGATGCGCTCTGCCTCCTGCGGGTCCTTCGCATTGATTCCCACGTGCGCCACGTGCATGTTAAAGAGCTCTATCGGATTGCCCTCGCCTATCGTTGCCATACTCGGTTCTCCCATCTGCGCCGATGCGCATTGTCCACAAAATAAAGCCGCGTCAAACAACACGGCTTTAATCTTACGTCAATTGTGGCGCCAGGCGGCAGGGAGGGACTTAAAAACGCGACGCCCTAGCGCCCCTGCCTGCGCGCGATAACGCGGATATTTTCCGGGTCAACGCGCTCCTCAGTGGCAAGGAGGAAATCCTTGAGCTCCATTGCAGGATTGCCGTCCTGATCAACGCTATCCTCGGTGTCGATAAAATAGCGCGCATGAGCCCCACTGCCGCTCGCTGCATCATCCTTCTCGGCAATACGCAGGTACAGATGGCCGCTGTTGCCTGCAGAGCGAAGCGAGCACTGTTCAAGCTTGTCCAGCGCAAAAACCTTTTTCTGGCCAAATGATTCAAAGCTGATGCTCGTGGCATCAAGCTCGATCACACGCGGATACGCATGGGCAACAAAGGTGTTAAACAGCGTATAGACGCACACAACGAGCGCAAGGATGGCAATGGGCGTAAAGAAGCCGATGACCGCGCAGTAAATGGCGACGCACGCAAAGAAGATGCATGCATATGCAGGAATCAACACGTCAGAGCGATAGCCGCGCGCGTCATAGGTGTACGTTCTCTTCTCCTCGGGCGGCACGCCTGCAGCAACGCCAACTTTGAGCACCTTAGGTGCAGAAGCGGTCTCTATCTTTTTTGCGGCCTTCTTCGCCATAATCAAAACTCCTCTAGCGCGCTCTCGCAGGATCCCCGGCACGCAGCGCGACGTCTCGGTAAAAGATTGGGGCCCACGAAACATGTCGTGGGCCCCAAACAATGCTAGCTCATATGCGTCTCGAGCATAGAGGTTGGTGCATTACGCCTGCTCGGCGTGCAGCTCCTTGGCCTCCTTGAGGATGCGCATACGGTTCCAGACGGCCATGGCAATGGCAACAACAGCCGGGACAACCAGGCCGATGCCGTCGCCAAGCTGGCCAAGGCGGGTGATGACCCAGGTGAGCGGGTTAGCGCCATCGCAGATGGAGGAGATGGCAGCAGCGCCACCCATGTCGAAGTTCACGTTAGCAGCAGCAGAGGTGATGAGCGGAGCCAGGTCGGTGGCGATATAGAAACCAACAGCCAGGACGATGACGCCGACGATCAGACCACGGAAGCCGTTCTCATGAACGATCGGGGTGATGAGCACGAGCATGTAAGGGATGCAGGCGAGGTCGGCCAGAGGCACAACCTGATTGCCCGGGAGGATGAAGGCCAGGAAGATGGAGACCGGCACGAGGATGAGCGCCATGGTCAGGGTCACGGGGTGACCGGTACCAACAGCGGAGTCAAGGCCGATGTAGATCTTGCCGCGGTTCTGGAAGTGCTTCTGAATGAAGTTGGAAGCAGCGTCGGAGACGGGCATAAGGCCTTCCATAAGGAGGGCAGCCATCTTCGGGATCAGGACCATGACGGCGCCCATGTAGACAGCCATAGCGAGCACGGAGGGCTCACCGTTGGCGCCAGGCAGGAAGCCATAGCCAGCAAGCAGGCCGATGAGCAGACCGATGATGGCGCCCAGGAGGACGGGCTCACCAAAGACGCCGAACTGCTTCTGCATGGAACGAACGTTGATGTCGATCTTGTTCAGGCCAGGGATCTTGTCGATAACCCAGTTGACGGCGAAAGCGATCGGAGCATAAGCACCGGAGAAGCCGTGAGGGATGGAGACGCCGGGGAGGCCGAGGGACTTCTCGACCAGCGGAGCGGTCAGGTCGCCGATGATGAGGACGATAACCTCGTTGATGATGGCAGCAGCGATACCAAAAGCGATGTTGTTGGTAACGATGGCAACGAGAGCGCCGGTGAAGGCAAAGTGCCAGTAGTTCCAGATATCGACGTCAGCGGTCTGGGTGGTGTTGGTGAGCAGCATGAGCACGTTCACGAGCAGGCCCAGAGGGATGATGATGGTGCCCACGATGGAGCCCATGGCGATTGCGGAAGCCGCAGGCCAGCCCACGTCCATGACGCTCAGGGACAGGCTGAAGCGGGTAACCATGGCGTTAACGCCACCGGCAAGGTCGGTACCCATGAGCTGGTTGATAACCAGGTTCAGGCCGATGAAGCCGATACCGACGGTCAAGCCGGCCTTAAGGCTCTTACCAAAGCCGGCGCCAAACAGCACGCCCAGAATGGTAAGAACGATCGGCATAACGACGGAGACGCCCAGGCTGGAGACGCCGCCAAAAAATGCAACAATTGCGTCCATTGAGTAATCTCACTCTCGGATAAGGTGGCCGCGTCAGCGGCCAGAAGTGATCAGACTCTGATGCTCGGAATTACGCGGAGACGATCTCTACGATCTTCTTCTCTGCATCAGCTTTGCCCATACCCGTCAGGAAGGGCACGCCGCTCACATACTCGCAGGTAAGGCCTGCGGGAGCGATAGTGGTTGCGACCAGAAGCACAGCGTCGGCACACTGAGACGGAGCCTCAGCGATGGAGCACTGCACGATGTGGTACTGGCCGGACAGGCCGTTAGCATCCAGGAGGTCGGCAATCTTATGGCCGACTGCCGTGGAGGTAGCGACACCGGAACCACAAGCGACAACGATCTTTTTCATTTACTCTCTCCTTTCGTAAACAAACGATGTTTACATTCTACTACTTCAGCCAGCACTTGAATTTGCTTCGCCATTGGGCAGTATGCGAAGCAACGCCGGCGAAAAGCCACTGAAAAAACTAGCGCCTACTCGCCGATAACGCAAACCTTAACTTTGCGGTTGCGCTCGCGCGTACGGTCGAAGTCGACGAAGAAAATGCTCGCCAGGCCATTCAGCTGGAGTTCGCCGTTCTCGACCTCGAAGGTCTGGTTGGAGCCGATGAGCGTCGAGCGAAGGTGGGCGTCACCGTTCCAGAGCATCCTGCGGTCCATGTTAGGCAGGTACTGCTCGGGGTTGGGCCAGGACTCGACCTCCTCAAAGTGGTCGAGTCCGGGGTAACGATAGGTGCTCCAGTCGTGCTGCTCGGGGAAGATGCGGTTGAGGCCATCGGAGAGATCTGCCTGCAGGAACGTATCGCCCGTAGGGGTGTGATCGTGGTCATACTCCTCGGAGAAGACAGCGCAGGTAGTGTGGCAGGAGATAACGGTGACGATGCCCTCCTTGACGCCAGACTCGCGAACGATGTCCTCAACCTCCTTGGTGATATCCAGGTAGGTGGGCTTGCCCTCGAGGGTGGAAACCTTAACGAGACCCTTGTAAACAGTCATGTGCAAATCCTTGTCCGTCTGAATTACTTTGCGAAATCGGTGCGTGCGCGGTCGAGAGCCTCGAACATCTCGTCGAGCGTTGCAAACGGATCTTCGGCTGCAACGATACCAGAAGTGCCGCCCGTGCCGTCGGCGCCGTACTTGATGGCGTCGTAGACGTTCTGGCCCGAGCTGATGCCAGCAGCCTGGAGAACCTGCGTGTTGGGGGACACGGCCTTGACAGCCTCGGTGGAGGCGCGCATGTAGTCCTCGCCGGCCACCGTACCGGTGCCGATAAGGCTCGTGAGCTCGCAAACCATGACATCGGGCTCCAGGGAGGCGATCATCTCGCCCTCCTCAACGGAATCGGCGCATACGACGGTGAGGATGCCCACCTCGTTGGCGCGAGCGATGGTGGCTGCCAGCTCATGCACGGTGGAGGGGTTCTCGGCATGGTTGAGGAAGGTTGCCTTCACACCAGCGGCGGCAAGCGCCTCAGGCAGGACATGGCCCATGCCACGGCCCGGCTTGAGACTCTCCATGTACTGGGCGCAAGGCACCAGGTGGGGGCACTCATCGATGATGCGCGGCAGGTCGATGAGCTGCGCGGTGAATAGGACGTCAAAGTCATACTTCTCGGCGAGTTTGTCCGTGTACTTAGCGAGCTTGAGAATGTCCTCGCCATAGAGGTAGGACTTGGGATTGACCACAAAGAACGGCCAACGAAGCTGCTTTTTCTCCAATTACATCATCTCCGCTATCGGGTGCCTGCTGCTTGGGTGCAAGCACGTTTGATCCGCCAGATGCCCCGCTCGGTGCGGGCGCATCCGCCGTTTGGAATGATACGGCAACTCGCACTCAAAATGCTATACAAGTTGCTCCCCGCTTGTACATTCTAATAGAGACAAGTTGAGAAAAATGCATTGTCGCGTGTATCTCGCAAACGGTCGATTTCATCGATGAACGGTGTGTCAAATGGGGCATTTTTAATGAAAGGTTGATTTGGCCTTTGGTAAAACGTTACATCATTCCGCACGCACTTTGTCCATAACCGTAAATTTGAAGGCTCTATGACGTTTCGCTGAACATCGTTCAGTTTCACACCGTAACTTCGCCTTAGCCTCCATTTGGCTATTCGAAAGAGCGAAAGAGGGTGTTTGAAAAACCGAAAATGGGATTGTTCTTATGACTCACGACGCTGATGCGCGGTGCCCACGATGGTCTGGCCCGCCGCCAGCATCGTATCGCCCCATTCGATAGCGCGGCCATCGTCCAAAAAGATCAGCTGTTCCAGATTGAGCACAGGCGATACTTCGGACACACCCATCACGCTCGCCAGATCCTTGCCCGCAGAACGCGCAGAGTAGGCCATCTGCGAAACGGCGATGTGCGCGCCCGTGGCCTTCTCAACCGCATCGAACAGCGACATCTCCTCTAGGGGCATATCCTCGATACCAGGACAAACGTTCAGCGGCGTCCAGCTGTCCAGTACCATAATCGCCTTGCCGCCGGCACGACGCACACGGCGAAGCTTAAGGACCGGATCGCCCTCCTTGATTTGCAGATGTTCCGCGACCTCGGGAGTAGCGCCGATGCGCTCGCGCGAAAGGACCTCAGTCTCAAACGTAATTCCCTGCTGTTGCAACGAGGCGGCAAACGAAAACGGGCGGTCACCGCCGGGATGCGCGATATGGGGCTCGCTTACAAAGGTTCCGCGTCCATGCTCTTGCTGCAAAAGGCCCTCATCGACGAGCGTTTTGATCGCTTTGCGAACGGTACCGCGGCTTACGTCAAACGAATCCATCAGGCTATGTTCGGACGGGATACGCTCCCCCGTTCCCCACTCCTTAGCGAAGATTTTTGATCGGATATAGTTCGAAACCGCGCCATGCAGGGTCTCGCCGTTAGCTTTACTCAATCTCGAGTCCTTTCCTTGCTGCACGATAACTATACAACTCATGTACAAGTCAATCTAGATATTTTCGCGAGGGGTCAATCCCGTAATGTTCCGGACGCGGCGCGCGCTATTATGTGTCGAGCTTGGTCTACACAACGGCATCCCCGAGGAGCAGGGCATGAACTTCCGTATCGCCACCTTCGTTTTGAGCATCATCTTGATTTGCATGATCTCATTCAAAGCCATCAAGAAGCGCACGACCTACAAGAAGCTGCGCAACTATCTTGCACGCGAGCAGTACGACGAGTTCTTCAAACTTATCGATGCCCCGCTCACCAACGCTTTGTATCCCGATTACAACATCAACTACTTCAAGCTCAACGCGTATCTACTCAAAGAGGATTACGCGAAGGCAAACGAAACCCTCGAGATGCTGCTCCGCTATCCGCTCAAGCATCAGCAGCGCGTGGATCTGGTGCTCAAGGCCTTCAACATCTATGTTGGTCAGGGCAAGAAGCAGCAGGCAAAAAGCATGCTCGACGAGATTCTCAATTGGGAGGGCGACGAGTACAAGCCGTACAAGCACGATGCGTTGCTTTCGTACGACATCATGATTCTGAAAAAGTCCAACCACATTGGAGAGCTCGAGGCATTGCTCGACAAGACGAGCGGCTCCCAGCGCGGCCGCCTGGAGTACTTCATCGCCGTGCAGTACGAGAACGCCAAGAACATCCAAAAGCGCGACGAATACCTCAAGCGCGCCGCCGAGGACGGATTCAACTACTCCGCCCACTAACCCAACGTGACACTAAGTCGTCAGGTTTATTTTGTCACATTTTATGAAGACGCAGGTCAGAGCCCATGTTGGTTCTGGCCTGCTTTCTTATACCGGCCCAGTATGTGACAAAAAGTCCTCTGTCTTGCTTTGTCACATTCCAAAAGGAAAGGCCCTGTCGCCGGAGCCTTCAATCACCTGGTAGGGGCGGAGGGACTCCGCCGGCGTCCTGCGCGCCGGCGCCCCGCTGCGGCGCTCCCGCGCCTTGCGAGCTGCGCTGGAAAACGCTCGCGCGTTTCCTCAGCTCCGCTCCCTCCCGGGTTCGAGTCCGTGCACGGCGCCCGCCAAAAGGAAAGGCCCCGTCGCCGGAGCCTTCAATTACCTGGTAGGGGCGGAGGGACTCGAACCCTCAATCCTTGCGGCGAGAGATTTTAAGTCTCCTGCGTATGCCAATTCCGCCACGCCCCCTTGTGTGAGCTAGTCTAACACGACAACTCCGGCTTCCAGCCAACAACCGGCTTAAAGCCATCCTCGCCCTCATGCGCAAGCGTCTCGAACATCGTCGCCGCCATGCCGGCAAGCAGACTGTTCTCGCTCACCGTCAGCTCGTCATACCCGCCAGCCCTCATAAGCTCGCGAATGATAACAGCCCCGCCCAGAAGCACCGAAGCACGCTTTTCCTGAACGCCGGGCAAGCTCGCAATAGACGCCGCGTCCAATACGCGCATGGTCTCGATACACGCCTCAACATCTTCGATACCCAGACGATGCAAATGCACGCGCGAAGAGTCGTAGCGCTCCATGCGCTCGATCATCGCCACGAGCGTCGTCACCGTGCCGCCCACAGCGACCAGCCGGTCGGGATGCTCGGCAGCGCCAGCCCAAAAGGCCCCAAACTGCTCCGCGGCCCATGCGGCAGCACGCTCAACTTCGCCGTCTCGCGGAGGCAACGTCGAGAAAAACCGCTCGGTAACACGGCGACAACCGATATTGAGCGACTCGACCAAGCTCAACTCAAGTGGCAGCCCTGCCCCATAGGACCCCAGCGCCAGCTCCGTCGAACCACCGCCGGAATCGGCCACGGCGATGACCTGGCCCTCAAAATCGTGCGCCACACCGTAAAACGTCAGTTTTGCTTCAACTTCGCCAGGAATAACCTGCGGACAAAGCCCCAGCCCCCGCAAGGCGTCGATAAGCACAGCTCCATTCTTGGCATCGCGAGCAGCGCTTGTCAGCGTGGTGCACGCGGCATCGGGCCCAAACGCATTTGCCTCCCGACAAAACTCGCGGCATGCAGAGAGCACGCGCGCAACAGCCGCGTCGCATAGCGAGCCCGTGGCATCCACGCCCTCGCCAAGATTCGTGATAACCGTATGCTTATCCAAGTCGACAATGACCCCATCCTCGACCGTCGCCAAAAGCAGCCGCGACGAGACGGTGCCCAAGTCAATCGACGCGATGCGAAAGCGCATCGGAGTCCCCCTGCCCATAGCTACTCCCCCGAAGCCGCATTGCCCGTTGAAGACACTTCCTGGCCGTCCACGCCCGAATAGAAGAAGACCGTGTCAAGAACCTTTATGTACCAAGGTGCCTCTGCCGCAACCTCGGCCTCGCGCTTCGCAATCTCAGACGCCGTGAGCGACGAGCTCGAATCCGATGAATCGGACGAGGAATCGTCGTCAAGGCCCTTAACCTCAAGCGTCTTCTCCCCCGGCATAACAAGGCCGAGCTTTGATCGGGCCTCGTCCTCGATGCCCTCTTTTGAAAGCAGCTTGCTCACATCTGATTGCAAACTCTCGTTGTATTGCTCGCTCACCTGTAGCTGGCGCGCAAGGATATCCCCCGTGCGATAGGCAACGTAGTAGTCTCGCACCGGGCTATAGAGCCCGCCGAGGATTGCCAGAATCACAAGAGCGATAGCCAACGGCTTGGTGCGTCCCGTCGTGAACTCATAGATAGCGTGGACAGCACGATTGTCCGCCGCATATTTCATGAAGTTGGTGCGCGCAGCACGCGAGGAGAACCGTCCGCTCGAGGTGTCCCCATCGGTTGCAGCCGGCGTTGCAGCCGGCGTGGGAGCAACGCGGCGGCTGTGGGAAGACCCCTTGCCCCTGCGCGCAGAAGCGCCCGCATCGGCCAGAGCGATATTGCGTCCTGCCCCTGCATCCGCGCGAGAAGCGCTATCGCCAGGCGCAGAAGAGGCCGCTTGTCGAGAGCCCTCCTTTGCCCTGCGGCGCAGGCCGGGGTGGCTCAGCTGCACGGTACGCACGCGCGACGACGCGGGCGTCGCGGCAGCAGCCGAATAATGGGCAGATTGATTGTTCGAATAACGATCCATGGGCGCCTTGTGCGGTTGAAGTGTGTATGCGCTGGTTGTGATTTAGTTATACCACGCGAGCGCGCAGCTGTTGTGCAGAGACTGCGGAAGGGCTATAGGTCGCTCGGACCATACAGGGCAAGCGACAGCACTTCCAAGAAATCGTCGAACACCTCGATATCCGAGCGAAGCGAATCAAACAGGGAGCGCCAAATAACGCGTGCCATCCTTCGGCTGTCCAAACGCTCAAACACGTTAGGGTCGATACCGGGATCATTGAGCAAGGCGCGCTCGATAACCTCGTAAATGTCGTCGAGGCGGACGACCTTCTCTTCCCGGATCAATTCGAGCGTCTGCACGTCAAGCATCGAAATCTCGCGCAGCCAGTTGACCTGGAATCCCGAAAGCAACGCCTTGAGCTTGGTGAAAAGAGCGCGGCAGCAGTCCAGCGCGCTCTCGCCCGGCACGAAATTGCCTTCGCAGCTTTTTGAAACGAGGCCCCAGAAACGCAAAACGATTGCCGAAACAAGCGATGCCTTATCGGGAAAATAGTTGTACAGCGTGCCCACGGCCACGCCGCATTCGCGTGCGACCGAACGAATGGAAAGGCCGCCCAGACCGTCCTGCTGCGCTCGCGCGTAGGCGACATCGAGAATCTCCGCTTTGGTAATTGCCGGTTTGCCTGCCATACGCTCCCCTTTTCACGAGAAAGTTCGCGTCAACGAAGGTTAACGATACCGAATCTCAAACGAACGCTCCAGCATATTTGACCTGCAATTAGGTTAACGGGGCGCTTTGCTCGGTAAAACGAGATGGGAGCGGGTGCAAAGCCGCCGGCGTCTCACGCCGCGGCATGGCTCCAAAGGCACGCCGCGGCTACCAAACCTCACCCTGGGCAACATCCATTGTTAACAATCTCGAATAACAAAAAAATGAGCAGGCGCCCTCTATAATCAAATATGCCTATACCAACTATCATTTATTACTTGGAGGCACTCATGTCAGCAACCGAACTCTACGTATTTGCCGTCATGCTCATTCCCTATGTTCTTTTTGCCGCTCTGTTTCTCGCCGCAGCATACGGCGTCGTTCGTCTGGCGGTTTCCCACGAGCTCAAAAAATTCTTCGAGAATAAGCAGTAGTCAGCGGCAACCCGAGCAAATGGACAGTCCCAAAGCTACTCCGCATCCCCTGCGGTTGCCTTGGCGTTGTCCCACATGTCGTTGAGCTCCTTGACCGAAAGATCCTCGAGTGAGACGCCCTCGTCAAACGCCTCACCCTCCATTAGCTCCCAGCGATGGCGGAACTTCATCGTGCTTGCACGCAGGGCGCTCTCTGCGTCGATTCCCTCTTTGCGCGCCACGTTTACGAGGGCAAAGAGCAGGTCACCAAACTCCATTGCACGAGCATCCGTCCCCGGCTCCTCAGCCTCGAACTCGGCGCGTTCCTCGACAACCTTGGCCCATACGTCCTGGACGCTCTCCCACTCAAAACCCACGGCGGCAGCCTTCTTCGAAACCTTTTGAGCCTGCATCAAGGCCGGTAGCGAAGTAGGCACGCCATCGAGCAAACCTTCGGGACGCGTGTTCTCCTGCTCGGCCGAAGCATCGCGCGCGGCCTTCTCCTTGAGCTTAATCGAATCCCAAAGGGCCAGCACCTCATCGGAATTCGTCGCATTCGCCTCGCCAAACACGTGGGGATGACGGCGGATGAGCTTCTCGTTCACGCCGCGCACTACGTCGTCGATGGAAAACTCTTCCGCATCGCGCGCGATCTGCGCGTGAAGCACCACCTGCATGAGAACATCACCCAGCTCCTCGCATAGATGCGCGGGGTCGTTTGCCTCGATACAATCGACTGCCTCATAAGCCTCTTCAATCATATTCTTGGCAATCGAGGCATGCGTCTGCTTGCGATCCCAAGGGCAACCGTCGGGCTGGCGCAAGCGCCAGATGGTATCGACAAAGTCCTGAAACGCGTCGCCCGTCTGAACGAGTGTCTTTACGTTGCGACACTCCGGCTGCTGCTGCGATGCCTCTCCCATGATGTCCTCCTCAAACGCCGTCATCGGCCCTGCGACAACAGCGACGATAAAAAACGGCTCGCATCCAGGCCATAAGCCCCGGTGCGAGCCGCGATACGTGACCAGCCCTTATGGTATCCCAAGCAGCCGCAGCGGCCGCCCAAAAGACAGCGCGCTACAAGGAGCCTGCAGCGAATGCCTTACCAGATACCCAGCACGTGCTGCATGCCCAAACTCATGCACGCAATGCCAACCCAGCAGCAAAAGCCGAGCGCGATGGGCTTGCCGCCCTTTTTAACGAGATCGACGATATTGGTATTAAAGCCCACGGCGGCCATAGCCATGACGATAAAGAACTTGGAGAGCGTCTTGAGCGGCGCCGTGACGGTTGCCGGCAGCGCAAAGACAGTGGTAATCACGCTCGCAAGAACAAAGAAGAACACGAAGAACGGGAAGATCTTCTTGAGCGAAAAGGTATTGCCCGCATCCGCACCGGCCTTCTTGGCCTTGTGCATCTGCCAGAAGGCAAGCACGAGCGTGATGGGGATGATGGCGAGCGTGCGCGTGAGCTTGACCACGGCAGCACTCTCCAGCACGTTGGCACCCGGGTGCATGCTGTCCCAAGCGCTTGCCGCCGCCGTCACCGAAGAGGTGTCGTTGACAGCCGTGCCGGCAAACAGGCCAAAGCCTTCGTTCGTGAGGCCCAGCATGCCGCCGAGCGTGGGGAAAATCAGAGCCGCGATAACGTTGAACAGGAAGATGACCGAGATAGCCTGGGCGATCTCCTCATCGTCGGCATCGATAACCGGAGCCGTCGCGGCAATGGCAGAGCCGCCGCAAATAGAAGAGCCCACGCCCACAAGCGTCGCAATCTTCGAGGGAACACGCATGACGCGGCACAAAACGAAAGCGATGACAAGCGACGTCGAGATGGTCATGACGATGATGGGCAGCGACTGCGCGCCCTTGGCCAGAATCTCGGAGAGGTTCATGCCAAAGCCCAGCAAGATCACAGCGTACTGAAGGATCTTCTTCGAAGTGAACTTCACGCCGCCAGCAAGCGGCTTGCGCGAACCCTCGGGAACCGCGAGGGCAAGCACCATGCCCAGCAAGATGGCAAAGACCGGCGCGCCCACAACCTCGAGCTGCTTGCCCAAAAACCATGCAGGCACGGCAACGACCAGGCAAAACAACACGCCTTTCCATTTGTTCTTAAAATCGGTGAAGAACTCCATACGCAATTATCCGTTCTATAAGCGGGATTTAACCCGACTATAGTACGACTGATTTCGCTTATTGAAGCGCTCTTTTTCGTCATATGCGCCACCGATTTTGGAATGAGCTGTTTCCCGGGCACCATCGTTCAGACAAAAGCGCCGCCGCCAGCTCCAGCAGAACCAGCGGCGGCGCATCAATACCGATACTGGGCAGCGGCCCGATGCCCTATTCCACCGTGACGCTCTTTGCCAGGTTGCGCGGCTGATCGACATTGCAGCCGCGCATGAGAGCCACCTCACGGGCAAGCAGCTGCAGCGGCACGCTCGCCGTAATGGCGCTAAAGCAGTCGCGCACCGGAGGAATCGAGATGATATGGTCCGCGATCTTTGCGATATCCTCGTCGCCCTCGGTTGCAAGCGCGATGATCGTGGCCCCGCGGGCCTCGCACTCTTTGAGGTTCGAGACCACCTTGTCGTAGGTGGGACTCTTGGTAGCCACCGCAATCACGGGGAACCCGGGGTCGATAAGCGCAATGGGCCCGTGCTTCATCTCGCCGGCAGCATAGGCTTCTGCATGCAGGTAGCTCACCTCTTTGAGCTTGAGGGCGCCTTCGTAGCTAATGGCTGTGCCCATACCGCGGCCCACGAACAAGGCAGAAGCCGCGTCCTTGCAAGCAAGCGCCGCCTCATGAATGGCCGCTTCTTGCGTGTCGAGGATATGCTGAATCTGCGCCGCAGTATCGCCCAGCTCATGAAAGAGCATCTTGACCTGCCCCGTCTTGAGCTTGCCCTTGGCCTGCGCCAGCAACAGCGAAAGCAGCGATAGGCTCACGATCTGTCCGATAAAGCTCTTAGTGGACGCCACCGCAATCTCTTTATTGGCCTTGGTATAGATCACGCCGTCGGACTCGCGCGCCACGGGGCTGCCCACTACGTTGGTGATGCCAAAGACTTTGCCGCCCTTGATGCGCGCATCGCGAATCGCCGCCAGGGTATCCGCCGTCTCACCCGATTGCGACACCGCGACCACAAGCGTTGTAGGGGTAATAATCGGATTGCGGTATCTAAATTCGCTCGCTGCCTCGACCTCGCAGGGAATGCGTGCCCAGCCCTCAATCAGGTTTTTGGCAATCAGGCCCGCATGATAGCTCGTTCCGCAGGCAATCACGTAAACGCGGTCGATCAAGTTGAGTTCCTCGAATGAAAGCCCCAGCTCATCGATATCAAGCTCGCCCGTCGGCGCTAGGCGGCCAACAAGCGTATCGCGCACGACGTGCGGCTGCTCGCAAATCTCCTTGAGCATGAAATCGGGGTAGCCACCCTTCTCGGCCATATCGACATCCCAATCGACATGTGTAACGACGGGATCGATAATCTCACCCTCAGCATCGGTGTATTCGATGCCCGTGGGCGCAAGCTTTGCAAACTGCCCGTCCTCGAGCACCACGACGTCACGCGTGGCATCGATGAGCGCAACGATGTCGGAGGCAACGTATGCGCCGTCTTGCCCCATGCCCACGACGATGGGGGAATCTTTACGCGCTACGGCAATCACGCCCGGCTCATCCGCACAAACCGCCGCGAGACCATAGGCGCCCACCACATGCGTGCATGCATCGCGCACGGCCGCCATCAAGTCATGCGCAACGGCGTAGCCCTCCTCGACCAGATGGGCAAAGACCTCGGTATCGGTCTCGCTTTTAAAGGTATGGCCACGTGCGATCAGCTCCTCGCGAAGCTCGGCGAAGTTCTCGATAATGCCGTTGTGGACAATGGCGATACGCCCGTCGCAGCTCACATGCGGATGCGCGTTTTCGACCGTCGGGCGCCCATGTGTTGCCCAGCGAGTATGACCAATGCCGCAGGTAGAAGACATATCATGTTCTTCAAGCTTCTTTGAAAGGCTTGCAACCTTTCCCACCTCTCGCACAACATCGAGCGCGCACCCGGCATCGCCTGCCGTCTCAAGCGCCACCCCTGCCGAGTCGTAACCGCGGTATTCAAGACGAGCAAGACCGCCCAGCAGGATATCGCTCGCTTGCTTGCTTCCGGCGTAGCCGACGATTCCGCACATATTGCACCCCTTCGGATTAAATGGACTGTAGTGTGCACATTGGTTGCCCATTCTATGCAAAGTGGTGTTCGAATTTAAATACCAACTGGTATGCTTTCTCAAATACCACATAGCGAGGTAATCGTTTTGTAACGAAATCACCGTGTTACAATCATCTTTAGTAATTGAAACGCATCAACAGGAGCAAGCGAGATGGCGAATGCAACTATCGGAGATGTCGCACGCGAAGCGGGCGTTGCGTTGGGAACCGTCTCGAATGTTCTCAATCACCCCGAAAAAGTGCGCCCCGAAACAATTCAGCAGGTCAACGAAGCCATCGATAAGTTAGGGTATGCGCCCAACCAAAGTGCTCGCGTACTCGCCGGCGGCTCGAGCCGCACCTTTGGCCTCATCCTCCCCCAGCTTAACCACGGTCTCTACCTGCAAATCGCCACGGGAGCCACCTCCCAGGCAGCCAAGGAAGGCTACAACCTTCTCATCGCCAGCTGTGCCCAAGACAGCTCCCGTATCGGCAACTATCGTCGCTATTTTGCAGGCACACAGATGTCTGGCATGCTTGTGGCAAGCCCCACAACCGAACTGGGCGTCATCGCCAAGCATGACCCCATCCCCACCGTCTATCTAGATATTTGGAGCGAGCGCCCCGGAGATTACATCTGCGCAGACAATGCCGCCGAGGGACGCTTGATGGCAGAGCACCTGATAAACCTTGGTGTAGAACGCATCGCGATCATCGGGCGCCCCGACACACAAAAGCTGCGTGCCCGCGCCAAGGGAATCCACGCTGCCGAGATGCTCTATCCGCATGTCGATTTCGATTTTGCCGAAGTTGGCGACGCCAACAAACCCGAGGACGGCGCGTCCGCCATCGCCGATCTTATGGCGCGGCCCAGCAGCCTTCGCCCCCAAGCCGTCATCGCCTTAAGCGACATGCTGGCAGCGGGAGCCATACGAGGTGCCGAAAACTTGGGGTTGCGCGTCCCCAAAGACCTGTTGGTATGCGGATGCGACGGCAATCCCCTTGCTTGGAGCTGCGGCGTCGAGCTGACCACCTGCGCTCCCATTGGCTACGAGCTTGGCAGGCGCGGCATCAAGCACCTTGTCGAGCGCATCGCGCTTGCAAAGAACGATCCAGACCAGGCCGTGAGCAACGAAAAGGAACATCGCCAAGACCTGGTGAAACCCTTTGTTTTGGCACGCGAGAGCACCGGTGCGGAGCGCCAGAAAAGCTCATCGCAGCTCGACCTCGGCCTTTATCTCTAGGCGCTCGGCACGGGAGCAAGTACCGCTTACGCTAAAAGACCCAGTTCAACCAACTTGGGCTCGACATCACTCAAGGATGGAACGACGGCCTCTGCAAGCTCGGCGATCTCCTTCGTCGGATTGTTGATATCGGGAACCATCACGGTGTGCATGTCCGCCGCGTGGCCTGCGCGTACACCGTTGAAGGAATCCTCCACCACAACGCAATCGGCGGGATCGACACCCAGGCGCGAAGCGGCAAGCAGGAAGATATCCGGCTCGGGCTTGCTGCGATTGAGCTCGTCACCGCAGGTAAGCACATCAAAATAGGGAGTGAGCCCAAAACGGTCAAACTTCTCGTGTGCCTGAATGGTACGCGTGGACGTAGCCACCGCCAGCTTAAGGCCGCGTGCATGAAGGCTCTCCACGATTTCTCGAGCGCCGGGCTTAAGGTCGAGCATCGTGGGATAGAGCTCGTCCTCAATCACCTTATGGTCCTCAAACATCTCGTTGGCGATGCGCTCGCTACCCACGCGTTCGATAAGCGTGCCCATGCAAGCAGCGCGCGTCTTGCCGATAAATCCGTGCAGCATTTCCAAGGGAATCTCAAAGCCAAAGCGCTTTGCCGAGCGGTTCCACGCGATGATGGCAATCCTCTCGCTGTCGATAAGCGTTCCGTCCATGTCAAAAATCACGGCTTTAATCATGCAATCCCCCGCATACGATACAGGCTGCCGGCCTGCGCTCCTACCGCACCCCATTCTGCCAGAGCCAGCGTGCCACATTGGGTACGATAGGCCCATCCATCGAGATAACGAAAGCGAAGCCATGAACGCAAACCAGCAAGATAAACTCAACGCGCTCGCAGAGCACCTGCGCGCGCTCGGAACCGTTGCCGTGGGATTCTCGGGCGGCGTGGACAGCACCTTTCTGGCAGCCGTCTGCTCACGCGAGCTATCGCAGGCAAGCATGCTCATCCATCTCACCACCCCGCTGATCGGCACGCCGGAGCAAGCTTCGTTTGAAGCAAACGCATCGAGCTTTGGCCTCCCCGTTATCGAGCTGCACATCGACCCCCTTAATAACGACAACGTTGCTGCCAACCCGCGCAACCGCTGCTACCACTGCAAGCATGCCGCGTTTGGGGTGATTATCCAAGCGGCACGCAAGCACGGTGCAGACACCGTGCTGGATGGCAGCAATGCCGACGATACGAACGACTATCGCCCAGGCATGCAGGCAGCTAAGGAACTCGGCGTGCACTCGCCCCTCTTGGAGTGCGGGTGGCACAAAGAAGAGGAGCGCGAGCTGCTGCGCGAATGGGGCTACGACGTCTGGAACATGCCCGCCGGCGCCTGCCTGGCCACACGCGTTCCCTGCGGGGAACCCCTCACACACGAAAAGCTCGGTCTTATTCGCGCATGCGAAGACTGGTTGCATGTCCAAGGATTTCGCCAAATCCGCGCTCGCCTACGTGCAGGCGAGCTGCAAATCCAAGCTGCGCCTGCCGATCTTCATCGTTTTGCACGAGAGACGGGCAATGTGCGCCTCTCCCAAGAAGCTCTCGACGCTTTCCGCGACTTTGGCGCAAAGGACATCAACCCTTCGGTCGCCCCTTATATCCATGGCAGCATGAACGGCTAGCGAATCTCGTCCCAGCAAACTGATACCATGCCGCCAAGGAGGAGATATATGGGACATCGTCCGCGACGCACGAGCCGCAACAACAATACGACGCAGCGCTTGGCAGCAATTATCGTCACTCTTGCCATCGCGATCGTCACCGGCAGCGCCGGGTCCTTTGGCGGATGCGCTCAACTTACTCAGCTGCTTCCGGAGGCGCTAACCCAGCGCCTCTCCAATGCCGCCTCGGTCTCGAGCCTGGGAGATATACCTGCCTACAGCGGCAACCCCATCGTCTACATCAATGCAAGCGAGACACATCCGCAAGGAGCACCCACGTTCACCTCGGAGGAAATCTCCCGAGCACAATCTGGCACGTTTACCGAGTTCTCTCGGCTCGATTACCTCGACCGCTGCGGAGCGGCCCTCGCCTGTCTGGGGCAAGAAACACTGCCCACCAAACCGCGCGAGAGCATCTCGCATGTTTATCCCAGCGGATGGGACCAGCGCAGCTACGACATTATCGACGAGGGCGTTCTCTACAACCGCTGTCACCTGATTGCCTTCTCCCTTTGCGGAGAAAACGACAACGAACGAAACCTCATCACCGGCACGCGCGCCATGAATGTCGACGGCATGAAGCCGCTCGAAGAGCAAACCGCGCGCTACATCGAACACACGCACAACCACGTGCTTTACCGCGTGACCCCACTTTTCGAAGAAGGGCAGCTCGTTGCCCACGGCGTACATATGGAAGCCTATTCGCTCGAAGACGATGGGGACGGCCTGAGCTTCAACGTCTATTGCTACAACAACCAACCGGGCGTTGCCATCGACTACACCACCGGGGCTAGCCGCGCGGCTTAAGGCTTGTCGCGATACGCAAAAAGCGCGCCACCCGTCAAAGACAGATGGCGCGCTCTGCGCTTTATGGGCCTAGCAAACTACAGAAGGCAACGAGTCCTAGCCGCGACGACGCGTCACAACGCCAGCGCCGCAGACGGCAACAGCCGCAAGGACAAACGCGGCGGGAGCGGCGAGCGAAGCATCGCCCGTCTTGGGGAGGTCCTGCTTCGTGGTCTTGCCCGGCGTCTTGGGCTCGGTGGGCTCAACGGGCTTGGTGTAGGTGTTCGTGAACACGAGGGCCGAGGCAAGATCCTCGACGTCCTTGCCGTCGACACTGTAGGTCAACTTCACGTGGTCATCCTCAGGCGTAGCGGTGACAATAACCTTCTTGACGGAAGCGTCGTAGGTCACGCCGGTCTTATTGCCCTTGGTCTCGGCCACGTCGAGCGTGTAGGAGAGCTTGTGGCTATCGGACTTCAGGATGTCTTCGGCCGTAACGTCAAAGGCAGACTCGCCAAACGTGAAGGTGCCATCGGCAGCATTCTTGGCGCGGGAGATGACGTCGTCGTTCTGAGAGAGGGTGAACTCGAACTCGCCCTCGGCAAGCTCGGCGCCCTCGAGCACCTTGGTGCCAGAAATCTCTGCATGAGCAGCGGTTACGCCGTGGGCAGCCTTGAGGGCAACGGGCGTCTCGTAGGAGCCAGCTTCGACAGCATCGACATGCCACGGGGTATCGTCCGTCCAGTGCGCGCACCAGCGGGCGTCCTTGGAGTCGTCGAACCAACCGGTGATCGCATCGCCGCAGCCGTTAAAGGCGGTAAGGGTATCGCCCTCGACCGTCTTGCCAAACGAGATCTTTGCGCCCTGCTCGGCGCACAGGTCGTCGCCGGCAAGAGCTGCATGGTTGTTGTCGATCTTTGCAGACGCAGGAAGCGAAAGGCTTGCGTTTGCGCGCACCATAACGCCGCCGCCCATCTGAGCCACGTCCTTCTTGGTAGAGCAGTTCTCCTGGGATGCATCGTTGCCGGTGATGGTGAGCTTGGCGCCCTCGGCGAACGTGGCCTGTGCGCCAGCGTCGAGGAAGAGGCCCGTGACCTTGTTCTCGGTGATGGAAACAGTGGAGGCAGCGTCGACATTGAGGGAAGCGTTCGCCTTCAACAAGCGCATGCCGGCGTTCCAGTAGCTCACGCCCTTGGTACCGGAAATCTGAACATTCGCGCTCGTGAACTCGCCTTTGCCGGTAAAGATGATTCCGGTAAGGCCATTGTTGTTGGCAGTAACCGTAGATTTATCGATGGTGAGGTTGCCAGCAGAGAGACCATGACTGCCATTGCCGGAGAAATCGACGGTGGAACCATTCTTGATGTTGAAGTGAGAACCGTTCGAGCCATTGCCAGTCGAATTCACGACGTTAACCGTTGAATGATCAATTGTGGCGTAGAAGGTGCCGGTAAAGCCAGAACGATTATGTTCGGAGGTATAGGTAGAGTCGCCCTCGATATTCACGTTGTAGCTGTTGCCGTCGCCACCATCCCACTCAAGAGCGTCCTGCGGATAGTTCTTGATAGTGAGGTTTGATCTATTTTTCAAGTTGAGCTTGTTGTCGCCCGTGAAATAGATGGCGTGCGTGCCGCCCGCAGTTTTTGCGCCGTCCATAGTGAGTGAGGCATTATCAAGCGTAATAGAGGCACCCCCGCTTGCGCTTACCGACATCCAGCCCCACTCAGCGTACGGCGTGGAACCAATGCCGGTCATGCTCGCGTTAACGTTCTTAAACGTCAGCGCCTTACCCCAAAGGGCAATGCCCTTGTCGGTGAACTCCAACGCGTGGCCATCACCATCAATGGTAAGGTCCTTGCTCAGGTTAAGGCCAGCGGTCTTGGCGTCGGCAAGCAGCGTAACCGTCTCACCGTTCTTTGCGGCGGCGACGGCCTCGTCAAACGTATTGTATTCGGTCTCGCCAATACGCGCCACGGCGCCGTCGGCATAGGCGCTCGGTGCCGCAGCCAGCGCACAAACGAGCGCCATGGCAAACATCGCCACCAGGCGCGCCGCGCGAGCGTGCATACTTCGTTTAAGCTCCATTTTGTCCTCCCCATCGGCATTTCCCGGCTGTCCGCTCCAAACAGGGGCTCAGCAAACAGCCAGCTATATTCGTCGCGATAGTAGGAGGTTTTGAGAATCATTTTAAGTGGGGTTGCATATGCCTCGTGCTCTACCAGGGCTTATTTTGCAAGAACCCCCTCCGATAAAAATTGGTCACTAAAAATAAATACAAGTAAAAGCTAAACGAAAATAGTAGCCCCCACCGATACAACAAAACCGCCCGTGCGCCATAGTGCGCACGGGCGGTTAGCAGCTTGATGGCACCCCCGGAAATGTTGAGCAACATTCCAGCAATTTCCGTCAACAAACTGTCAAAAATGCTCTCAAATTCGTAGGGGGAGTTGCACCTTAGAGCATTGCGCCAAAATCGCTTACGAGAATCTGACCGGTAAGGGCGCGGGACTCGTCGCTTGCCAAGAACAGCGCGATGTTAGCCACATCCTCGGGCATGCAGGGCTGGGTCTGCAGATTGGAATGTGCTGCCATGGCACCCATCATGTCGGGATCCATATCGGCGGCAGTGGTGCCGGCGACCATAGGGGTCACAATGGTGCCCGGGCAAATGGCGTTGCAGCGAATGCCCGTAGCCTGGAAGCGCAGAGCGGTATGCTTGGTCACGCCGATCACCGCGGCCTTGGTGGACACATAGACCGCGCCGCCGCAGCCCTTCTCGCCAGCGACGGATGCGATGTTCACGATGCTCGCACCCGCCTTCATGCGCTTGGTTGCCGCGCGCATGCAGCGCATGGTGCCTTTCTGGTTAGTCTCGATAATGCGGTCGAGGTCCTCGTCCGTAAAGCGATCGACCGGCTTGAGGCCACTTTCAAGAATGCCCGCGTTATTGACAAGGATGTCGATCTGGCCAAACTTCTCCTCGGCAGCAGCCATCATGCGCTCGGGATCTTCGGGCTTGGAGATATCGGTAGGAACGACGAGCGTCTCGCCGCCGGCAGCCTGAATCTCGGCAGAAACCTCTTCGAGCGCAGCCTCGCGACGCGCAGTCATAACAACCTTTGCGCCCTCGGCAGCAAACAGCTTGGCGATAGCAGCACCCACACCGGAATTTGCGCCAGTGACAACAGCAACCTTGTTATCCAAACGGCCCATAATAGCTCCTCTCTTCGTGGCGACGCGTGAGGCCCATCCAGGCGTCGCAGCTAGCAAGCGTCAGAGTAGCGCACGAAAGCCTTCGCACGAGGAGCCCGTCGGCATCCGGGAGCACGTCAAACGGTAGGCGGCAGGCAGCAGGCAGCAGGATGTAAGGAGAGCCCAAGAGTGGTGCTCTCCTCACCAGGGCGACAGCAAAGAGGGCAGCCCTAACGTCGACCCTCCGCAAAAGGCGTTTTATATCTCTGAGAGAAGCGCATTGCTGGATAAATCGCCTAGAGGCCGTTCCAGCAGGTACAATCCTCTAAAGCTCGGACAAAAGATTCAAGTCCCCGCGCATCATATGCGGAAAATCGGCCGAGCAGGGAGCTGTCGATGTCCAACACGGCAACCACACGGTCCTCACAGCGCAGGGGCACGACAACTTCGGATCGCGAGGCTGCGTCGCGAGCGATGTGCCCCAGGAACGCATGCACATCGGGAACGAGCTGCGTCTTGCCCTCCGCTGCAGCGGTTCCGCACACACCGCGTCCAAACGGTATGCGCACGCAGGCGACCTTGCCCTGAAAAGGTCCCAAGCGCAGCTCCGGCGTCTCTTGACCTCGTGTGGCTTCGTCCACCACATAGAATCCCGCCCAGTTGATGTTATCCATAGCCTCAAAAAGGCAGGCCGAGGCATTGGACAGAACGGGCAACCAGTGATCGTCGGCCTGAGCCAGGGCCTCGATCTGCTGCGCGAGCAATTCGTAGTCTACGGGCGTATCCATAAGTGCCTCCCGGGACGGGGCGATGATCTATCCTATCCGGCAATTGTAGCGGTCCATACCAAGATAAGCGGCACGCCGCTCGAATCCATCCTCATGCCGAGGGGTATCATTTTGGGGAAACCAACATTCGCATCCGCAGGAGGTGCCCCATGAAGCAAAACCAGATTACGCCGCAAACAGGCGACCGCAAGCATATCGAGCCCGCCATTCCCACTGCCGAGCCAGTCCCACAGCCCGAGACGCAGTTGAGCCTTTCCGATTGGATCTGCGAACGTCGCCCACTGCAGATTGGACTTATCGTTCTTCTGATCGTTGCGGCCCTTGTCTCAGAGTTCGCGCTGCGCCCTCACTTTGAGCAGGTCGAAACCTGGGGAAGCACCATAGAGGTCATCGACGCCAAGAAGACCAACGTGTTGGCACTCACCACCTCGTCCCTTGCGCTCTCGGCCGCCATCACGGCCATCCCCGACGACACCGGCACCCCTGTAGCCGAGCAGCTCTCCCAGCTCGCCGGCAACCTGGGCATTGTGCTCGCAGTGCTCTATCTCGAGAAATATCTGCTCACAATCTTGAGCTTTCTCTCGCTTGGCGTGCTCATACCTATTGTCTGCGTGCTCTTTGCCATCTCGCTTGCCATCCATGGACGCCTGAGCACCAGCCGTGTACTGCGCGTCCTGGGCGTGCGCGCGCTCATCGTGGCCGTCATCGCCATCACGGTGGTGCCCGCAAGCGTATGGGTCACGCAGCGCGTCGATGAAACCTACCAGGTGAGCATCGCACAGGAGGAGGCCGAGGCAAAGGCCAAGGCGGAAGAAAAGGCCTCCAAGGAGAGCAAAGGCAAAAGCGAGCAGAAGAAGGAAGATAAGAGCTTCCTGGACCAGCTTGTCGATGGCGCAGCGCAGCTTGGCTCGGCCCTGTCGAGCGGCGTTCAGAGCCTGACCGACAGCGTAATCACACAGGCAACGAACCTGATTGAAGGCGCCATCGTGATGATCGTCACCTCATGCGTGATTCCGCTTTTGGTGCTCGCCGCCTTCCTTTGGATGGGGCACGCGCTGCTGGGCATCGACGTCTCCGCGCCCACCAACTACCTGGTGCACCGATTTAAGAAGTAGGATGTCCCAAGATAAAAGCTACCGCCCAAGCCCGAACGAGCCCACCGCGCGCCCGGGCTTTATCGAACGTAGGATGTCTCGTCCAACGTTTTTATAAGCTTTGAAAGCTTCTTGTCAAACGTGAGAACATCCCGACGCCCAGTATCGCTCTCGGCAGCCAGGACGCAGTCAACAAAATCAAAGGAGCTTGCCGAATATAGCGAAAGAGCCTCAATCGCCACGCTCTTCCTCCGACACGACGCCTCGTCGAGCAGAATGCACAAGCTCTCGTTAACGCGCTGGCGCGGAACATGATAGACGCCCTCCAACACATAAACGCATTCCGCCAGCACCTCGATTGTCACTTCGGCACCGCGAACAATCACTTGTTCAGCCTTTGTGGCTTGAGCCTCGATATCTTCCAAAAGGTAGCGCAACACGGCATTTGCATCCAACAAAGTCTGATCATCGAGCATGCTTTGCCACCATTGCGCGAGCAAACGCTCCGCCCTCCTGCTCAAGCTTCTCTTCGTCTGCATACTCTGCCAGCAAGCCACGCGCATGAGCAGCCACGGCTCTTTCCCGCGGAACAGGCACAATAATCGCAGCGGGCCGACTATACCTCATGACCACAACAGGCTCGCCGGTTTGCTCAACACGACTTACCACGCTACTTAAGCTTGCCTTTACCTCTGCGAGACCAAGGTGCATAGCGTGGTCAGTATCGATTGCCGACATATCCATGGGAGCCCCCTCTCGTCATCGTCATGATACCCTAAAGATGACCAAAATGTTGGTCATCTTTAGGGTGAAAAGCAAACCCGGCGCCAAGCATCACGCGGTACAATCGGTTCCATGAAACCTATCGCGCACATTCATACCGACCTGCCGCAGAAATTTGGCATTCCTCGCAACAGCTTCCTGGCACCTCATCTGCAGGGCTCGATTGTTTTTGAACCCGAGTTTGCGCTGGATGCAGCCGTGGCGGGGCTCGACAGCTTTAGCCACCTGTGGCTTATCTGGCAGTTTGAAAACGGCACACCGGGCGGTACCGCGGCAGATATCGCTGCCGACAGCGCAACCGCGAACAAAGCGGGCACCAACGACAACTGGTCGCCAACGGTGCGGCCACCGCGCCTAGGCGGCACCGAGCGCGTGGGCGTTTTTGCCACGCGCAGCCCCTTTAGGCCTAATCCAATAGGCCTTACCTGCGTAAAGATCGAGCGCATCGAGCATACCGAGCGCGGACCCATCATCCACGTACTTGGCGCAGACCTGCGTGACGGCACGCCGATTCTCGACATCAAGCCCTACATTCCCTTTGCCGATTGCCATGAAGATGCCAGCGGCGGCTGGATCGAAGACGCCCCGTGGCAGGAGTTGGAAGTCGAGTTTCCCGAAGAGTTGCAGCAGCGCATCGAGCCCGAGAAGCTCCCGGGACTCATAGAAGTCCTACGGCAAGATCCGCGTCGCGCCGGTAGCAAGCATGAACCGGAACGCATCTATCACTTGGCCTACGCCGGATACGACGTAGCGTTTACCGTGGATGGGGCGCACCTTACCGTGGTCGGGATACGGACATCGGTCTAAAGAAGTGCCGCGATCCAGGAAATCAAGGCACGAATCATCATGACGATGACCGACGCCAGTACAGAGGTCAGCAGCGCCCGAATGATGTCTGGCCCCAGGGGCTCAAGCTCCATATGGGAGAACTTCCTTTTCCGGTACAGCCGGGCGCCGAAGCACCAAATCAAGTTGAAAATCGTAAGACCAAAAAGAAGTTTTAAATACTCATAAAGGATGTCTGCAAACGGCATCTCAGCGCTCCTCTCGATGGGAAGCTATTACAACGGCCTCATTCTCCCGCGCCGTGTGGACATGCTTCTTTTCGAGAGACATCCTGGAAAGGCAGGCAACGCACTCGAGCAGTTTCGCTCAAGCCCTACGATCGACGCCTTTACTGAGAACGATCCCAAAAGTGAAGATCGTTCAGGCAGTCCACCCACTCCATGATTTCTTTTTTCGACTCGTCGGTATTGTCCCAGCCACTATGAACATTGGGAGATGCGCCCAATCTGAGGCAGCCCCGGTCGAACCGCGTCATGTTCTCTATCACCCGCTTGTCATAGACCTTCTTGATGCGGAAGTTGCAGAGCCTGTCCGACCTCATGTAAATCTGGATAAGCCTCTTCTGGCAACGCGGTTTCCCCATTACCACAAATGTCCAATAGCCGTCGCAGATATGCCACGTGCTACCGATGTACACCTTTGTGCCTGGAGAAAAATGTTTGGTTCCACTCCCTACGGTGCCGTCTTTTTTCACATGGGTAACGTCCTCGGAGACATTCGCAACAAGACACCAAATCCACTCGGGAAGATGAGGCGACTCTCTGGCGATTCGTTCGAGAGAAGAGTAGAAGTCCTCAATACTCTGACTTAGCGCCCTTTTGGCAACCTGTCCGTCGTCCGCGCCTATGATGAGCCAATCGCCGTCATACAACTCGGCAAAGTCGAGCTCGTAAAACGCACTCGTGCTGCGATGCCCCTCGATGAGCCACTGCGGCGGTTTAGGGGCGTTGGACGGTTGACCGGAATTGGGAAGCATCTCGAAAAGCCGCCCGTCAAAGAGCCAGCCGCGCCATTCATTGGTCACAGCGCCGTATCGCTTAAGTTCGACCCATTCCTGAACAATCAGATTGCCATAAATGACATCGTCATCTTTGTTCAAGTGCTTATCTAGCAAACGGCCGAATTCCTCTTCGAGCATATCTTCAAATGTTGCCACGACGCGGTTGTTGGCATCGAGATTCTTCATCACTTTCTTGCGCCCATTGCTATTGGCGACAGTCTTCCAGCCGCCCTGCGAGTCTGCCAAGGTCCTTCTGTAGTCTCCATCGCATTCGCAGTAGCCACTGCGCCGACTCATGCTTCGGGTCTCAGGCGTATCCCTATGAGTCTCTCCAAGAACATGATAGTTATCGAAGGTGAATCTATGCACTGACGCGTAGCGCCAGTCGTCCGTTATCATCCTGATGCCAAGCTTTTCAGCAGCCTTGTAGAGAGACTTGTACTGCAAGAGCGACAACCGAGGCCCGCGATACATAACGGGAGCCCCAAAGTTCCTTGGACGCCGATTGAAATGCAGGGTCTCCTCGTCCACCGCCTTTTCGGCATCAAAAAGGACCACGTCGAAAAGGGGCATGGAGCCCGCTACGGCATACTCCTCCGCAAAGTCTTCGATTACTTCCCAGCTGCCCGGCCGAGAAGGAAACATAATGATGAACCCGTCCATATTTATCGTCCTTTTCTGGCTGGGGGCCGTTTTAAACGCTGAATTGAATTGCCGTGCCCACTGAAGCCCATCCTGCGCCCGTTGCCCGCCGCCTTGCTGATTAGTAAGCCGGCTTTCTGAACACCAAGACATGGCTCAGCAGCTTTCTCGGCTCCACATCGAACTCCTCAGCCAGACCGCAAAGATTCTCGGGAATTCCGCCGAGCTCCTCAATCCGCTCCTCTTCAATGCGTTTAAGAATGCCGGGGTCCTTGATGAAAAGCGTATCGACTTCCCAGGGTGCAAAACCAAGCCTTCTGAACATCTTTTGACTACCGATATTTTGGGGATCGTTTTTTGCGACAAACGACACCGGTCCCGTCACTTTCCGAAAGGCCTCCATGAATGCCAGCACCGCCTCTGGGCCGAAACCCCTCACCTGAAATCGCTCCAGCAAATTAATCGCAATCTCAGGATCTGGCCTTTTCAATCGCTCTACTGCGCAGTAGCCCATGAACTCGACGTTTTCCTTAGCGCATATAGAGCAATACAGGGAATCTTCCCCTTTCACGCCCTTCCAATAATCTGTCCGAAGCTCTTCATTACTACGGTATTCGTGCGCGAGCAACGGGCATGGGCCGCCGAATGCATCGATGTACCGCATCATGTCTTCATCTATCGGGCGTCTAAGCACGAGTCTTTCGGTGCGCGACAAAACGCCATCGGCATTAAAAAACAATGAAGCTCTCAAGTCCTGCATTGCTCCCCCGCAGCCCCATTACGCACGAGCCTTTTGTGACTTGGTGCAGGCTTCGAGACCCACTCTCAAAAGGCTCAGTTTTCAACCTATTCCTGCTTTGATATTACTTTTACGTGCGGACATGCCCGCAACGTAACTAGCCGGTTGCGATGCCCTCCGGAGCTCCAGCATCTATACTCGGACACGACGACTGCCACCAAGCCACCCGGAGGCGAACGCAATGAACGAGCCCACAATCATGCCGATATCCCCACACATGAACGAGCGCATCGCGGCCGAGCTCGAAAACATCGAGGCGGCCAAGAGCGTCCGCATCCTTTATGCATGCGAATCGGGAAGCCGTGCTTGGGGATTTGCCTCCGAAGATAGCGACTACGACGTCCGATTCATCTATGTGCACGAGCCCGAGTGGTACCTTCGCCTTGGGCAGACGCGCGACGTTATTGAATGGGCACTCGACGAGGTGCTCGACATCAACGGCTGGGACCTAAACAAGGCGCTACGTCTCATGCGCGCGTCAAACCCCACCGTCTTCGAATGGCTCAACTCCCCTATCGTCTACCGCGAAGATGACGCATTCCGCACAGCGAGAGGACTCTCGGGCTTGTCGTTCGCACCGCGACCCACTATCTACCATTACCTCAACATGGCCCGCAAGAACCGCGCGGATCATCTTATGGCCGAGCGCGTGCGCTTGAAGAAGTATTTCTACGTCATGCGATCTCTGCTGGCAGCACGATGGGTCGCTGGGCAGCGCACGGCACCTCCCATCCCCTTTGCAGAACTCGTCGAGGCCCAGCTCGAGCCCTCCATGAAACCTCTCTTCGCAGAACTCGTGCAAAGAAAAATCAGCATCCCCGAAAGCGATCTTATGCCGCACGTCCCCGAACTCGACGCTTGGATCGAGTGCACATATCAGGAGGTCGAGGCGGCAATTCCCGATATTCCGTCTTTTGACAAGCCTGGTTGGGACGCCTATGACCGCGCCTTTCTCGATATTTTGGGCGCATGCGACTAGACCAAACGGGCTGAATCTGGGCCCGCGGCTTCCTGGCGAACCTATCGTTGCAATCGGTAGCCTCGGCAGCCTGTCGTGCAGCTCGTCGTTGTCCCTAGTTCCATAGTAAAGTTCCCTAGTTCCCTAGTAGAGTTCCCCAGTTCCGCAGTTCTTTCGTGAGGCAAATCGAAAGGCTGCGCCCTACCGAAGCCAGAATGAACAACACGAATGCGGCGGCGTTGCTGTTGCGTCGCAACGCCGCCGTCTCAGGCAAACATGCCGAAGTACACTGCCAGACCCGAAGACCGAGCATGCAAATCTAAGCGACCCCTGGACATATGCAGTCTCCGTCCGCAGCCCGCCTTTCGAGGGCATCCGCCAACACTTGATAGTAGATAACCGGGTCCTGCGCCGCGGCGAGACCCGATACCTGTCCGTCACCGGTCTCCACCACAATCCAGTTCCCGTCTGCGCATTCCGCAAAGTCCACGGTGTAGTAGGGGCTCCCAAGATTTGAGCACGCCAATACAAGCTCGTCGGGCGGCCTCACAACGTTGTCCGGCTGATTTGAGTTCCTGCACACGCTGAGAAGATTTCCGTTGAGATAAAAGGCTCTCCATTCATTTGTCGTACCACCGCAGCGGGCCAGATCGACATACTCTTTGCAGACAATACCGGCTGTGAAAAGATCTCCGCGGAGCCTGGCGAACTCTTTGACAATCTCATCCATGCGTTCTTGGCTCACGGGAGTGCGGAAACTAACGGGAAACCTCGTTCCTTTGACCGACTTCACATAGTCCTTGACCATAAACTCCGTGAACGCGCGGTTGATTATTCCGGCGTCGACCCTGTGACCCGGAAAAGCGACGAGCCGGGGAGCATGAGCCTTCAAGACATCGTTCCGCATGTAAGCGAGCGGGAACATATGAAACTCCTCATATGTTCCCGGCGACGTCAGAGGGTGGAAACCCCTCTCCCTCAAGACAGCAAAGAAAGCCTCATACCGTTCTGGCTTCATCATCCAGCCGCGGTACACCAACGGCAGCGCGTCGTTGAGAAAAGGACGATTGAGCGCAAGTTCCCCGCGCTCCTCGAGCAGCTCGAGATCGAATAGCCCTACGTCAAATCGTTTCTCAGCGCATGCGGACTCGTATTCGATGCGCATCGACCCGTCCGGGGCAGCCTTTTCAAAATAGTCCGCCGGAAAGAGCACGTTAGCGACCTTTGGCATAGCAATCCCCTTCACCAATTTCAGCCTCGCCATTCGGGAGCATCTACCGACGGCAGAGCGACACTTGCCATAATCTGCTTCCATCTTTAGGACCAGAAGTATTGTCCCACGCCGCGCGGACATGCCTTTGCCCAGGAAAGGATGGATGCAGAGGCCTCCAGGGCAACGCGTTATGGCTATTCCTCAAAATTAAATTTTTTCCAATTTTGAGGAATAGGTTTTGGCGAGCCTCTTCCCTGACCGCGAAATCATGCCGATCGGCAGCAAAAAGCCCGGAAGCCGTTAAGCTTCCGGGCTATAAAGTTCTTGGTCGCGGGGGCAGGATTTGAACCTACGACCTCCGGGTTATGAGGACTATTTGGGCGCTATTCAAGCGTTGCTCATTCCCTCAAAAGCACCTGTTATGCGCATTTTGCAACCAGCATTTGTCAAATAGTTCAGCTCCCGTTCGGCTCCGAAGGATGATTCGGCTCCAATTCGGCTCCGCTTGTACATTAAGCGTACAAGCACGTTGTTGCCATCTTGCTTCGCATTTATGTGGCGGTACGAGGATGCGGAGAAAGGTGCGACATTACTGCGACAAAGGTGCGACATTACTGCGACAAAGGTGCGACAAAGGCGTTGATTCGTGAGTAGAGCTTACTTCATCGTGTAGAACTGCTTAGGGTCGTTGGGCGAAGATCCATGCCATTCGAGCAGTTCATCGTCCTTCGTCAGTTTACTAAGAACGCGGCTGGCGGTTCGCCGGTCTCTTTCGATATGGGCGGCGAGCTCCCTCGCGGTCACTTTTCCATTTGCGAATGCAAGCCTTACCGCTGCAAGTTCATACTCGCTGAGGGAGGAAATAACCTCTGGCGACGCCTGATCTTCAAGGGCCTCGCTCCTCCTGATTGTTCTTGCCACGATATTATTCTCAAGGGTCAACTGCACTTTTACCTTGCCTGGCTCAGAATAGACTGGATCGTTGAGAAGCGAATTCTGCATCTCGGTATAAATGCGCTGCACTCCCTCATTTAATTCCCGAACCCAACCGAACTCGGATAATGTGCGGGCGATTCGAGGATTGCGTGAGTAGCGGGTAGTTCTCATGTTGTCGATTGTCACAATGTTGGGCAAGGCACCCGGACTGACTATCTCCAATCGGTCATCAAACATCGACACCCGAACATAGTCTCCCCTAAATGCGTAGTCACGATGGGTCACTGCGTTGACGAGCCCTTCGAACCAGGCAAACTCTGGATACTCGGGGACTGTCTGGAACTTACCATCGGGGCCTAAAAACTGGAACTCCCTGAGCATGCTCGAAATGAGTGTGTACGCATCCTGAATAACCTTGGGTAGTGGGCCGTGGAAGCTGCGCTCCTTAGTTATGTTGAGGCGCTCGCCTGTTTTCATCTTCACGCCGTCATAGCGAAGGACGCGAACTCGTGCTTGCGGCAGCATAACGGACGGGTCCTGTGCGAAAAGTAGGGCACCTGCCACGGTTAGCTTTCCGTTGCGCATGAAGCGGCGGCTCCTTAGAACCTGCTCGTCCGAGGCATTGGTTCCAAGGATTTCCTTGTATCGATCTAGTACGTCGTGATCGATATCCTCTATGGAAGAGTCTTCGGCAAGCTCGTCTTCGAAGACTCTCTGCCCCTTGTCGTACTCCAGAGCAAGAATTTGCTCACGGCTGAGCCTCACGCTTTTGTCGTTCTGGCGTAAAAACACCTCGCCATCGCTGATGCGGGCGACAGAATGGCTGGTCGAGGCTTCGATATCCAAAACGAGGATCAAATCGTCCTCGCCAGATGAATTAACTGCAGGGATGCGTTCCTTACGGACGATTGGGCTTGGTGTGCATGTTGTAAGCGCAGCGCGTTCAAAATTTTCGATATCGCGCGCGCCGTCGCGTTTGAAGCCTGTAACCTCACCGTTATCCTCGATTCCGATTACCAGCTTGCCGCCGGCGGCATTGGCAAACGCGCTGATGTGCTTTGCGATCTCTTTGTCGTCCTTTCGGGCGCTTTTGCGATCGAAATATTGGTTCTCCTTAAGAACAGAGAGCAGGTTCACGTCGTTTGTTGCTATGGGTTGCTGCATGGTCGTCTCCTCACAAAGCACTTCCTTGCAGTGTAAACCAATGGTGCCCTGCATTCAGAATGAACTCCGAGCTTAAAGCCCCGTTTCTCCAGTGCAATGAGCTTGTGTAGCAGGCTATTTATGTTGACTGTGCCCTTGATGAACAGCTAAAGCTATTTCCCGATTCAAAACTGCAGTTATGGACAAGGTTCCGCGCAGCAAAAAGCCCGGAAGCCGTTAGACTTCCGGGCTATAAAATTCTTGGTCGCGGGGGCAGGATTTGAACCTACGACCTCCGGGTTATGAGCCCGGCGAGCTACCAGACTGCTCCACCCCGCAATGTCTGGACGCACCTCGTGCGCAAGAAAGTATATTACGGCGCGCACTCGGCCTAATCAAGAAGAAACTTGAATCGCTTGTACATCTCCACAATTCAAGGCTTTTTATCCACAATTGACGTGAACTCAGCGCCCCATCTAGCCGCATGACGGCGAGCTCGAAGTATACAATTGACGCGAAACATTTGCATCGCACATGCGGCATACGAAGGGAAACTCATGCTTTTAGCTGTGGATATGGGAAACACGCAAACCGCCCTCGGCCTGTTTGACGGCGATGACCTTGTCCACTCCTGGCGCATGCCCACCGATCGCACCTTCACGGCAGACGAAGTCCACATGCGCCTTGAGGGGTACTTCCGCATGTCCGGCCTAGACCTTAGCCAGGTCAAAGCCATCGCTTTTGCGGGCGTGGTGCCCGAGCTCTCGCGCGAGTGGCACGCGGTTGCCACGCGCCTTACGGCAACGGCCGTGGTCGTGGGCACGCAAACAGCGCAGGCAACCAAGCTGCGCGTAGCCAACCCCGCCGAGGTCGGCGCCGATCGCATTGCCAACGCCGTTGCTGCCGAGACCTTCTACGGCGCGCCCGCCATCGTGGTCGACTTTGGCACCGCCACCAATATCGATGTCATCGACAGCGAGGGCTATTATATCGGTGGCTCCATCGCTCCTGGCATCCGCATCTCCATGGACGCCCTAACCGCACGCGCGTCAAAACTAGCAAGCGTCACGCTCGAATCCCCCGCTCACGCCATTGGGTGCAACACCGTCGAGTGCGTGCAAAGTGGCGCTGTGATCGGTGCTGCTGCCATGGCAGAAGGACTTGTGGCCCGCATTAAAAACGAGCTCGGCGCGCCCGAGGCCCGCGTTATCGCCACGGGCGGCCTCAGCAGCGTGGTGGCGCAATCGACCGACGTCTTTGACGTCATCGACAACCAGCTCACCCTGCGCGGCATCCGCGAAATCTACCGCCGCATGACGGAGCGCGATTAAAAAGCTCCGCTCATCTACAACACGCTGGAAAACAAGGCGATCACCGCAGACATCGCCATGATGGAAATTGGAACATAAGCCGAATTAATACATGCCGATGTCGAGTAATCGAGCCCCAAGCGTCTTGTATAGACGCTGCTTACAGCACTGATAGGTGCAAAGCACAGCACAAGAGCAACTTCTTTTGCCTCCAGAGAAATAGGAAGCAGGGCCACGACGAGAGCCGCAGCAAGCGAGTGCGCGAAGCGAATGGCGCAAAATCGAGCAATGCGCCCGAATCCATTGTCCTGCGCACCGATGCTAATAGATACGCCAATCGCCATCATGGCTATAAAAGGATTCGCCTTTCCCGCAATCTCGACAACGTGCATAAGGCCATTCGGCAGTGCAAGGCCGGCGGCGCAAAGTGCCAGCATAATCGCATATGTCACTACGGGAACCGAATGGTACAGCGAACTGAGCAACTTATGCAGGCTAAAGCTTGACTGCGCCCCATTAACCTGAGAGGCGAATCCAAAATTCAGCCCCAGGCACATAATCGAGTTACCTATATCAAAAAAACTCGTTTGGATGATGGCATGCGGGCTCAAAAGTCCCGAAACAAAGGGCATGGCAAAACAGCCGATATTAAATCCAGCAAGATTGACCATAGCAAAAGCCGATTCCCCATGCGCCTTGCCATAAAAATAGGCCAGTATCAAAGCGGTGATATTAAACAAAGCGCCTAGCAAAACAAAATATGCATCTGCCGGAGCAACTCTATAGCCGTTGAGATTAACGATAATTGCACAGGGCAACGTTACGGAAAGCATGATGCACGGCAGGGCGACACCGGCCTCTGGACCCACCACGCCAAAACGGCGCGTGCACCATCCCAATAGAATGATGCACGCAAAACCGAAGGCGTTGATAACAACGTCAAGCATAGAAACCTACGCCAAATGAAGCGCAATTGACTCGTCGAGGAACTTCATCTCGTCATCGGTCAACGACAGCGAAAACGCCTCGCAATTCTCTTGCGCCTGCTCGACATTGGCTACGCCAACCAAAGAGGTATCGACAAACTCCTTGTGAGCGGCCCAAGCGAGCGCGATATGCGCAAGCGGACGCCCGTGCTTCTCGGCAAGCACGTCCATGTCTTTGAGCAGCAGCTGAATCTGCGAGAACATGGGGTCCTTGAAATACGGATAGAACGAGTAGCGAATATCCTTGGGATCGAAATGAGGCAGCTCGCGGTATGCGCCGGATAGAATACCGGCTCCCAAAGATCCATATGCCATCGTCAAGTACCCTTGCTCATGGCACCAGCGGAATAGGTCCTCCTTCGCGCGGTTCACCATGGCATACGGAAGCTGCACGGCATCGATCTGCGCATATTGGGCCGCCTCTTCGATCTGGGCCTGATCGACATTCGAAACGCCGATATAGCGGATCTTGCCCGCCGCCTTCAGCTCATTAAGCGTATCCATGGTCTCTTCGACGGGCACATTCGCATCTGGGTAATGCATGATGTACAAATCGATGCGATCTGTCTGCAAGCGCGCCAAAGACTCATCGATTTCGCGCAGGATACGAGAGCGACTGTTGTCAATCTCGCGCGCCCCAGTGTCCGGGTTAGCAGAATTACCGAACTTCGTAACCAGGAACACCCGGTCGCGATACCCCGCTTGAGAGAGTGCTTGGCCAACGACCTTTTCCGAAGATCCGTCGCCATAGACCGGTGCCGTATCAATGAGGTTGACGCCGCCATCGATAAGAGCATGCAGCGCCCTGATCGACAGGTCATCTTCGACGTCGCCATACCCGCGACCATATGCGTTCTTGCCGCCCATGGCCCAAGTGCCCGCCCCCAGCGCAGAAACTTCGAGGCCGCAGCGTTCATTCTTTTTATACAGCATGACATACCCCTTAATCGCAGGGCGCCGAGGCCGTGCGCGAATAAAAATAGCGTCCTGAAGAGCCGATCATCTGCATATAGCCGCGAATAAACTCTTCCATAGCTTTTTGAGCTTCATCCATTAGGTCCATGAGATCAATGGAGGGATTTTCGGCAAGGGATTCAGCGATGCGGTCGCGCCCGACGGCAAATACATCCGTGCAGACGTTAATCTTGTTGATTCCGCAAGCGACCGCACGACGAATGTTCTCTTCGCCAGAACCAGATCCACCATGAAGAACCAGCGGCATCTTGAGCGCAGCTTTGAGCTCGGAGAGCCGCTCGAAGTCGAGCTTAGGAACAAAACCCTTAGGATACTTGCCATGCGCCGTGCCGACGGCGACCGCAAGAGCGTCGACACCGGTCTGCTCCACAAACTCAACTGCCGTATCGACATCGGTGAAGAAATCGGTGTTCTCGCCATCACCAGCAGCCGCCTGGCCCACGTGCCCAAGCTCAGCCTCAACAGAAGCCCCCACGCCATGCGACATGGCAACGACCATCTTGGTGATCTCGAGGTTCTTCTCATAAGGCAGCGCCGAACCATCAAACATGATGGATGAGAACCCAGCCTGAACGCATGCCAAAACATCTTTGTGCTCCATGCCATGATCAAGATTGAGGGCGATGGGCACAGGAGCTTTTTGAGCCAGATTCTTAATCATGGGAACCATGGCCTTGAGATCGGCGTGAGCGTTAAACTGACGCGCCGAAATATTGATAATGACCGGGGATTTTTCCTCTGTTGCCGCATGAACGATAGCGAGCGCTGTCTCCATGTTGCAGCAGTTGCACGCCATGATTGCGTAGTTATGGGCGCAGGCATGATCGAGCATATCTTTCATAGATACGTACATCGAATAAGCCTCCAACTAAACGATACCAACGAGAGCAAGAACAATCGCAAGAACGAGAACAAGGATCAGAACCACATTCGCGTTGACGCCCTTCTTCATTAGCAGCAGGCACAGCAGCGTCAAGCTGATGGGAATGAGGCCCTTGAAGACCGTGTCGAGATAGCTTTGCAGCGTGACGGGGTCTTGCCCTGAAACAGCAAATTCGATAATCGAATTGAACTTAACGCTTGCGGCTGTCATACCGCCGATCATCATCAGGCCCAAAATGCTCGCACATTTTGTGAAGACCTTCATCATGCCGTTCTCATTGACCCTGGTAATAAACTCGCTGCCCACGGTATAGCCCACAAATGTGAGGTAATAGCGAATGAGAATCGACGGGACGTTATAGATGAGCAGAAAGAGAATCGGTCCCATGAAGGATCCCTGCAGGGACAGATTGATGCCGACGCCCGCCGCAATAACACGCAGCACGCCCCAGAAGAACGAATCGCCAATGCCAGAAAGAGGACCCATGAGCGCAGTCTTGATTGCAACGATGGAATGAGGATCGAAGTTCTCGTTCTCGCTATTCTCTTTCTCCATGCTAGCAACCAGGCCCATACAAAACGTGCCAAGCGTCTGCGTGATGTTATAGAACATCGTATGGCGCACCATTGCCTCGCGATGCTCTTCGGTGCCCTTCTTGTAATAGCGATCAAGAGCGGGACGAAGCACCCAGATAAAGCCGGCGGCATGTTGACGCACCTGACCGCCAGAACGACCTGCAAAAATCGTGAACGAGCGGAGGAAGATATTGTTGAGCATCTTCCTATCTTCTTTGGAAAGCTGATTCATCTGGCTCATGACAGGAAATCCTCCACATCATCGGTAGGGGCGGACTGAGACGAGGTCACACCGGAAGACTGCATCTTGAGCATCGCCATATCACGCGTTGCAATGGCGATGACAATGGTGATGCCGATAAGGGCAATGGCAATTTGCGGCAGGCCCAAATAGATGTAGAGGATGAAGCCGAGAACAAAGTACATAGCCAGCTCGTTGCTCCACAGCATCTTGAGAAGAATGGCAAAACCAACAGCAGGCATAAGGCCGCCAGCTGCGGAAAGACCGCGCATTACAACATCAGGGATGTTGTTCACCAAAGCCGCAACAGCAGGCTGACCAACCAGAACGCCGCAGAACATGATGGTGGCGAAGATGCCAAAACGCAGCAGCCATGCGCCGAAGTTGATACCCGTGAGAGCACGAGTGTTATCGGCCTCGGCAGCCTTATCGATAAAGGGAACGAAAGCGGAGAAAGCAATGTTGTTGATAAACATCGAGACGAAGCCCATGAGTACACCGATAGGAGTAGCAAGCGTCAAAGCGGCTTCGGCGTCGATACCGCTATGCATGGCAAATACCACTGCAAATACAGTTGCAGACGCCGGCTCTGCCGAAACTTGGCCACCGATATTGACCGCACCCATGAAGATTGCCTCAAGTGAAGCACCCATCGTGATGCCCAAAACCGGATCACCTAAAAGCAAACCAGCAACGGCACCGACGACAATGGGTCGCTCGATCATGCATTGACCGAACATCCAGTTACCGGCATAGCAAATAAAATATGCCAGCGCGGCGAGAAGGGCAGTTGTCACATCCATGTGAATAATCCTTCCTGTTCTGTCCTCTCCTTATGCCAACTACTCCACACCCGCAAGCAATGACTTGACGCTTGCCTTCGGGTTTGTGGGAATGACCTGGTGAAAAACCTCAACATCCGTCTCGACCAGCTCACGCAAATCGGCAAGCTCCTGCGGGTTGAGAATGATTTCGGGCTTAACCGTGGTTTTGAGCGCCTTGTCGGTCTCATCAAAGCGGCCAACATTGGCGACGTTGACAGACTTCACCACTTCGGGGCACTGCTTCACAATCTCCAACGCATCGTGCACGTTGTTGGTCAACACGAACATCGACAGTTCTTTGGCGCGCGGATCATTGAACACCTTCACGCAGTCCTCAACCGATTTGATGAGAAGTTTGATGCCAGCGGGGGTTGCCATCTGAAGCGTCATCTTCGTCACGTCGTTAACAGCAGCCGCATCATTTGCCACCACGATGCGCGACGTCCCGAGCTCCTTTGACCAGACCAGGGCAACCTGCCCGTGAATCAGTCGATCATCGATGCGGATAGAGGGAATCATGTGATACTCCTTTCTTTGGGGAAACTCCCCATGTCACTTCCTGCTTAAAGAACGCGTTAATCGAGAAATGCCTCTTCGTCATCGCTCTCGGAGTCGACGGCCACCTTGAGCTGGATCAGCGTGGGATAAGTCTGAGAAGTCGTCTCTTCAATCACGCTGGCGCTAAGCGGACGGGCCTCGAGCATAATGGCGAGGATTGCCATCAGGTTGCTTTCGGTAATCAAGAACACGTTGTCCGGAATGCCGCCCGGAAACTCCGACAGTGTCTTCACCACCCTCTGGTTAACACTGCCGCCCGCAAGATCGGTAAAGATGACGCCTTCGTCGGAGTCGCCGATACCGTTTATGAAGTTGACGATTCGTGACGTGTAGTCATCCGGCTCTTCTTCGGTATACGCATTGACCGTATCGATTTGATTCTCCGAACCCATCAGCAGCTCGACAGCGCTTTTGAAGCCATCCGCCAGATGCCCATGGGTTGCTATCAGTGCTTTTCTTGCCATAGTTGATTGCCTTTCTATTACTGAGGGGGTTAACTATTCGACCTCTGATGAAGCGCGTTCGATGCATATGAGGTCGTAGAGGTAGTTGATTTCGCCTATAGGCAAATCAACGCCGTAATCGCGCGTGATGTTCTTGAAGCTTGCGCGAGCAAGCGCCGTAAAACGCGGATGGTCCTTTTCGAAGCTCTCCGCATTCGCATAGTCAAGCGTGTCTTTAGTTACCAAACGTTCCACCAGATAGCTTGTATGGATATACAGACGCATGATCATCTTGTAGGAGAAATGAACTCGCATGCCTGCCTGGAGCTTCTCGATCGAGTGAGAAACCGCATCCATAAGATGCGTTGGCTCAAGAACCGTCAGATGCCTCATGAGGTTCTCCAGCGAGAAATTAAGCACGAGGTTGTGCCTCAACTCCTCCATTTCCAGGCTCGTTAGATAGCCATCCAAATTGAAGTTCATGTCGTTTTGCTCGCCCAAACCAACAATGTCTTCAAGCGATACAAATCGCAGGCCTTCAACATACGGGTCGCTCGCCCCAAAAACAAACAGGGCGTTCTTCCCCTCAATCTCAGCAGGCAAGGCATGTGAGTCAAGCAGGGAGAAATAGTCGCACGTCACGATTTCGACATCGATGGGATGCGGAAGACTCTTTACAAAGAGCTCCGCGATTCGGGATGCCGCAGAAACACCGTTCTCGGATGCAAAGATGATGCAATCACGCATGACGCGGTTCTTATTGATCGTGTACGAACAACGAGATTTCTCCTGAACCTCCTTCAAGACCTCAGCAAGAGGAGCATGGCGAAGCATTGCCATTCCCGCTTCCAGTGCAGCGGGGGTAGAAACATTGTTTATGACACCGATATCCGTGTTGAATGAAAGGTTGAGCTGGTCGCCAATCATCTCAAGACTGCCCATATCAACCATAATGAGCAGATCGGAAGCAAATGCGGTACGGGAAAGATGCCGACGGAGCGCCTCGACGACCTCTTCGCTACGGACATCGAGCGGCATATCGACAGCATCGAAAATATGCCCGCCCAGCATTGTGTTCACAGAGTCCGCAATGCTCGATGCGGTAGAGCACCCGTGCGCCACGATGATGCCGCGGCAGCTAGCGATTCGCTCGCCCGAGTACCAATGCAAATAAAACGTCAGCAGGGCAGTGCCCGCCTCGTCGAGCTTCCACCCAAAAAGATCAAGCAAACTACGCGACAGATGGCTAACGATCTCATACTGCTGGCCATATCCTTGACGAACGATAGTCATACAGGTAGACAGCAAAGCGCGATTCTTTGAAGCCCACTGGGACATCGACAAGCGGTTGCTACGCGAAAACTCGATGCAGTTGACCAGGTGATTGGTGAAGTTGACCGGCTCGTTCATGCCGTTTCGCTCAAACACGCGACGCACAACCTCAACGGCATTATCCGCAGAATGCACCATCGCAGATGAAGCGCGGTGATGGGCGATGTATTCCAGATAAACACTCAGCGCACTTTTTGCGCGAGCTTCGTCGACAGCACCGGAATCCGCCCCTGCAACCAATAAGGTTATGAACTGTTCGAGCAGCGAGAGGGCCTCGCGACTGCCGGCAAACGGGTCGTATAGGTCGACGTCAACGAACACTGGATCAGAATCATACTCATCGGCGCCTTCAAAAGAATCCGAATCGAGCGCCGGTATATGCGATGAGAATACTTGAAGGGCACCAGCGTCGACGTAGCCACCGCTAGCCATAGCATTTGCGCACGCCAGACGCACATCCCTGTTAAGTCCATCGATATTGTCACGATAGATACGACCCGACAGACGCTTTGCCACACCAGAGCTGATCTTTATCTGGCCGCCGATACGACGCGCCTCAGCCTGAAATGCGCGATAGACATACGCCTCGCGCTCCGTTTGGTCGCGATCGTTTAAATTGGGGACAGTGCAGATGATGGGAATTTTTGCAATCGCCGGCTCTTCCTTGGCGTCTTCCAGCATTCCGGTGTATTCGAAAAACAGACGAGTACAACCCGGGCGGCCAGAATCGAAATAAGAAAGTGCGCCTTCCCACGCCTCATGGTTCATGGCCTGGGTATTGGTGACCCAGATCAGCTTTGATGCCCCGCCCGAATTCAAAAGCGACGTTAGCTTATCAATCGACTCGGGTGACATCGCATCGAGAACCACCGCATCGGACTCGCTATCGATGATGCGCTCCGAAATGCACCACAGCATCGCGCCACGACGCAAGGCAACCCTACCTGATCCGTGAGCGCCGACAAGCAGCAGGGGAAGACCCTTGGGCGGATAACACGCAGCCGCTTTAATCTTCTCGATAGCCTGCTTACACGAGCCGTTAGCCCCTACGATATCCTCAAAGTTATATTTATGAGCGCGAAGGCGCTCGATATATGCCAGGAGCTCCTCAAGGCTCAAGAACGACTGCTGCATCATGCGCGAGCCAACGCCGCGTTCAATAGTCGCCCTGTCATAAAACAGTGCTGGCCTACTGGACACCTTGATTAAAAGGCCCTCCACATGAAGCTCATTCATATACTGACTCGCCAGCGACCGACTGATACGCAGCGACTCCGCTACGACGGAAGTCTGAAAATGCTGGATTTGCCGCAGGTCATAGCGCGCCGTGGCAACAGCAAGCTGCTCCAAAATGGCTTCCTTGTTGCTTTGCATATCATCTCCTTTCGTCGCGACTCAACTATCGCCGCTGAATCGCGAACAGTCCGAATTGTCGAAATCTCACCGTCCTATGAAAAAGATGAACGGCGGTTGCGTGTTGCGCGTAACCGCCGTTCGTCTCAGTGTCGAATTCTATTTGGTTTGTGTCGAAGCGCGAGCCTGTTAAATCTGCCTTAAACTTGCGGCCTCCGAGGGATAGTTCTGCTCGCCTGCAGGTGTGATGACCACCGCACGGCCCCAGATGTCCAGGCCAGAAAACGTGCCCGTATCCATCACATGGCCCGTCGGCGCGATCACGGCAACCTGTTTACCCAGCATGGGCACCATGTCGAAGTACTCGGAAAGAATCGGCGCCATGGGACCCATGCCGGCCTGCATCGTGGCCATCTTCGCAGCCCAAGCATCCACGCGCGTGATCATCGCATCGCGTAGCATGCCGGCGAGCTCTTGCATATCGGGGCAGTTGTCCTCCCCCATCAGCTCATCGAGCGAGATGGGTTGCAGCGCCTGCGGGCTCAACTGCGAGCCCTCGCCCTCGACCGTCAGCGGATGCAGGTTGACGCCCAGCCCCACCACGGCAAAGGGACCGTCGGCACTCGCCTTGGCCTCCACCAAGATGCCTGCGAGTTTGCGGTCAAAGGGCTCGTTCTCCCCCGCCGCAACGCGAGCCACGATGTCGTTGGGCCACTTGATACCCACGCGTTCGGCTAGACCAACCTTGCGCAGCGCATCGATCACGCCCATCGCGCATACCGCCGGCAACGCCGTGAATTCCTGCATGCGAACGCCGGGGCGCAGCACGCAAGAAAGATAGAGACTCCCCGCAGGCGAAGACCATACGTGCCCACGCCTGCCGCGGCCCGCCGTCTGCTCCTGCGCGCACACGCACCATCCATGCGGCACCCCTTCACGACCACGCTCAATCGCCACGTCGTTAGTCGACGTCACCGACTCCTCAAACACAATCTGCGGCAGCTCGCCGGAAAGCAACTCGCCCACAGGCACTCCTTCAACATAAAACACCCCGTTCGAGCAGCGACGCGAGTATCCACGTCTGCCGCCCAAACGGGGTCGAATCAAACAAACCTACAGCGAACCAAGCTCGCCCACGATATGGCCCACGCGGTCCTCAGACTCCTTCACGTCCACGCCCTCGTAACGGAAGAAACGCGCCGGGTCGTGCATGAGATCCTCGAGGGGAATGAGCACAAAGTCGCGCTCGCCCAGCTTGGGATGCGGCAGGCGCAGCTTGTCGCCGCCGTGAATCTCGCCTTCCATCCACAGCAGGTCGCAATCGAGCGTACGCGGCCCATTGGCGCGCGCACTCTTGGTGCGATTGCGGCCCAGCTTGTTCTCGACCTCCATGAGCTGATCCAGCAAGATAAGCGGAGCAAGCTCGGTGCGGATCTCGATGACGGCGTTGGCGAAGGGCTCCTGGCGCTCCTCGTATGCAGGCTCGCTTTCGTAGATGCGCGAGCAGTTGGAAACGCAGGTCATGGGAATCTCGGCAATGAGGTCCTTGGCAGCGCGAATGTTGTCCAAGCGGCGGCCCAGGTTGGAACCGAGTGCCACGAACGCACGGCGCGGCTGCGGCTTGGCAACCGCCCAGTAGCCGTTGAGGAACTGCGCGAAACCCGCCACGTCATGCACGCGCACGATGTTCGCACCAGCCTGGATGGCACCCAGGCACACGCCAAAGGTGGCGGCGTCGCGCTCGGCAGCGTCCGTCACGCCCGAGACGGTGCCCACGAAGCGCTTGCGCGAAACCGCGCACAGCAGCGGGTAGCCGAGCGAGGCCATCTTGGCCGTCTCGCGCTGGATGATGATGTCCTCGTTCGCGGTCTTGCCAAAGCCAGCGCCCGGATCAATGCAAATGCGCTCGCGCGCCACGCCCGCCTGCATAAGAGCACGCGCTTGATCGGACAAGAAGCCCATAACGCGGCGCATGATGGGGGCAGAATCGGGCATGGTGAAGCGACGCAGCTGCGAGGTGCTCACGTAGGCTTCCTCGCGATGCACGGAGCGGGCCATGACGGCAGCGAGCGCATCGGGCTCGGGCTGCGCGGTATCGGCGACAACCGTGGCAGCCGCGGTCTCGATGGCAGAACCGGCAAGCGCCGCACCGATGGCCTCGGCAGACGGAGCGCCAGACGGTGCCTCGGCGGCATCCATCGTCTCGGCATCGTTGGCGACATCGCCCCTACCCTGAGCGGGCTTTTTCTTGTCACCCTTCTCGGGCACGATATCTGCCGGAAGTTCGTCAAAAGGAAGCAGGGGCTGAATCAGGCTGCGCTTGGTATTGCGACTTTTTCGAGCAGCGACTGCGCTCTCCGCGGCGGCGCGGGCTTTCTCGGCCACAAAAGCGGCGGCAGAAGTATCCAGCTGAACAGGGGTGTGCGAGTGCGCAGGAGCCGTAAGCTCGCCCGCGTGCATGACCACCACACCGCAGTTGTTCGTTGTCACGAAGTCGAGCATCTTGGGGTCGGTGAAGCCCGTCACGTCGTTGACGATCGAGGCACCCACGCGCACGGCAGCCTTGGCGACCTCGACATGGCGCGTGTCGACCGAGACGATGGCCCCGCGCTGAGCGAGCGCGCGGATCACCGGCAGCACGCGACGTGCCTCTTCGTCGGGAGAGACGGGCGTGAAGCCGGGGCGCGTGGACTCGCCGCCCACGTCGATGATGTCGGCGCCGGCATCGAGCATCTTGAGGCCGTGCGCGATGGCGGCATCGGTATCCATGTGCTCGCCGCCGTCGCTAAAGGAATCGGGCGTAACGTTGAGGACGCCCATGATGCGCGGGCGGTCAAACTTGAGCTCGTACTTCCCGCAGCGCCAGACTTTGGTGTCGTGAGCCATAGATGTCCTTTCGAAAACTATACGTGCCAATAGCCGGGCCACCAGCACGATGATATGTGTGTTGCCGCGCCCGCAGATGCGAGCGCAGGGCATGACACTCTATTGTATCCGCCTGCGGGACTTAAAAATCGAAGGCGGCAGCGATGTCGCAGGAAATCAAGAGGTCGGCATTGCGGTCCTGCGGCGTGGGGTCGCGGTTGATGATCACGAGCTTGTCACCATTAAAGAAACGGGTGAGACCAGCCGCGGGGTAGACCACGAGCGACGTGCCACCGATGATGAGCATATCCGCATGAGCAATGGCATCCACCGCGCCGTTGACCACGTTGTCATCGAGGGGTTCCTCATAGAGGACCACATCGGGCTTGATCTCGCCACGGCACAGGGGACACACGGGCACGCCTTGTGCATCCTCGTGCTCGCGCGCCATGATCCACGCGGCATCGTAGGTTTGCCCGCAGCGCTGACAAACGTTGCGGTGCACCGAGCCGTGTAGCTCAAAAACGTTTTTCGAGCCCGCTATCTGGTGCAGACCATCGATGTTTTGCGTCACCACGGCATCGAGCTTGCCAGCGGCTTCCAGCTCGGCAAGCTTGATGTGCGCGCGGTTGGGCTTTGCATCGAGCGCAATCATCTTCTTGCGGTAGAAATTGTAGAAGTCCGGCTTATGGGACACAAAGAATGAGTGCGAAAGCATTGTCTCGGGCGGGTAGTCGAATTGCTGATGATACAGGCCGTCCACGCTGCGAAAATCCGGAATCCCACTCGCTGTTGACACGCCCGCGCCACCAAAGAACACCGCATGCTCGTGCGTCTCGAACAACCTCGCCAGGGCCTGCTGGGCCTCGGCGGCATTGGTTATAGCCTCTGCCATGTGCGCCTCCTTGTTTGCCTTGACTCAGCATAGCGCACAAGTGTGTGGATGGGTTTCGTGAGGTGGGGGCGGTTACTGATTGGCGCGCGGCCTGCCGAAGTGCGCTCCCTGGGCGGGAGCATCGTCAGCGTCGTCTTCGGCGTCGTCCCCGGAATCATCGGTGGCAGCACCCTCGACGTCGGAGGGGTCGCCATCGTCGGCGTCGGCAGAGTCATCGCCCGGAGCATCGCCAAGCTCAGACTCGGGCTCGGCGACAGCTTCCTCGCTCTCGCGCTCATCGGCGGCATCGTCCGGCTCGACGGCATCCTCAGCAGAATCCTCGGCACCATCCTTAGCAGAACCCTCGGCAGACGCGTCCTCGGCGCTCTTCCTCACAGGTTTTTTGGGCAGCATCTTTGCGCATGCAAACGCGATAACAGCCGAGCACAGCACAGCAAGCGCGCCTGGCCTCGTAAGACTTCCCATGCCAAAGATTCCGCGAATCACGTATTTTGCCAGCAAGACGCCAGCGATCGCGAGAGCCGCCAATCCCAGCGATGCCAGGAGCAGCCGCTTCGCATCATACTTGTGGTAGGCAAACATCATGCCCATTACGCCCACGGCAGTGCTTGCGGCAGCAAGGAGCAGCGCCAGGAGGGCCATCTCAATCGCGACGTTATGCAAATGAGGCTCGATAATGCCCGGCAACACGGCAAGATGAACGGCTCCCACCGCTGCCAGCATGAAGGCAGCAACAAAAAGAACAATGGAGGCGACCTTGCATACAAGCTCAAGGCGCTCTACCCCAAGCCGGTCCGTGTTTTGCGCGTCCGACATCGCGAACCTTTCTAAAACGTTTTTGGAAAACCGCACCAGTCGAGCGGCCCTCTACGCCAACTGGATATTATACGGGTACGCAGCCCTTTTTGCAGGCGCGCAGCCTAATTAGTCTTTTCTCGATTGCATTTTTTGTCGAATCGTCTATGTTGCCAGCCGGAATACTCAGGAGTGCCCTATGCCCCAACGCTATTCGTTTGCCTCGTGGAACGTCAACGGCCTGCGTGCCGTGCTTAAGAAGTCCCCGAGTTTTGAAGAGATTGCACAGGAACTGGACGTCGACGTCCTTGCCCTGCAGGAGACAAAACTGCAAGAAGGGCAGGTAGACCTTGATTTGCCGGGATATATCCAAACCTGGAGCTACGCCGAGCGCAAAGGATACTCGGGCACGGCCGTGTTCAGCCGCGAGAAACCGCTTTCGGTGCGCCGGGCGGCAGATCTTCTTGAGTATGCTGCACCCCAGGCGCACGACCTTGTTGCCGAAGCCTGCACCGAAGGCCGCGTGTGCGCCCTTGAATTTAAACGCTTTTGGTTTGTGGACGTGTACACGCCCAACGCACAAAACGAGCTTGCCCGCTTGGACGTGCGCATGGCCTGGGACGACGCCTTCCGCGCGTTCCTCAAGAGCCTGGAGGCAAGCGGCAGGCCGGTTGTCACCTGCGGAGACTTTAACGTAGCGCACCAGGAAATCGACCTCAAGAACCCCCGCAGCAACCGAGGCAACGCCGGATTTTCCGACGAGGAGCGCGCTAAGTTCACCGAACTTTTGGACGCAGGCTTCACCGATACCTGGCGCTCACGCAACCCCGAGGCCACAGGCGTATATAGCTGGTGGAGCTACCGTTTTAACGCCCGCAAGAACAACGCCGGCTGGCGCATCGACTATTTCTTGGTGAGCGACGATATTGCCCAAAACGTGCGCGATGCGAGCATCCGTAACGACATCTTTGGCTCCGACCACTGCCCGGTCACGCTCGAGATTGAGCTGTAGCCGCGGAGATTAGCCACTCGTCATAACTGCCCGACACAAAATGGGCGCCCGCCGCGCAATGCAGCAGGCACCCATACTCGTTTTTTGATCTGTCGTTACTCGTCGCGATCGGTCAGAGCCAGCAGGTCCTCCTCGCCGGTACGGACCTTAAAGACCTTCTCCACGCCGTAGACAAAGATCTTGCCGTCACCGATGTGACCGGTATAGAGCACGCGCTTGATCACGTCCACCACCGTCTGGAACGGGATGTTGCCCACCACGATCTCGATCTTCACCTTGGGCAGCAGGCGTGCGTCGACCTCGACGCCGCGGTACTTCTCGCCGGCACCCTTTTGCAGACCATAGCCTGTAACCTGCGAAACCGTCATGCCGGTAATGCCAATCTTGTTGAGCTCGCGCTTGAGCTCGTCGAGCTTGGAAGCCTTGCAGCACACCGAGATGTTATGCATGCCCGTAGACACCGGAGCCGTAACAACGGGAACCGCCGCGTTGACCTTCGCCTCAGACGCCTTCTCGATATCCTCCTCGCCCAGATCCGTGCCCTCGTTAGGATTCACGAGCTCAAGATTCGCATACGTGGGGTCGGAGATTGCGAAGCCGGCGTACGCCGTGGGCAGGCCATGCTCGGCAAAATCGAGGCCGTCGATCTCGACCTGCTCGGACACACGCAGGCCAATCACCTTGTCGATTACCTTAAAGATGATGAACATCGTGACCAAAACCCACGCGGCAACAGAGACGAGGCCCAGCGCCTGAACGCCCAGCGCCGCCAAACCGCCACCATAAAAGAGGCCGGTCTCGGTGTTGAACAGGCCGATTGCCAGGGTACCAAAGCATCCGCAGGCGCCGTGGACGGAGATAGCGCCAACCGGGTCGTCGATCTTTACCACCTTGTCGAAGAACTCGACAGAAAGAATGACCAGGATACCAGCAACGATACCGATGATTGCAGCGCCAAAGGGGTCCACGACATCGCAGCCAGCAGTGATAGCAACGAGACCCGCAAGCGATGCGTTGAACGTCAGGGAGACATCGGGCTTGCCATAGCGCACCCACGTGAAGATCATGGCCGCAAGCGTGGCAAGCGCTGCAGAAAGGTTGGTGTTGAAGACCACGAGGCCCGCGCTTGTCATGGCATCATCGCCAGTCAGGCAGACCGTCGAGCCGCCGTTAAAGCCAAACCAGCAGAACCACAGGATAAAGACGCCCAGCGCCATGGCGAGCATGTTGTGGCCCAAAATCGCACGCGGCTTGCCGTCCTTGTCGTACTTGCCAATGCGCGGCCCCAACAGATAGGCACCAAGAGCTGCGGTAACGCCGCCCACAAAATGCACGGCAGTAGAACCGGCAAAATCATGGAAGCCAAGCTGTGCCAACCAGCCGCCACCCCAGATCCAGTGGCCGGAGATGGGATAGACAATCAGACTGATCGCCGCAGAGTAAAAGACATACGCCTTGAAGTTCGTACGCTCGGCCATAGAGCCCGAGACGATCGTTGCCGCCGTGGCGCAAAAGACTGTCTGGAAGAAGGCGTAGACCCACGTGGGCAGCGAGCCAAAGTCGTATACGCCCTGCATGAAGGGATCAAGCGTGCCAATGAGCGCGTTCGTGCCGCCAAACATCAGGCCAAAGCCAACAATCCAATAGCACGGCGTGCCAATGCAGAAGTCCATGAGGTTCTTCATCAAGATGTTGCCCGTGTTCTTGGCACGGGTTAGGCCCGCCTCGCACAGCGCAAAACCGGCTTGCATAAAGTAGACCAGAAACGCTGCAACGAGCGTCCAGGTAACGTCAGCAGAACTGAACATACGTAAAGCCCCCTTTGTGATTCATTGCTCTCACTCATTCATTCGAGAAGGGGACGCTGCCACATTGCCCTCGATCGCAAAGCCGTGCACCATGCGAATCCGCCCGCTCGCTGACGATAACTTGACAGACCGATTTCAACTTGTCTGTACCAGCAACAGAGTTGTAACGCTTGAAACAGGAGCGTAACGCGGCGGCAATTTATATGTTTCCAAACACAGCGAGCGCGCGCAGATAACGTCGGCAGGGTTATAACAAAGGACGGCAAAACGTGAGAGAGGGCGCGAACTGTCGAGTTGCGCCGCGAGGGAGCAGCTTATGAGCACATCGAACGCAGCTGGACATAACACAGCAGAGGTGCCACCGTCGAAGATCGTCGCCGTCCCGGCCGTCGCGCGCCGATGTGCCCGCAAGCCCGCCATCCAGCGCATCACCAATAACGGCACGATTGCCGCAGCGGCCATGGTGCTCGCCGCCATAGTCGCCGTGATCGTAGCGAATACCGACGCTTACTTTGCCGTACGCGAATTTCTCGAGGCACCGCTCGCTGTGCAAGTAGGGCCCTTTATCGGAAGCATCTCGCTTGAGGGCTTTATCAACGACTTCCTTATGGCGATCTTCTTCCTCTCCGTGGGCATCGAGCTTAAATACGAGCTCACCGCCGGTGTCCTCACAAATCCGCGTCATGCGCTCATGCCCATCCTCGCAGCATGCGGCGGCGTAGCCGTACCCGCCTTGATTTACAGCGTCTTTAACGCTGGCGGCAACATCGGCGGTTGGGCCGTACCTATCGCCACCGACATCGCCTTTGCGCTGGGCATCATGTCGCTTGCAGGCGATAAGGTGGCGCCCGCGGCAAAGGTCTTCTTCTCGACGCTGGCCATCGCCGACGACCTGCTGGGAATCATCGTAATCGCGCTCTTTTACGGGCAGGCGCCCTCCGTCCCCTGGCTGGCCGCTGCCGTTGGCGTCTGCGTGCTGTTGGGATTGCTCAACGTGCTACAGGTCTTCCATGCGCGCTACTACGTTGTCCTGGGCATCCTGCTGTGGTTTTGCATGCTCAACTCGGGCGTGCACGCCACCCTCGCCGGCGTGATTCTGGCGTTCTTCTTGCCCGCGCGCTCCGACATTCGCCTCGATTCGGTTAAGGACTGGCTGAGCGACCGCGGCGACGAGCTCGACGACATCTACGACCCGCAGATGCATGTGCTGGGCCAGCATGAGTTCACGCACACCGCCAAGCGCGTAGAGAACATCATGCACCGCGTGACGCCGCCGCTGCAGCGCGTGGAGACGACCATCGCCACGCCGGTGAATTTCATCATCTTGCCGCTCTTTGCCTTTGCAAATGCGCAGCTCAGGCTTGTTGGCGTTGATATGGCAAGCGTTGTGACCGACCCAGTGGCGCTGGGCTGCTTCTTTGGCCTGGTTCTGGGCAAGCCCATCGGCATTATCGCCGTCACGGCGTTGAGCGTGAAGATCGGGTTTTCGCCCCTGCCCGAAGGCGCCACGTGGGGGCAGATGCTTTGCGTAGGAGTCCTAGGTGGCGTGGGATTTACCATGTGCATCTTGATCTCGGGCCTGTCGTTCAGTTCCGGCCCCGAGCAGCTGGCAGCCAAGTGTGCCGTCCTTGCCGCAAGCGTCACCGCCTCGCTGCTTGGCCTGGCGCTGCTCAATATCACCCATGCAGCCGAGGCGCGCAAAGGGGAGCAGGTGGCTGTGGAGTAGGTCGGCGGCAGGTGCCGGCTCGCCGAAACGGATCGCCCGACGGCCCCTCGCCATTCAAAACCATCGCACAAACGTCAACTTTTCGCCAAAAATAAGGAAAAGTGAACGTTTGTGCGATGGTTTTACTTTGCCGCATTGCCGCAGTGCGTGCCGTGTCGCATGGCAACATGCCACACGGCCATGCCGCGCATCCATGACGGGCATCCACGGGCCAGCCCGAGCATGTCAGCCGCCGCCCGCTGTCAGGCGACCAGATCACTCGCCGGCGCGCAAATCGTACTTTTGCACCACGCGGTCGATCCTGCGTGTCCACGGAGCATAGAGCGCAGCGAGAAATACGCAGGTAGCGGCGCTATGCATAAGGTCAAACGGAACGGCTGCCGAGACGCGCGCAATGGCGCCCGCCACCGTGAGGGGCTGCACAAAACCGATCACGTCGTACGCGTTGATGATCACACCGTATAGCAGGCCCGAAGCCGCACCATACGCAAGTAGCGCCGGCATGCGCACTCCACCGTCCGCGCGCCTAAAGGCTCCGGCATGGGCGAGTAGTCCGCCCACATAGCCCACCGCGCCCCAGGCGTACATCTGCCACGGCGTCCACATGCCCTGACCAAAAAAGAAATTGCTGGTGAGGGCAGCCAACGCGCCAACCATAAAGCCCGAGCGTGCCCCCAGGCAGGCGCCTGCGATAATAGCGATGGCAGAAACGGGCTTGAAATCCGGAATGGGCCCAAACAGGATACGCCCCGCCGCGGCCAAGGCGGCCAGCACAAGCGTAGGCATGATCTGTCGCAGCGCGGGGCGGCTCGCCTCGTAACCCGCAAAGAACATGACGAGCACGAGCACCACCATGGCGAGCATCAACAGGGCAGCCTGCGCAATGCCCAGGTACAGCATGGTACCCATGCACAGCGGAACGAGCAAAAGCATCGGCCCCTCTATATAGCGCCATATACGAGCAAACACGTGGGCTCCTTTACGGCCTTTCCCTAACGTTCGCGCCCCATTGTGGCACAGATGATGGAGTCTCTTCAGCGATATATGTAACCCTCTGAACAAAATAGCGCGCATGCGACTGAAGCCAATCGTATGCGCGCAAAAGGAGAGATACATTACCGTGAATGATTCGCTCTAGACAAGCCGGGCTTATTCGGGTCAGGCTACTCCACTTCGAGCACTTCCTCGACCTGTGGGGCCTTTTCTCCCACGAGAACATGGGCAACCTTTGCCGCAATGGGGTCAAACAGCAAACCACCCACCACAACAAAGGCCCAGCCGCCGGTGGCGAGCTTTGCCCAACGGGAGAAATACGTCGTTTCGCCCACGAGGCCAAAGCCGGTCTGGAATGCGATCTCGGCCAACCCGATAATCAAAAAGAGCAGCGTAGCGGCAAATACCGTACCCGCGATCTTTGCCGCAGGGCTACCTGGTTTGAATCCAAAGAAATCAACCCAATCGCCCACGGCCTTTCCAAACTGAGGCAGCGAGCTCACCACCTCTGCAATGACAATAGCGAGCGCGAGCTGTCCCCAAAAACCAGTAGGGCTCGACATATCAAGTGCCGCTTTGCCTTCGATAATCGGCAAAAAAGAGCACATCAGAAGCGGGTTCACCAGTGCATTGATCATGCCGGCGACCCTCGTTTCTCGAGAATTCATATTCAAATTTCCTTTAGCTTTTCGTAGTTACACAGCACGTGGAGAAACCGCGCTCCCTACTGGAAAGCCAGTTTTAGTTACTTTTCGGCAGAAGCGGCAGCGCCACGCGAGCGTTCGTAAAACATGCCCATCAGTTCACTGCGACGCGAAACCGAGAGCTTCCGATAGATACTATGAACGTGCGCCTTGACCGTTCCCAGCGAGATAACCAGGTCGTTTGCTATCTGTTGGTTTCCCTGTCCCGTCAAAACGCGAGACAGCACCTCCTGCTCACGCGGTGTGAGCTCGTAAAGCGCACAAAAATCGGCGATGTCATTCGCGCCCTGCTTTGCCGCGCGCTGTTCGGTCTCCAAGCGATACAGATCCAAACGATCGCGAACAAGTCGCTCGGTTCGACGCACGTGAAACTCGTCTTGATAGCGGCGTGCGTAAATGATGCAAGACATGGCAAGGCAAGCCCATAGGGCGTCTTCCATGATGTTGATCTTGCCCACATAAAATGGAACCGAGCCGGAATGCATATACATAGCTGCATATATAAGGTCCTCGCCAATCGAGGCAGCATAGGCGCAAAGGCATAGGAGCAAAAGCGAGCGCAAAAGGTGCACCGCGCGAGAATCTACCTCCTCATCAGAGGCAGAGCGGGCCAAACCCATCAAGGTCCATGCGCAAAGCGAAATCATAACCAGAGGGTCGATGAAAAGATAGGTCATATCGGATACGATGCCCAGATAAACCGTTCCCGCCAGGCAGCGAATCAGGGCAAGTATCGGAAAGAGAAGGAACAGAATCGCTCGGGAGGGGCGTTTAAGCACGTCGCACGTCAGCAGATAAAAGAGGATCTCCTCGCCCATCTGGAAGAGTGTCTTCGCTATTCCAAAAAGGGTCAAAGAACCGTGGGGGCCAAAGCTGCCTGCCGAAGAGAACGTTCCCGACACAAGGGACGATCCCATATCGGCCACTCCTTCGAGGGCCAGCAGGGCCATGAGCATAGAGAGATACGCAAAGCGCTTGCTCTCCGTCACGCCCTTAGTCACGCCGCAGAAAAAGGCGGCGCAGGCAAAGAGGCAAAGGAAAAACACGTTGTAAAGATAGATATAGAACCCCACGCGTTTTCCTCCTCTAGCATCACGACCGGACCCATGATAGCGCAATGGCACCCCGTGGATACTCGGACCGGCCGCGCTCCGAGAGAGGCGGGCGGCAAGACTCAGGCAGCCTTGTCGCCCGCGATCTGTCGTAGGAGTCGAATTTTGAACTTACGCTTCCTCGGCAGCTGCAGCGCGTGCAGCCTCGAGAACCTCTTCGGGAAGCTCGACACCCTCGTCGGTGTTATAGCCGTACTTCAAGGCGCCCTTCTTAAGGAAGAAGAGTGAGACGATAGCGGTAAGGGCCTCGGCCACAGTCAGGGCCAACCACACGCCGTCGCCGCCCATAACCATGGGGAGCACCAGCAGCAGGACGATAGGAAGAATGAGCGAACGCAGAGTGGAGATAACGAGCGGCATCATCGTATCGTTGAAAGCGGTGAGCATGTTCTGGATGCAGATGTTCACGCCAACGAGGCCTGCGCAAGAAGCGAAGAGGATCCACTTCTGGGCAGCGAGGGTGTACACGGGATCGCCGGGAACCTGGCCGTAGACCAGCAAAATCGGCTTCATGAGGACGATGCCCAGGATGGCGATGACAATGATGAGGATGACGCTCAGACGACGATATTTCTGATACGTGCTATGAATCTTCTTGGGGTTGTTCTCGCCGATCTGATAGCTGATGATTGGGGTAGCACCCTTACCAAAGCCGATAAACGGGCCGATGAAGAGGAACTGCACGTACAGGAAGATTGCGGCAACAGCAACACCGTCGGCACCAAAGTACTTCATAGCCTGGATGTTGTAGATAGCGGTCATGAAGCCGGTAGCAGCGCTGTAGATGAAGTCGGCAAGACCGATCTTGCAGCTCTCGGCGATATTTTTCGCAGGGCATGCCGGGGAATCATAGTGCAGGACGCTGCTCTTGGAGAAGATGACGATAGCCGAAGCGATAGCGGCAAAGGCGGCGCCGGTACCAAAGCCGAGGGCTGCACCCGTGGTGCCCAAGCCAAGCGTACCCTGGTAGACAACGTCCATACCCAGCGTGACCAGGCCACCGAGGATGGTGATCACCATGCAGTGCGTGGGCTTACCAGCGGTGAGCAGCCACATCTGGAAACCGAGCTGGATGGTGTAGAGCGGCATAAAGAAGCGGTGCACGTTCCAGTAGGTCGTGCAGACGGGAGCGAGGCTCGCGTCGGCGCCCATGAAGTACCACACCTGGTCGCCAGCAAAGCTAATGGCAAATCCCCAGATAGTAGCGATGATGGTCGAGATGAGAAGCACACAGGTGAAGGTCTTGTTTGCCTCAGTCGTCTTCTTCTCGCCCAAAAGCTTGCCCAGAAGGGCGGCAGAGCCGCCGGAGAACAGGAAAGCAATAGCCTCTACCACTGCCTGAGCGGGATAGACGATGTTGATGGCCGAAAGTGTCGCCGTGCTGTTGAAGTTGGTGGCAATAGCCGTGTCGAAAATCTGATAGATACCGGTCCAGAGCTGCAGCAGGATCGAGGGAGCTGCAAAGAGGAACAGTCCGATGAGCGTGTAGTTACGCGCGAGCTTGTTAGGGCTGGTTTCTGCCATCTTACTCGCCTTCCTTCTCGTACATGGTCTTGCCGTCGATGACGGTCATGAGGCACTTGGCCTCGTGGATGGTATGGGGGTCGATGGCCGTGATGTCGCGGTCCATGAGCACGAAGTCGGCCTCCTTGCCCACCTCGATGGAGCCGATGCGCTTCTCGAGGAAGTTCTGGTATGCGCCGTTGATAGTGCCGGCGCAGATCATGTCCTCAACCGAGACGCGCTGGTTGGGGTCGAGCATGGTCTCTTCCGAGGCGTCGCCGGGCGCGCAACGAGTCGCGCCAACCTCCAGGCCCTCCATCGGGTCGGGGTTAGAGACGGGGAAGTCGGTTGCCGAGGTGACGACCATGCCGCGGTCCCAGAATTTCTTGAGCGGATACTCGGACTCGGCGCGATCGCCAAGCTGAGCGTGCTCCAGGGACTCATAGCACACGGGATCCTTAAAGTGCCACGTAGGATTGGCGCAAGCGACACCCTTGAGGGCGGCAAAGCGGTCGATGTCCTCATCGCGCATAACCTGCAGGTGCGTAATGGTCGGGCGCCAGTCATCCTTCGGATCGGTTGCCTGTGCATACTCAAAGCCGTCGAGCGCCATGGAGATGGCAGCGTCGCCGATAGCATGCACGTGCACCTGGAAACCCTTTTCCTTGGCATAGCGAACCATGGCGTTATAGTCATCGGGCTCGCAGTTGGGAACGCCGCGGAAACCGGGCTTGTCGGTATACTCTTCCAGCAGGTACGCCGTACCGGACTCGATAACGCCATCGAGCACGAACTTGATGTTGTTGCACTGATAGTGCTCGCCATGATAGGAATCGCGAACCTTAGCGCAGCGATCGATCTTGTCGAGGCCCTCATGCTCGGGCTTGCAATAGAAGCCAGAGGTTACTTTGAGCTTGAGCTTGCCCTCGATGTCGAGTTCCTCGAGAGCAATCTGAGCATTGACCTCATCGCGAAGAATCGGCTCGTAAATATTGGTAATACCGACCGCAAGCAAGTCCTCCTGCAACGTAAGAATGGCGCTCTTGAACTCTTCGACCGTGTAGGAACGAATCGCCTTGAAGACATCGTTCATAGCCCAGTCGCGCACCAGGCCCGTAGGCTCCTGCGTCACGGGATCCAAAACGATGGTTCCAGCTTCCTGGCTCACAAAGCCGCGACCAATGCCGGCCCTCTCGAGGCACTTGCTGTTGACCCAATAGGAGTGGCCATCGTACGAACCGATAAGCATCGGCACGTCCGGGCATACAGCGTCCAGCAGTTCCTTGGCCTGGATCTTGCCCTCGTTCTCGAACACGGCGTTGTCCCAACCCATGCCCTTATAGAACTCGCGTCCCGGATGCTCTTCCACATATTTGCGGATGGTCTCAACGTACTCGTCCACGGTCTCGAGACCCAGAATGTCGATCTCGTAGGCAAACTGACCAGCACCAGACGAGAAGTGCATATGAGCGTCGCAGAAGCCCGGCATGAACATGCCGTCGCCTGCCTCGATCACCTTAGTGTCGGGACCGACGTACTCGTTCACCCCCGCCTCATCGCCCACATAGGCGAACATGCCGTCCTTAATCGCTACCGCTTGAGCCGTAAACTCTGCGCGATTAGACGTAAACACCTTCCCCTTAAGTACGGTATCCGCTTGCATCGCAAACTCCTTTCCTGTGACCCGTTTCTCAGTTCAAAACGGATTTCGCAGGGAAGATTACGGCCGCAAAGGGGTTTATGCCATGTGCCAAACGGTCGATTTCGCTCAACCTTAGTTGTATGAGACGCATATTTTAGCAGGTAGACGAGCTAGGCCCCATTCTCACCGGCTAGCTCTCCCATCCCGTTCGCGCGGGGAGAACAGCCGTTCATCGTTGATGACAAACGCACCAGGAGGCAAACGTACCACTAAGGTTTATCTCCCGCCGCCAACCGTGGTCTGCCCCAGCCCTACGGCCGGTAGTACACATTGTTGGCAAAAAACGCGGCAACGGGTTCAGTCGAGGCGATCTCGCCGTCGAACATCATGGATACCGTGTCGGCCACTTGCTGCACGAAGTCGAGGTCGTGCGACGCCATGAGTATGGTCTTGCCTTGCGCCCGAAGGTCGATGAGCACATGCGCGAACTTCGAGCGCGCCCGTGCATCCAACCCCTTGGTGGGCTCATCGAGCAGCAGCACGTCTGGCTTTGCCAGCAAGAGCTTGCCTATGGCGAGCAACTGCTGCTGACCGCCCGAAAGATCATACGGATGCACACGCTCCTGCGCCGCAAGCCCCAGTTCCTCCAGCAGCTGGCGCGCTTCACCCTCGCCATAGCCAAGCTGGCCAGACCACTCCATCAGTTCATCAAGCGCCGTCTCGGCGGCAAACAAAGCACGGGGGTCCTGCGGCAGCAGCACGCGCCGCTCGCAAGCAGTGCGCACGCGGCCGCGTTGGAGACGAGACGAGCCCGCCGCAAGCGTGAGCAACGTCGATTTACCGCAGCCGTTGCCGCCCACCAACGCATGGATATGCCCCTCGGCAACACGCAAGTCAAGATTTCGCAGCACCCAGGGAGACTCACGATCGTATCTAAACCAAGCATCATCAAAGGCAAGCGCACGCGGAGCATCATCCTCCGGCACGCGCGCAGGTGCGACATCACCGGCATTCAACAAAGGCTCCCGCACGCGCAGCGTTTCCAAATCGGCAACCTCGCGCACGCGCCCTTCCGCCAGCTCAAACACGCAAGTTGCGTAGTCGACCATTGCACGTGGCGTATGCGTGGCCACCACCACGGTACAGCCCAGCTCACGGTTGATGCGAAAGAGAGCATGGAGGAAATTGCGCTCGGCAACCGGGTCGAGCTGCGAAGTGGGCTCGTCGAGCAACAGCAGCGACGGTTGCGCCACAAGCGTCGAGGCGAGGGCGAGCAGCTGTTTACGACCGCCCGAAAGCGAATCGGTACTCTGCCTAAACCAATCGTCAATGCCAAAGAAATAGCTGGTCTCGGCAATGAGGCGGCGCATCTCATCTTGCGGAGTGCCCAAATTCTCAAGGCAAAATGCCATCTCGTGCCATACGCTTTCGCACACGATCTGGTTGTCGGGATTCTGAAATACGTAGCCGATGGTTCGCGCGCTCTGTGCGTCGTCGAGCTGGTCTACATCGACGCCCGCGACCGCAAGCGAGCCCTCACGGGTACCCGCAGGCGCAATTTGCGGCTTGAGCAGCGAAAGCAACGTCGACTTGCCCGAACCAGTTCCGCCTACGAGTATGGCAAAGGCGCCGCGAGGCACCTTCCAGCTCAAATCACACAACACGGGAGCCTTGGCCTGCGGATACGAAAACGTGAGCCCCTCGATGGCGATGGCGGCATCGGGCGCCGACGCCCCGCTCCAATCGATTCCCTCGATCATGCAAACCTCCTTGAGCGCACGGCATGCGCCACGGCGGGAAACAGCATCCATGCGGCATAGGGAACGTACCCCCACCAAACAACCAGTCGGCTAAGCGCGGGATAGAACAAAAACTGGCCGCAAGCCACTGCGGCAAGTGCGCAGCACAGCACAGCGGCAAGCAGCAAGACCGCAAGCGTATACACGTCCCGCGCGCGAAAACGGTAGCGCGTATAGGTGGTACGGCGAGCAGCAGCACCCCAGCCGCGGGCGCGCATGGCATCGGCCATCTCCAGCGAGTCTTCCATGCCCCAGCCCATCAGCACCGAGGAAAGACGCAGGCGGCTCTTTGCCGTATCGACCGCACCCGCCGTCGGCACACCCTGCGCCCCCTGAACCGCAAGGATTTGATGGCCCCGGCGCACAAAGCGCGGAATCATCCGCATCGTGCTCGAAATCATCAACGCAACCACAGGGGCCACGTTGCCAAAAAGCGCCATCACCTTATCGAACGTCAACATATGGGAGCCCGCCATAAACCATAGGGCACTTGCCACAAACAGGCCGCCCATAGCCAAACCGTATGCCAAGCTCTCCAGATAAACGGCCCGGGCCCCTAAATAGAAAAGAACTGTAGACCCCGAGGCAGAGAAGAGCGGGTTGAACAGCGCGATGATCGCGATGACGGGAAGCTGCCAGCGCAAGCCCGCAAGCGTCGAGCGCACCCCACGGGTGCAACAGTTGGCGGCAAGCGCCCCGATGAGCGAAATGGCAATCAGCACCGGCTGCATCGCCGCCATGGTTAGGCAAAGTGTGACGATGACGTAGCACGCCGGCACGACGGGATGCGACGTTTCGAATACGTAGAGGGACCGCTGCTTCATGAGCGCCTATCGTCTTCTCGGTTGCGCCAGGCATCCAGGCCTTCATCGCTCAGACGACGACCGCCCTTGTTGCGAATCACGACGTATGCTCCAAACGCCACGACAAAAATCAAGGCGCCCACGCCAAGGCCCGCGCCATTAGGAAGCGTGACACCTGCCAAGGATGCACCCAGCGTATCGAGGCTATTCGAGCCGCCCACCGGGGTATGTACTGTTCGACTCTCGTCGGCGGCAAGCACCGTTAGCTTTCCGCGCGATGCGGCAAAAACGGAACCGTCGCGGTTCGCCAGCAGCGCAAACGAGAGAGGTGCGGCCGCGGTGTCGAGAGACTCATTCCCCGCCCCTTCTCCGTTCGCAATGCATTGGACCGAAGCACCGGACTCCTCGCCATCGGCATGCTCTATATAAAAGAGCGATCGATCCTCTGCCTGGGCATACACGCCGAGCGTCATGGCAGAAGGCTTCTCTCCATAGGCAACGGGCAACAGCCCGCCTATTGCACGGGAACAAACGCGAATCTGGCCATCAATCTGCAACGAAAGCGCAGCATCGTCTTTCGCCAGGCGATAGACACACCCATCGGACCCTCCCACGTACAGCGCATCGTCAACGCAAACAGGAGCGCAGGAAGATAGGCTGCAGCCGAGGCTTATAGAATCCCCAACCAACACACCCGAATCGCTAGCTTCCACCAAACAAGCCGTTCCATCGGACGCCGCAACGGCAAGGGCAGAGCCCTCTCCCGCCGCGCCCGCAGACGCTGCCGAAGCACACGACGCCAACCCCGCCGGGGCGGTCACAGCGCTGTCGAGCAGCTTACCCGAAGCGGCATCGAGCAGATACGCTACGGAGTTACCGCCGCTCACCAACAGGTGGCCCTGCGAGTAAAGTATCGCGGGCAGAGCGCCTTCGCCTGTAGCAACGCCCTCAAGCGAAGCCCCTTCCGGCAGTGCGAGCTCCTGCTGCCAGAGCAGCGACCCGTCCACGGAAGAAAACGAGGCAACCTTAGTCTCCAAGCGACCGTTCCCCCGATAAGAAAACGTCACGAATATGCAGCCCTCGGCATACACAGGCGTGGAGCACGAGCCCCACGTCGCACCCTCCACACCAAGCGGCACGCCCTCGTCCGAAACCCATGCGCTCGTCAGGTCCTCGTCATAGGCCGCCAAGCGACCGTCCGCCAGGGGGACCATCAAAGCGCTATCGGCAAACATGCATGAGCCGAGCGACTGCGCGGGCAGCGATACCTGCTTGCAAACCTTGCCGCTCGTCGCATCGTACTGGGTAAGACTCGTTGCATCCAAAAGATAGAAAAAGGTTGCCTGCCCGCGCTGGCGCAAGGCGGCAGCACAGGGAGCGCTCGCATCTGCATCCCACAATGCCTTGCCACTTGCCGGCGCCATAACGGGCACGACGCCCGCCGGCGCACCCGCTGCCGCCGTGCTCGCATAGCCCGCCCATGCGGTATAGGGGTCATTAAAAGTCGACTCGTCAGTCTCTGCACCACAAGCCGCAACGGGAGAGACGAAACAGGCCATCAAAAGCACCACGACGGCAAGGGTGAAAGCCCCCATGCGGGCCGCCGCGCGTGGCGTGTCCCCAACATGCGCTCCCAACCTATCGGCACTTTGGAACAATCGCATCAAAAAAACTCCTCCAGCAGGATCATGCATCCCGCGTCACCTTTGTTTTTGCTATTGTAACGGCTCGCAAAACGGCCCAAGGCGCCATGCGCAAACCCCACAACGCGTGCTCGGCGCGCACGTTTGCTGTGCTCTTGATGCCATGCGCCATCCGCACGCCATGCGCGCTCCCGCCTGCGGTATCATCAAGCCCTGTGCGGTTGCAAGCGCCGCCGCACAGTACATACCAAGCAACCCGGGAGAAGTATGGACGCAACCGCCATCATCCTCGCCGCCGGCGAGGGCACACGCATGAAGTCCAACCATGCCAAGGTGTCGCACAAGATCCTTGGCAAGCCGATGATCAACTGGATCGTCGACGCCACGATCGCCGCAGGCTGCAGCCGCGTGATCGTTGTCGTGGGAAGCCATGCAGACGAAGTGCGCGCGCTTCTTCAAGATACGTATGCCGATTCCGCCACCGCCGTTGAGACGGTTGAGCAGGTCGAGCGCCTGGGTACCGGCCATGCCGTAAAGGTTGCCATCGAGGCGTGCGGCATCGAAAACGGTCCCGTCGTGGTACTCAACGGCGACCTGCCGCTCATCCAGGCAAACACCGTAGCCAAGTTCGCCCAGACCGTGGACGGTGGCGCCTACGCCGCGGCCGCCCTCACCTTCACCCCGCCCGAGCCCTTTGGCTACGGACGCATCGAACTCGATGAAACCGGCTCTATCACCCGCATCATCGAGCAGAAGGATTGCACGCCCGAACAATCGGAAACGCTCCTTGAGTGCAACGCCGGCTGCTATGCCTTTGACGGCGCCCAGCTCAAGCAGCATATCGGCGAAATCACCAACGACAACGCCCAGAGCGAGTACTATCTGCCCGATATGCTCGAGATCCTCAAGAGCGCAGGCCAGGCTGTTACCATCTTCCATTGCGACGACTACCGCGACGGCCTGGGCGTGAACTCGCGCGCGCAGCTCGCCGAGCTCACCGCCATCGCGCGCGACCGCATCAATGCTCACTGGATGGCCGAGGGCGTCACGTTCCTCGATCCCACGCAGGCATGGATTGGCCCCGATGCCACCATCGGCCGCGACACCATCGTGTGGCCGCAAACGCACCTGATCGGCAACACCCATGTGGGCGAGAACTGCCAGCTAGGCCCCAACAGCCGCCTTACCGATACGCAGGTGGGCAACGACTGCGTGGTCGACGAGACCGTCTCCATCGAGGCCGTCCTCGAAAACAAGGTCAACTGCGGCCCGCGCGCCTACCTGCGCCCGGGCACCCATATGCTCGACGGCTCCAAGGCCGGCACGCACGTGGAGATCAAGAAGTCCACGATCGGCCGCGGTTCCAAGGTTCCGCACCTCTCCTATATCGGCGACACCACCATGGGCGAGGGCGTGAACGTGGGCGCCGGCTCCATCACATGCAATTACGATGGCAAACATAAAAATCCGACCACCATTGGCGACCGAACCTTCATCGGTTCCGATACTATGATGGTGGCTCCCGTAAATATCGGATCCGACGCCGTAACCGGCGCCGGCGGAACCATTACCAAGGATGTCCCTGATGGCGCGCTTGCTCTCGAGCGCACCAAGCAGTGCATCATAGAGGGCTGGGGCGCGCGTCACAACGCGGGCAACTAGTTCAACGACAAGGGTCAAGTACGTACTAAGGAGTAGGGGCAGATGCCAACTAACGATCCCACCAAAAGGCGGGCGATCTACAAGACCATGCGCGTGTATTCCGGTTCTTCCAACCGTCCGCTCGCGCAGAAAATCGCTGACATCCTGGGGGTCGAGCTTTCCGGCCTCGCTCTTGAGCAGTTTGCCAATGGCGAGATCTACGCTCGTTACGAGGAGACTGTCCGCGGCGCCGATGTCTTCCTGATCCAGTCCATCGCCGGCGAGAACGTCAACGACATGCTCATGGAGGTGCTGGTCGCTGCCGACGCCGCCAAGCGCGCTTCTGCTCGCACCATCACTGCCGTCATCACGCACTACGGCTATGCTCGCCAGGACCGCAAGGCCGCTCCCCGCGAGCCCATCACCGCTCGCCTGGTCGCCGACCTGCTCGAGTGCTCCGGCGTGAACAACATCATCACGCTCGACCTGCACCAGGGCCAGATCGTGGGCTTCTTCGATGTCCCGGTCAACCACCTTTCCGCCCTGCCGCTGTTTGCCGATTACTACAACGCCATGGACCTCGACAAGGACAACCTCGTTGTCGTGTCTCCTGACGTGGGCCGCGCCAAGGCCGCCAAGAAGCTGTCCGATATGCTCGACTGCGACCTCGCGATCGCTCACAAGGGCCGTCCGCACCACAACCAGGCCGAGGTCATGGGCATCATCGGCGACATCAAGGGCAAGACCTGCATCATCAACGACGACATGATCGATACCGCAGGCACCCTGTGCGCTAACGTCCGCGAGCTCAAGGCCCTGGGCGCCGGCGACATCTACGTGTGCGCCACCCACGGCATCTTCTCGGGCAAGGCCATCGAACGCCTGAACGACGCCCCCATCGTGGAGTGCGTGGTCACCGATGCCATCCCCGTCGAGGTTGGCGGCAAGATCAAGACCATCACCGTGGCCGACGAGTTTGCCAGCGCCATCGCCGCTGTGTATAACGAGGAGTCCGTGTCCCGCCTCATCGGCGGCGACTTTGCCATGTAAGTCTTTGCAGCACAGCAAGCAAAACGGGGTGCGGCTCACAGTGGACTGCACCCCGTTTTTGTTTTTGCGTAAGAACGAGAAGTTGTCCTTAGAGCGCCGTGCGACATTCTAAGAACAACTTAGGGCCAAAACTTGTTCTTAGAATTTCAGCCAGCTTTCTAAGGACAAGTTCTTGTGATTAGAGCAACCGCTCTCCGTCAAAACCCCGCCGGGCCCGATCAAAGGACTCGTGCCCGAGCTACTCCACGATCTCGGCCAAAAAGACGTTGAGAGTATCGACCTCCGGACAGCAGAACTTAGCCGTACCGGGTTCGTTGCCGGGAACGGTGCCGCCGTAGCGCAAAATGTCGATGTAGGGAAATCCCACATGGCAGGCCATGGGGCACAACTTGCCGCGGTCGCGGTCGAAGTCAAAGACATCGCCCGGCTTGTGGCCATGATGGCATCGGCACTCACCCAACTGGTCTACGCAGGTAATGCGAATGCTGGGACGTTTGCCACGCGGCGCGCCGGCGGGCTTGAGGTTCGCGCCGCCCTCGACCATCGCCTCGCTCGTCACGTTACTCACCGTCAATCACATCAAGGCAGGCTTCGATGGGAAGGCCTGCAGACTTGTCCTCTTGGTCGGCATTGCGAGCGATCAGCTCGCGCACCACGCGCGCGGCGTCGGCAGAAGCGCGCTTCAACGACCATCCATGCATCACGCGGCCCAGCAGCACGCTGGAGAACGTATCGCCGGTACCCGGGAAGTACACAGGCAGCATATCGATAGGCACCGTGAAATACTCGTCGATCGCATGGTCAAAGCCCACGATGACGTCGGCTCCATCGACTTTGCAGCTCGTGATAACCACCGACTTAGCGCCCAGGCCACGCACAGCATCGACCAGCGCGCGAGCCGCCTCAGAAGTCAACTCGTCCTCCATGGGCGTCTCCGTAAGCAGGCATGCCTCGGTATAGTTGGGCACCGCACAATCCGCGCACTCAACGAGGCTTCGCATGAGGCCGATTGTGGACTCCGGAACGCCAGCATACAGCTTGCCGTTGTCGGCCATGATGGGATCGACGAATACCTTGGTGCCCGTCTTCGCACGGCGATGGCAAAAATCGGAAATAATGCGCGCTTCTTCTTCCGTCACAATGAAGCCGGTGGAAATAGCGTCGAACTCAAACCCAAGATCTTCCCAAATAGCAAGACTCTCGCGCACGTACTCCGTAGTGTCGTGAATATAGAACTTGGGATAATTGAGCGTATCGGACACCAAGGCGGTAGGCAGGTTATGGATGCGGTACCCCATGTGCGAGAGCACGGGCAGCATGGCCGAAAGCGCCACCTTGCCATAGCCGCACATGTCGTTGATCAGCAAAAGCTGCTGGGTGTTTTTCATTTGCTCCCCTTAATGATGCGGGCGCCCATGCGACGCCGCGGTTGCCCCAGTGTAGCGCAGCGACATATACGGCGAGCATATCCACTAAACTCTCGATAGAATTGTTTACCTCAGGGGCAGTGCACGCACTGGCCGCCCAGCCCCTTTGCAATCCATGACCCAGGAGCCCCTCATGCAACAGCACCGCATCCTTTTTGTCTGCCACGGCAACATCTGCCGCTCGACCATGGCTGAGTCGGTATTCACCGAACTTGTGCGTCAGGCGGGCCGCAGCGATGAGTTTATTATCGACTCCGCCGCCACCTCGACCGAAGAAATCGGCAACTCACCGCACTATGGGACCGTGACCAAACTGCGCCAGATGGGCGTGCCTTTGGTACCGCATCGCGCGCGTCAGGTGCGCGGCGATGAATACTCCGACTGGGACCTTATCATCGGCATGGACAACGCCAATATCCGCAACCTTCGCCGCATTTTCAAGCACGAACCCGAAGCGCAAGCCGACAGCTGCGCCAAAGTGATCAAGCTCTTGAGCCTCGCTGGCAGCGACCGCGATGTCGCCGACCCCTGGTATACCGGCAATTTCGATGTCACGTATGAGGACGTCCTCGCCGGTTGCGAGGCTTTGCTCAAACAGCTATAGCGAATCGGCTTTCAACATAGGACCGAGCGCCAGCAAGGTCTAAATCTCGTGGCGTATGCGCAAGTGGCCCTACGGACCTTGCGTAACCCGGAAAGAGCGAGCTATCCACCCTGTATATTCTTCTCAAAAACATCCTTCGGTACCTTGACAACCATATATCGTGCGGTACCCTCATTATTCGTGTACCTCAAAGATAACGAAGAAGAACGAAAGGAGTGACCTTTTTGACAGCAGAAAAAGCCTCCGGCGCATGCGGCCTGCCTCGCCTCTTGGGAAAAGATCCCGAAGATCTGCCCGAACCCGAAAACGCCGAAGACAAGCTCGCGAAACAGATTCTCAACAGCCTTGGCTATTGCGGGCATTACCTGCACTTCCATGGAGGCGGCACCTCTGGCAAAGCCCCCATCATCTGCCTGATCGCCAGACATGGCGGCAAGATTTCCCAGCAGGAACTGGGCTTGCATTTTGCCCTTAAGCCCGGCTCTCTCTCCGAGATTCTCTCCAAGTGCGAAGCCATCGGACTCATCGAGCGCTCGCGCAGCACCGAAGACCGTCGGCAGCTCATCGTCGAGCTCACCGCAGAGGGCGCACGCCAGGCAGAGCTTGAACAAGCTGCACGTATCAAATTCCGCAGCGAAGCGTTCTCGGCCCTCACGCTCGAAGAGCGCGAACAGCTGCTCACTATGCTTGAAAAGATTCGAAACACTTGGGAGGGACTTGATGATTAAAACGCTTGCAGCAAGCATCCGTGACTACAAGAAAGTCACTATTGCCACGCCGCTGCTGGTATTGGGCGAGGTCATCTGCGAGATGAGCATCCCGTTTGTCACCGCAAACCTTATCGACTCCATCAAAGATGGCGCCGCCGTTGCGGACATCCTGCCCACCGCCGGCATCCTCGTGCTCATCGCGTTGACGTCGCTCGCCTTTGGTGCCGCAGCCGGTATCACCTGCAGTCATGCGAGCTGCGGCTTTGCCAAGAACCTGCGTCACGACCTGTTCTACAAGATTCAAACGTTCAGTTTCGCCAATATCGACGCGTTCTCGAGCTCCTCGCTCGTCACCCGCCTCACTACCGACATCAACAACGTACAGCAGGCCTTTATGATGCTCATCCGCATCGCCGTGCGCTCGCCGCTGGTGCTGATCTTCGCCTTCATCATGGCCTACGCCATGGGCGGCAGCGTCTCGTTTGTCTACCTGGTCATCATCCCACTGTTGGGCTTTGGCCTGTTCTTTATCATCTACAAGGTACGTCCGATCTTTGCCCGCGTGTTCCACAAATACGACGCGCTCAACGAGTCCGTCGAGGAAAACGTCACCGGCATGCGCGTGGTCAAGAGCTATGTGCGCGAGGACTACGAGAAGGAGAAATTCGCGGCCGCTGCGCACAACGTCCAGATGGACTTCACCCGCGCCGAGAAGCTGCTTGCCTTTAACAACCCCATGATGAACATCTGCGTCAACGGCGCGTTCGTTGTCATCATCTACCTGGGCTCCAAGCTCATCATCACGAGCCAAGGCACGTTGTTCGACGTGGGCCAGCTGTCCTCGACCTTTACCTACGGCTTCCAGATTATGATGAGCCTGATGCAGCTGTCGATGATTTTTGTCATGGTGACCATGGCCGACGAATCGGCGCACCGTATTACCGAGGTGCTGGCCGCCGAGCCCACGATCGCCGATCCCGCCGAGCCCGTGCACGAGGTGGCCGACGGCTCCATCGACTTCGACCACGTGAGCTTTAAGTACTCCGCGCGCGCCGAGCGCCAAGCCCTGGAAAACATCGACCTGCACATCAAGAGCGGCGAGACCATCGGCATCATCGGCGGCACGGGTTCGGCCAAATCCTCACTCGTGAATCTCATCGCGCGTCTGTACGACGCCACCGAGGGTACCGTGCGCGTAGGCGGCGTCGATGTTCGAAACTACAATCTGGACGCCCTGCGTCATCAGGTAGCCATGGTGCTGCAGAAAAACGTTCTGTTCTCGGGCACCATCGCCGAGAATCTACGCTGGGGCGATGCCAACGCCACCGATGAGGAAGTCCGCGAAGCCGCGCACCTTGCCTGCGCCGACGAATTTATCGATGGCTTCCCCAAGGGCTACGACACCTGGATCGAGCAGGGCGGCTCCAACGTTTCCGGGGGCCAGAAGCAGCGCCTCTGCATCGCGCGCGCTCTGCTGCGTCACCCCAAGGTCTTGATCCTGGACGACTCCACGAGCGCCGTCGACACCAAGACCGACGCCAAGATTCGCGCAGGGCTGGCAAGCTACCTGCCCAACACGACCAAGCTCATCATTGCCCAGCGCATCAGCTCGGTGCAGGATGCAGATCGCATCATCGTCATGGAGGGCGGCCGCATCGCGCAGATCGGCAACCATGACGAGCTGCTCAAGACGAGCGAGATCTACCGCGAGACCTTCACCTCGCAGAACAAAATGACCGAAGAGGCCCAGGCTCCTGCCATGGATGCCGTAGAGAAGGAAGGAGGCGAGGCGCATGAGTAAGGCGACTACCGCCGAGCGCGCCAAGAACCGCAAGCCCGGCACGTTCTCCCGTCTTATCAAGACGCTCTTCTCGTTCTATCCCGTGCTTCTGCCCCTGGTGACGCTTGGCGTCATCGCTTGCGCCGTCATCAACGCCATCGGCCCCACCTTCTTGCAGCGCGCCCTCGAGATCATCAGCACCTCATGGCAGTCCGGCGACTGGGAGGCCGCTCGTCCGCAGATCTTGAACCTGGTCGTAACGCTTGGCTGCATCTATGCCGTCGGCGTGCTCTCTGCGCTCTTCTGGAACCGCGCGATGGCCGTCGTCACGCAGGGCTCGCTCGAGAAGCTGCGCGAAAAAATGTTCAACTGCATGCAGGACCTGCCAATCCGCTACTTCGATACGCACCAGCGCGGCGACATCATGTCGCACTACACCAACGATATCGACACGCTGCGTCAGATGATCAGCCAGTCGCTGCCCAACCTGCTCATGACGAGCATCATCATCGTTACGGTGCTCTTCATCATGCTGTACTACTCCGTCTGGATGTGCTTGGTGATTATCGCCGGCGTTGCCTTTATGGCCCTTATGACCAAGCTCTTGGGCTCCAACTCCGCGCGCTTCTTCATCGCCCAGCAGACCGAGCTCGGCGTAGTCGAGGGCCACATCGAGGAAGTCATGAACGGCCAGAAGGTCGTCAAGGCGTTCTGCCACGAGTCCGCCGCCGAGGCCGATTTCGACGAGCGCAACGAGAAGCTCTTCGAGGTCTCGCAGAAGGCCAACATGTACGCCAACATCCTCATGCCCATCCTCATGAACCTGGGCAACCTGCTCTACGTGCTGGTCGCACTGGCCGGCGGCATTTTCTTGGCGCTGGGCGTGCCGAACCTCTCCATCTCCGGCACCGCGCTCTCCATCGCCGTCGTAGTGCCGTTCCTCAACATGACCAGGCAGTTCTGCGGACAGATCGGCCAGATCTCGCAGCAGATCAACGCCGTGGTCATGGGCCTTGCCGGCGCCGACCGCATCTTTGAGCTCATCGATGAGGAGCCCGAGGCCGACGAGGGCTACGTCACGCTGGTAAATGCCGAGCGCGACCGCGCTACCGGCCAGCTCGTCGAGACCGACAAGCACACCGGTCTGTGGGCCTGGAAGTACCCGCACCATGACGGCACCATTACCTACGAAGAACTGCGCGGCGACGTTCGTATGGACCATGTTGACTTTGGCTACACGCCGAATCGCGAGGTGCTGCACGACGTGAGTGTCTTTGCCAAGCCTGGCCAGAAGGTCGCCTTCGTGGGCGCAACCGGTGCCGGCAAGACCACCATCACCAACCTCATCAACCGCTTCTACGACATCGCTGACGGCAAGATCAGCTACGACGGCATCAACATCAACAAGATTCGCAAGGCAGACCTGCGTCGAAGCTTGGGCGTGGTGCTGCAGGACGTGAACCTGTTCACTGGATCTGTGATGGACAACATCCGCTACGGCAATCTCGACGCCAGCGACGCGGAGTGCATCGCCGCCGCCAAGCTCGCGGGCGCGCACGACTTCATCACCCGCCTGCCGAAGGGCTATAACACCATGCTCTCGGGCAACGGTGCCCAGCTATCCCAGGGCCAGCGCCAGCTGATCTCTATCGCGCGCGCCGCGGTAGCCGATCCCCCCGCGATGATTCTGGACGAGGCCACGAGCTCCATCGATACGCGCACCGAGGCCATCGTGCAGCGCGGCATGGATGCCCTCATGAATGGCCGCACCACGTTTGTGATTGCCCACCGTCTTTCCACCGTGCGCAACTCCGATGTGATCATCTGCCTGGAACACGGCCGCGTCATCGAGCGCGGCAACCACGACGAGCTCATTGCCAAGCGCGGTTACTACTACCAGCTCTACACGGGAGCCTTCGAGCTGGAGTAGCGCTTCTTCTCCCTGTATATGGCGTTCCCGGATGGCCGCCCAACCGCCTTGCGCGTGTTGGGCGGCCGTTTTCATAGCGGCACATCGAACCCAACTTGCACCATTGCTTCATGGCGTGTAGGTGAATGAACACCCCGCGGGTATGCCCTGCGCCCCAGACGTGGCAATATGGTGAACAATCATTTCCATGCGCTCACCATCTGGAGGACATACATGAAGGAGCTCGAAGACCGCATTCGCAAGGACGGCATCGTCCGTGAGGGCAACGTCCTGAAAGTCGACAACTTCCTCAACCACCAGTGCGACGTGTCGCTGTATGACCAGATGGGCGCCGAGTGGGCACGCCTGTTTGAGGGCAAGCGCGTCGACAAGATCTTGACGATCGAAACCTCCGGCATCGGCATCGCCTGCGTTGCGTCCCAGCACTTTAATAGCGTGCCTGTGGTCTTTGCGCGCAAGACCGAATCCACGAACCTAGATGGCGAGCAGTACCGCACGGAGATCAGGAGCTTTACCAAGAACCGCGTCTACAACGTCATCGTTGCCAAGCGCTTCCTCAACCCCGGCGAGCATGTCATCATCATCGACGACTTCCTGGCCATGGGCTGTGCTCTGAATGGCCTGCTCGAGATCTGCGAAGAGGCCGGCGTCATCGTCGAGGGCATCGGCATCGCCATCGAAAAGGGCTTCCAGCCCGGCGGCAAAGAGCTCCGCGAGCGCGGCTACCAGGTGGAGTCCCTCGCCATCGTTGACAGCATGGATCCCAAGACCGGAGAGATCGTTTTCGCGTAGCGTATCGCGCCATAATCCCCTGTGATAATGGCATCGGCCCGCACGTTCCAAGAGCGTGCGGGCCGATTTTGCTTGATGCCGCTTTGACTCAATCCCTACTCGATATACGAGGACGCCTTGGGCGGCGTCTTTCCCTTGAGAACCTTGTGGTAGTAGTCATAGGTGAGTGGGGTCTCGTCGGAAAGCTTTTGTGCGTCCTCGACCTCGCCGATAAAAAGCAGGTGCGTACCCACGTCGACTGTTTCTACCAGACGGCACGAGAACAACGCCGTTGCATGCTCGGGCACGTAGGGCGCACCAAGAGCGGTCTGGCGCTCCTCGTAGCGTTCGAACTTATCGAAGTTCGCCGAGGTACGGAAGCCAAAGTTGCCGATGTAAATCATGTCCGCCGTCCGATCGATAACCGTCACGGCAAAGGCGCCGGCATCGGCGATCACGCCTGCGGTGAAGTTCTCCTTATTCACCGCAACCGAAATGCGCGCAGGACTGGATGTCACCTGCACCGCCGTGTTGACCACGCATCCCGCCTTGCGATCGCCCGCCGCGGCACTCACCACATACAGACCGCTCGTCATCGTGAAAAACGCCGTCTTATCCATACGCGCCAACCTCCCAGCATAGAGCCCGCTATGTAGAACTCTTATGCCCGCATGCGGGCACGCGCAACCGTAAGAAGCAGAATGGCCACAAGGGCCACTTTTCATCTTTAGACCTCACTTGAAGCCCGCTATTTTATAAAAATCGCCATTTTTATAAAATAGCGGCGCAAAAATCGGTCCTATCTTATAGAAATTAACTTTTTTATAAGATAGCCGAGCAATCGACAGCCCTTTTTCATATGAAACGGACGCGATGCAGCCTTTGCGAAGCGGCCTGCTCCGCTTGCCATCCATGCGATAATGTGCCGGAACACATTGATTGCGAAAGGCATACGCCATGGAATTCTTTGCCAGCTGTCCTACCGGTTTTGAAGACGCCCTTGCCGATGAGTTGAACGCCCTGTGTCTCGCGCAGGTGCGCAAGCTCAAGGGCCGCGTTTCGTTTACGGGCCAGGTCATCGACGGCGAGCGCGCCTGCCTGTGGTCGCGCCTGGCCAGCCGTATCCTGGTGGTCATCGATCGCTTTGACGCCCGCGACGCTGATGCCCTCTATGCCGGTACGCGCGAGATTGCCTGGGAAGAGGTCCTGGCCGAAGGCGTCACTATCGCCGTCACCGCTCGCGGCACCAACGACAACCTGCGCAACACCCGCTTTAGCGCCCTGCGCGTAAAAGACGCCATCTGCGACCGCCTGCTTGAGGCCACCGGCGCTCGCCCCAACGTCGATACCGAAAACCCCGGCGCGCGCATCGCCCTGTCCATCCGCAACGACCGGGCCAGTCTGCATCTCGACCTTTCGGGTGATGCGCTGTTCCGTCGCCTTCCCCGCGAGGCAACCCATGGCGATGCCACTCATCACGTACTTCGCCCCGATTACGCTGCCCTCGCTCTCGCGCAGGGCGGATGGTCTGCACTGTGTGCCGAGACCCCCGGTGAGGGCGAGGACGCCGAGAGCGCGGGACCACTTGTCTTTGTCGACGCCTGCTGTGCGGGCGGTGGCCTGGTACTCGAGGCAACTCAGCAGCTTCTCGACCGCGCCCCGGGCCTCTTGCGCGAGCGCTGGGGCTTTATGGGTTGGCGCCTGCATGACGAGCAATCCTGGGAAGCGCTTCTGGACGAGGCGGACGGCCGTGCCGAGCGCGCAAGCGAGCGCCGTTGTCGCATCATCGCCACCGATGTAGATGCCGCAGCCGTCTCGGCTACGCAGCGCGTCCTCGCTGCCGCCGGACTCTCCCAATACGTGGCAACCATGCCTCCCAACGCACAGAAGATCGTCGCCAAGCTGGGAATCCGCCGCGCATCGCTTCCCGCTCGCGGCATGGTTGTCGCCGATACCACCGACATCGCCCCAACCGACACCTCGCGTGCGCTGAAACTGCTCGACAACGTCACGCGCGACGAGCTGTTGGAGCACCTGCCATGCGTCGTTCTGGCGCGCGACACGATTGTTTGCCGCAGCCTGGGCCTCTCCCCCGCTCGCACGCTCACCATCAAGCCCAACAACGAAGACGCTTCGCTCATGTACTTCGACCCCGCCACGCGTGCGCAGGCCGAAGAGGCAGATGCGGATCAGGCAACCGTCGAGGTGGGCGACGGCATGCGTATCCCCGTGCTCATCCCTGAATCCAATCAATTTGCCGCTCGCCTACGCAAGGTGGCCAAGCAGCGTCGCCGTTGGGCCAAACGTGAGGGCGTCACCTGTTATCGCGTCTACGACGCCGATCTTCCCGACTACGCCGCAGCCATCGACCTCTACGAGGGCGCGCCGGATACACCTGGCCGCTGGCTCGTCGTGGCCGAGTACGCTGCGCCTAAGAGCGTGGACCCCGAGCTCGCCCAGGCGCGCATGATGGACATCCTCGCCATCGCTCCTGCCGTGCTCGATGTCCCTGCCAACCACGTTGCCACTCGTGCGCGCACGCGCTCGCGTGGCGGCTCGCAGTATGCCCAGGGTCCGCGCGGCAACAAGAGCGGCAAGGGTACAAACGCGCCCAAACGCGACATGCTCAACGACCCGACACTTCCCAATATCCAGGAAGGCGGCCTCACCTTCACGGTTAACTTCGACGATTACCTCGACACCGGCATCTTCCTTGACCATCGCGTCACGCGAGGCCTGGTACGCGAGCATGCCAAGAAGGCACGCTGGTTCCTCAACCTCTTCGCCTACACCGGCACCGCCACCTGCTACGCCGCCGACGCAGGCGTGGAGGAAACCGTCACTGTCGACCTTTCCAACACCTATCTGGACTGGGCCGAGCGCAACATGCGCCAAAACGGCTTTACCGGCTCCAACCACTATTTCGTGCGCGACGATGTGCTGGCATGGATTCGCGAGCAGCGCCAGACCGATAACCGCTGGGACTTGATTTTCTGCGATCCGCCCACGTTCTCCAATTCCTCGAAGATGGGCCGCCGCACCTGGGATGTACAGCGCGATCATGTGGACCTTATCGTAGGCATCTCGCGCTTGCTCACGCGTGAAGGCGAAGCTATCTTCTCGTGCAATCTCCGCACGTTCAAACCGGATACAGAAGCCCTGGCACGAGCCGGCGTGGTGCTCACCGATATTACCGAACAAACCATCCCCGAGGACTTTGCGCGCAACAAGCGCATCCATCACTGCTACATCGTCAAACGCTACCGCATCGAGGACGCCATGCGCCTAGCCGGCATGGACGATGCCGCCATCAGCGCGCGTCAGACGGAACTGCGCGAACACGAACGCGACCACGGACGCAACCAACGCGCAGAGTAATGCAACGGGTCACGGGGGCGCGATTCTCCACAAATCGCGTGCCCCTGTGGCCCAACCTCTTAACTGCGCGGGCGATTTTCGCAAATTGTCGCGCACGGAATCGCACACATGGCTATACTTCTGAGGATTGCATAATCACTTGTTTTTCAACAGCCGCCTCTATCGGGAAAATGCCTGATGGGGCGGCTGAGATGGTAAAAGGAGGAAAACGCGACATGGGCAAAAAGGCTCAATCCGCAACCGTGAGCAACGCTGACGCGCACGCAATCCCTGTCAGCCTCTCGGCCATGCTCGTCACGCTCGGCGTGGTGTACGGCGACATCGGAACGTCCCCGATGTACGTCACCAAGGCGCTCGTTGCCGGTAACGGCGGCATCACCTCGGTGAACCAAGAGTTCATCCTGGGCGCCCTTTCGCTTGTGATCTGGACGGTCACGCTGCTCACTACCATTAAGTACGTGCTAATCTGCATGAAAGCCGACAACCACGGCGAAGGCGGCATCTTCGCCCTCTATAGCCTGGTACGTCGCTTTGGCAAGTGGCTCATCATCCCCGCCATGCTGGGCGGCGCTGCGCTTTTGGCCGATGGTATCCTCACCCCCGCGGTGACCGTCACCACCGCTGTCGAGGGCCTGCGAACCATCCCTGCCATGAAGTCAATCATCGGTCCGGGGCAGACCAACGTGGTCATCATCACGCTTGCGATCATTATCGCGCTGTTCTTGATCCAGCACGTGGGCACCGCAAAGATCGGCCGTGCCTTTGGCCCCATCATGACCCTGTGGTTCCTGTTCCTGGGCGGCACCGGCCTGTTCTTTGTCCTGGGCAACCCCGTCGTTCTGCTTGCGTTCAACCCGCTCGAAGGCATCTCGTTCTTGCTCTCGCCCAACAACCACGCGGGCATCATGATCTTGGGCAGTTGCTTCCTTGCCACCACCGGCGCCGAGGCCCTCTATTCCGACATGGGCCACGTGGGCCGCGGAAACATCTACGCCACCTGGCCGTTCGTTAAGGTCTGCTTGTTGCTCTCCTACCTTGGCCAGGGAGCTTGGCTGCTTGCCAACGCCAGCAACCCCTCGCTTGTAGGCATCCATGATCTTAACCCGTTCTTTGAGATGCTCAACAGCAACGTTCGCCCGTTTGCTGTGATTCTCTCCACGCTTGCCGCCATCATCGCCTCGCAGGCGCTCATCACCGGCGCGTTCTCGCTGGTATCCGAGGCAAGCCGCCTGGACCTCATGCCGCACATGCAGGTCTTCTACCCGGCAGAGACCAAGGGCCAACTCTATATCCCCATGGTGAACAACGTCATGCTCGTGGGCTGCGTCATCGTGGTTTTGCTCTTCCAGTCTTCCGCTCACATGGAAGCGGCATACGGCCTGGCCATCACCATCACCATGATGTGCACCACGCTGCTGCTCTTCTTCTACCTGCACAACGACCGCAAGATCAAGGTCTTCCCCTGGGTCTTTATCGTGTTCTTCCTGGCACTCGAGGGCTTCTTCTTTGGCTCCTCACTCACCAAATTCTTCCACGGCGGCTATTTCACCATTTTGATGGCAGCGCTGATCATGGGCATCATGGTGAGCTGGTTCAACGGCACCGCCGTCGAGCGTCGCCAGGCAACGCTGCTGCCGCTGCGCACCTACCTGCCGCAGCTCGATCGTCTGCGCAATGACGAGACCTACGAGCTGATGAGCGACAACATCGTCTACCTCACCAAGGACAGCAACACCGATTACATCGATCGCGACGTGATCTACTCGATTCTCGACAAGCACCCTAAGCGAGCCCGCGCTTACTGGTTCATCAACGTCGAGACCATGGACGAGCCCTATACGTTCGCCTATTCCGTTGAGACCTTTGGCACCGACTACGTCTTCCGCGTGCACCTGTTCTTGGGCTATAAGGTCAATCAGCGTGTGAACGCCTATCTGCGCCAGGTAGTCTCCGACCTCTCCGCATCCGGCGAGCTCCCCGACCAGACCCACGAGTATTCGGTCTACAAGAAGCCGAGCCCCATCGGTTCGTTCCAGTTCATCATGCTGCGCAAGCTCCTTGCCCCCGAATCCGATGTGGACAGCACCGAGCGCACGGCCATCGTCCTCAAGTACCTCATTCGCCGCGCCGCCGGCAACCCGGCGCGCTGGTACGGCCTGGAGAACTCCAACGTCACGTTCGAATATGTGCCGCTGTTCACCAAGTTCAAGAGCGTCGACAAGATGCAGCGCATCGCTCCAGACGAGCGCCCGTAAGCATCTATCGCCCCGCATGCAAAGTGCCCTGCACCTCGTAAGAGATGCAGGGCACTTTTCGTTAGCCAGGCAAAACCCTATGCGCTGTTGCCGCTATTCTTCGACCAACAGGTCCTCGAACTGGAAGGTGAGGCAGTTCACATAGCCGCGATTGGTAAGACGCAGCACCGGCACACAGGGCAGTGAAAGGATGCCCATGGTCATAAAGGGCGAGGGCATCTTGCAGCCCATATCGGACCAAGCCTGCTCGATAGCGGCAACCTCCTGGGCAACCTCCTCGACATGCTTGTCGCTCATGAGGCCGCAGACCGGCAGCTCCACCAATGCGAGCACGCGACCGTCCTGGACCGCAACCTCGCCGCCGCCGCACTCTACGAGCGTCTGGGCAGCCAGCGCCATGTCCTCGTCGTTATCGCCCACAACAAGCAGGTTGTGGGAGTCGTGCGCAACGGTCTGGGCCAGGGCGCCATGGACGCCAAAGCCTGTGCAGAAGCCAAACGAATGAGTGCCCTCGGCGCCATGATGGCGATCGAACACAGCCATCTTGAGCGCATCGATCGCAGGGTTCGCCTGTAGCTTTCCGTCTACGACAGGAACCTCGATCACCGCATCCTCGGTGATGGTCGAGCCGCCCACGCCGCCGATGGCACGCACGCGGCACATGCCGTCGGGACGGTCCACGGGAATCTCGAAGTCAGCGGCGATGAAGGTACGACCAACGTTCATGGTATGCGTCATGAACTCGGGCCACTCAAAAAGGTCATGGTCGAACGTGGCCTTGCCATCTTGGGCCACCAAGTCGCCATCGATATAGACCTGCTCGGGGATGAAGGTCTCCAGGTCGGGCAAGATTACCATGTCGGCGCACTTACCCGGGGTGATGGATCCCATATCCTGGTCTACGCCCAGGCACTGCGCGGCGTTGATGGTCGCGAACTGCAATGCCGTCACAGGGTCGCATCCGCACTCAAGCACGGCGCGCAGGGCACGGTCCATGCCGCCCTCGTTGACGAGCGTATTGGGATGGTTGTCATCGGTGCACAGAAGGATGAGGCGCGTGTCGACGCCGCTCTCAAGCACCTGCGGGAGGTAGTTGGGAAGCGAAAGCCATGCCGAGCCATAGCGCGCCTGCACGTACATGCCCATGCGCAGCTTGGCCATCACGTCGTCGGCGGTAATGCATTCGTGGCAGGCACGAACGCCCGAGGCAATGTATGCGTTGAGGCCACGGTCGGTCTCGGAGATGGAATAGTGGCCCGTCACGCACTTACCGGCCTTGAGGGTCTCACCCACCTCATGCTGGGCATTCTCTTCGCCTCCCAAGATGCCGGGGAAGTTCATCATCTCGCCCAGGCCCACAACGTCATCCCACTTCATGGTCTCGGCAACCTGTGCCGCGTCCACGTAAGATCCACTGTCGTCAAAGCCGGTCACGGCGGGCACGCACGAAGGCGTGGTGAGCATCGCCTTGAGCGGAGCGCGCTTGGCGTCGTCGAACATCACGCGCACGCCATCGAGACCCACGACGTTGCAGCACTCGTGCGGGTCGGCAAAAATCGCGGTGGTGCCGCGCGGGACCACAACCTTGGCGTACTCGGCGCAGCCGATCATGGCTGACTCGACATGGATGTGAGAATCGATGTAGCCCGGAGCCACGTACTTACCCGTAGCGTCCACCACTGTCGTATTCTCACCGATGCAATGCTCCGCCGTGTACTCGCCGATGCCCAGATAGGCAACGCGGCCGCAGGAGACAGCGATATCGGTGTCCTCCAGGATCTCATGCGTGGTCACGCTCACCAGGTTGGCATGACGAATCACGAGGTCGGCCGGCTCCTGGCCCTGTGCCACACGCACAAGCTTGTCATTGCACTCCCAAAGCGGAGTCTTGCAAAAATGGTTAATCATGTAGGTGTCCTTTCTTCGTTTCGCGCGACGGTTTGTTATTTACCCTGCCAGTTGTCGAGCCATAGCTGCATTGAACGGCACATTTCGACCATAAAATCACTCGTGTGCTTGCGCGTATAGATGTCATGCACGCGCGAGGCGGGCTCGGTGGCGTGCGGACGGAACATCGCATCCATCTCGGCAATCTGCCTGTCAAGAACCTCCGCGCCGGCACGCCGATAGCGCTCGCGCATCACCAAGTTGCAGACGGGATGCGGCGTTGCGGGGCGGCGCTTCTTGGGCTCGCCGACAATGAGCATCGACAGCGGCACGGTATAGGCCGGAAGGTCAAGCAGCTCGCACACCTCTTCCTGACACTCGACGATGTCGCCGATATAGCAGCTGCCAAGGCCCACGGCCTCCGCCGCGATGGTTGCATTCTGAGCCGCGATCACGGCATCCTGCGCCGCGATGGCAAACTCGCCCAAACCGGGCGCGACGCGCGGGCTCTTGCCTGTACGCTCCGCAAACTCGGGCGTAAAGCAGCCCGCATGTTCAAACAGATCGATCCACTTGGCGTAGTCGACGACAAACACCAATGCCCAAGGCGCCTTTGCGATCATGGGCTGGTTGTCGCACAGGACCGCCAGACGGTCACGCGTCTCTTGAGAACGCACATCGATGATGGAGTACATCATCATGGCGCCTGCGGAGGGGGCGCGGCTTGCCGCGTGCAAAATCGCAGCACGCTGCTCATCGGTAATATCGACCCCCTCGGTAAACGATCTGGTCGAAGAACGCGCATCGATGAGCCTGAGGGCGGCATCATCTGCATACGCTGCAGGAATGGTATCAATGGGTAGCTCGTCTGCCATGAGTTGAATCCCTTCTATTCGCGTTGCTCCATCATGCCACGCGGCACATGAAAAACGGCGGAGAACCGTCGAGCTGCCGACAAACGCGCTCGAAAATTAAGAGGAGATCCGTCACGGTGCCCCTCGGTACACCTCAAAGGAAACCGATATGTAACTTAGCTTGCACCCCCGCTAGGGTTGCCCGCTTTCTTCAAGGTAACCCTCTGTTGACTTCGTGGCGAAATTCCGCAAACAGGGCCGTTTTCGTGCATCAATACGAAATCTCAACATTCCCACGGTACTATGGTTGGTTGCAAAACGCGAAGCATAAGCACGGAGCGTCGTAGCCGTGCGCACGCCAGATAATCCGTAAAGGAGCCCTACCATATGATCGCTGCCCTCGTTTCGCTCGTCGGCGCCGCAGGCACGGTACTACTCGTGCTCAAGTACCTCAAGACGTGCAAAGGCACGGAAAACACTCCGAGCCGCACGCTCTTTGTCCGCTGCGGCCTTATCCTGCTGGTCCAGCTTTTCTTCGCCGTCTGGTCTGCCATCGGCCTCGTGGACTGTGCAGACCCCATGGCCGTCGTTGTAGCAATCGCTGCGCATGCGCTCCTGTGCGGCTGCGTCTATTTCAATATCCATCGTGACTGCGTGCTCAAGCGCCTGCAGGCACTTGTTGGCGCGGAGGGCAAGTTCGCTCATCCGCTGCTCGGCGCCTCGATCATGATTCTTCTTGCCGGCGTCTTTGCCACGCTTGGCCTCGAATTTTCCTCCAACCACGATCTCACCTGGATGTACCCCCTGTGCCTGCTGCTCGAGTGGGCGCTCATCGCATTCGCCATGCTGGGACTTTTCTTCCTCTTCCAGCGTCGTTGCGGCGGCGCTGTCGTACTCGCCGTGGCCCTCTACATCCTGGGCATCGCCGAGTACTTTGTCATCCTATTCAAATCCATGCCCATCTCCCCCGGCGACCTGACGGCCCTCTCCACTGCCGCCGCCGTTGCCGGCACGGGTTACACGTATACGATCACCAGCTTCTGCATGCTGAGCCTTGCCTTTACGGTTATCGCTATCCAGATGTGCACCCTTGCAGCACAGATTGCACCCAAACGCCAGAAGGGCTCCTGGCGCGGCCTGGTACTCAATCTGCTGATCGCCATCGCCTGCCTGGGCGGCATCGCTGCGCACACCACGCTGCTCGACTACTATCACACCCTCTATATCCAGGTGTACTCCTGGCGCCCGCTTGAGAGCTACTACCGCCAGGGCTTCCTGCCGTCGTTCATCTCCGGCGCGCAGACCATCAAGCCCTCCAAGCCCGAAGATTACTCGGTCTCCGGCGCCAAAAAGCTCATTTCCGAATACGCAGAGGAGTACGACGACAACAGCCAGACGGGCGGCTCCTCTACGTCGCGCCTTGAGGCCGAACAGCAGTTTGACGAAGAAAAGCCCACGGTCATCGCCATCATGAACGAGACCTTCTCGGACCTTTCCATCTACCAGAATATGCATGCCGACTACCAGGGCCCCACATACTTTAAGAGCATTGACGATTGCCTCTCACGCGGACGCCTCTACGTCTCCGCCTATGGCGGCGGCACGGCCAACACCGAGTTCGAATTCCTGACGGGTAACTCCATGGCCTATCTGGGCAGTGGCGTGTACCCGTACACCACGTACGACCTCACCGATACTGAGAATCTCGCTTCGCAGTTCAAGTCGCTTGGCTACTACACCACCGCCATGCACCCCAACCATGGAACCAACTGGAACCGTGAGAACGTCTACAAGGACTTTGGTTTTGACCAGTTCCTCACCATCAATGATTTCCAGAACGCCGAGACGCTGCGCGGCATGGTGACCGATAAGGCCACGTACGATAAGATCCTCGAGCTGCTGGACACCAACAGCGACCCGCAGTTCATCTTCGATGTGACGATGCAAAACCACTCCGGTTACGACACCGGCCTCATCCCCTATGACAAGCAGATGAGTCTGAATATCGACGGCGAGTTCAACTCCAACGTCAACGAGTATGTCTCGCTCATTCAGCAGTCCGACGAGGCGCTCGAGTACTTCCTTGGCAAGCTAAGCAAGCTCGATCGCAAGGTTGTCGTGGTGTTCTGGGGCGACCATCAGCCGTTCTTCCCCGACACCTACAACGACCGCTGGTTCACCAATGAGGACGACGCCACGCACCAGGAGCGTCTGTGGCAGACCAACTACATCATCTGGGCCAACTACGACGTTGCGGGCAACTCCCAGACGAGCCACGAGGAAGACCTTTCCTCCAACTACCTGAGCTCTGAGCTGATGAGCCTTATCGGCGCGCCCCTTACCGATTACCAGAAGGCTCACCTCACGCTCCGTCAGTCGCTGCCCTCCCTGAACTCTGTGGGCTACGAGGACGCACAGGGACGCTGGCTGCTCTCCAGCTCTAAGAGCGGCGAGACCTATAGCGATACCATCGCCGCGGCCTGCGAGAAGGCGCGCTCCGATTACCACACGATGCAGTACTACATGATGTTTGGCGATGGCAAGAACATCTATACCAAGCATTATCAGGACGCGGCAAACGAGACGGACCCGAACCTGGCGCCGGGCACCACTAAGATCAAGTAGGGTTTCGACCCCTATGGTTGGTCGCCCCCAGGGGCATCCGCCGAGATTTCAGACAGTCCTCTAAAAGAAAAGAGCGCGCGTAGCGCTCTTTTCTTTTATGCGGAACTCATCTCGGCGGATGCCCCTGGGGGCGACCTCGTACTCGAAACGCTTCTAGCTCTATGCCCGGCGTCTGTTTCGGCGGTTCCGGACGCGGGGAACAAAAGAGTGTGCCCGGCACGGTTTTTACCGTGCCGGGCACTTTTGGTAGAGAAGAGGCGGCGGGAAGGATGAGGGGGCTGTCGCCTCTCGGTTTAGATCTTTTGGGCAGGTGACTACGCGATGGGCTTGGCGCCGTTGGCGAAAACCTTCATGACGTGCTCGTAATCCTTGCAGAACGCATCGTAGGCGGTCATCGTCATCTTGTGATAGTACGGGACCTCCTCGTCCTTAAGCTCGGCAGCCACTGCCTCGCCAGCGGCCTTTGAGCCGTACGTGAAGTAGTTGATCTTACGGATACCGGCGTCGATTGCCTTGGCGTAATCCTCGTCGGAAACGCCCGAGCCGCCGTGCATGACGAGCGGGGTGAGGGTGCGCTCGCGAATCTGGTTCAGAACGTCAAAGGAGAGATGCGGCTCGCCCTTATACAGGCCGTGGACCGTACCGAAAGAGACTGCCAGGATATCGCAGCCAGTTGCCGCGATGAACTCGTTGGCCTGATCGGGATCGGTGTAGATGGCGCCTGCCTCCTCGGCAGTGCCGCCCTCGACCTTAGCGCCAGCCTCGCGGCTACCCATGGAGCCAAGCTCGCACTCAAGACCGCAGTCAAAGCTGTGGCACATCTCGGCAGCGCGGTGGCCAAGCTCGCAGTTGCGCTCGTACGGCAGGAATGAGCCGTCGAACATGGCGCCGTTGAAGCCCATCTCCAGAGCGCGACGCATGTAGGACAAGTCCTCGCAGTGATCGAGGTGCACGCAGACGGGAGCCGTGGAGCGCTCGGCAAGAGCAATCAGCACCGGGCCCATGACGTCGAGCGGGGTGATCTCCTCGTGACCCTGAGCGTGATCGATGATGACGGGGTAACCCAGCTTCTCGGCCGTGTCGATTGCAGCACGGGCAGACTCGAGGCTCGGCGAATTGAAGGCGCCGATGGCCATGTTGTTCTGCTCGGCAATTGCGGTGATGTCACGAAGGTTAACGAGCATGGTGCACATTCCTTTCTAGTGCGGCGCCAGAGTGTCCCAGCGTCAAACTAACCATACGAACTAGCTCTATAGTAGCCGAGATGGGCGCCTACTTGTACATAATTATTTGAACAAGTTTTCGTCACAATAGAAAACTCCCCTTTTGAATCCAGCCAAAAGGGGAGTTTCCAGAAAGAGATGTTGTTTGATGCGCTAAAGATTCAGGGCTCGAACGACAGAGGACGCCACGGCTTCAAGGTCCTCGGCGTTAGGATGCGACAAAGCCAAATCGAAGTTATCGATAAGCGCCTGCGCGCGGGCATCGCCCGGGTTCTTAGCAAGCATGGCCTCGTAACGGGCGCGGATTCCCGGCCCCATCTTGCCCTGGCACATAAAAGTGCCCGCAAGTTCGGCTGTCTGCGGAAGATGCTCCGCCACGCGAGCCACAATCCGGTCGAAGTACTCCTGGCTTCCGCCAAAACCGCAGGTACCAAAGAGGAACACGCGCTTGCCGTCCAAGCGCTCAAGAAGCTTGGCCACGCCCTCGGTGCACGAGCCTTTATCGCACCAAAAACCAACGCACACGGCATCCACCGCAAGGAACCGGCTAGCGACGTCTTCGAGCTGAGAGGCATCGGGCGCGTCTGCCAACTCGATATCGCAAGCAAGTGTAGTCCCCGATGCAGAAAACGCCTCGCGCAACGATTGCGCCAGTTGCGCCGTGTTGCCACTCTTGCTATTGGCAATCAAAGCGATGTTCATGCTCTTCCCCAAACGTCGATGCCGATTTTGTTTGACCTGCTAGGTTGTACCCAACAATCGAGTAAAGCGACAGGGGTGTTTGCTCAACGACGAGCGAAATCAGGCATCAAAAGCAGCGCGTCGACAAGCCTCTTCAACCATCTCTCGAGTTACCCTCATCTCCGCATAGGATCTTCCTCGTTTTTGCCTCATCCATCCCAAAAAAGCGTCGGCATCCAAAGCTGTAATTTTTGATTGAGAAAACCCTTTCACATCGCGCGTAATAATATAATCTGCGCCGATTTTCTCCGCCGCCACGGCAACCAAGCAATCCTCAAAATCATCCCAAGCACGCCGCGCAGCCTCCTTAACGTCGACTGGCTCAAGCGAAACTAGCTTGATGAAATCAAAACTCTTGAGAAATGCTCTCTGCACGAGCGAGCTTTCCACTTTAAGACGTTGATTCAATACATAAAACACGTCGGTAAACGACTTTGCCGGCGCCCATAATTCAACATCTTGGAATGATTCGGCAACAAGCAACGTCGTGCAGGAATCAAAGAATTCATCGCGACGAGCGTAGTAGTCAATTAAGAAATTCGCATCAACCAAGAGCTTCATATTTCTCAGCCAACCCTTGAGCGCGAATCTGCTTATAGGAATCAAAATCAAGCAGAGAAGGAGAGACATCGAATGTCGTCTCTGCAATCATTTCCGCAAGCATCCTTTGCTTTTCAGCGGGAAGCTCAGGCACATCCCGCTCTGCATTGTCCTTAGCCACGGGCAGTTGACCCGTAGCTAAAACAAATTCATATGCAGTGCGAATGAGTTCCGTTGGCGTTGCGCTCAGTTGTTCAAGAACCGCATTCCCCTGACGGCGTATCTCAGCCGGAACGCGGGCAGTCACTGTTACCATCATCGCAGCCTCCCATCAGCTTGTATTACGTAATACAAGTATAGCAGGAGTAGGTGCTGCACAATTATCCTCTACCTGCTGAGCGTGTGGTTTTCCGTGCCGCGCGTGCCTCGCGGCTCGGACTAAAGTCCGTAAAAGCGAAAAGCCCCCGACACATGCCGAGGGCTTTCTGGAAGAAAGGGGCTATAGAATGCCCGCCTAGGACGCTTGACCGGCGCATCCAAACAGGCGCATCAGATATCGCGAACGCTCGCAATACCCCTCGTGCATCAAATCGAAAATCGAATAGATAGCATTGCCTTCCATACCGTTCTCCTCAAGCTTATTGAAGGCAGCACGAACAACATCATTAGCGATATTAACTTTGCAGATACCAAGCTCGCACGCCTTGGCGAGGTTCTCGTCGCCAGAACCGGAGCCACCATGCAACACAAGAGGGACGGGGACCTTTTCCGCAAGTTCCTGGAGGAGATCAAAATGGAGTTCCGGAGTGCCATGATAAACACCATGGGCCGTACCGACAGCAACCGCAAGGCAATCAACAGCAGTCTTTTCGACAAACTCAATCGCCTCCTCGGGAACCGTAAATGCAGTATGCCCATCGACCTCATAGTTATCGCCCATGCCCACATGGCCGAGTTCGCCCTCCACCTCGACACCAGCAGCATGAGCGATGCGAGCAAGCTCGGCGACTTGAGCAACGTTCTCCTCAAACGGAAGCATCGAACGGTCAACCATGATTGATTTAAAGCCCGCATGAACACCACGAACTGCGTCCTCGAAACTTGGACTGTGATCAAGCATCATAGTTACGGGGACGCTTGCCGCGTTAGCATAGTCTGTCATGATACGACCAAGATAATTAAGGTCCTTAGTCTGTCCGCCACCGCACAGCAAGATAACAGGGGACTTTTCAGCCTCTGCCGCTTCAATTACTGCCTGGACAGAAAGAAGGTTACAGGTCAAGATCGCCGGAACACCATAATGGCCCTCTTTGGCTTTACCCAAAATGTCAGATGGCGTAGTAAGCATGATTAGTCCTCCTTCATGCAGAGATGAAAAATATTGATGATATCTTCGGACGATAGTTTGGAAAGCGTTCCACAGGTTCCATCGGGAGTTCGATCTGCTCCGTCAGCAAGCTTCTGCAGATCCTCTTCTTTGACGCCAAGGTCACGACAGTCCGTCGGAAGGCCAATTTCCTCAAGGAATCGCTCCGCTTTAGCGATGCCCTCAAGAATAACTGCCTCAGGATTGAACGGGTCGGGCTCGATGTCCCACGCCTCGGTAAAGTAGCGATAGAAGCGAGGGATGTCCTTCTTGTAGCAGTACTTCCACCACCCGAGCGCGATACAAGCAACTCCAGCGCCATGAGCGGAATCATACAAACCGCCCACTTCCTGCTGAATACTATGAACCGCCATCTCGTCCATACGCCCCACGCCAAAGATTCCGTTCATGGCCATGGTTGCCGCCCACATAATATTAGAACGTGCCTCGTAGTTCTCGGGATCCTTAAGTGCAATGGGCAGGAAATGGCGGACGGTATGAATTACCGCCTCATTTAGACGATCGGTCAGGTAGTTATCATGTTCGACAGTGAAATAGCGCTCAGAAGCGTGAGCGATAATATCTGCACCACCGCAAGCCGTTTGAAACGAGGGAAGCGTATAGGTTAGCTCTGGATTCATAATTGCGAACTTCGGGCGATTAACCTCGCGATAGATAAACTTCTTCTCATTGGTGTCTGCATTAGTGATTACGGAGCCACATGAAGACTCAGATCCAGTTGCAGCACTCGTCAGAATGACGCCCACGGGAATAGGGGTTGGATAATCCTGCTGGCCAATAAAAAGGTCATTCCAAACATCACCATCATAATTAGCCGCGGCAGCGATGCACTTAGAGGAGTCAATTACCGATCCACCCCCAACAGCAAGAATGAAGTCGCATCCTTCTTCTTGAACAATCTGGGCGCCCTTAAGGCAAAGTGCCAGCTTGGGGTTTGGTTGCACGCCGGTCAACTCAACGTAATCAAGGCCACCCGTCTCGAGAGAATCCTTAACATCAGCAATTAGTTCAATCGCGGCAGGATATGTATCACCGTAATGATGAAGCAAAACCTTAGTGCCGCCAAATTCCTTAATGTAATCGGCAACAGCACGTTGCTGGTTTTTTCCAAAAACAAACTTAGTGGTACAGGAATACTCAAAATTAAGCATGCATACTCCTATTCGACAACGTCGGGATTCATCAGAAGGCGAGCGTTAGCAGTCTCCCGATACTGCAAAATCTTATTAGCGGCAATAATTGGAGATTTGCGCTGGGCGTCAACAGTCACGCCGCCGAGATGACCCGTCAGGACAACATTTGGAAGCTCGAGCCATGGACTATCTGCAGGAACAGGCTCCTCATAGAACACATCCAGCGCTGCGCCGGAAATCTTATGATCACGCAACGCCGCAAACAGAGCGTCATAATCAACAAGACCGGCACGTGCCGTATTGACAAAAAACGCTGTTGCCTTCATGAGGCTGAGCTCATGCTCACCGATCATATGGAAGGTATCGTCCGACAAACGTGCGTGAACAGAAACAATATCGGCGCAACGGAACAGTTCGTCCTTTTCAACAAGAGAAATGCCCGTGCCCTCAAGCTCTTCCTGCTTGACGAAAGGATCATAGGCAACGATATTGACGCCAAAGCCTCTGAGCTTCTTTGCAACAAGGCGGCCAATATGCCCCAACCCGACCAAACCAATCGTCTTGTCTTCCATATCAGGATTATTGTTGGCGTTTGCCAGTGGCTGGTCCGCACGACCAGTACGGATGAAATAATTAGACTGAGCGAGGTCGCGAATGCATGCCAGCATCATGCCGACGGTGAAGTCAGAAACAGCATTGGCATTCCTGCCGGCAGCATTCACGACCTTAATCCCATGAACTGTTGCCGCATCAAGGTCAACGTTCTCGACACCCCCGCGGCATACACAGATCGTTTTAAGGTTTGGCATCTTGTCCATCATCTCAGAAGAGAAAGGGCAGAAGGCGCCAATCAAAACATCTGCATCAAGGTTGTCGGCGATAATCTGAGGAATGGGAAACGAGGAGGGCCCTTCTTTCTCAAGCTTAAGCACCAAATTCGAGAACTCATCCGCATGGCCATCCAGCCAATCGCCAGTAACGACTTCGTCAGCGCCAAGAAGCTCGGCCGCCTCGATAATCGTTTGTGCCATTTCCTGCATAACGGGGACGCCAGCAAGCACGCACACTGCCTTCATATATTCCTCCTTCTATTTCAGATATGAACGGACTCTATAAGCGTTGATTAGAAAATGCCGAAGAACGCGCCAGCCAAACCGATCAACAAATAGGCGACCAGAAGATAAATAAACTTGCCCTTCTTGCTCAAATAAACATAAGAGAACAGGATGAGCAACGCAGGGAGCAACCCAGGAAGAACGCTATCGAGCACGCCCTGAAGCTGAATTGCCGATTCCCCAGAGCCGAAAGCAATCGTCGTCGAAAGCGACACGTAGTTTGCCGACATTGCCCCCATCATGAACATGCCCAAAACGCCAGCAGCAACTGTCACCTGAGTGATAACGTTTGATTTAAGCATGGTCAACACTGAGGTGCGGCCCGTTTTGTAACCCGCCCAATAGGTGAACCATGAGATTACGATGGCAGCAATCCAGATAACCCAGTCACCGAAAATACCAAACAACACGCCACTCGTTGCCATGGGAATGAACATGGCTCGGACGATAGGACGAATGGTCCCCCAGTGAAATGAATCACCAAATCCGGCAAAAGGACCCATGAGGCCAAGTCGAGTGTTGGTAATCAACTCTCCCGGAACATCTCCGCCATTCGCCTTTTCCTCTTCCATTGCTGTTGCAATACCGTTGATGGCCGCTCCGTAATAAGGCTCGGTAATGTAGGTGGTCATTGATCGATGCAGGGCTTCTTTCAAGCCCTCTTCATCATCCGCATACGCTTCACGCAAAGAGGGAAGCATGGAGTACATAAAGCCGAGACCGTACAAGCTCTCAAGGTTCTGAGAGAAGCGTTGAACGAACGCTTGACGTGCCCAGCCTTTAATCAGATTGCCACGAGATACGTTAGCCATTGTTCTCTTTCCTTCCAGCTAGTCTTCGTCATCGTCGTCAAGCGCAAGTTCCGGCTTCTTCGTATATGCCATGTGAAGAAAAGCAAGGCAGGCTGCAAATACGGCCATAAGCATGAGCGGGAGCTTGGCAACGACCATTAAGAAGAAACCAATGACAAAGAACGGTAAGAGTTCCCGCCCGCCGATAATCGAAATGGCCATCGTGAAGCCCAGGGCAGGGAGCATCCCTCCGACGACGGACAGACCGTGATTAAGCCACTCGGGCATCATCGCAATAAGACCGCTCGCCGCATCGGCACCAAGGAAAGCAATCACGAAAACGGGAATGAAGCGAATAACGAGCTGCACCAACGCAGGACCCCAAATCGCATCGAAAGTAATGGCGCGGAAATTCAGCTCATCGATATGCTTCTGAGCCCTATGCCACCACATGGCGTTAAACGTTCGACGGAAGTTATCGATAAATGCTCCCAAGATGCCAAACGGAACAGCCAGGGCAACTGCAGTATTGATATCCATGCCAGTCTTCAGCGCAATGGGAATTGCGATACAGGCGGCAAGAGACTGATCGGATGGCATGTTCGCTCCAACAGCGACAGCAGACAGATATATCGTCTCGAGCGCGGCGCCGAGCAGGATACCCGTTGTCAAATCGCCATAGATAAAGCCAAAGAAGCCCCCAAGAAACAAAGGTGCTTGGCACATCATCAGAAGTGGACAATCCAGGTTGACGAGCCAATAAACCAACGCAATAAGCGAGGCGTCAAGAATCGGGTTCATATTTCTCCCTTCTTATGGATGGCTAGCCCCAGGCAGCTGGGCCCAAGCGCGCAGAACTAGCCCCTAACCCCTACCGAGTGGAAAACTCAGCCTTGAGCTTGTCGTAAATGGGCTGAAATGCAGCGGGCTTTTCGTCGGGAACCATCTGGAGAATGACTTTGACTCCGCGGTCCTGAATCCCCTTGATCAAATCGAGTTCATCATTGCTGAGGTTTACCGACTTATATGCAATCTTGCGATCTTCACGGCCGGGAACCTGACCAATAACAAGCTCTTTGATTGGGAAACCGTTCTCCGCCGCCCTGGCTGCCGTCTCGATGTACTTGAACAGAACGAGCACGCGACCCGTACCGAATTGCTTCTCCTCCCAACGGGTCATTGCGCGGTCGAAAGAATTGACAACAACTTTTACGCCTTGAGGAGCAGCTAACTTGAGCAGCTGCTTCTGGAAGTCATCCATCGAAGTCTCATCGTCAATAATTACAATTTTTGAAATGTTGAGAATCTTTACCCATTTAGTTGCTACCTGTCCGTGAATAAGTCTGTAGTCGATCCTCGTTGCAATGATGTCGGCCATCCTACTCGTCCTCCTCGTCATCGTCACCGTCATTACCAAGCTGTGCAAACAGCTCTTCAACGTTTTTTATGCTGTCCGGAACGCACTGAACAAGATGGCAGCAAAGCTCAGCAGGAGACATGAATGCCCTATTCACCGCAGCTTCGATTGCCATTGCAACGCTCAAGCCCGTAACGGCATGAATCGGCCGTTTCTGCGCGATACGCATTACGGTGTTGAAGGGGGTTCCACCCATAATGTCAATGAGAATTACGGCGTTATCGCCGTAATGGTCGAGCCATACCTCAATCTGCTTTTGGTAAACATCTGGGTCCGCACCAAGATTCAAAGCAAGCGCATCGATATCGACCTGCTCTCCCGCCAACATCTCAACGGTATCAAGCATCCCCTCGCAACAAGCACCATGAGAAACAAATAGCAATCCCATACGCTGGCGTTCACTCATGAAAAACTCCTCTACAGAAGAAGACCACCCGTGGTGTCGAGCGTCGAACCGACAATTTCCGAAGAACGCTCCGAAAGCAGAAATGCAACGATGTTGCCCAGTTGATGAGGAGTCGTAAATTTCTTGCTAGGCAGCTTCAGGCGCCGGGCCTCATTTTCAGGCGTCGGATCGTCATAGTGCGTCTTCGCTGTTGCCACGTAGCCGGGCATAATTCCGTTGAAAACAATGCCTTCATCAGCAACCTCCCTACTAATGCTGCGTGTAAAACCAATACCCGCAGCCTTATAGGTCGCATAATCGTAGCCATGCTTATGACCGGAAGACACCGCCGATTTTGAAATAACGTTTACTGCACGGCCGGGCTTCTTAACCTGCTGACGATGAACGATGAATTCGCGGCTTGCCAAAAATGCACTAACCATGTTGAGCTGATTTGCTCGATCCCAATCTGCGAGCGTGATGTCCGCTGGCGCCTTAAACGAAATACCGCCGCCCACGTTATTAACGAGGCCGTCAACGCCACCAAACTTCTCAATTACAATTGAGAATGTCGCTTTAACTGATTCTTCGCTCGTTGCATCATAAGCGATGGGAAATACACATGCCCCTGTTTTCCCCTCGAGGTCAGCAGCGGTTTTCTTTGCACCCTCGTAATCGCGATCGGCGATTACGACCGTTGCCCCCTCCTCAGCAAGCACCGTAGAGATGCCAGCACCGATTCCAGCGCCACCACCGGTAACGATAATGACCTTATCTTTCAGTCCCAGATCCATGCTTCCCTCCTTTGATATTAGCTATTGATTTAACAACGCGTCTTGTTGTCTCAACGATTACTATACGCACTATGGTTGTTTTTTCAACAATTATTTTGCTAAATAATTTTTATTTCGCTAAGCGGCACATTCAAAGCAACAAAGTTGTTTGGTTATAGTATTGTTGAAGTAACAAAGGATGACCTATCAGGACATTTCGAAGAGAGTTCAAATGAACATGGAGCAACGCCGCGAAGCTCTGGCGGCACTCATCAACAACGAAGGCACCATTTCCTTCGCGAACATTAAAAAACACTTTTCTGACGTTTCGGAAATGACGCTGCGCACAGACCTAAAGACTCTTGATCAAGAACGCAAAATCGTGCGTATCCACGGAGGCGCTCGCTCCGTTGATTACGTAGTCGGCGTTGACGGGCTTCAAGATAGCCACCGCGATCGCAACGTTGAATCGAAAACGCTCATCGCGCAAAAGGCCGCCAAGCTCGTTCGTCCCAATTCAACCATCTTTGTTGATTCCGGATCAACTACGGAAGCACTTTGCAATCATATGCCGAACAGCAATATCCAGGTGTTTGCAAGCAACATCCCATGTATTCTTGCCCTCTCTCACAAGGAAAGCATTCAGACATATCTCATTGGTGGAAAGGTGTCTCCCCTTACCTTGGGAATTCGTGGAAGCGACGCGCTCGTACAACTGCAGCGCCTCAGCTTTGATCAGACCTTCCTCGGGGTATCCGCATACCAACACGGCGTTGGATTCAGCTGCGGATCCGATGACGAGGCAGCAATAAAACGCTATTGCACCAATAATGCCGGACAAGTAATTGCCTTACTCGATTCAAGCAAAATCGATTATCGCAGCACATTTCACGTCTGCGATCTTGAAGATATAGATATCGTTGTCGGAGATGGCAAACTTCCTCCTGATTTTCTGGCTGAGTGCCATGAAGCCGGGATTGAAGTTCTGTAATCCGGCATCAATCGCACCAACCCAAATCGGAGAAGAGCGCACTTCTATAAATAGCCACTTTTTCTAATTAATTTTACTCCCCCACGGCCCACTGGCTGTTGTACAGTCCGGCATAGAATCCATCGGCGGCAAGCAGCTCTTCATGCGTGCCGTGCTCGATAATCTGACCGTCGCGCATGACAAGAATGCAATCTGCATTGCGGATAGTGCTCAGACGATGCGCCACCACAAAGCTCGTACGGCCGGCCATGAGCTCGTCAAACGCCGCCTGAACCTGCAGCTCGGTGCGGGTATCGATACTCGAGGTCGCCTCATCCAGCAAAAGGATCGCCGGGTCGGTAAGCATCACGCGCGCGATGCACAAAAGCTGCTTTTGGCCCTGGCTAAACGTACCGCCATCCTCGCCGATCATGGTGTCATACCCTTGCGGCAGCTGACGAATAAACCTGTCGGCATGCGCGCGACGAGCCGCCTCGATCACCTGCTCGCGCGTGGCATCTGCACGGCCATACGCGATGTTCTCGTGCACCGTGCCCTCGAACAGCCAGCTGTCCTGCAGCACCATGCCAAAGCTACGGCGCAGGCTCGCGCGCGTGTACTCGCGCGAAGAGCGCCCGTCCACGGCAATCTCGCCAGCGTCGATATCGTAAAAACGCAGCAGCAAGTTGATAAGCGTCGTCTTGCCGCATCCCGTGGGGCCAACCAGGGCAAAGCGACGTCCCGGCTGAGCATCGATGCAAATGTCCTGCAAGAGCTTGCGGTCGGGCACATAGGAAAAGTCGACATGCTTGAACTGAACTTCGCCGCGCGGCGTAGTAAGTTCCACGGCATCGGCAGCATCCGGCGTCTCCTCGCCAGCATCAAGCAGCGAGAATACACGACGCGCGGAAGCATACGCCGTCTGAATCTGCGTAATGACGCTCGTCACCTCGTTAAACGGCTTGGTGTACTGGTTCGCATAGCTCAAGAATGTCTGAACCTGGCCCACCGTCAGGCGCGCCGGCACGCCGGTGATAACACCTGCGCAGCCAATCACCGCAACCACCGCGTAGATAATGTTGTTGATAAAACGCGTCCCGGGGTTCGAGAGCGAACTCATAAACTGCGCGTGCTCGCCTGCTGTATACAACTGTGCGTTGAGCTCATCAAAGCGCTGCTTAGCATGCGAACCATAAGCAAACGCGTCGACCAGCTTCTGCTCGCCCACGTACTCCTCGATATGCCCGCCAAGCTGACCCTGAATGCTCTGCTGGGCCGCAAAACTCTTGTTGGAAAGCTTGGCGATAAGCCCTGCCGCAAAAATGGACAGCGGTGTCACAAGCACCACCACAATAGCCATGGGAACCGAGATGGACAACATGAACACAAGCGTGCCCACGATAGTCACCACGCCTCCAAACAGCTGGGTAAAACCTTGGAGCAGGCCGTCACCCACCTGGTCAACGTCGTTTACCACACGGCTGATAAGATCGCCATGCGCGTGGGAATCGATAAACGAAAGGGGCATGCGGGAGAGCTTGTCAGATGCTTCCATACGCATGTCGCGCACCGTCTCGTAAGACAGACGATTTACGCAATAGCCCTGGATCCACTGGAAGACCGCGGCGAGCACCACCACGATAGCAAGCTTGACGATGATTGGAGCGAGCGCGGCAAAGTCCACTCTGCCCGCATCCACGATGCAATCGATACCCTGGCCAATCAGGATAGGCGTATAGAGCTGGAGCGTCACAGAAATAGCGGCAGATATGAACGATATGACGAAAGACGCCATGTGAGGACGCACATAGGAAAGAAGGCGACGCGTAACCTCGCCCGCCGGCATCGGAGGAACGTTGCGCTCAGGCCCTCCCAGGTCATTGAGGCTGTCGTTGCCCGAGACGCTCGCCGTCACCGTCGCGACCGAACCGGTAGATGCGTAAGGATTCATCTAGCACACCCCCTTTACGGATGCGGACTCGTCATGCTTGAACTGTGAGAGGCAGATCTCGCGGTAAAGCTCGCACGTCTCAAAGAGCTCCTCGTGCGTGCCCAGGCCCGCCACGGCACCATGGCTCAACACGCAGATCATATCGGCGCCACGCACCGTGGAGACGCGCTGCGAAACGATAACCGTTGTAAGCGGCAGCCCTCCGCTCGCACGCCCCTCCTCGCTGCGACGCTTAACAGCGCGGCGCAATGCGGCGTCGGTCTTAAAATCAAGCGCCGAGGCAGAATCATCCATAATGAGGATGAGCGGGTTGCCTACAAGGGCGCGAGCGATGGTCAAACGCTGGCGCTGACCGCCCGAGAAGTTCTTGCCGCCCGCTTCCACCGGGCTATCGAGCCCTTGGGGCATCTTGCGCACGAACTCCGCCGCTTGCGCCACCTCGAGCGCCCGCCACAGGCCCTCATCCGAAGCCTCGGCGTCGCGCCACTGCAAATTGGAGCGAATGGTTCCCGTAACGAGCGAAGCGCGCTGCGGAACAATGCCTACCACCCGGCGCAACTGCTCAAGCGGCCACGCACGCACATCCTTGCCCATCACGCGTACAGCACCCGACGTGGCGTCGTACAGGCGAGGTATGAGCGAGACCATAGTCGACTTGCCCGAACCCGTACCACCGATAATGCCGAGCGTTCCGCCGATCGGCAGACCGAGCGTCACACCGTCCACGGCGGCGGCAGCGCCCTCGCCAAAAGCAAACGACGCGTGGTCAAACTCCAAAGCAGGCGTGTCCCCCGCCCCATCTACGCAAGGCAGCTTCACCATCTCATTGCCCGCATCGGTAATGCTCGGACGCGCATGAAGCACCTCATTGACACGGGAAGCCGAGGCGCTCGCCTTGGTGAAGACCACTACGAGGTTCGCCACGTATACGATGGAAAGCAGCGTCTGCGTCATGTAGTTTACGAAGGCGATAACCTGGCCCTGCGAGAGATTGCCTACGTTAACCTGAATGCCGCCAGCCCACAGAATGGCGCAAACAGCCAGGTTCATCACCAAAAACGTCACGGGATTGAGCGTTGAGGACAGGCGCCCCACGGCGATCGCCGTCTGCGCTTGATCGGCCGCAGCCTCGTGGAAGCGCTTTCGCTCATGCTCTTCGCGCACAAAGGCGCGTACCACGCGCACGCCCGAAAGCCCTTCGCGACAAATAAGCGCGATACGGTCGAGTTTTTGCTGCATCTGCTTAAAATACGGCACGCAACGCGCCATCACAATCCAAAAGACAACACCGATAAGCGGCGTGGAGACCAGGAAGATGAGTCCGAGCTTCACATCGATAAGCAGCGCGGCAACCATGGAGCCAATCGCCAAAAACGGCCAGCGAATCAACTGGCGCACGCCCAAGGCCACGGCAAGCTGCACCTGGTTGACGTCGTTGGTAATACGCGTGATGAGCGAAGGCGTGCCAAAGCGGTCGAGTTCGGCATAAGAGAGCTCGTTGATATGCTCGTAAAGCTCTCCGCGAATAACCGTTCCCATACCTTGCGATGCGAGCGCTGCCATCTTCTGACAAACAAGCGTGAACAGGATGCCCAAAGCAGCCATTGCAATCAGCAGCAAACCGTACATAACCACAGCATGGACATCGCGCGCACCCACGCCGCGATCGATCATGCGAGCGATAGCAAGGGGCGTGAATAGGTCGAACAAGACCTCGATCAACTTGCAGGCAGGGCCAACAACAAAGTACTTTCGATACGGCCCGGAATAACGTCTAAGCAGCTCAAGCATGCGCAGCGCTTCCCTTTCGTTTCACGACAACATGGCCCGCCGACATACGGCAAGCAGCGAACACCAACAGCGCTGCGGACTTGCGCGATGGCTCACGAGGTCATGATAGAACAATTAGGTAAACAGGCGGTAACGAAAGATGCACCTTATGCCTTCGCAGGGCGGCGACTTTCGGCATGAAAAAAGCCGTATGCGCTCGATGGATCCGGATGCCCGTCAGAGGCTCCTTATGGCTGCTTCCTCCCGGACCTGACCAGATTCGGAACATATCGTCACCCGAACCCATCGAGCGCGCACGGCGCTGTTGTTATATAGTAGCCGCTCCCCCGCCTCACGTCCATATCTTCATGAGAGGCACGCGAGACGAAAGAGCGGGATAGAGAAAAGTTACTCCGCAAGCACGCGTGCGATGCGCTCGCAGGCATCGAGCAGCATGGTGCGCGGCGTGGGGACGCACATACGCTGGAAGAACTCGCCACCCTCGGGATCGAAATTGCTTCCATCCTGCAGCAACACCTGAGCGTCATCGTAGATGCGGCGATGCAGCTCGGCGCCATCGATACCAAGTTTGCGGCAGCGGGCCTCAAAATCGAACCACAGGATATAGGTGCCCTCGGGACGACGCACGCCAATATCGGGAAGATGGTCGGCAAAGTATGCGATCACGGTATCGAAATTGGCCTCGATGTAGGCTTTTACCTGCTCATACCAGTCGTCACCCTCGTTGTAGGCAGCGATAACCGCACTGATGGCAAAGGGATTCGGCTCAACAAAGCCGCGAACCTCCTCAAAGCGTGCCTTGTCCTGCGCATTGCTGAAAAACACATTGGTCGCGGCCAAACCGGCAAGATTGAACGTCTTATTCACCGCCGTGCAGGTTATCACGCGGGCATCGGGAGCCACCTGCGCCATATGGCGCATCGTTACGCCCTCACATACCAGGTCGCCGTGGATCTCGTCTGCGACGATAAGCACATCGTGCTTCATGCAAATCTGGGCCATACGTTCGAGCTCGTCGGCAGTCCATACACGGCCGACCGGGTTATGCGGGTTGCAGAGGATAAACATCTTCGCCTCGGGACGCGCAGCGAGCTCCTCCAAATTGTCAAAATCGATGGAATAATAGAGGTCGCCCTCAGGGTCCTCGGCAGTATGACGGATGAGCTGGTTATTCAAGATCATGCGCCCGTTGTCCTCGACCACATGCATGAACGGCGGGTAGACCGGACGCTGGATAATAACCCCATCGCCAGACTTTGTGAACGCCTGGACGCAAACGTCGAGCGCCTTGACGGTGCCTGCGCTGAGCGCCATCAGATCGCAATCAACATCCCACTTGTCATGGCGTGCAAACCAACCGCGAATGGCATCCGCATATGCATCGCACCCGTCGAGGGTGGAATAGCCAAAAATGCCATGGTCGACGGTGGCGTGCAGCGCATCGAGGATGGGCTGTGCGCAGCGCAGATCCATATCTGCCGTAAAGAGGGCGATATGATTGTCGGTAATCTCTTTAACGCCCAGGCGCTTAGCGAGAGCTTTGGCGCAACTCCACTTTTGCGAATAGCTGTACGTATCGTGGCGACGATCGACCAAGCGATCAAAATCATATGTGACATGCTGAGAAGACATGCTCAACCTTTCTTTTGTTCATCAAATGACATGCATCGTAGCACCTCGGGTGCAATCTACCCGTGCAAATGGAGATAATAGGCAAGCTATAACAGGTAGGCGCGAACGGCGGCGTCGCCTGCAACGCAAGCATTCTCGCGAGCAATAGCGGGGTCAAGAGCGCATTCCAGTGCAAGCGGGCGAGGAGCAAGGGGGACCACGAGGTCGATGCCTGCGCGATACACTTCGTCGATATCGTTGGCCCTTCCGCCAACAATCGCGACCACGGGCCTTCCCGCCGCCTTGGCTCGTTTGGCCACGCCGACAGGAGCCTTTCCGGCCGCCGTCTGGTTGTCCATGTTGCCCTCTCCGGTGATGATTAGGTTGGCACGAGCAGCCGCGTCATCAAACCCCACAAGGTCGAGCATCGTCTCGATACCCGAGGACATGCGTGCGCCCAGCGCGAGAAGTGAGGCGCCCGCACCGCCGGCAGCGCCCGCGCCGGGAACCGACATGAGCGAACGAGGACGAGCACCTGCCTCGCCCACCTGCAGGGCACTGCCATCAAGAGCGTCGCGCGCCTGTGTGAGAAGCTTGCCGTATCGAACCAGGCTAGAATCTGCCTGGTCGAGAGAGTCGGCAGGAGCGCCGTGCGCGCATAAGCCCTTCTGCGGCCCAAAAATTCGCGCCGCACCACGAGTCCCCACCAGAGGATTTGTCACATCATTCAATATCGATACCGAGACACGCTGCAAGCGCTCAAGCGCCGGCGAAAGATCGATTGAAGCCAAATTCTCAAGACCACGCAGGCCGCGACCGATTTGCGCGCCTTCTCCATCGAGCAGATGCGCACCAAGGGCCATGAGCAAGCCTGCGCCGCCATCGGTTGAGGCGCTTCCTCCCAAACCGATGTAGAGGGCCGTTGCTCCACGATCCAAGGCGTGGACAATCAGCTGGCCCACGCCAAAGGTCGAGGCATCGAGAGCCGCATCGTATGTGCAGGAAGATTGCGTAATGCCATCTGCCTGGGCCAGTTCGATCACAGCAAACGGCCCGGCTGCGCCCTCGTCATCGACAAAGAGATAGCGAGCCTGGCACAAAGAGCCCAAGGGGCCCTCAACCTCGGTCTCCACCATTTCGCCACCGAGGGAACGATAGATCGCCTCGCATGTCCCTTCGCCACCATCGGCTATAGCAATCTTATCCACCTGCGCGTCGGGCGCGGCATGAAGGACGCCCTCCTCAACCCAGTCTTCAATCTGCACACTGGTAGCGCAGCCTTTAAAGGAATCGATCGCAAGAAGCACGCGTGGCCCCGGCACCGCCTCGCCATCACTTGGGCAGCAACACGCCGGCAGCCCCTCTTCGCGACTCAACGCACTGGCGCGCGTGCCATCGCGCAGCTGAGAGAAAAAACCCTGCAGCAACCCGGTGCACTCGCCTTGAAGCACTCCGGATGTCACTTCAAACGTATGGTTAAGGCGGTCATCGCGGCTCAGATCATACAGACTGCCCAGGGCACCGCCCTTGGGGTCAGACGCCCCAAAAACGCAACGATCGATGCGCGAATTGACCATAAGACCCGCGCACATAGGGCACGGCTCAAGCGTCACGTAGACGGTACATCCTGTAAGACGCCACCGCCCAAGCACGCGGGCCGCCTCCAGCAACGCCAAGAACTCCGCATGAGCGGACGGGTCTTCATCAATTTCACGCCGATTGTGCGCACTAGCGATCACGCGCCCCTCAAAGACCACCACCGCCCCAATAGGTACTTCGCCCGCCTGGGCAGCAAGCGCAGCCTCATCGAGCGCCACGTGCATAAAACGCTCATCTTCATGTCGCTGTGTCATTATGAACCCTTCGCCGATATCCACGCGATTCGATGCTATCATTAAGCGTCACGGAGAGATGGCAGAGCGGTTTAATGCGGCGGTCTTGAAAACCGTTGAGCGTGATGAGCGTTCCGGGGGTTCGAATCCCCCTCTCTCCGCCATTTCTTTTTAAGCAAATCAACTAAATAGGATTGAGCGCCTTTCAACAGGGTGCGGGATTCGAACCCGACAGGGCGCGGAGCGTCAAGAAAACGCGCCGGTAGCGCGTTTTTAGCGGAGCGCGGTCGGCGCTTGCCGCCGACCGGGTAAATTTTGAGCGCAGCTCAAAATTTGGACATCCCCCGCCAAAAAGCAAGTCTTCCATTCCGGACTCTCAATCCGGCCCGCTAAACAGGCCAGGCAGCCGCCGGCTTTCACCAACAGCCACCTCGCCCCACAGCAAGCGCCCGCAACCAGAACCCTATTTATTCTCGAGCACCCTCGTAACCAGCACGTTCGAAACGCGCACGAAGTGCTCCTCGTTTTCACGACGGTCATCGCTGGCCCACCACATGCGAATCAGACGCATGATGCCGCCCGCGATGAAATCGGAGACGGGATCCAAAAGATCGAATCCATCCTCGCCAGCAGAAAGCTCCGAGGCATAGCGCTTGCGAATCAAATCCGAGACCGTCTCGCAAATCTTGAACGTAAGCATCGCGCTCACCGAGCTGGTGAGCACGTTATCCATGAGCTTCTCGTGCTCTAAGAAAAAGTCGATCAACATCTGGAAGATAGCCTGGCGCTCATCTACCGATGCCGCCTTTGAGGTCTGCTCCCGCGTTACGCGCTCAACAAAATTCGAGCATAGGCTATCGACATAAAACGAGAAATAGGCCGTTTTATCCGCAAAGTGCTTATAGAACGTCGTGCGACGGATCATCGCACGGTCGCACAGCATGGCAACGGTAATGTCTTCGAACCGATGCTCCTCAAGCAACTCGGTGAAAGCGGCAAACAGCGCCCGATAGGTTTTTTGCACGCGAAGATCCATGGAACCAGCCTTTCAAAAACGCTTACGACCTCATTATGCACGTAAGATAAGTTGCGCGTGTCGTTGATTTTGCGAGCGCCCGCTCTTTTTTCGAACAAAACCCACGCGGCAACGCCGCCTGCTTCTACCTATACGGCGGGTATACTGAGGATGTCATGCGCGGCAATATCACATGGTTCTCGCCGTGCCGCATTACAGAAACGGAGCACTCATGATTCCGGTCATCGTTGGCATCATCATTGTCATCGCTATCGTCTGCGCGATAGTTGGCGTCTACAATAACCTCGTTACGCTGCGCAATCGCATCGATAACGCTTGGCAAAACATCGACACGCAGCTCCAGCGCCGCTGCGACCTGATTGTAAATCTGGTCGAAACGGTCAAGGGTTACGCCAAGCACGAGAAAGAGACCCTCGAGGCCGTCATCTCCGCACGCAATGCCACCGTCTCCGCAGCCTCTCCCGACAAGAAGATGGAAGCCAACAATGCGCTCTCTGGCGCCCTGCGCCAGCTGTTCGCCGTGGCCGAGTCCTACCCCGACCTCAAGGCAAACACCAACTTCACGCACCTGCAGGCCACGCTCGAAGACACCGAGAACAAAGTAAGCTACGCGCGCCAAAGCTACAACGACTGCGTCCTCAACTACAACAACGCCATCCAAACGTTCCCCGGCGTTATCTTTGCCGGCATCTTCCAGTTCAAGCCCCGCACGGGCTTTGAGGCGAGCGATGAATCTCGCCAGGCTCCGAAGGTTCAGTTCTAGCAAATGTTTCACATGTAACATGCACGACGCCCGCCCCTCAATAAGAGAGGCGGGCGTTCTTTTAGCGATTGATTATTCCGCGCGTACGGCTATGGATTAGTCGTCGTCGGTGGTAATGAGCTTGGTCTTTGCATCCATATCGCGAATGCTGCTTGCAAGAGCTGTGCCCGGATCATAGTCGGTGAGAATTGCGTCGAAGTCATTCACGCCGGCATAGCGGATAAAATCGGGACGACGGACCTTGCTGGCGTCCATAAGCATATAGTGCTCGCGCGAATGCTCGAGCATCAGCGTTTTGACCTCGGCATTGCCCGAATTATCGGCCGTAAAGCCATAATCGGGATGGAAGGAGTCGGTTGCGAGGAACGCCTTGTCGGCATAAACCTTGTCCAGAATGTCGTTGGTGATGAATCCCGTCGCATACTGACGGTCGCGACGCAGCACGCCTCCCAACAACAGCACCTCCGCATTGGGAAGATTCGCTCCGGCAAACGTCGCGATCGACAGGTCGTGTGTGACGATCGTGATGTTGTGGAACTCGGTCAGACAGCACACGAACTCAAACGTGGTGGTGCCGGTATCGACCAGAATCGAATCGCCGTCCTTAACAAACAGGGCAGCCTGCTCGGCAACACCGCGCTTGGCCTCGACATTTTTGTTCAAGCGCTGATCGGGATAGGTAACCGTAATGGTGCGCTTGATGGAAACAGCGCCGCCATGTGTGCGTCGAAGCGCACCATTGCTTTCCAGCGTCGCCAGGTCATTGCGTGCGGTAACCTCCGAAACGCCAAATTGCTCGCAGATATCCGAAACCTGAATCGAAGAGCGCCTATTGACCTCCTCAACGATCATCGCACGACGTTCGTCAATCGATATCTTTCGATTTTCTCTCGGCGCAGTCTCCCACATACGCATGCCTCCGATCGATGTCACGTTTCTCAACTGGGAATTTTTTTGCATCCTGTCTAGTATAGGAGAGAACCGCGAATAACAACCTCATTATCGATAAACGTTGCGAAAGCGTCCGTAAGCATACGAAAATAGCAAAACGCGGTAAGGTTTCCCCTACCGCGTTACGTCCAACTTCTGAATTCGAAAGCCAGCGCGTTAATATCCAAGCGCCTGGAGCACAAACATAACCACCGTGAGCACCGTGATGATGCCGATGGCCGCCCAGGTGAGGGCGTTCCACGCGCGGCCGTTACGATAGCGACCCATGATGTGCTTGTCCTGCGCGATAAACACAAGGAATACCAGTACAACGGGAAGCAGCACGCCGTTAATTACCTGCGAGATCATCATGATCTGGAACAGGTCGACACCCGGCAGCAAAACGAGCACCGCGGACACCGCGACGATACCGGTGATAAGGCCGCGATAAACCGGCGCCTCCTCCCAGGTGCGATCGGCGCCGCGCTCCCAGCCAAATGCCTCGCAGATGGCGCTTGAGGTGACGCCCGGCAGCACGCACGCCGCAAGGAAACTCGCAGCAACGAGGCCCGAGGCGAACAACACCGTCGAAAACTCGCCGGCGATAGGCTCAAGCGCAAGTGCTGCGTCTGCCGCGTCGGCAATCTTGATGCCCGCCGGGAACAGCACGGTTCCCGTCGTAATGATGATGAACCAGGCAATAATATCGGCCGTGACAGAACCGCTCACAGCGTCGATGCGCTGAAGAGTCAGGTCCTCCTCGGTAGCATGCTTGTCCACAACGTTGCTCTGCGCCAGAAAAATCATCCACGGGGCGATAGTGGTACCGATCGTTGCCACCACAAGCGAGATATACGAGGGATCGCTCGAAACAGAAGGCACGACCGTCGCATAGGCAACCTCGCCCCAATTGGGACCAGCCATGAAGGCGGCCACCACGTAGGCGATAAACACGCAGCTCACCAACAGCAAGATTTTCTCGATACGCTGAAAACTGCCCGACATGGTAAGCAGCCAGATAAGAAGGGCGACCAGCGGCACCGAGATGCTCGCGGGGATGCCGAACAGAGCAAGACCGCTCGCGATACCCGCGAACTCAGAGATCGTGACAGCAGTATTTGCAATCAGCAGGGCAGCCATCGCGAGTACGCTCTTGCGCACGCCAAAGCGCTCGCGAATAAGAGAAGCCAAACCCTTACCGGTCACGCATCCGCAGCGCGCGGCCGTCTCCTGCGTCACAATCAAAAGGACCGTCATCACGGGGAGCATCCAGAGCATCTGATAGCCATACGATGCACCCGCGCTGGAATAGGTGGCGATACCGCCAGCGTCGTTGCCCGAAAGCGCCGCAAGCAGGCCCGGACCCATAGCGCCCAGGATGGCCGCCAGCGTTAGTTTTTTCTTGGTCTCTCCGTGCATTACGCCCCCATGATGCTAACAATCGCGAGTACGGCAAGCACAGAGAAAAGAACTGCCGAGACAAGCACCGAGGTAAGCTGCATCGCCGTGCCCGAGACGGCCTTATCGTGCTCGTCGCACCAATACAGCACCTTGAGATAGATAACCGAACTCATGGACGAGAGCAGCGTCACGATAGCCGCAACGTTAAAGCACATGATGAACAGCTGCGCCTTCCAGACCGTGATATCGGTGAACGCCGCGGTGGCAACAAGCTGGCCGCACAGGTACACAACCAAGGCCAGGATGAGACCGGTCACCGTATTTTGCAGCCAGAACCACAGGTAGGGACGCTTCTCGTCATCGCCGTCGTCGTTCTCGAGGAAGAAGTTCTTCACGAACGCGACCATACGCGTCGCGGCAAGAAGCACCACCGGCATCGCGCACATGGGGAAGATGAACAGCATCGAGTTATCGCAGAGGGTGTTGAGCACCGAAGCCATGATGACGGAGCACACGGCCCACACCACGATCCAGTACTGACGCTGCACAAACCATGCAATGGCATGCGAGGTCTCGCCCGTCGTATTTTCACCACCGGCAGAAACACCCGCGATCTGCAGGTCTTCCTGATGCTCCTCGGTCATGACGTCCATGGCGTCGTCAACGGTGACGATACCCAAGATATGACGATTCTCATCGCAAACAGGAATAGCGGCGAGGTTGTACTTGGACATCTCCTCGGCCACTTCCTCCTGGTCGCGGTCAGGCTCGACATAGACCACATCGCGATAGGCAAGGTCACGCAAAAGCTCATCCGGCTCGGCGATCACCAGAGCGCGCATTGAGAGCACGCCAGAAAGAGCGCCGTCGGCATCGGTGGTGTACAGGTAGTACACGCTCTCGAAATCCTCGTCCAAGCGCTTGAGGGCGTTGACGGCGTCGGTCACGGTGGCCGTTCCAGGGAGCGCCACGAACTCGGAGGTCATGATACGACCAGCGGTATCGTCCTCGTAGCCCAGAAGGGTTCGAATGGCTTTCTCCTCCTTGACGCCCATCAGACGCAGAAGTTTCTCGGCTTTCTCGTAATCCAACTCGTCGATCAAGGCGGCAGCGTCGTCCGGGTCCATCATGGCGAGCATCGAAGAGGCATCGCGATCGGAGAGGCCCTCGAGCATCTCGGCAACCAGCTCGTCATCGTCAAGCTCCGTGATGGCCTCGGCAGCCTGGGACGTATCGAGCTGTGCGAAAACCTGGCTGCGCAGGCGCGGATCGAGCTGCTCGATGATGTCGGCGATATCTGCCGGGTGCAGCTCGCCGAGGGTCTTATGCGAAACGGAGAGCTTGATCTGCTGCGTGCTGCGCTCAAGCAGATCCATATACGACCACGCGATGATGTCCTCGGGCAGCGGCTTGCCCAGCGCCTTGGCCACAGCAGAGACCGCGCGCTCGATGGCGGGATGCAATGCACGCAGCAGTCCGCGAGCTCCCACCTCGGCACCCAACAGGCGCAGCTGATTTTCGCCCGAAGCGGAAAGCTTGATATCGTTTACGCGCACGACCTTCATGCCCTGCGTGTCCACGATCTGCTTGTTCATGATGTCGCGCGCCAGCAGTACCTCGTCGGGCTGCAGATAGGAAAAGCGGATATCGGTCGAGGGGTATTTGAGAAACACGCCGTCATCGTCAAAATGATCGACGTATTTACGCCAAGAGATCATGAAGGGCGTCTTGGACGGGCCCTGGAAGGCCAACGACGTGACACGCGGGAAGACCTCGCCCGTGGCGATGCCCAAATCGTTGACGACACCCATCTTCTCGCCCGTCGAGTCGATAACGGGCAGTTTGAGCATTTCGGAGAGATAGTTCATAGTGCTCCTATGCTTGTTCGGTCCATACGGCGCAAAGCGCCCGAGGAACGGATGATGCATATATGCAGCTGTCGGCCATACGCTAACGTGCGGCGCAAGTCACCCCATGCGCGCGTTCTTCATGCAGCCCAGCTACCAAAGAGCACTCGCAGGGGTCAGCTACTGTGTGGTCGAGGTTTAGATTTCACCTGTTACCTTTCTTCTAACCCTGCGATCAAATTCATGGCACGAAGCCATACGCAAAACGAACTTCTCCAAGAGAAGCGTCCCGCGCCGGCAAAAGGCCATGAGCGCTCTAACTATAGCATCCAAAATGCGCCAGGAAGCAACATTCTTTCATGCATACGCGCGCTATACCAAACGATAACGCGCGCATGACAAAACAAGACTGGTTATTTTTCGGGTAAGACGGCGTCTTTAGGCATCGAAACCGTTCCATCCACCACGTCTTTGGGAAAACGGCTGTCTTTTGCCATGAGCTCCGAGACCGTAAGGAACGTGTAGCCCTGCGCCTTGAGCCTATCGATGATATCGGGCAGCGCCTCGATATCCTGGGAACGATTGCCTCCGCCATCGTGCATAAGCACGATGGACCCGTTGAACGCATGGGATAGCACCATATCGGTGATAGCCGCGGCGCCCGGGCGCTTCCAGTCCAGCGTATCGATATTCCACAACACGTTGCAGCTGATCAAATCTGCCGAGCGCGCCCATTCCGCATCCGTGAACGCACCATAGGGCGCGCGAATCATCTGCAGGCGCTTGCCCGAGGCTCCCTCGATGGCGTCAAATGCACTCGTGATCTCGGAGCGAAGATCGTCCTTGCCCAGCGTAGGAAGATTTTGGTGTCGATTGGTATGGCTCGCCAGCTCATGGCCCCCATCAAGCACTGCCTTTGTGAGAGCGGGATTTGAGCTCGCCTGATTGCCAAGGTTGAAAAACGTGGCATGCACGCCCTTTTGCGACAGGATATCGAGGATTTGCTGCGTGTAGGACGAAGGGCCATCGTCAAAGGTCAAGGCAATGTATTTGCCGCCATCGGAAGGCTTGGGCGTAAGCGAGGCGACCTTCATATCGGTTGCTTCCTGCACAACCTCTTTATCCACCGTCTCGCCGGAAGTCTTACCGTGCCACACCTTCTTTTTCCCAGCTTTCCCCCATTGGGAGACAAACTGGATAGCCCCGCCCTTCTCCATCTGAATACCGGGTGCCATCGTCACCGTCTCCTCGGAATGCTCTTCTGTTACATCCGCGCCGTCACCCACCGTGATGGCGTTTCCATCCTCGAGCTTGAGCGAGGCGACATCGGCGGGCTTAACCTCCTTGCCGTTCACGCTTACCGAACAGCGGTCGCCCCCGCGCTCGTCAATCACATTTCCACCCACCGAGAGCAGCTTGCCCGGCTGAACATCAAAGTAGTTGTTGTCGACAAGATACGTTTCGAGCGACGTTCCGATACGAACCTGCTTTGCCTGATCATTTACCGTAATGTGCACTGGGCGGAGGAAGCACATCCAGCCCACCCCGGCGCCAATCAGGGCAACAAGGACGCAAAGCACGATGAGGGGGACATGACTGCAGTCGGTGTGGCCGCCCGAGGAAACCGTGAACTTCGATTTTTTGAGAGCAACAACGCCGCGCGCCTTCGAGCCGCCAGCGATCAAGGGCGCATGGGGCTTCGTCGGCCTGGAGACACTCGCATCCTTCTGATGCGAGCACGCGGATTTACCGGGAACTCCGCATACACGAGCGGTGCCCGTCGCCTTATAGCGTTTAGGCTCGTGGCTGGACACATGCGACAAGGGCGGGACCGCAGACCCCTGATGCGCTTGCGGCTTCGCCTGAGGCGACCCGCCCTTGCCGGTATGCTTTTGTCCCCGGATATCCCGTGTCATGCTGCCTCGCCCTTACCATGCCAACACCCCTATCGTAATTTCGGCCTGAGTGTAGCAGCGTACAGGCTGGCGTAACAGTTACAAATTCGTCATCTAACGGTATGGAAAGACATCAATCGATGCGACAACCTATTCGGCCGTCGCATCCGCATCGCCATCGGTCTGCGTAGCCAGCGTAGGCAGGGTAGCGCTCTTGGGCATCGATGCCTGCGACAGGTCGATTGCGCCCTTGAGGTCCTTATCGGTTGCGATCAGGTCGTCAAGCGTCACAAGCGTATAGCCATCAGCCAAAAGCTTATCGATAATCTGGGGCAGCGCCTCGACGGTCTGGGCAGACGTCTCGTCGTTATCCGTCATGGACACGATACTGCCGTTCGAAACCGAGGCGGTAACGGTCTCGATAACGCTCTCGGCACCCGGGCGCAACCAATCGCCCGAATCGAAGCTCCAAGATACGGCAGCGCCCATCAAGTCCATAGCCGCCGCCCACTGCTCTTCGCTCATGCGGCCATCGGCCGAACGGACAAGGGCGGTCTTGGAGCCCGTTGCCGCACTCACCGCGTCGAGCCCCGCGGCCAAGGTGCTGCGGAGCGAATCGCCCGTCTTGTCGCCCAGCGAGGCATACAGGCCCACCTCGCACCCGGCATCTGCGATGGCGCGCGCCTGGCTTGCATAGGTGGAAGCATTGTCTGAGTTCAGGAAAAAAGTAGCGGTAACGCCCTTCTTTTTAAGAATCTCGAGGATCTGATCGGTATATTTGCTCGGCGCACCGTTAAAGGTGAGCGCAATGTACTTTCCGGACTTCGGCTTAATCGAGGCGCACGCCACCACGGCATCCACCGGCTCTTTCACTACGCCACGGTCCTGCGTCTTGCCCGAAGTCTTTCCGGTCCAGATTTCGCTTCGGCCGGCCTCGCCCCAGGTCTTGACGTACTGGATGGCACCCGACCCTTCAAAAGAAATGGTCGGTTGAATCGTGGTGGCCTTGATATCGTGCTCCTCGTAGGTGTCGCGACCGTTTTCGATGGTCAGCTTCTCGCCGCCAGTCAACTTAATCGAGGCAAGCTCGCTGTTCTCGATCTGCTTCTTCCCCAGCTTGACCGAAATCTTCTCGCCACCACGCTTGGTGAGCACAGAATCGTCCACCGCCAGCAAATTGCCGGCGCGAACCTCAATGCTTTGACTATCGATGAGCTGCTCGATGGTCGAATTGATACGTACTTGAACCGTCGAACCGTTGAGCTCCACGTCGACCGAGCGGTTGGTATAGCCGATAACAGCGGCGATAAACAGCAGAAACGCACAGCCCACCGCAATAAATGCATACGGGTTGCGCTTGTTGGGCCGCATGTTGCGGCGTCGATTGCTGCGGCCAAATCCCTGCGTATGGTGCAGATACGTAGCTCCTGGCTTCTTGGCACGACGACGCGCCGAAGACGGAAGCTGCTGACCTACGGGCGCACGCCGATAGGTGGGTCGTTTTTTATTCGTGGAGTAGGACGTGGTGTATTGAGGCAATGCGTATCCCCTCCCCTTCTTTCGCGATCCGCGATCGACATTACTTTGCGCGTTTCTTTTTTGCCGGCGTGCCCGCCGCCTTCTTATATTCGGCAGCAAACGATTTGAACATGCCCTTGGTGCGACCCAGCTGTTTGCCCAATGCCTTTGAGCCACGATCGAGGGCAACTGAGCCCTTGTCGTCCAAAACTTTGGCCCCCGCCTTGACTTTAGTGGAGACAGCCACACTTGCCTCGGCGGCATGTGCCGCTGCGCCGCCCGAGAAGCTCAGGTCGAGAACCTCGTCTGCCACGATCATCGCGCCATCGCGATACCCTTTGAGATAGGACGCCGGCATCTGGATATCGCCCAGAAGCGCACTCGAAGCCATACCGCCCGTAAGCTGGAAATGGTCCACTTCACCGGTCTTTGAATCAAAGGCGGCCTCGGCACAATACCCAACCGACTTGCCCGATTTGGTACGCACATCCATGCCTGTCCAAATTAGACAACGATCAAGGTCGATTCCCAGCCGCTTTGCAGCCGGCGCATCGAAGTTCTCTTTTGTATCGACCACGCACGGCACGCCCTCATACATCTCAAGGGCATCAAGGGGAACAAACTTGTCGGCTTGTTTGACCATGCCCACGATATCGGGCAGCTTGACCATAAAGCCTACAACACGCTTCCCGTTAGGCGTAAACACGGGAAAGTGCACCCTTCCGAGCTTTTTGGGCTCTTTGGGTGCACCGTTTTTATCCAGCCGTTTGTCAGGTGCGGGAATGCGGTAGGTGCGCTTTCCCTGGATATCAGCTACCAGCATTTATGCCTCGGGAGCTGCCTCGGTGTCGACGGCGGGCTCGTCCTCAACCGTCTCGACAACCACATCGGCAGCAGGGGTCACCGTGCCGCCGGCAATGGCATCGTTGAGCTGCTCGCGCAGCTGGTCCATGCGCTCGCGAGCAAGGTCGACCTTGGCACGGAGCTCATCGGTCTTGGCGTCGACCATGGGGCCGAAGTCGGTTGCAGCGGTACGAGCCTGATCGACACCCTGCTCGTAGGCATCGCGGGCGTTATCCCACGCGTCGTTAGCGATGTCGGCTGCCATCGCGCGCGTCTCGGCGCCGGAGCGCGGAGCGAGCATGATGCCGGCGATCGTGCCTGCGGCAGCACCGAAGAAAGCGCCTGCTGCGAAGTTAAATGCTTTACCCATGTCGTTTCCTCCCAAGGAGAGACTCCAGCGAATGTTGATTCATTATACCCACCTGTCGCGAAGACGCGACAACGTGACGCATCGACTGTCGGCGACGCCTAAGCGAGGGGCGCCGAATCCGCCCCCTCATGCGCGGCGCGGGAACCCTCGGCAGCAGCCCCGCCAAACACGGCGGATGCATGCGCAGAGGAGGTGTCCGGTGCGATGCCCTCGGTATCGATAACCACAGGCGCCGCGTCCTCTTCTTCAGCCTCGGGCGCATCCGGCTTTTCACCGCGCACGGTAAGGACCAAATTGCGAAGCGCCGCAACGGTGCCCGGGAAATCGGGAGCAGGGGCGTTGCCGTGCAAAAACGCCCAGTCCATCATGAACGTGGCAGACGAAAGGGCGCCGATTGTCAACGTGTCATCAGGGCAGGAAAGCTCGACCTCAAACGTACGGTCCTCGCCCGGAACGCGACGCGTGCGACCACAGGAGATGTCACCGGCAAGACCGGTCTCACGCATGATCTCGACGCTCAGGTGCTCCAGCAGGTGGGCGACCTCGGTCTCGTGCATGCAGTCCTGAAACTCACGGCCCGCATCGCCCAGACACAGGTGATGGGCAATCTCGGGGGCAAGGTAATAGACGCGCGCCGTCGCCTCGATATCTTGCGAGGTCATGGTCGGCAAGCCCTCGTTCACAGCGATGCGCGCCGTGAGCTTTTCGGCGCCCACCGTGATCTTCTCTATATTGAACAGCTCAGACATATGCCGCTCTTCCTACTCGTGCGCAGTGGCTTGTGCTTCCTCATTTTGAGGAGCAGGCTCATCGGGCGCAGGTGCCGTCACGCGAATCAGCGAGATGCGTTGGCCTCGCATAGATTGAACTTTAAACTTGTACCCGCTAACTTCAAAGACCTCGCCGATATCCGGAACAGAATCGCACAGATCCAAAATCCATCCGGCTACGGTCTCGTAATCGTCGCTCTCCTCGATAGGCCAGCCCAGATCAACCGCATCATCGCACGGGAAACGGCCATCGACCAGCCACTCGCGGCGCGAAAGGCGCGTGAGGTATTTATTGTCCGGATCGAACTCGTCCTCGATCTCGCCCACGATTTCCTCGACGATATCCTCGATGGTGATGATGCCGGCTGTGCCGCCGTATTCGTCCACCACCACGACGATCTGCTCGTGCGCGTTTTGCATCTCGGAAAGCAGCGGCAAGATGTCCTTGGTATCGGGCACGAACGTCGCATCGCGCATGTACTTTGCAACGCGGTCGTCCTCATCGCCCGACATCATAGGTTCAAGAAGGTCCTTGATGTGGGCGATGCCCACCACGTTGTCCTGATCCTCATGGAAGATCGGCAGGCGGGAGAATCCCGTGCGGCGCATGACCGCCATGACCTCTTCCACCTTGTCGGTGTCCTCGCACATGGTGATGTCGACACGCGGAACCATGACCTCACGGGCAACCGAGTCGCCCAGGTCAAAGACCTCGTGGATGATGCGCTTTTCCTCATCAAGCAGCGTATCCTGCTCGTTGATCATGTACTTGATCTCCTCTTCGGAGACGTTTTGACGATCGTCGGCGCTCTTGATGCGCAGCAGGCGCGCAAGGCCGTCGGCACACGCACCGGTAAGCCACACGGCGGGACGGGCGATCTTTTGGAAAATCGAAAGCGGCCCCACAACCTGCTTGGACACACCCTCGGCATTGGCAAGGCCAATGCGCTTGGGCACGAGCTCACCGACAACAACCGAGATAAACGATACGACGATGGTGATGAGCACCGGCGCAAGACCACGTGCGATAGCGGTGAGCGGAGCGATGCCAAACCCGCTCAGCCAGCGTGCCAGGGGGTCGGAAAGGCTCGTCGAGGCAACGGCAGATGACGCAAAGCCCACGAGCGTGATGGCAACCTGGATGGTCGCCAGGAATTCATCGGAATCGGCCGCGAGCTCGGCGGCCTTGGCAGCGCGGCGGTCGCCTTCCTCCGCCTCATGCTCGAGCACCGTACGTTTTGCCGTGGTCAGCGCCATCTCGGACATCGAGAAGAAGCCGTTCACGATCGTAAGAAGCAGCGTGGTGATAATGCTGATGGTTATGTCCATAGGGACGTTTTCAAACCTCCAAGGGAGTGGGAACGGTAAACAGCAAGCGGCAAGCCGCAGGCGCTATCAGATCACGAAGAAGATCACCGCCATAAACTGGAAGATGCTTCCGGCAAGAACCCACAGGTGAAACACGCTGTGCATATAGCGAATCTTTTTGGCAATGTAGAACGGCACGCCGATGGTGTAGCAAACGCCGCCGATGGCGAGCAGGGCCAGCGCAAGCGGCTCGAGCAAACCGACCAGCTGAGGCAGGCGAAACGCAACGAGCCACCCCATGACCAGGTAGATCACGCCCGTAAGCCAGCGAGGTTGACGCTCGCGCATGATGGCCTCAAATGCAATGCCCGCAAACGCCATGACCCACACGATAACGAACAGCACGATGCCGCCATCGTTCTCGAGCGTGATAAGGCAAAACGGCGTATAGCTGCCCGCGATGAGCAGGTAGATGCAGCTGTGATCGATAATGCGGAACACGCGCTTAGCAGCTCGCGGCTGAATAGCGTGGTACAGCGTCGACGCAAGATACTCGAGAATGATGGAGACGCCGTAAACGATGGCGGCAACCAACGAGGCGGGATGCGCGCCACTCAAAGCGGCCTTGACAATCAAAAGCACCAAACCGGCAATGCCCAACAGGCATCCGACACCGTGGGTGACGGAGTTCATGATCTCCTCGCCCAGAGTGTAGTGTGGAACCGCCGCGGTATCGGGCCGCGGCTTAGTACTGCCGCTTGTATCAGACATAGTAGATGCGTCCTCCAAGAAAATAGTTCTCAACACTATAGCAAACAGCAGGTAAACGCGCGAGTTCTACACGCATATCCTGCTGTTTTGCCACATAACATAAAATGGGGGACGAGCGCACGTACGCCTATCCCCCATCTGATTTCGGACTGCTATTAACTATTTGACCTCGATGAGCTCATATTTGCTAGTGCCGAGGCCGATCTTTTCGGCATGAGCGATACAGGCGCGCCAATCGGTATCGGGATGCGTGATGCAGAACGGATCGCGGGCCTGGTCGCCATGCAGGTGCTCGTGCTCGCGCTCCATCTTCTCTGCGCTCTCGGTGAGCACGGTGTTGGGAAGCGGGGCCTGAGCCATTGCCGCATCGGCACACGCCTGGTCGATGGCCACGGGATCGAAGCTCGCAAACATGCCGATGTCGTTGATGATCGGCGTGTCGTTTTCGGCATGGCAATCGCAGTTGGGGCTGATGTCCATTGCAAGCGAGATGTGGAAGCTCGGACGATCCTGCACAATGGCCTGTGTGTACTCGGCAATCTTGCAGTTGAGTACGTCGGCGGCAGCATCGTAATCGGGGCAGATGGCATCCTGGTTACACACGCCGATGCAACGGCCGCAGCCCACGCAGCGTTCGTGGTCGATGGTCGCCACGTGAACCTCACGGGTCTTTCCACTTGCCGTGGTGCGCTCGCGCACTTCGTCAAAACTAAAGGCACCGTGCGCGCAGATCTTTTCGCACGCATGGCAGCCAATGCAGCGCTCGACATTGACACTGGGCTTACCGGCGGCGTGCTGCTCCATCTTGCCCGCACGGGAACCTCCGCCCATGCCGATGTTCTTCATGGCGCCACCAAAGCCGGCCTGCTCATGCCCCTTGAAATGCGTGAGGCTGATCACGATATCGGCATCCATGAGCGCATGACCGATCTTGGCCTCCTGCACGTACTCGCCGTTCTTAACCGGCACGAGCGTCTCGTCGGTACCCTTGATGCCATCGGCGATAATCACCTGACAGCCGGTCGCATACGGCGTGAAGCCATTTTGATAGGCGGTGTCGATATGCTCAAGGGCGTTTTTACGACTGCCCACGTACAGCGTATTGCAGTCGGTGAGGAAGGGCTTGCCGCCCAATTCCTTGACGACATCGGCCACGACGCGCGCGTAATTGGGCCGCAGGAAACTGAGGTTTCCCAACTCGCCAAAGTGAATCTTGATAGCGACAAACTTGTTCTCGAAATCAATCTGATCGATCCCCGCGCGATACATAAGGCGCTTGAGCTTATCGAGCTGGCTCTCGCGGCCATAAGTGCGCAAGTTGGTGAAATAGACCTTGGCGGAATCGGTTGTCATAGCTGCCCCTCATTTTCTTGGTGTACATATGGCTGAGTAAATCCCCTCGACGTTCAGGCCCCTACAAAGGATTACCCGCCTCAAATGCTTCGAGCGCCTCCTGCAGCATGGGGCCATCGGCGCGACAGGGCTCCGGGCCATGCTTGCGCAGCATGCGCGTCTCGTGGCCCTTTCCCGTCACGATCACCACCGCCGGGCGCGTGGTCTCACGCACCAGCGTGCGAATGGCCTGCTCGCGATCGACCACAATCTGCCAGTTATGATTGCCCTGCTCATCCACAAAGTGAGCGATGGTCTTGCAAATGTCCTGGACATCCTCGGGGCCCGGGTCATCCTCGGTAATCACAATGCGATCGGCATACTTGCCCGCGGCAACGCCCATGGTCTCGCGGCGATCCACGCCTTTACCGCCCGTGGCACCAAATACCACGGCAAGCTCGCGATCGGGATAGTTCTCGCGCAGGTCGCGGAGCATGGTCTCGAGGCTCATACCGTTATGGGCAAAGTCGACGACGCCCACGATAGTGCCGGACTCGGTGGGATACATCTCCATGCGACCGGGAACACGAACCTGCTCAAAGCCGTGAACGATGGCGTCTTCCTCAACACCCAAAGCCTCGGCGCAGGCGATAGCACCGAGCACATTGGAAATATTGAACTTAACGGGTGTGGGCACCAGCACGTCGCGCGAGAAACGCGGAGTCACCACCGAGGCGACGATACCACGAGGGCCATGGACAAGGTTCGTGGTATAGACGTCGGCATCGCTATTGGAAAGCGAGTATGTCACCACGCGCTCGCATACGCGCGCGGCCTCGAGGACTTCGTCTACATGATCCATGTCGAGATTGACCACGGCGGCTCGGCTCTGCTTGAAAATCTTGAGCTTGGAGGCAAAGTAATCTTCGAATGTCGGATGCTCGATGGGCGAAATGTGATCCTCGCCAATATTGGTGAAGGCTCCCACAGCAAAATCGACACCGTAGGTGCGCTCATATTTAAGCGCCTGGCTCGAGGCCTCCATAATCACGTGCTCGCAGCCACTCAAGACAGCGTTTGAAAGACGACGCTCGAGCTCAAAGGATTCGGGTGTCGTGAGCTTGGAAATGCCCGATTCAACGCCGTCGTCAAACTCGACGCTCGAAAACAGCGCCGACGTATGGCACCCCACAAGGCGCGCATGTGCGTCAAGCACTCCCTTGAGATAGTAAGCGCTGGTGGTCTTGCCTTTGGTGCCCGTAAAAGCGCACACCCCAACCTTGCCGCTGGGATGGTCGTAGGCTATATCTGCCAGACAGCCCAACGTGCGACGGATATCGCTGACGATGATGCAAGGGACATCAACCTCGTAATCGATCTCGGACACATAGGCAACGGCGCCCGCCTCAATCGCCTGCAACAGGTACTCGCGCTTAAAGCTTGCACCCTTGCAAACAAAAAGCGTAGCCGCGCGGCTCAGCTGGGAGTTGTCGGTAGCGAATTCGATGAGCGCATCGGTATCGAATTCATCGGCGCGAACAAAGACATCGGCACCCTTGAGTGCTTCTACAAGCATCCCCAGGGCATGCGCGGTCTGCGTGGTTTCTTGCATAGATCGGCTCTCCTTATCACGGCGGGCAAAAGCGCCCCGTATAAATCAAACGCACCAGCATTATAAATTGTTATTAACAGACACATGGAGGAATCGGGGTCAAGACATCCAAGTGCTATGCTTTTTGACTGCATAAACGCAGCTCATCCACTCAATCGGCAGAAAGAACCATATGCGCACACATCACCGTTTTGCCCAATCTGCCCGCCGCGCGTCCCTCGCCTTGTGCCTGGCCTCGCTTATCGCCGTAGCGCTCGCTCTCGCCGGATGCGGATCCGCAGCATCAAGCGGATCTGCGCAAAGCAGCAGCTACAAGCTTGTCGAGGACGGCAAGCTCACCGTCGCGAGCGACCTCGCCACCCCGCCGTTCGAGTACGTGGACGACGCGGGCAACGATCAAGGCTTTACCGTGGAGCTCATGGGCATGATCGCCCAGGAGATGGGCCTCGAGCTCAACTACCTGCCCGCGCAGAAGTTCGACAACATCATCCCGATGGCCAAGCAGGCCGTGAAAACCGACGTCTCGGCATGCAACATCACCATTAACGACGCCCGTAAGAAAGAGGTCGACTTCACCGACCCCTACATGGACTCTAATCAGGGCGTCGCCGTCGCCAAGAACTCGGGCTACACCGATACCGACTCGCTGAATGTCGCCGGCGTGAAAATCGCCGTCCAGTCGGGCACCACGTCTGAGGAGTGGGCGCAGGAAAATCTGCCCCGCGCGACCACCGTCAACTTTGACGACTGGACCGCCGCCTTCACCGCCGTGATGAGCGGCCAATGCCAAGCCGTTGTGTGCGACCTCCCTGTCGAGCAGTGGATGGTCAAGAGTTCCTTCACGGATATGGAGATCATCGAGGAAGTTCCCACCGGCGAGCAGTTTGGCATCGCGGTTTCCAAGGACAACCCTAAGCTCACCGCCGCTATCAACGCCGCCCTCAAGCAAATTCGCGCCGACGGCCGCTATGACGAGCTCTACGAGAAATACTTTGGCACCAAGCCGAGCAGCAGCTCCAGCCCCGCTGCAGACACGCAAAGCTATAGCCTGGTCGAAGACGGAAAACTCACCGTCGCGAGCGACCTTGCCACCCCGCCGTTCGAGTACGTGGACGACTCCGGTAACGACCAGGGATTCACTTTCGAGCTGATGGGCAAGATCGCCAACAAGCTGGGACTCGAGCTCAACTACCTCCCCGCGCAGAAGTTCGACAACATCATCCCGATGGTCAAACAGGGCGTAAAGACCGACGTAGGCGCCTGCAACATCACCATCAACGACGCGCGTAAAAAGGAAATCGATTTCACCGATCCCTATATGGATTCGAACCAGGGCATCGCCACGGTCACGGGCTCCCAGTACGACTCACTCGACAGCCTTAATGTCGAGGGCGTGAAAATCGCTGCGCAATCCGGCACCACATCCGAGGAATGGGCAACCGAGAACCTGCCAAACGCCACGGTCGTGACGTTCGACGACTGGACCGCCGCCTTCACCGCCGTGATGAGCGACCAGTGCCAGGCGGTCATCTGCGACCTTCCCGTCGAGCAGTGGATGGTCAAGAGCTCCTTTACAAACATGACCATCATCAAAGAGATCCCCACCGGCGAGCAGTTTGGCATCGCGGTGTCCAAGGACAACCCCGAGCTCACCGCCGCCATCAATCAGGCGCTGGCCGAGCTCAAGGAATCCGGTGAATACGACGAGCTGTACGAAAAGTACTTTGGCTCCACCCCCAGCAGCAGCGATGGAGCTTCTGCCGCTAGCACCGACGGCGATGCCAGCACGGCAGACAGCTCCTCATCCACGTTGCAGGTTACAAAAGCCACCGCGCGCTCCAACGAAGACGGCGGCACCAATGTGCTTGGCGGAATTGCCACGCGCCTCACCTGGGAGGCAACGACCGGCACCGAAGAGAACGTCAGCAAGGTCACGCTCGCCCTGCCCGAAGGCGGCTCGTTCGAAGATTCCAGCGCTACGGTAACCGTGCTCAACGGTCTTGACCGCACCGATGTTAAGGCGACGGCCAACGTTGAGAAATCGAACCTGGCGATTTCCTTCGCCGAACCCATCGCCGCTGGCAGCAACGTGCGCATCGAGGTCGAGGGTGTCGTGTTCCCCAGCTCCGCCGGTGCCTACGCCGTTGACGGCACCTATGAGCTTGCCGATGGAAGCGAATGTGAGCTTCCCACCAGCCCCACCACCGCCGTAACCGAGAGCACGGTCGTGCAGAACATCGTCCGCTGGCTCGATGGCCAAGCCTGGGTCGAGGCATGGAACGCCAATCCCTTCCTGGGCATGTTCTTCAAGCCCCAGTATGTGGTGACCTCGATCGCCTCGCTCTTCCAAGGCTGGGGCATCGCGTTGCTCGTCACCGCTATCGGCTTCCCACTTGCCATCCCCATCGGCCTGCTCTTCGCCTTTATGAAGATGAGCCGCCGTCGCTACCTGCGCGGCATCGCCATCTGCTACATCAACTTCCTGCGCGGAACGCCGCTCTTCCTGCAGATATACATCGCCTTCTTTGGCCTGCCGATGGTCGGCCTCAACCTGCCCAACCTGCCGCTTGGCGTGGCCGTACTTGCCATCAACTGCTCTGCCTATCTTGCCGAGATCTTCCGTGCGGGCATCGAATCTATCAGCAAGGGCCAGCACGAGGCCGCAACCGCACTGGGCATGAACTGGTTCCAAACCATGGGGCTCATCATCGTCCCGCAGTCCGTCCGCCGCGTGATCCCCACCATGACCAGCGAGTTTGTCATGCTCTACAAGGACACCTCGCTCCTTTCGAGCGTAGGCGTCATGGAGCTGATGATGTTCTCCAAGAACCTCACGGCAACCACGGGCAATATCACGCCCTACATCTGCGCCGCACTTTACTATCTTGTCGTCACCATCCCGCTGATCCACTTTGTGGGCAAGATCGAAAAGAAGCTTGCAGCAAGCGGCAGCGACGCACGATAGCTCGCACCCGTAAAAGGCACCGTAACGCTCAAAGGCCTCCCCGCTCGCATGAACGGGGAGGCCTTTTATGCTAAACACGTTGGAAATGAGCGAACTACACAGGCAGCGAGTCTGAGTCGATGGTCTGGTACTCGGAGCGGTCTCCGGGGAATCGGGCTACCAGGCTCTCAAAAGGACGACCGTCATCCAAATAGCCAATCTGCTCGACTTCGAGCAAAGGAGCCCCCTCGGGAATACCCAAGATTTCGCACTCACGCTCCGACGCCGTCACTGCTCGCAACGTCTTGTGAAAGCTATCGGGCGTGACATCGTAATTCTCATCAATCCATTGGCGAATAGATGTCTCGGCAGAGGTCAGACGAATATCCCTAAAGATCTCGACCGGATAATAGAGATACTGCACGTCAATTGCCTGCCCGTTATGCAAATGCGAGCGTTCGATATAGAACGTGAAGCTAAACTCATGCAAACCAAGTTCATGGCGCACGTGTTCATCGGGTTTGACCACAGTGAACTCATGAACCGTACAGCTCGGATGCTTGGCAAGATTGACATCGATATCATCGGTGAGGGAAATGGTATTGAGCGGTTTGTCGAAGGACTGCGTTGCGACCTTCTTCACGTATACGCCCGACCCACGCTTGCGTGAGACGAGGCCGCGCTTCTCGAGCTCATCCATAACCTGCTCGATTGTCGTGCGGCTCACGTGATATGCCTTGGTCATCTCCACAACCGTAGGCAGCTGATCGTAAGGCTGCAGATCGCCTCTTCGAATACAGCCCTCGATATCCTTAACGATGTCCTTGTATTTTGCCACTAACCCTCAAATCACCATGCTAGACATGTCATGTAAGTCGAGTCGGATCCCAAGCGTATCGGAACCCGACTCAAAGCATTCTAGAATTATATTCCCACAGGCAGGGAACGTTTTTTACGATAAGCCCCTATGACGAGGACATCTACACCGTATTACTGCACTAACGGCACCTAAACCATGGCCTTGACCATGGCGAGGAGGCGCTCGACGTCCTCGATGCGCGTATCGCCCGTGGCTTTGTCGATAATCGAGCTATAGACGTGCGGGATCACCTTGGGCACACCGGCGTCCAGGATGATATGCATAATCTCTTCGAAGTTCTCCAGATCGATGCCACCCGTCGGCTCCAAGATGAAGTCCTGACGCGCGCAGGCCTCGGCAACCGCCTTAAGCTCCTCCTTGACCTTAAGACCACCCATGGGGAAGAACTTGAGCGAGTTGCCGCCCATCTCCTTCACGATAGCGATCAGGGTATCGGCGGGAACCAATGCGGGCTCGGCGCACTCGCGGGAAAGCGGGCCAGTCGAAATCTTGACCAGACCGGGAGTTCCGGAAGGGCCAACCATGGCGTTAATGTGGCACTCGTCGTTGTCCACATTCGCGCGGGTGGCAGAGACAGCGCAGAAGGCCTGGTTAAAGTGATTGGCCTTGATCTCCTTTGCGACCTCGGCCACGGCGCGCCACTGGTTGGGGTTGCCGCCGCCCAGGCCAACCGAGAGATTGCCCTCAAGAACATCCATGTACTTGCTCATGTCCTCGATAGCTGCCTCGACGGTATCGTAGTCGGCCGTGAGAACGCCAACCTCAACATGACCTTCGGCAGCCTTGTAGATATCGGCGGCATTCTGCAGCGATCCACCCAGAACATTCAGGCAGACGCGGTCGTTGTAATAGTTAATCGGCATAATTAGCCCTCCATAATCTGTTTGAGAACTTCGACGATAAGCTCCTTATCGCCCTCGAGCATCGGACGCGGATCGAAATCGATCTTCCCGAGATTCAAAAACTCCGTACGGGCCCACACGATCGGATCGCCCGAAACAAGCTTCTCATTGACCTGCTCCATGGTGAGGCCTGCAGGAGCCTCGGAATCAAAGGTGATACGGCAGCGGAAAATCGCACGTCCCGCCTCGTCCTGAATCTTCTCGGCATGCAAACCGCGAATCTGATTGATCTCGCTGACAAGCCAATCGATCTTCGCCACATTAACCTCGACCTCGGCGGCATGGTCGCGCGCCTCGTACTGATCGAGCGCGGCAAGAAGACCCATAATCTGCTCCTTGCCCACTTTCATGGCGCGTCCCACACCGTGATATTGGCGCTTTGCCCATTCGGCATACTCACGTTTGCCGCACATAAATCCCGAGGTCGTAGCCTCAAGCGCCTTTGCGCCCGAATAGCAAACGATATCGGCGCCCAGGGCGATGTACTTGCGGAAATCCTCCTCGGCAGCGCAGTCCATCACGAAGGGGAGATTGTGCGCGTGGGCGATGTCGCGCATCGTCTCGATATCAACCATGCCCTTTTGCACGCAATGGTGGCTCTTCACATAGAGCAGGCATACGGTTTTATCGGTGATGGCTTCCTCGATATCCTCGGGGTGCACCTCGTTTGCCTGACCGCACTCGACAGGGCGACCTCCGCCAAGGCGAATCATGGTCTGGATAGGTGCGCCAAAGTCGATCGAATGGCCCTTTTGAAGAACCACCTCGTTTGCCGCTCCGCAGGGATCGGGGAGCTTGTATACGGCGGTCCACTGACCTCGCGTCACCAGGCCCGCGATGGACAGGGCCAGCGCTGCCGAGGCGCAAGACGTCACGCAGGCGCCCTCGGCTCCGGTATGCTCCGCAATCAGCTCGCCCGCGCGGCCGATAAGATCGTCGATCACAACATAGGAGCTTGCGCCCTCAACCGCAGCTGCGGCAACCTTGTCGCTAATGGTCGAAACGCCCAGCTTGGTCACACGACCAGACGCGTTGACCACGCGCTTCAAACCGATGTTTTGATAGATGCTCAAGGTCGATCCTCTCATATATCAATGATTCCATGGATACAGTAAGGCCGTTGGCAGCGCCAAGAGGAGTCTCGCGCTGCCAACGGCGTTGGTGCCAATCTGGCTATTAGAGGATGCCAAGGAGAGCGCACACAACACTGATGACGATAATCGACAGCAGGATGACGTTGTAGCGCGGGCCCTTCTTCTGCATGTAGAAGTAGATACCGAACACAGCCACGAGCGGCAGGATACCGGGGACAACAGCGTCCAGGATCTCCTGGAACACGAGGGTGTTGCCAGCGCCCATGGTGATCTGGAACGGAGTGGTGATCGCGATGTAGGAGCTGGACAGAGCGCCCATCATGATCAGACCAAGCACGTTAGCAGCAAAGATGATGGACTGCATCATGCCGGACTGGAGGATGCCGGTGATAGACTGACGACCAAGCTTGTAGCCACGATGCGTCATGAAGTACTGGATGATGATCGTGATGCCAGGCCACAGAATCAGAGGCATGATGCCGCCAAGAGCGCTGCCCTGGGAAGCATACGGGATGAAGACGCCGTAGATGATGGGCATAACGACAGCCCAAACGATACCGTCGCCCATACCGGCAATGGGGCCCATAAGACCGGTCTTGATGGAGGTGGATGGCGGATCCGGGAACGGTGCCCTCGGTTGCAGCCTCCTCCTTCATGGCGATGGAGATGCCCTGGATCACGCCGCCGAGCGTACCCTCGGTGTTGAAGAAGGCCAGGTGACGCTTAAGGGCCTCGGACAGGTCCTCCTTCTTGGGATAGAGCTTCTTCAGGCAGGGAATCATGGAAGCGCAGTACACGAGGCTCTGCAGGCGCTCGTAGGAGTTGGACTCCTCGCAGCCAAAGTAGTACAGCCAGAACGACTTGCTAACGTCCTTCTTGGTGAGAAGGCCGCTCTTTTCCTTGACGTCTTCCTCGGAGGTGGCAGTCACCTTTGCGTTAGCAGCCTCGGGGAACATGATCATGCGGAGCACGAGAGCGATGATCAGGCCGAAGATAGCCATACCCATGACAGGGATGCCCAGGTAAGCAACGGCGAAGTAGCCCAGGAAGAAGAAGGGGATGAGCTCCTTCTTGCCGATGACCATGATGGTCAGGGCAAAGCCGAGGGCGGGAAGGATGCCGCCCATGACCTCGAAGGAATGGGTGAGGACAGCGGGAAGGGCGTTGATGAGGCCCTGTGCCCAATCGGCACCCAGGAAGTCGATAGCGAAGACGAACGGGAAGCGGATCACGAAGCCCATGAGTGCCGGATACAGGTAAGCGCAGCGATAGATGCCAGCGGTGTTGGCGTCCTCGGCGTACTTGTCTGCCAGGTGAACCCAAAAGGCATTGGTGGTACGACGCAGCTGGTCAACGAACACGCCGATGATGCCAAAGGGCACAGCCAGAGCAACGGCGAGCTCGGGGGACATGCCGGACATAACGCCCAGGGGGATGGCGATGCAGCCGGCAAGAGCGGGATCGTTAGGAACGTTGCCGCCAGGAGTGGACGTAACACCCAGATAGACGAGCTGCAAAGCAGCGCCGATCTCCATAGCGGTGACCATCTGGCCGGTAATCAGACCGACGAACACGCCGATCGTCGCGGGCTGGAGCAGGGCACTAGAAATGGTGTAGCCAAAGCGCAGACGGGCAATCCAGTAATAGATGCCCATGCAAATGGCAATACCGAGAGTACTCATGCTGACCTCCTAAAACAGTGATTCGGAACTTTGCTAAGCGCGATATTTCTTAAGAATCGAGTCGACCTTCTGCGGTGCGTCCTCGGGAATGGTCTGGAAGATGATGTCCATGCCATCGCCAGCCAGGTGCTCCAAAATCTCGGCATCGACATCGTCGAGCGTGATGTTTTGGAACACAACCTTGCGTTCGGGACCGCCACCAAGGCCGCCCACCTGAGCAGACGTCACCTTGACGCCGGCGTCGTAGATGTTTTTGAGTGCGGCGAGGCTCGGGAGCAGCATCAAAACGTTGCCGTTGCCAAAAACATCCTTCTGGTACTCCTCGACAGCCTGGGCCTCGGTGAGGCAGACGACCTCGATGCCCGCCGGCGCCGACATGAGGTAGATGTTCCTCATGAACTCATCGTTTGCGAGCTCGTCGCTCACAACGATGATTTTGTTCGCCTGCACCTGATTGACCCACTTGGTCATGACCTGACCGTGAATGAGACGCGAATCGATACGTGTAAGAACGAGATTACCCATGCTCTTCCCCCTTTCCTTACATGTTTTTCTTTACGGTTGCCACAACATCCATACAGGCAGCGCTACCTGCGTTAAGGATTGCATCGTAATCAAGCGAACCGGTGTTTTGCAGCTCCAAGCATGCCTCGAGCAGCATCGGAGCATTGAGTCCCGCAAACACGTGCATGCCGGTCTGATTGCCAATCGCCGCCGCCACATTGGAGGGCGTGCCACCAAACAGGTCGACCATGATAATCGAATCCGAAGAGATGGTGTCGGTGTACTCGCGGACCATCGACATGTACTCCGGAAGCGTGTAGGCAGGCTTGAGGGCGATTTCATGCACGCACTCGACCTTGCCCGCAATCATCTCGATGCTCGAAACGAGATTCGATCCCCATCCGCCGTGCGTAAGAAGCACGATCTTGGTCTCTTTGTCCACGCTGATTCTCCTTCGACAATCGCTATGCCCGAACCTGTTTGCCCAGGCTGATTACAAGTGAGAATCTATTCTCTGCGGTACTTATTGTCAAATTGTTCCGGTTTAATTCAAAATGCTTACCAAACTGTTTCTCTAACATTACTTCTGCAGGTAGATTACTAATTTTTGGTGAAATTGATTCGAAATAACACCCTATCTACATGGCAAACTAAAGCTCATGAACGGTGTATTTTCAGCCGTGAACGGAGATTGTACCGGTATGCATCTTGTTGTATCGGTACACATTGAGAGGCTCACGCAGGCGGCGCCGACGCTCGACGGCCCACATCGAAAATACCGCAACGCGCAAAGGCCTCCCCGCTCGCATGAACGGGGAGGCCTTGTTGTGGTTGATTCTGAAACGGACAACTGGGTTCGACGAAACCTCGCGCCTTAGTTGCTTTTGGGTTTGCGGCCGCGCGGCTTATCGATCAGGGCAGTCTCGCCGCCCTCGCGAAACTGACGGCACCACGTCTTGACCGAAGACTCGCTGGGCACACCGTGTTTAATCATGACATCGCGTACCGAAAGACCTTTTTCCAAGCGATCTTTAACCACTGATAGTTTGAGTTCAAAAGGATAGATGCGATGCCTGGCACCTGCGTTCATCACAGCAGACTGACCGCCCACTGCATAAGCACGCGACCATTGGCGCGCCGTTGCCTCGGGAATCCCCAGTTGGGTTGCGAGTGCACGATGCCCAACGCCGGTTGCTAAAATTTTGGCAGCACGGTGACGGATCTTCGTATCGTACTTAGCACCATGCATATAATCTGTCATGTAATAGTCCGGATCTCCCTGGATATAAATAGACAATACGCAAGCCATTTCATAGCCTCACATGATACCACCCCTTTATACCCAATCGAGTAGCATTTAAATAATAACCCCCTGCTTTTTTAGCCCCATTAGTCTTCATTGCTATATAAACAACGTTGCAAAAACCTAAATTAATCGAATCAAGCCACTATGGTGTAGCAAGGGCGTTAAAAATCTGATCACCACCTTCAAAAGCAACATAATCAGAGCCATCTCGGCGGAGTGGAGCGTTTACCCCGCATCGAAAGGGTCCTCAAGCACCGTGCCTAGTTCGCGGATTTTTATACTCCCACAAGTAATCCAATTGTTAGATTAGGTATACTTTCATCTCGTAAGTTAGTTTCCTCTAACTATAGAAAGGATACGTCGATGTCTCGTATCACAAACGTTTTTGCTCGTGAGGTCTTAGATTCCCGCGGCAACCCTACCGTTGAAGTAGAGATTGAACTCGAAGACGGATCTTTCGGATGCGCTATCGTCCCGTCCGGCGCTTCTACCGGCGAGTTCGAGGCAGTCGAGCTCCGCGACGGCGACAATGCACGCTATCTTGGCAAAGGCGTGACGCAAGCCGTCGCTCACGTGAATAACGAGCTCTCCGATCTGTTGACCGGACGGGACGCAAACGACCAGCGCGGCTGCGACGAGGCCATGATTGCCGCGGACGGCACACCCAACAAGGGTAACTTTGGAGCAAATGCAATCCTTGGCTGCTCGCTCGCCATCGCCCGCGCCGCAGCCGTCTCCGCCGGCCTCCCTCTCTATGCCTACCTCGGCGGTCCAAACGCCCACACCCTGCCCGTTCCGATGATGAATATCCTGAACGGTGGCGTGCATGCAGACAACAACGTGGATTTCCAAGAGTTCATGATCATGCCCGTAGGTGCCCCCGATTTCAAGACAGCCCTTCGCTGGTGCGCACAGGTCTACCACACACTTAAAGGAACCCTCAAGGCTGCCGGCCTCTCGACTGGCGTGGGCGACGAGGGCGGCTTTGCGCCCGACCTCAAGACCAACGACGAACCGTTCGTATATCTCATGGAAGCCGTGCGTGCCGCCGGATTCGAACCGGGCGTCGACTTCATGTTCGCCATGGACCCGGCCACTTCTGAGTGCTACAACCGCGAAACCGGTCTTTACGAGCTCAAGGGCGAAGATCGTACGCTGACTTCCGATCAGATGGTCGATTACTGGGAGGACTTGGTTTCCCGCTACCCGATTATCTCCATCGAGGACGGCCTGGCCGAAGAAGACTGGGAAGGCTGGAAGAAACTCACCGACCGTATCGGCAAGAAAGTCCAGCTCGTAGGCGACGATCTGTTTGTGACTAACACTTCACGACTCAAAAAGGGCATCGAGCTCGGCGCTGCCAATGCGATTCTGATCAAGGTCAACCAGATTGGCACGCTCACTGAAACCCTCGACGCCATCGAGTGCGCCAAACGTGCCGGATACACCGCCGTCGTTTCGCACCGCTCTGGCGAGACCGAAGACACCACCATCGCCGACCTTGCCGTTGCCGTAAACGCCGGTCAGATTAAGACGGGCGCGCCCGCACGTACCGATCGCGTTGCGAAATACAACCAGCTGTTGCGCATCGAGGACACCCTGGGCGAGTCTGCGGAGTACCTCCAAAAGAGGGCGTTCTACAATATCGCCCAATAGCATCGGAACAAGAGCGCTGTTTGAGCTTTTCCCCCTTTTCCGCCGTCGGCCTTGGGCCGGCGGCGGTTTTCTTTTAAGGGTAAGGTGTCTGGTCGACTAAAAATATCGCCAACTCTACCTGCAGCCTGTTCAAAAGAAGGCGGCCTCGCCACAGCAGCGAGGCCGCCTCAATAATCAACGCGAGCGAAACTCAGAGCAGTTGACTATCTACCCTGAGCGCGAGACTCCTCATAGAACTCAACCAGATGCTTCTGGACATCGTAGGGCACCTGCTCATAACCCGCAGGCTCCATGGTGAAGTCACCGGTTCCGCGCGTAAGCGAACGCAGGCGCGTAGCGTAGTCGACAAGCTCCGCATACGGAACGGTTGCCGTGACCACGGTCTCACCGCGGTCGTTCGTATCCATGCCGGTCACGCGACCGCGCGAGCCGGACACATCGCCCATCACGGCGCCGGCATAGCTCTCCGGAATCGTAACGGTGATGTTCTCCATCGGCTCAAGCACAACTGGATCGGCATCCTCGCAGGCCTTCTTGAGGGCGATGCGAGCAGCGGTGCGAAATGCCATCTCGTTGGAGTCGACGGGATGATACGAACCGTCGTAGCAGGCAACGCGAACGCCGGTCAGCGGATAGCCGGCGATCACGCCGTCCTTCATGGTCTCCTGGACGCCCTTATCGACCGCAGGAATCAGAGCGCGCGGAATGTGTCCGCCCACAACCTCGTCGACAAACTCGTAATCGGTACCATCGAGCAGGGGCTCCACGCGCAGGTAGCAATCGCCAAACTGGCCAGCTCCGCCGGTCTGCTTCTTATGACGGCCCTGAGCACTCGCTACGCGGCGAATGGTCTCGCGATACGGAATGCGGATGGGCACCGTGCGGGCCTCGACCCGGGTGCGCTCCTCCAGACGGTTGAGGAGCACAGATACCTGCGCCTCGCCCACAGCGGAGATGATGGTCTGACCGGTCTCCTCGTCACGCTCGATACGCATGGTGGGATCGGCCTCGCAGGCACGGTCGATAAAGGTGAAGAGTTTCTCCTCGTCGCCGCGGTTCTCGGCCTCGATGGCGATGCGGTACTGGGAGTTGGGGAACTTGAACGCCGCCGCCTCGATCTTGCCGGAGACCGAAAGCGTATCGCCCGTCTCTGCCGCAAGCTTGGGAACCACCACGATGTCGCCAGCATAGGCATGGCCAACCTCGGTCATCTCGCGGCCACACATCACATAGAGATGTGCCAAGCGCTCGCCCTTGCGCGTACGCGCGTTGACAAGCTCCATGCCCGGCTCGATTGTGCCCGTGAGCACCTTGATGAACGAGATACGACCCTGAGAGGGGTCGTTCAGGGTCTTGAAGACAAAGACGACGGGACGGTCATCTTCGGAGGAAATCTTGAGGGAGTCGCCATCGATAAGCGGCATCTCGCCGTAATCGGTTGGCGCGGGGAAATACGTGGCGATGTCGTCCATCAGAGAATTGACGCCCTGCTCCTTGATGCAGCTGCCCACGAAAACGGGAACGAAGAGGCGCTTTGCGATAGCGCGCGAGAGCAGGCCCTCGACCTCTTCCTGCGTGAGGGTCTCTCCCTCGAGATACTTTTCCATCAGGTCGTCATCGGCCTCGGCGACGAGTTCGCACAGCGTCTCGTGTGCAGCCTCGGCCTGGGCACGATACTCATCGGGGATCTCGCACTCCGTCTGCTCGGTGCCGTTGCAATGACGCGCTTTCATGCGCACCAGGTCGATCACGCCGTCAAAATCTTCGCCCTGGCCCCAAGGGAGGGTCACGGCGCCCAAGCGCATGCCAAAACGCTCACGCAAAAGGCCCAGGCAGGTCTCGAAGTCGGCGTTTTCCTTATCGATGCGATTGACGAAAACAGCACGGGCCAGACGCAGATCCTCGGCGGCATACCACAGCTTGACGGTTGTAGGCTGCGGGCCCGCGGCGGCGTCGACGACAAACAGCGCGGATTCGCACACGCTCATCGCGGCGTAGGCGTCGCCAATAAAATCGGGATAACAAGGCGCATCGAGCACGTTGATGCGTGAACCCTTCCAGTCGATCGGAGCGATAGACGTGGAGATGGAAAACTCGCGTTTAACCTCTTCGGCATCGTAATCGAGCGTTGGCTTGGTGCCGTCGTGACCGCCCAGACGAGCCGTTTTACCAGATAGGTGGAGCATGGCCTCCGCGAGTGAGGTCTTGCCCACCCCGCCTTGGCCTACGAGAACCACATTCCTCACATTACCGGTTTTAGGCGCACCCATGGTAACCTCCCTGAGCCAAAACCCGGCGAGGCATCCCGGCGGGATGCGCGCCGAGGTTAATTAACCGTTGGCTCAAGCCTACCCGCGCCCAAACATAATCATGCGCCCATTTCGGCATACGCGGGTTTTTCTCCCCTAGAGGGAAAAGCGGCGAGCACCGTAACAAAGATGCTCGCCGCTCAACGGGATACTCAATGGAAGCAAATGACTACAACGGAACCTCGGACATGAGCTCCTCGCTCATCACCGTGAGGACCTCTTCGATCTTTGCCACGTCCTCTGCGGAGAAACGCCTTTTGATGCGCTCCATGACGATATGCACATAGTCGGCACTCACGTTGTAGTAATCCAGGTACTTTTGCGTAGGAGTCAGGTGATACTCGCGCGCATCGGTCTTCGAGCGCTCCTTGACCAAGTAGCCCTTGCGTACCAAACTCGCCGTCTTGTATGCCGCATTAGACGAAGAGATGCCCATGAACTCGGCAAACTGCCGCACGGTAGGATTTCCCAGCGCGTAAATCGCCTCCATCGCAAAGCTCTCCACCGTGGTGAGGCTCGCCTCGCGATTTTGGAAACGCGCAAAGGTCTCCCGATAAAAATGCAGTTTGAACTTGGTATACACCCGAATGAACTTTTCCTCGAGCACGCCGAGACCCCCGAACATCACCTTATTTGTCGCTCGTTTCATTAGAACCGAACGCCAGCGTGAGTTCAACCGTCGCAGCAAGCTGACCGTCAACCGTAGCGCGGCCTTCGACAAACGCGAAGTTGCCGCGCGTGCGCACGATGCGACTCTCCATCTCCATCACATCGCCAGGGCGCACCTGGCGCTTAAAGCGCGCGTTCTTTACCGCGCCCAAAAAGCCGATCTTGCCGCGGTGCTCCGGCTCGGCAAGCATCGCCACGGCGGCAACCTGAGCCAAAGCCTCGATGATCATTACACCCGGCAGCACGTGGTACGTGGGAAAATGCCCCTGGAACACCGGCTCCTGGACACTTACGCATTTGATGCCGCGCGCCCACGTGCCCTCTTCCCCATCGGTAATGCGATCGACGAGCGCAAACGGATAGCGATGAGGCAAAATCTGCGAAATCTGATTGGAATCGAGCTGCATGGTCTAACCTTCCCAAGCTTTCATGAGGATGCAGGCGTTATGGCCGCCAAAACCGAGCGAATTGGACATGGCGTACGAAAGCGATGCCGAGCGCCCTTCGCCCGCTACATAGTCGAGGTCGCAAGCGGGATCGGCCTCTTTGTAGCCGATGGTTGCCGGCAGATAGGAATCGCGCAGGGCAAGCGCCGTGAAAACGGCCTCGACAGCGCCCGCAGCTCCCAGCATGTGGCCGGTCATCGACTTTGTCGAACTCACGGCAAGCTCTTCCGTATGTTCGCCAAATACGGTTTTAATAGCCTGCGTCTCGCGCTCGTCGTTGAGCTTGGTCGAGGTGCCATGGGCGTTGATGTAGCCAACCTGAGAGGGGTCGACACCCGCGTCCTCAAGCGTAAGTTGCATGGCACGAGCGGCGCCCTCGCCGTTTTCCGAGGGAGCCGTGATATGAAATGCGTCGCAGGTGACGCCATAGCCCACGAGCTCGGCATAGATGTGCGCTCCGCGCGCCTGCGCGTGCTCCAACTCCTCGAGCAAGCACACGCCCGCGCCCTCGCCCATCACAAAGCCACTGCGTCGAGCGTCAAAGGGGATGGAAGCGCACGTGGGATCGTCTCCCGTGTGAAGTGCGCGCATGGTTGTAAAGCCGCCGATGGAAAGAGGCGTTATCGCTGCCTCGGTTCCGCCCGCAAGCATGACGTCGGCATAGCCATCGCGAATCTGACGGAAGGCGTCGCCCACAGCGTTCGTACCGCTCGCGCAAGCGGTAACCGGGCAGGTGCACATACCCTTGAAGCCAAAGGCGATGGCAACCTGGCCTGCCGCCATGTTGGATATTCCCGACGGGATGTAATAGGGAGAGCAACGGTCGTATCCACGCGTGCTGCAGCGCATTTGCTGCGACTCCGTCTCGGCAACGCCGCCGATACCGCTTCCGATAATGACCCCCGCGCGATCGGCCTTATCAGGCTCGAGAACCAATCCGGAATCCTCCATCGCCTCATGGGCCGCAGCCAGCGCAAATTGCGTAAAGCGCGCCAGGTGCTTGGACTCGCGCGCGCCGAGGGCAGCGGCGGGGTCCCAATCCTTAACCTCGGCCGCAAGCGATACTTTCATGCCTGCGGTGTCGAACAGCGTAATGGGCGCGATGCCGCACTCGCCGGCGCGAACTGCCTCCCAGCTCTTTGAAACGTTGTGCCCCAGCGGAGTGACAGCGCCCATTCCTGTTATGACAACCCTGCGTTTTGCCATGATGACTCCCTACATCGCCATGCCGCCGTCGACGGCAAGAACTTGTCCCGTTACATACGAAGCGGCGTCGCTCGCCAAAAAGGCCACGACCCGAGCGACCTCAAACGCCTCGCCCAATCGGCCCGTCGGAATCGAAGCGAGCGTTGCCGTACGAGCGGCCTCGGGCATCGCCTCGGTCATATCCGTCGCAATGAAACCGGGGGCCACCGCGTTCACACGAATGCCCAGAGCGGCAACCTCGCGAGCGATGGACTTGGTCATACCGATGAGTCCCGCCTTGCTCGCCGCATAGTTGGCCTGTCCTGCGTTGCCACGCAGGCCCACCACCGAAGTCATGTTGACGATCGCGCCGGAGCGAGCGCGCATCATAGGACGCAGCGCCGCCTTGGTGTAGAGGAAAGCTCCCTTAAGATTCGTGTCCACCACAGCGTCAAAATCTTCGGGCTTCATGCGTGCGGCAAGCTTGTCGCATGTAATGCCGGCGTTGTTGACAAGGATATCCACGCTGCCAAAAGCGGTACGTGCCTCGTCGATCACGCGCGTTGCATCTTCTGCACTGCGCACATCGGCGCAGATTGCACGCGCGACCCCGCCCTGCTCTTCGATCATCTGGACCGTCTTTTGAGCAGCTTCGGCGTTGCCGGCGTAGGTGAACACCACACGCGCGCCCAGACGCGCAAGCTCCAAGCAGACGGCGCGGCCGATACCGCGCGAACCGCCCGTCACGACGGCACACATGTCCGCCAAAGAAAGACCCTCCATCATTACAGTTCCTCCTTGAGCGACTCCACGTCTTCGTACGTTTCCACCGATACGCAACGGATATCCTTGGTGCAGCGGCGAACCAGGCCGGAAAGAACCTTGCCGGGGCCGATCTCGACCACACGGTCCACACCCAACTCCGCCAGACGCATAATGGTGTCCTCCATACGCACGGCAGACTGCACCTGCCGCTCGAGCAGCGCCGGAATGCTATCGTCCGCGCCCATCTCGTGACCCAGGCAGTTAAAGAGCACGGGAACACGCATCTGTCCGAAGTGCTCCTCTTCAAAGCGCACGCGCAGGGCATCACCCGCAGGACGCAGCAACGAGGTGTGGAACGGTCCGCTTACATGCAGCGGAATGCACCTACGGGCACCCGCCTCGCGCGCAGCGGACGCGGCAAGCTCCACCGCAGGAGCGTCTCCCGCGATAACGGTCTGCCCAGGACAGTTGTAGTTGGAAACCTCAACCGTTCCCTGCCCTGCAGCTGCAGCAAGCTCGACCGCCGACTCGACTGCCCCGCGCTCGAGACCCAAAATCGAGACCATCGCGCAGGCACGACCCTCGGCAGCGCGCGCCATGGCGTCCCCGCGAAACGCTGCAAGCTGTATCGCCTGCTGCAGCTCAAACACGCCAGCGGCGGCCAAAGCGGAATACTCGCCCAAGCTCAAACCCGCAACGTAATCGGGCTTGATTCCCTTCTCGTCAAGAATCGCCGTCATACCTGCTGCAAACGCGACCATGCACGGCTGCGTGTAACGCGTTTGGGACAGCTGCTCGTCCGGACCGTCGAACATAAGGGAACGCAGGTCAAAATCGAGGTTCACGCCATCGATGACCTCACGAAAAACAGGGTAGGCCTCGTAGAGGTCGCGCCCCATCCCTGCATGCTGAGACCCCTGGCCCGCAAAGAGGAAAGCCGTCTTGCTCACAAGCGCACCCCCTCGATAGCGCGACCGGCGCCCGCCATGAGGTCCTCGAAAATCACGCGGGCGGGACGAATCTCGTTTACCATGGCGGCAACCTGACCGGACATGAAACTGCCCCTATCAAGATCGCCCTCGACAACAGCACGGCGCAGAGAGCCGAGCGTCAATGCCTCAAGCTCGTCTCGCGAGGGGTCGCCCTGCTCGAGCTTGAGATACTCGCGCGCCATCTTGTTTTTGAGCACGCGCACCGGAGCGCCCTTCGAGCGTCCCGTCACCACCGTATCGTTGGAGCCCGCCTTGAGTACGGCCTGCTTATAGTTATCGTGAATGGGGCACTCCTCGCTCGCCAGCAGGCACGTTCCCACCTGTGCGCCCACAGCACCCAGGGCAAACGCGGCGGCAAGCTGACGTCCGTCGGCAATGCCGCCTGCAGCGATAACGGGAACGTCAACGGCGTCGACCACCTGCGGGACAAGTGCCATGGTCGTGGTCTCGCCCACATGACCGCCGCTCTCGGTACCCTCGGCAATAACGCCATCGATGTCATAGCGCGCAAGGCGACGTGCCAAAACGGGAGCCGCCACCACTGGGAACACTTTGATTCCGGCGGCTTTCCACTGGTCCATGTACTTGCCAGGATTGCCTGCGCCCGTGGTGAGAACGTTCACGTGTTCCTCGACGACAACCTGAGCCAGCTCATCGATATGCGGATTCATGAGCATGAGGTTCACACCAAAGGGCTTGTCCGTCGCGGCGCGCGCTGCGCGGATCTGCTCGCGCAGGGCAGGGGCGTCCATGCCGCCCGAGGCCACGATGCCCAGCGCACCGGCATTGGAGCATGCCGCAGCAAACGCACCCGTGGCGATATTAGCCATACCGCCTTGTATAAGGGGGAACTCGGTTCCCAAGAGCTCGTTGAGCTTCATGTCTGTCCTTTCCATGCCGCGTGCGGGACCTTGCCCCTACGCACGCTCCAACAACGCGCCAGCCCAGGTAAGGCCTGCGCCAAATCCAACGCATAGCGCCCGCTCGCCAGATGCGAGCGCACCCGTGCGGCAAAGTTCGTCCAAAAGAATTGCCACGCTTGCCGCCGAGGTGTTGCCGGTGCGCGCGATATTGCCACCGCAGCGCGCGGGATCCACCCCAAGCTTTTTTACCGCCACATCGACGATGCGCTGGTTTGCCTGATGAAAAACAAACCGATCGACCTGCGAGGCTTCGATTCCTGCACGCTCAAGCACCTTTTTCGTACAGGCAGGCAACATCTCGATTGCAAAACGGAACACCGCGCGTCCGTCCATCCGCAAACGCGGAATCACCGCAGAGCCGTCCTCCTCGCTCGGGGCGCAAAGTGACACGTCGTCTCCGCGCGAGCCCCATGCGGCATACAGCGGCGAGGCATCGTTCTGCGCCCTGAGAACCGCCGCGCCCGCGCCGTCGCCAAATAGTACGCAGGTCGAACGATCGGTGAAGTCGAGCACACGGCTCACCGCATCGACGCCGATAACCAACGCATGGGGACGGGGGCTATCGAGCAAAAGCTGCTCGGCAACATGCAGGGCATAGACAAAGCCCGCGCAGGCTGCATTTACGTCCAGACAAAGCGTGTCTTCGGCAAACCCTAAATCCCGTTGCAATAAGCACGCCGTTGAAGGTGTCGCATTTGTCGAGGTAAACGTGGCGACAAGACAAACGCCGACGTCTTGCGCCGAAATGCCGGCATCGTCCAACGCGCGCTGGGCGGCAGACAACGCAAGTTGCCCATGATTCTCCTCGGGAGTGCAGTAGTGGCGCTCGCCGATACCTGTCCTTGTTCGAATCCACTCGTCAGAAGTGTCAACGATCTTTGCCAGGTCGTCATTGGTCACCGTACGCGAAGGCAGGGCAGAACCCGTGCCGATAAGCTTGACACCACTCATTACCTGCACCTCCTTTGTGCACGCGTTCCCATCGCCCTGAACTTCGCATAGCGTTCGCGCGCAAGCGCCGCGCCCGTCATGCCGCCCAGCTCGTCAAGAGCACGAGTCAGATACGCGTCGACCGTGTGGAACACCGTCTGCGGATCCTCATGGGCCCCGCCTGCCGGCTCGGGGATAACCGCGTCGACAACCTGCAGATCGAGCAGGTCTTGCGCCGTGAGCTTCATGACTTCGCAAGCCTCATCCGAGCGGGACGAATCCTTCCAGAGAATCGAGGCAAAGCCTTCGGGCGAAAGCACCGAGTAAACCGAGTTCTCGAGCATGAACACCCGGTTGCCCACGGCGAGTGCCAGTGCGCCACCCGAGCCGCCTTCGCCGCAGATCACGCAAATCACCGGCACCTTGAGAGCACTCATAAGCTCGATGCTGCGCGCGATCGCCTCGCCCTGGCCATGCTCCTCCGCTTCTAGACCCGGATAGGCTCCCGGGGTGTCGACGAACGTGATGACGGGGCGACCGAACTTCTCGGCTGCACGCATTGCACGCTGCGCCTTTCGATATCCTTCCGGGGACGGCATACCAAAGTTGAAGGCCATGCGCTGCTCGATCGTCGAGCCTTTGCGATGTCCCACAACCGTCACCGGACGTCCGTGGAACGTGGCGATGGCGCACATGATGGCCGGGTCATCGGCAGATGCGCGGTCGCCGCGCTGCTCAAACACGTTTTCAAAGAGCGCGTCCACATACTCTTCCACGCCGGGGCGCTGAGACATACGGGCAAGGGCTACGCGCTGAGCCGCGGTGAGGTCCGCATTATTTTTGAGAGCCACGCGCAACACCTCCAAGACCGTGAAGCGTAAGCAGACGAGCAAGCTGGCTGCGCATGCGCCCACGTGGGACCACAGCGTCGATAAAACCATGTTCGAGCTGGAATTCCGCTCGCTGGAACCCTTCGGGCAGAGATTCTCCAATGGTCTGCTCGATTACGCGCGGGCCGGCAAAACCGATAAGTGCCCCCGGTTCGGCGAGCATGATGTCGCCAAGCGAGGCGAAACTTGCCGTCACGCCACCCGTGGTGGGATGCGTCATCACCGAGATAAAGAGCCCTCCCGCAGCCGAAAAGCGCTCGATCGCGGCGGATGTCTTTGCCATCTGCATGAGCGAGATGATGCCCTCCTGCATGCGAGCACCACCGCTTGCGGAAAAGACGATAAGCGGGCACTTTTTCTTTGCCGCACGCTCGATAAGGCGCGTGAGCTTTTCGCCCACAACGGCACCCATACTTCCCATCAAAAACGAGGTATCCAGCACGGCGACCGCAACACGCGCGCCGTCGATAGCGCCCCAGCCGCACACCAATGCATCGGCCAAACCTGTCTTTTTGCGTAGGGCACGGACCTTTGCAGCATACTCAGGAAATTCCAGGGGGTCGCTCGTGGACATCTTCGCATCGAGCTCCCTAAAGCTGCCGACATCGAGCACCGATGTCAGGCGCTCGCGGGCGCCGATATGCAGGTGATGACCGCAATGGGGGCAAACATACAGGTTGTGAACCAGCTCGTCCTGCGTAAGCTCGTGCTCGCATGCGGGACACGTCTGCTGCGGCAGCGTTGGCGTCCCTTCGCCCGCACGGCGAAGGTCGCGTAGCTGGAGCAAGCGTGCGCGGCGCTTCCCAAAAGGAGCTATCATGCGCCCACCTTCTTTTGCTCACCATTCCAATCGAGAATCTCTTGAAGATGCTCATCCATAAACGACGTGGTATAGGTGCCGTGGATGAATTGGGGGTGATACATCACCTGATGCAAAAGGTCGATATTAGTCGCCGGCCCCTCGACGATGAGCTCTTCGAGCGCACGGCGGCAGCGACGTAACGCCTCCAGGCGCGTGGGCGCCCATACATCGAGCTTGGCGATGAGCGAGTCATACTGCGCAGGAACGGTATATCCCTGGTAAATGCCCGTATCGACACGAACACCCATTCCGCCTGGCACATGCAAAAAATCGATGCGCGCAGGTGACGGCGCGAAGTTGCGCATGGGGTCCTCGGCGTTCACACGACACTCGATGGCATGCCCTTTGATATGAACGTCCTCCTGGGTACATCCCAGCGGAAGACCGGCCGCCACGCGAATCTGCTCGCGCACAAGGTCCACGTCGCTCACCATCTCGGTGATGGGGTGCTCTACCTGGATACGCGTGTTCATCTCGATGAAATAGAACTCACCCGTATGGTCGAGCACGAACTCTACCGTTCCGGCGTTTTGATAGCCGGCGGCACGCGCTGCAGCAACTGCAGCCGCGCCCATACGTGCGCGCAGCTCGTCCGAAAGCACATGCGACGGCGTTTCCTCGATCATCTTCTGGCCGCGGCGCTGGATCGAGCAGTCGCGGTCCCCCAGATGCACGATGTTTCCGTAGGCGTCCGCGAGTATCTGGAACTCGATATGATGCGGGTTGACGATGAGCTTCTCGAGATACATCTCATCATCGTTAAAGCACGCGCGCGATTCGGCGCGGGCCTCCTCGAACAACTCCTCAAAGCGGTCGGGATTGTAGACGCGACGCATACCGCGCCCGCCGCCGCCCGCTGCCGCCTTGATGAGCACCGGGTAGCCGATCTCCTTCGCAATGCGGGCGCCCTCCTGCGCGTTGGTCACAGAACCATCCGACCCAGGGACCACCGGCACTCCCGCGCGCTTCATCATCTCGCGCGCCGCCGCCTTGTTTCCCATGGTCGCAATCACCTGTGCCGCAGGTCCCACGTAGGCGATTCCCTCGTCCACGCACTCCTGGGCAAACGCAGCGTTTTCGGACAAAAAGCCGTAACCCGGATGAATGGCATCGCAACCCGCGGCCTTGGCGACCGTCAAAATCGCATCGCCGTTGAGATAGCTCTGCTGAGCGGGCGCGGGGCCGATGCAATAGGCATGCGCCGCAAGCTGCACGTGCAGCGCGTCTCGATCGGCCTCGGAATACACCATGACCGGATCGATGTCGAGTTCACGGCAGGCACGCGCCACGCGCAGGGCGATCTCGCCACGGTTGGCAATAAGCAATCGTTTGAACATAGGGCGCCTAGCCTAGCTCTCTCGATAGCGAATCAAAGGCTGATCGAACGAAACAAGCTCGCCATCTTCAACCAGCACCTCTTCGATAACGCAATCGCTGGGTGCCGAGACCTCGCTCATCATCTTCATGGCCTCGAGCATGCACACCGTATCCCCAGCGCGCACGGCATCGCCGGGTTTCACATATGGCTGAGCATCCGGCGAAGAGGCTGCGTAGAAGGTTCCGACCATCGGAGCCTTGATGAAAAGACCGGCATCGGCCTCCTGAGCGGGGGCGACTTCGACGCCAGGCGCTACTGGCTGGGCCACGGAGGCAGCTGCCACCGCGGGCACACCGGATACCGCGGCCGTCTTCTCAAGCTCAAGCGAGGTATCGCCACTCTCGAACTTCATGCGAGCGATACCGCTTTTCTCAAAGCGGTCCATCAGGTCATAGACGTCTTGGTTCTTCATTCCCACGCGCATCATCTCCCTGTGAGTGCCAGCGTTACTGGACCTTAGTCTCCAGGTAGGAAACAAGGTCGTTCACGGTCTTGAACTGGTCGAGCTCCGCATCGTCGATCTCGATATCGAGCTTCTCCTCAAGCGCCATGATGAGCTCCATGGCAGCAAGGGAATCGGCACCCAGGTCCTCGTTAAGACGAGCCTCGGGGGTAACGGCAGCGCTCTCGCAGCCCACGGTCTCAACAATCACGTCGCGCACATCATCAAACAGCATGGTTTTGTCCCTTCGGCGCCATACGGCGCGTTGGCGTTGGTAAGTAGTTCAAGTATTTTAGTTAAGTAATTTGAGTTGTTAATGGGTCAACATTCATTCACATCAATGACACAACTTGCCAAAGTGTCTCCTATCTTGTAGTGCACTCATGTCCTCTGAGCAATTCCGGCAAATGTAGGTTTACGAGCAAGACCTGGCCGTGAGACGCATTTATCCCAGCTACGCCCTTACAATAGGCGTGTCCGCAACGCCTAACGAAAGACCTGCATGAACCGACGCCTGCCGCACACCGATACGCACGATTGCACATCTTCCAAGAATTCTTGCGAGGGCCCCTGCCCCGTCATGCGAGCCTGCGGGGGCTGCGAATGGCTCAATCTCCCCTACCGCAAGCAGCTCACGCGCAAGCAGCACGCCATGGAAGAACTCTTTGGCCCGCTTATCGCCGAGCTCGATTTTGATTGCTCGGTCGACGCGGTGCGCGGCATGGGAGCTAACGCAGGAGACACCGGTAAGATCGCTTCACCGCGCGGTTTTCGCCATAAGGCAGCGTCTCCCTTTGCCCCCGATGGCAAAAACCACATCGCTTCGGGTTTCTTTGCTCGCGGCACCCACCGAATCGTCGGCGTTCCCGATTGCTGCGTCGAAGCACCGGGCGCCCGCGCCATTCTCAATGGGGTCGCACGCGCCGCAGAAGCTTGCGGCATTCCCGCCTACCAGGAAGACCAGTGCCGCGGCCTTTTGCGCTATGCCATCGTTCGCATGGGATACCACACCGACGAGGTGATGCTCACGATAGTCACTCGCGAGCGTCGCATGCCGCATTATCGCCAGTTCATCACCGCGCTCCAAACCATCGACGAGCGTATCACCACGATGGCCCAAAATATCAACCCCAAGATGACCAATGCCATCCTGGGCGGAGAATCGCACATCCTCGCTGGCCGTGCACGCATGCGCGACCGCCTGCTTTCGTGCACATTCGAGATTTCTCCCACAGCGTTCTACCAGACGAACCCCGAGCAGACCGAGCTGCTCTATCAGCTTGCTATCGACGGCATGGACCTCCAGGACGGAGACGTCCTTCTCGATGCCTATTGCGGAAGCGGCACCATTGGTATGTGCGCCGCCGCAGAAGCAAGGGCTGCCGGCATCGATATCTCTTTGCTTGGCATCGAGCGCAACCACTTTGGCGTGCGCGATGCTGTGCGAAACGCAGAGGTCAACGACCTGTGCGATCGAGCGCGTTTTATCGAAGCCGATGCCACGGAATACTTGCAGCATGCTGCTCGACGCGGCGAGCATGTCGACGTCCTTGCGCTCGACCCGCCGCGCGCCGGATCCACCCCGGCCTTCATCGAGGCGGCTTGCGCCATGGCACCGCGCCGCATCGTCTACATCAGCTGCAACCCCTATACGCAAGAGCGCGACCTGCATCTTTTTGCCCAAGGTGGCTATCGCATGATTCGTATGACACCGGTCGACATGTTCCCCCATACCAGCCATGTGGAAACTGTTGCGATCTTAACGCGATAACAATTGCCCCAGCAGACTGAACTGCCGGGGCAATTTCATTTGCGAAGTATCTTTAAGCGTGCTGGGGCACGAAACTTACTCGTCAAGATAACTCGTCAAATCGCAGACACCTGCCGCCGCCATCTCGCCCACGAGTGTTTTGCGATCGCGATTCATGATGAGCTCCTCGGGGAAATGGATTTCCTCAAGAAGTGAGGTTGCACGCGGGAACACGCCGATATCGAGCGAGATATGTGCATCGGTGGAAACGGTGATGCCGCACCCAAGCTCCGCACAGCGCTCGGCGATCTTACGGCAAATGTCAACGCACGAGCCATGAGGGCCTCCATCGAAGCTGTGCTCGTTGATCTCGATGAGCTTATGCTTTTCCTTGGCGGCAAGGACCACCTCGTCAATATCGTAAGGAACTCCGGATCGGCCGGTATGACCCAGCACGAACACCTTGGGGTCCTCCAAGACATTCAGATACATCTGCGTTGCCTGCGCGGGCGTTGCGTCCTTTGCGAACTCGTCGTAATGGATGCTCGCTACCAGGTAGTCGAGGTTTTTTGTCGTGCACTCAAAAAGGGTCTGCTCGCCCTTGAGTGCACGGCCCACGATGTTTTCCGGACAGACGATGTCTTGACCAAAAAGCCCACCATCAAGCGTGAGGATATCGGCCTCGGCGCCGCGCAGCACCATCACGCCATCCCACATGCGCGGCCAGACACCCTGGTTGATAAAGAACTGGTAGTCACGAATATGGACCGTGGGCGAAATCATGCTCGCAAAATGATCGGCAGAGCCAAGTACCTCGAGACCCCGCTCACGCGCAGCCGCGACGTTCTCGGTAATCGTTGAATACGCGTGACGCGAGTACAACGTATGAGTATGGATATCGCCCTTGATGGAATATGACATGCAACGCTCCCGTTCGCTCAACTACACATCCATTGTAAAGCGACACGGCCCGGCCTTCCGGCACTCTTATCAGACGCCGTGAAAACGTGCGCGAAGTTATTTCACCGAAAGGTATTCCTCGGCAAGGGCCTTCCAAGCCGGCAGGGAGTTTTTGATTGTCTCGAAGCTTACGCAATAGCCCAAGCGGAACCAACCCGAAACACCAAAGCTGTTGGAGGGAACTGCCAGCAGCTCGTACTTTTTTGCACGCTCGCAAAACGCCTCGGCATCCGGTTCGAGAGCCTTGACCCACAGGTAGAACGCGCCTTCCGGCTCAACGTAGGTGTAGCCGTACTCGCCAAGGGCACCGGCAAGGGCCTCGCGATTGCGCGCGTAAGCATCCACGTCGCTCGGCTCGTCAATGCAATCCATCACAACACGCTGGAAAAGCGCGGGGGCGCACACAAAACCAAGCGTACGAGCCGCACCTGCCACAGCGGGCATCACACGATCAGCCTGAGACATGGTGTTGGGAACAAGTACCCAACCCACGCGCTCGCCGGGAAGCGAGAGCGACTTGGAATACGAATAGCAAACGATGGTGTGCTCATACAGCGCGGGCACCCAGGGAACCTCGGCACCATAGACGATCTCGCGATACGGCTCGTCCGAAATGAGATAGATCGGGTTCTGGGGATCGCGCTTCTTATTCTCCTCGCGCAGGATGTTTGCCAGGCGCGTAAGCGTATCTTGCGTGTAGACCGCACCGGTGGGGTTATTGGGGGAATCGATGATGACGGCAGCGGTCTTATTCGTGATAGCGCGCATAACGTTGCCGACGTTTATCTGGAAGGTCTCCTCGTTTGCAAGCGCCTCGACGCAGGTGCAACCAGCCTTCTCGATCCATACGCGATACTCGGGAAAATAGGGGGCGATAACGATAACTTCGTCACCGGGATTGGTGATGGCGGTAAACGTGCACGTGAGCGAAGCTGCAGCGCCAACCGTCATGAACACGTCCTTGCCTGCATACGACGTGCCAAAGCGTCGATTCAGCGACTCTGCCACCGCGGCGCGGCAAGCGGGTAGACCGGGAGCGGGCGTATAGCCATGAAGCTGTTCACTTGGCAGCTCAAGGGACTTTTTGATCGAATCGTTGACTGCGGCGGGCGCGGGAACACTCGGGTTTCCCAGTGAGAAATCAAAGACGTTTTCGGCACCGATCTGCGCTTTGCGCTCCAGCCCATAGGAAAAAATCTCGCGGATGATCGAGCTTTCGGCTCCGCGCGCATACATGGTTTCGTTAATCATATGGTCCCCTTTCAAGCAACACACAGAGTATCGCCATGTTGTATGCGGCCATTGTACGCGCTTTAACGAGGTAAAGCACTTGTATTCATCAAGATATAAAAATGCCCACCGACAATATGTCGATGGGCATACAGAAAGCAATCGATACACGAAAGGCTATCCGCAATCTGCCGAATCCTTGGGCTCCGGCTCGCTGGCAGCCGCTTCGGCTTCCACAGCAGCCTGGGCATATGCGGCAGCGTCTGCAGCAAGCTCCTCTTCGCTCATGCGAGGAGCGCGACGCGTCTTGGAGGAAGACGAATCCCCCGCAGACGATTCGCCCTGCTCTTCGCGGGCAAGATACTCGTCCCACTTGTTGTCGAGCAGAGCGTCGACGGCATCGCCCTCGACCGTCTCACGCTCAAGGAGCACCTTGGCCATAAGATCAAGCTGATCGCGGCGCTCGCTGAGGATGTGCTCTGCACGCTCGTGAGCCTCGCGCATGATGCGCTGGACCTCGATGTCGATGCGACGGGCCGTCTCCTCGGAATAATCCTGGTGGTCGGCATAATCGCGACCCAAGAACACCTGGTGCTGAGCCTCGCCGAACACCTGGGTGCCCAGCTCCTTGCTCATGCCCAAACGCGTGACCATCTCGCGGGCCATCTTCGTTGCGCGCTCAAGGTCGTTCGATGCACCCGACGTGATGTCGTCGCACATAAGTTCCTCGGCAACACGGCCGCCCAAGAAAACGGCAAGCTCGTCGAGCATCTCGTTTTTGGTCTTGAGGAAGTGGTCCTCGGTGGGAAGCTGCATGGTATAACCAAGCGCCTGGCCTCGTGCGATGATCGAAATCTTGTGCACGGGGTCGGAGTGCTCCAGGATGTGCCCAACGAGCGCGTGACCGCTCTCGTGATAGGCAATCGTGGTGCGCTCGACATCGGTCATCACGCGGCCCTTGCGCTGCGGGCCAGCGATAACGCGCTCCATGGACTCCTCGACCTCGTCCATGCCGATCTGCGTCTTATGGCGGCGGGCGGTAAGCAAAGCAGACTCGTTAAGAAGGTTTGCCAGGTCTGCGCCGGTAAAGCCAACGGTCAGCTGCGCGAGCTTATCAAGGCGCACGTCGGAAGCCAGAGGCTTGTTCTTGGAATGAACGCCCAGGATATGCTCGCGGCCCTTGACGTCCGGACGATCGACCGTGATCTGACGATCAAAGCGGCCAGGACGCAGCAGTGCGGGATCCAAGATATCGGGGCGGTTGGTCGCCGCGAGAAGAATGACGCTCTCGCTCTCCTCAAAGCCGTCCATCTCGACCAGCAGCTGATTGAGCGTCTGCTCGCGTTCGTCATGGCCGCCGCCCAAACCAGCGCCGCGCTGACGTCCCACAGCGTCGATCTCGTCGATGAAGATGATGGAAGGAGCCTGCGCCTTGGCCTCTTTAAAGAGGTCGCGCACGCGCGATGCGCCCACGCCGACGAACATCTCGACGAAGTCGGAGCCAGAGATGCTAAAGAACGGCACGCCGGCCTCACCGGCAACGGCCTTGGCAAGCAAGGTCTTACCGGTGCCCGGAGGGCCAACCAGAAGAACGCCGCGCGGAATCTTCGCGCCAAGCTTGCGATAACGCTCGGGCTCAACCAGGAAGTCGCGAATCTCCTCGAGCTCCTCGACGGCCTCGTCGATGCCGGCGACATCGGAGAACTTGACCTTGGGACGTGTGGACTCGTTGGTCTTGGCGTTGGTCTTGCCAAACTGCATATTCTTGTTGTTGGCACCCATCATCTGACGCATGAAGTAAATGACGATGATGATGAGCATCAAGCTCGGCAAGATATTGATCAACATATCCGACCAGAAGTCGGGATTGTTGGTGTTCACGATGTACGTGGTTTTCGGATGCTTAGCCATAAGCTCGGCTAGCGAATCGGAGCCAACGTAATGCGTGGTAAACGCCACGAGCTCGGAGTCTTTGCCAACCTCGGACTTCTTTTTCCAGTACTGACCCTCAACCGAACCATCGGCCACGGTATACGTTGCCGTCTTGACGCGATCTTGCTTGACTGCGGTCACAAAGCTGCTGGTGGCAAGCTCGGTAGCCTTCTTGCCTGCGTCAAAGGCGCCGCCCAAGTTCATGAAGAGATAGGCGAGCAAGGCACAGACGATCAGGAAGTACAACCAGTTTGCGCGGCCGGACGGCTTGCGCCCACCGGGGCCGCCATTGCCGCCCTGACCCATCAAACGCTTGTATTCATCGCGCAGAGCCTGGCGCTCGTCATCTTGCGGGCGCTTGGGCTCTTGAGGTGCTTGGTCTTTGAGCAGCGAAGGCGCTGCTTCGGTATCGGGATAAGAAAGGCTCATATTACGAGTAGACCTCCGGTTTGAGCACACCCACGTAGGGAAGGTTGCGGTAATGCTGGGCATAGTCCAGGCCATAACCCACCACAAAATCATCCGGGCAGTGCGTGCACACGTACTTGGGATTGACGGCAGCCTGCTTGCCCTCGATATCCTTCCAAAGGAAGGTAGCGACCTCGATGGAAGCCGGCTGACGGCTCGACAGGTTCTTGATCAGATACTTGAGGGTAATGCCAGAGTCGAGAATGTCCTCGACGATGAGCACGTCGCGACCCTTGATATCGATATCGAGGTCCTTGACGATGCGGACGATGCCAGAAGACTTGGCACCATCGCCGTAGCTCGACACCGCCATGAAATCGATGGCGAGCGGGCAATCGATAGCGCGCATAAGATCGCCCATGAATACAACAGCGCCACGTAGGACGGCAATGAGCACAAGGTCCTTGTCCTTGTAGTCCTCGCTGATCTGCGCACCGACGCGCTTTACCATTGCGGCGATTTCTTCCTCGGTAAAGAGAACATGATCGACATCGGGATGCATGGCTTCCATGACGGTCCTTTCTGGCTCGTGAATCCCTGGGAATATCCATCTAGACGCATGTTTGTTCACATGCGAACGATGAACGTCCATTTTACGCGCAGTTTACGCAGGCATACCAGAGGGAGTTGCCCTGCGGCGCACAGTCACGCGTAAGACACATATTGATGTGCCGCCACTCATGTTACCCCATTCGTTTTAGCACGATTTTCACGGCATAACGGGTGGCGGCGGTGCACTTGAAGCGGTCGTCGGCGCGCACGCCGGCAACCCAAACGATCGAGCAGGCGGGACCGGTGCGAACAACGGGCACAGCAGCTCGCTCGGAGACGGGTATTTTTGCCTCGTTGAGGATATCCGAGACCTTCTTTGAGCGTCCATGCATACCCAACGGGCACATCACGTCGCCCGCTACGGCAGAATCAACCCACACCTTTACACGGCTCGAAGAAACGGGCGCGCGCTTTTCCGCGAGCGACGCCGTATCGGCAGGACCATACCCAAGTGCCTCGGCGTCGGCGAGAAGAACCGGAAAACCGTCGAGGTCATGGGCGGCGGTGCGAATCGCTTCATCAAAGTCGATCACCGCGGGCAGCTCGACAACCGATGCCTCGAGCACGCATCCATTGCCGCACGCCATGGTTCCCGGCACGCTCAACCATCCCACGGGAGCAGCCTCGCGCGCAGCAGCCGTGCGCAGGGCCAAGGCACCGAACTCCATGCGCGCATCGATTCCGCCCGGCAGCGTGCGAGACCCCGAACGAGCAGCAACGCAGGAAAGAACCGCTTCGACATGACGCATCTCAAGACGCGCCTCGGGGTCGATCATGCGAACCGCAAGGCGAATCATGCGGCGCGCGATCGCCACCTCCGCGGCAGCTAGACGATCGCCGTCGAGAACCACAAGCCCTTCCTGCTGGCGGCGAATGCAGGAGCGAAGCGCCGTCGAGGCCAACTGAGACAGAAAAGCATCCTCATCGCCCAAGATGTCGCAGGTCGAACCAATAGTAGACGCAATATTCCCGTTGCGCTCAAGCGCAAGCGGCATCACGTTATGGCGAACGAAGTTGCGCAGGTACGACGTGTCGTTATTGCTTTCGTCCTCGCGCCAAGGCTGGTTTGCGCACTTCAAGTAATCGCAAAGCTCATCATGGGTTTTGTCGATCAAGGGCCTCACCACGATGTTGCGGCGACGCGGGATGCTCGACAGCCCTGCAGGACCCGAGCCCTTAATGGCGTTCATGAAAAAGGTCTCGGCGCGATCGCTCGCCGTATGTGCCGTAAGGATGCGCGCAGAGGAGCGCGGAACGCCAGCCGCTCGGCAGAGCTCGCGCACGTAGCGCTTGGCCGCGGCATAACGAACCTCCCGTGCTGCCGCCTCGAGATTTTGCCCCTCAAGGTGCTCAAAGGTAGCGTGCTCCACGCAAAGGGGCAGGCCAAATCGCTCGCATAGGTCACGGACGAACAGTTCATCGCCATCGGATGCCTCGCCGCGCAAGTGATGATTAACATGCAGCACGTGCAGCCGCTCCCGCGCGATGGGGGCGCAGCCGCGACCGTCTGCGATGTCGAGCCGCGATGAGCACGCCATCAAAAGAAGCGCCGTCGAGTCCGCGCCACCTGATACCATGAGCACCACGGGCGCTGCTGCACGCATGGGAGCATCCGTTGCTAAAGCGGAGACATCGCCCGTCGTCAGGTTATAGTGCTGAGACACCGTTGGCATCAAAAACCTCCTTGGAACCGCACACATTGTATCTTTTGGAAGGCCTCGAGGCATCTTGAACTCACGTGAACATCACCCTCTCCACCTCCATATCCTTGCCTCGGGGTCAAAGGGCAACTGCGCGTTCGTAGAAGGACCGCAAGGACTTGTCATGATCGATGATGGTCTTTCGAGGCGCGAGGTGCTCAAGCGCATGAACGAGCTTCATCTGCACGTGGAAGATGTCAAAGCGCTCGTCCTCACCCATGAGCACTCCGACCATATCAAAGGGCTCGCCGTCTGGTGCAAGAACTGGTCGGGATCCATGTTCTGCAGCCCGCAGACGCGCTGCGCGAAGCCTGCACTCGAAGAGCTTCCCTTCACCCCTGTCGAACCCGGTTACGCGGTCAATGTAGCCGGAATACATATCGATACCTTTTCCACCTCGCACGATGTTGCAGGCCCCATGGGATTTCGCTTTTCCTGCCAGGAGGATTCCATCGGATACATCACCGATACGGGAATCATCACCGAGGGCGCCGAGGCAACGCTGCCCGACACTCGCATCCTGGCGATTGAAAGCAACCATGACGTCCCCATGCTTCGCTGCGGATCTTACCCCCGATTCCTACAGGACCGTATTATCTCGTCAACAGGGCACCTGTCCAACGAGCAGGCTGCCGATGCCCTCCCAGCGCTCGTTGGCTCCCACACGCAACATGTCATAGCCATGCACATCTCGCAGGAAAACAATCGTCCCAGCCTTGCCGTTCGGGCGCTCGCCGAATCGCTTGGGGCAACGCTCGATAACGAACTTGGGTCTTCCGCAACGCTCATTCGCGAGACCGGCGAGCCAATCCACATCCGTGCTGCCGGACAAAACCGTCCCATCAGTATTTGGTAGCACTTTATTTGCCAACAAAAAAGGGGTCCGACCCCTATGAGCCGGACCCCTTAACGCGCTAATTGGGCGCAAGCCTCTCGATACATCTAGCTAGTCGATGGAAATCTTCGTGACGTTCTTCTTCTCGACGATCTTAGGCACCGTGACGGTCAGGATACCGTCAGCGTACTTTGCAGACAGGCCCTCGCTCGAAGCGTCCTTCAGATAGACACCGCGCGTCGCGCTGTAAGAGACAAATTCCTTCTGCAGGAAGTTCTTGTCCTTATCCTCTTCCTTATCCTCGACGTTCACGGAGATGGAAAGACGACCCTCATTGAGCTCGACGTCGATATCGTCCTTGGAGACGCCGGTGAAGTAAGCCTTGACCTCGTAGCCGTCGCCCTTGTCCTCGACATCAATGGGGAATGCCTTGGAGGACAGCGGCGTAGTCATATCCATCATGTCATCAAAGGCATCGAACAGCGAAGCCGGAACGGTCGGACGAATACCAAAAACCGAACGATACGGAACCATGCTTGCCATAATGAATCACTCCTTTTGTGATTGCCACGAGCCATCCATGTGGTCCGCGGCTTCTTGGAACACTCCTGTTATGCCCTGACCGTTCTGTTCTAAACAACCTGTTTCAGATTTTTTAAGCGTCACACTATCATCAAATCTAAGTTGTAGTGACTTAGATTCTTATTGTTTCGTCTTCTTGTTGTGAAATTCGTTAAATTCGTTTTTTGATCTGCGCCCAATATCGAAAGCGCTTTCAAAAATCCTAGAATGAACGCGTATACGGCCTAACTAAGGTGTGATATGGACGATATTGACGACGGACCGAATAGCTATCCCCAGAGCAACGACAGCTCGACTTCCAACGAACAATCGTTGCCGAATCAGCCTGCCGCAAAAGCACCCTATCGCCGTCAAACACCGCATATCACTCAAGCTCCCATCGACGATGTCGAGCCCAGCTACGTTACCCGCGATCGCTACGTGACCCTCGAGCAAGCGCGCGGTAGCCGCAAGCACATGGGCACCGCCACAAGCGATCCTCAGTATCTATCCCCCACGGGATACGAGAAAAATGGGCGCTTTTCTCCGAGCGAAGCCGGGGAACGCACCAAGGGACGCGGCGCGATGCATTATGAGCGCTATCTGCAAACGCCCAAGCCCGGTAAATCGATTTTCATCTCCCGCCAAGAACGCGCTCGCAAACGCAACCGGCGCCTTATCCTAGCCGCCGTCATCATTGTCGTGGCAGCGATTCTTCTCAAGGTCTTTGTCTTTCATTAAGGAAACGGCCGCACGCCACAAGCCATCGATACAACAAGGGGAGGAAACGACACGGTGCCGTTTCCTCCCCTGTTCTTTTGCTTTTGCCGTCTTGGCTACGAAAGTAGCTCGCGACCGCCTTTTTCGATAGCATCGAGCAGCGCATCGGCCTCGGCCGCATCCTTGCCAGTAGCAAAGACATACAGCTTGATCTTGGGCTCGGTACCGCTCGGACGAACGATAGCCTTGTTGCCGCCCTCAAGGTCGTACTCGAGCACGTTGGCCTTTGGCAGGTCGTTCACGCCGTCCTTGTAATCGACAACGGCCTCGACCTTCATGCCCGCAATGCTGCTGGGAACCTCGTTGCGCAGGTTAACCATAATGGAAGCCATCTTGCTGGCACCCTCAGCACCCGGATAGGCAATAGCGACCGTACGGTTGTGATAGTAGCCGTACTTCTTATAGAGCTCCTGCATGGCCTGAACCAGATTCAAACCCTGAAGCTTGTAGTACTGAGCCATCTGGCAGATGAGCATCGACGCGTTAACAGCATCCTTGTCGCGCACATGGTCGCCCGAAAGGTATCCGTAGCTCTCCTCAAAACCAAAGATGAAGCGATCGACTTCGCCCGCGTCGGACAGGCCCGTGATGATATCGCCGATGTATTTGAAGCCGGTAAGGCAACGACGCATCTCGAAGCCATATTCCTCGGCAAGGGCATCGACCATGGCAGAGGAAACGATCGTGGTGACTGCCACTTTACGAGAAAGGTCCTCGCCGCGCTCGAGTCGCATCTTGCAGATGTAATCGAGCAGCAAGACGCCCATCTCATTACCGGAAATAAGCGTGTAGTCGTCACCATCGGCACATGCCACGCCCACACGGTCGGCGTCCGGGTCGGTTGCGAGCAGGAGGTCAGGCTTGACCTCCTGGCACAGCTCGATGCCTTTCTGCATAGCCTCGCGAATCTCCGGGTTGGGATACGGGCAGGTGGGGAAGTTGCCATCCGGGTCGCGCTGCTCGGGAACGATGGTGATATCGGTTACGCCCACGCGCTTGAGGACCTCGGTGACCGGAATCAAACCGGTGCCGTTGAGCGGCGTGTAGACGAGTTTAAGGGGAGCCTGAGCGATCTGCTCGTCGGTCGGGTTGTTGACGGACTTGGCGACCACGGCATCGTAGTACGCATCAAGGCAGGAATCATCGATCCACTTGACGAGGCCCTGGGCTACTGCCTCATCAAAATCCATGGTCTTAACGTCTGCAAAGGGATCGGTTGCCTGCATGGCGGCAGAGATGGCCGCTGCAGCCTCGGAGGTAATCTGACAACCATCCGGACCATATGCCTTGTAACCGTTATACGGCGCCGGGTTATGGCTCGCCGTCATGCAGATGCCGCCCGAGCATTTGAGGTAGCGCGTGGCCCACGAAAGGGTGGGCACAGGCGAAATCTTGGGATAGATATAGGACGTCACGCCGTTGGCAGCCAGAATGGACGCGGTGGTCTTAACGAAAAGCTCGCCCTTGTTGCGGCTATCGCGAGCAATGGCAACCGTGGGATTATCGAACGTCTGGTTGAGGTAATCGGCGAATCCCTGCGTGGCGCGACCGACCGTATAGATGTTCATGCGATTGGTGCCCGCGCCGATGGTCCCGCGAAGGCCCGCGGTTCCAAACTCGAGGTCCTGGAAAAATGCATCGGTGATAGCGCTGGTATCACCGTCTTCTTTTAGCTTGGTGAGCTCAGCGAGCAGCTCGGGGTCCTTCACATGCTCGATCCACGTATCGAGCAAAGCGTAAACGTCAACCATCAGTCGCTACCTTTCCGTTTATTGAGCCTATAGGGCATCCTATTTATGATACGGCAGATGCCCTATCCTCATGAGCTCTATTCTCTATGCGCGCTCCATTTAGCTGCCAGATGAGTTTTATTGGACCCGCTTCGCGGCCGCCAGGAGCGTGCTCCGACGGCAGTGGCATGGGAAGGTGTCGGCCCGATAGCGGCGGAAACGTTCCCTTTTCTTTAAATGAAGCAGAAAATCCCATTTAGACCGTATATGAACCATGCTAAACGGGATTTTTTGCTTCATTTGCGATGTAAGAGTGGCGACAGGGTTCGAACCCGTGCACGGGTAACTAAAAAAGCCCGGGGCGCGTGCTCCGGGCTTTCTCATGTAAAGGGTGGACCGTCAGGGGTTCGAACCCTGGGCCTTGGGATTAAAAGTCCCCTGCTCTGCCAGCTGAGCTAACGGTCCGCGTTTGGCATTGTACCACGCTTGAGCGCTATGGGCGCGTTATTCCCAGCTCCACTGGCCGTTCACGAACACCGGAACCTCCGTGCCGTCGGAGCAAATACCCATAATGTCCAGATCATCGGTGCCAATCATGAAATCGACGTGTGTGGCAGACGTGTTGACGCCACGGCGGCGCAACTCGTCTTGATCCATCTCGTAGCCGCCCTCGTAGCACTCCGGGAAACCGATTCCCAAAGCAAGATGGCAGCTTGCGTTCTCGTCGTACAGCGTATCGTAGAACAGCGTGTTGCTCTGACGGATGGGGGTATTCTTCGAGATGAGCGCAACCTCGCCCAAGCGATGGGCACCCTCGTCAGTCTCAATGATGCTCGCAAGCGTATCGCGACCCACCGCAGCGTCGAACTCGACCACGCGACCGCGCTCGAAACGCATCCAGAAGTTCTCGATCTTATTGCCATGACGGACGAGCGGCATAGCGGAATATACTATGCCGTCCACGCGCTCGCAGTCCGGGGAAGTAAAGACCTCCTCGGTAGGCATATTCGGGAAGAACGGGTGACCCTGCGGGGTCTCACCGCGACCGCCGGCCCACAGATGACGATCGGTCATGCCGATAACCAAATCGGTGCCGTTTGCGGCAGTGTAATGCAGTGCATCGAAGTGATGCTCGTTGAGGAAGCGCAGGTTCTTATCGAACGTCGCGTCATGCAGCTCCCAATCGCTCTCGGGATCGGCGCCGTCGGCGCGAGCGGTGGAAAGGATCGCCTTCCACAGGAGATAGACTGCCACTTCGTCGTCAACGCCGGGGAACACATGCTGCGCCCAGGCAACAACGGGCGCACCCGCAATGCACCAAGGATTGATGTTGAAGTCCAGACCACGACGATACTCGCGGCACTGCGTGTTGCGCGCACGGGCGGCGGCAGCCGGCTTTGCAGGGTCGATTCCACGCAGAGCCTCGGGGTCGGTGCCCTCAACAAAAATGAAGCACGCACCGTCGCGTGCGAGAGAATCCAACTGCTCGCGCTGCCACTGCGGCACCTGCTCAAAATAGGCTGCATCAACGTTCTCATAGGTCAGGCGCTGCACAGCATCGTCATGCCACAGCATGGTCACGTGTCCGGCGCCCGCCTCATAGGCCTGCGCCACCAAAAGACGTGCGAACTCCGCGCACTCTACCGGAGCGTTGACGACAACCTCCTGCCCCGCGCGAACGTTCACACCCTTGCGCACGATGAGTCGCGCATAACGCTCGATGGTCGGGCGCAGCGCTATCATTCCGGCGCGCGCATCCTCCGCCGTCAATCCGTATGATTTCATATCCACTCCTTGGATTCTCAAGACAAAGGCACGCCGCACTGCTGCACGACGCGCCCTATATGATACCGACCTTATATCAGACTCGGTTATTTCTTCTTGCTCTCGCGCTTTGCCTTCTTGGCATCACGCTCGGCCGCGTCCTTCTCGATCAAATTATTCAAACGCTTCTCAGTAAGACCCTCAGCCTTGCTGCGGCATGCGTTACGGATAGGACGGATGCGCACCAGGTCGTAGATAAACGCACCAAGGATGCATGCATACGCGATAATGATGCCGACGATCTGGGTCGTCTGCATCTCCTGACCCCTCGTGGTGCCGATCATGAGCCATACGATGACGATGGCAACGAGACCGGCTGCGAGCAGTACCCAGAAGAACTTACGGCGACGAGCATAATCCTCGTCCATGCGCATCAGCGCGTTAGAAGCCGCATAGAGACGGTCCTCCTGCAGGCGCTCGGCCTGCTTGCGGGCGCGCTTCTCCTCCTTGCTCAGACCGGCAAGGCTCTCGCCGCGCTCAGCCTGCTTGCGCTTCTCCTTTGCGCTAGCGGGAACAACGCGCACCGAGCCCGCAGCAGAGCGGGCAGGCTTTGCCGAAGCGGCAGATTTGCGCATATAGCCGGGCTTGGCGTCCGGGTTGGTGTTACGTTCGTTCTGGGGACTACGGGTGCTCACTTACGCGTTCTCCTTCATGGGCTTAAATTCTTCACCCGTGATGGCCTGGAAAGCCTCACGGTAGCGCTGGGACGTACCCTCAAGCACCTCTTCGGGAAGGTGCGGGGGCTCGCCGGTCATATCCCAATTGGCGCGGAGCCAATTGCGCAGATACTGCTTGTCAAAGCTCGACTGGACCTTACCCTCCTCGTAGGAGTCGGCAGGCCAGAAGCGGCTGGAATCGGGAGTCATGCACTCATCGATGAGGGTGACCTTACCGTCGATGATGCCGAACTCGAACTTGGTGTCGGCGATGATCACGCCACGGGTTGCCGCGTACTCGGCAGCTGCGGTGTAGATCTTCAGGGAGTAATCGCGCAGCTGGGAGGCAATATCGGAGCCGACCAGGTCGACGCACTGCTCATAGGAGATGTTTTCGTCGTGGTCGCCGATAGCAGCCTTGGTCGAGGGCGTGAACAGAGGCTCGGGAAGCTTGGAGGCCTCAGTGAGACCGGCGGGCAGCTTGATGCCGCACACGGTGCCGTCCTGATCGTAGGTCTTCTTGCCAGAACCGGTCAGATACCCGCGCACGATGCACTCGACAAGAATCGGCTCGGCCTTGCGCACCAGCATGGCACGGCCGCACAGATAATCGCGATACGGAGCGAACTCCTCGGGGAAATCCGCCGGATCGATGCTCACCATGTGGTTTGGCAGGATATCGGCGAACTTGTCGAACCAGAACTTGGAGATGCGGTTCAGAACCTCGCCCTTAAAGGGAATCTCATCGGGCAGAATGAAGTCGAAAGCGGAGATGCGGTCGGTAGCAACCATCAGCAGGTTGTCACCGGCATCATAGATATCGCGAACCTTGCCGCGGGAATCGGGACGAAGATCCATCGTGCTCACGAAAGTCAACTCCTCAAGTAGGCTTTATTGGGATACGGCGGCAGCGGACGGAGCCTTGAGCCGCAGCTAACGCTCTATTGTAGTAGAAGAGGACTGCTGCTGTTGCTCACGCGGCAAATGAATCGTAAAAGTCGTACCCTTTTCAAGTTCCGACTCCACCGAGATGAATCCATGATGGCGCTCGACGATCTGCTTGGTCACGGCAAGGCCCACGCCCAAGCCGCCCGCTTCACGGGCGCGACTGGCGTCGGCGCGCCAAAAACGGCCAAAGATGCGAGACAGATCTTCCTTGGCGATACCGATGCCGGTATCCGACACCGAGATCGTCAGGTGCTTTCGGTCGAGCCCCACCCTCACGATCACCCAACCGCCTTCGGGCGTATAGCGCATGGCGTTACTCATAAGGTTGATCACACACTGCGTGATCATGTCGGGATCGACCTTGATGAAAGGCATCTTGCCCTGCGTCTCATCCGCAAAGCGCAAGCGAAGATCGCGCTCATGGAACAGAGGCTCCTGCGCGTTGACGACCCCACGCACAAGTTCAACCATGTCGACAGCCTCGATGTTCATGGGTGCCGTATGGTTTTCCATACGCGAAAGGTCAAGCATCTGCTGCACGAGACGTGCCAGGCGGCGTGTCTCGGATGCGACCGTCTCGAGATGCTCGTTGTCTGTGGGATATACACCGTCCTGCATAGCCTCGACCGTGGCGAGCATTGCCATCAGCGGAGTACGCAGTTCGTGGGCAACGTCTGAAGTCAAGCGGCGTTCGTGCTTGAGATCTTTCTCAAGCGAGGTAGCCATCTCGTCAAACGTCTCGCCCAACTGATCGATCTCGTCGTCGCCGCGCATATTGGTGCGCGCGGAAAGATCGCCGTCGCGAATCTGCTTGGCCGTTCCGGTGATGCGACGAATGGGATTCGTGAGCATGCGGGATACGAAAAGGCCGAACATAACGGAGATGGCAACAGCAATAACCGCCGCCAAAAACATGGCGTCGATCGTCTTCTCTCTAAACGCGGTATCGGTCTTGGTAAGCAATACATCGCTGCCCAGGACCCATAGGCGAACCTTGCCCACAACCTTGCCATCAGAGGTGGTGATGGGCTCGGTGATAGCCCCCTCCTCATCGGTGGGGGCAGTAGAGATCAGGCCATGGCGGTCGAACTTGATCTTTGGCTCGTCCTCTTCCGCGGTAGAAGCGGAACCCTTCGCCGCCTCGTCAATTGTTTGCTCGGCAGAGCCTTGGTCGACGTCGATATCGGTATTGGAACCCTCCGCGGAGGCAGCGTCCGGTGCAGGCTCGTCCTCGGATTTCTTCACGTCAGCGGCAACAGATGCGACCGGCCACGTATCGTCGTAAAGGATGGTCCCTTCGGCATCGAGAACCTGCAGGCCGATGTCGTCGGAGATCGAGCTGGATTGCGCGATGGCATACAGTGTATCGACGGTCCACTCACCATCCTGCTCATAGCTGTCGGCAAGCTTCTCGCTCGTCAGCTTGGCAAGGTCGATCACGTTGGCACGCGTGTACTCCGAAAAAGCGCTGCCCCACACCACCATGATGACGCACACCAGCACGAGCACCGTCATCAGCGATGTGGCAGCAAACGAAAGCGCCATGCGAGAGCCGTAGCTCAGGCCCGAGCGCGAATCGGAACGAGGCGTATTCCAGCTCGCGCGGGAATTCGCCTCGTTGTCTGACTTATGTTTTTGTCCGGTGACGATATGAGCGGGAAGCATTACTTCTGGGCGCCCTCGTCTGCCTTGGCCTGCGGAGCCTCAAAGCGATAGCCCACGCCGTGCACGGTGTAGAGCCACTTGGGCTTCTTGGGATCGTCACCCAGCTTGGCACGCAGGTTTTTGACATGGCTGTCGATCGTGCGCTCATAGCCCTCGAAGTCGTAGCCCAAAACCTTCTCGACAAGCTCCATGCGGTTGTACACACGGCCGGGATGACGTGCCAGGGTGGTAAGCAGCTTGAACTCGGAAGCGGTGAGGTCAACCTCTTTGTTCTCGACCAAAATCTTATGGCCGGAGATATCGATGACCAGATCACCGAAATCAAGAACCTCAACCTGCGGTTCGTCGGCGATGTGCGTACGACGGAAGAGGGCGCGTACGCGGGCAACGAGCTCGCGCGGCGAGAACGGCTTGATCAGGTAGTCGTCTGCACCAAGCTCGAGACCGATGATGCGGTCCTCGACTTCACCCTTTGCGGTAAGCATGATGATGGGCACATCGGAGGTGTCGCGGATGGCACGACACACGCGCTCGCCCGAAAGTTTGGGGAGCATGAGGTCCAGCACGATCAAGTCAAACTGATGCTTCTCAAACTCCTCAACAGCGGACTGACCGTCACCGACGCCGACGACCCAATAGCCCTCTCGCTCGAGGTATGCAGCGACAGCATCGCGGATAGCCTTCTCGTCCTCGACCAGAAGGATCTTCCTTGCATCTGAAGCCATATCAGGCCTCCTTGTCTCAAAGTCCGTAAACTACGTTATTTTAACGCACAAAACGCATTTGCGTTTCGCTCATGTGTCAACGCTGTCCGTTGTTAGGGCAACGGTAACATCTGGAGTACATTGTTCCCAGATTCTCAAATTTCTTCCAGGAGATGTCATGGCTCTTCACATTCGCCCGGCACAAGCCTCTGACGCTGCCGATTTGCTTGCGATCTATGCTCCGTATGTCCGCGAGACCACGGTCACATTCGAGTTTGATGTTCCCCGTGTCGAAGAATTTGCAGCGCGTATCGAGCAAGCGCAAAAACGCTACGCTTACCTTGTTCTCGAAAAGACGGCCGAGCATGGAGCGGGGAGTCTCCCCGTTGGATACGCCTACTACGGCGCATTCAAAAGCCGTCCCGCATATCAGTGGTCTGCCGAGACCTCTATCTATCTCGACGAGAAAGAGCGAGGCCACGGTGCCGGCTCCATCTTGCTCAACGCCTTGGAGGCCTGCATGGACGCTCAAGGCATCACCAACAGCGAGGCATGCATAACGGGCGAAAACGAGTCTTCGGTCGAATTCCATCGTCGCCATGGATATGAGGAGCGGGCGCGCTTCACCAAATGCGCCAACAAGTTTGGCCGCTGGCTCGACGTGGTATGGATGGAAAAATATATAGGGCCGCACGGCGAGAATCCTCAACCCATACGGCCCCTTGATGAACTCGAGCTCATGCGAATCATCGATGTGTCAAACGAGCGCCTAAGTAAACGCTAGCTACAGCGCAAACACGCGCACACACACGCTCTCGGGAATACCCTGGGCGTCCTTGATAGTAGCGAAGGTGACCAGATTGTCCGTGGCGCCCTCACTTGCAGGATAGTCGCCGTAATCGAGAGAGCGGTCGGGACACGCCACCACGGAGTACTTTTGTGCATCGGTATCGACAACGCATGTCGATGAGCGCGTCTTTAGGCAAAACCGCGTACCCTTGCCGCAAACGCCCGCCGCGGGCTCGCGCGAGATGTAGACAAAGGGACCGCCCTCGCGACCGATGAACGTTCCCATATTGCCAAGCTTGCCAACGCCGTCATAGCTCGCTTCGATAGTGAAAGCAAAGGCGTCGTTCACGTAAGCAGCCTCGAATGGACGAACTCCTGCCGGCAGCACGAGCTGGTCGATTTGAGTATGCGCGGAATCGGCGAGGCTCAGCGCCGTCATGCCGTAATAGGTTCCTTCGTCCTCATGCACGCGCGGCGAGATGGTGAGGATATCATCCGATACGCGCGGGTGGGTGGCAAAGCGCCCAGGAGAGGTGTAGAGAGTGGTTTTGCTTCCGTCGATCAGGTTCCACTGATAGCACTTGCTGGAAGAGGCGCTCTTGGATCCGGAGGAATTGGGCATCTTCTGCCAGATTACGCATGCGCCATACGGCGAGAACATGGGAGGCTCCCAATCGCTATTACCATGGTCGATCTTTTGAGGATCACCGGAGACCTGGCCCTCGGCAAAAGCCTGAGCATACAAAGACCAGGCGAGCGAAGAGTAGTTAATCTCTACCCAGCAGAACACGCCCGTGCCAACGCGCACGTCGTAAAACTCATAGCCCGCACCCAAGACCGGCTTGGACCGAAGCGTGATGGGAGATCCAGAAGAAAGCGAGAACACGCCGATCGAATTGGGTGTGGCGGCAGACTCGGGCGCGAACATGGCGGCAGACCAAGATCCCTGGCTATAGAAAGGAACGGTTCCCACGGGAAGGTTCCAGGTGTAGGCGGCAGCGAGGGTCGTATCCACGCTGTCGTACTCATCCAACGCGTCGATGATTTTAGAATCGTCAGTGAGCACCTGAGGCTCGCCCGTGGCGTCCTTTGCCTCAGTTCCTTTATCCTTTTTTCCACCGCAGGCAGAAAGCAGGGTCGCGGCGGCCGCGGCCACGCCGCCACCGACGAACCCTCTTCGGCTTATGCCCGATGTATTGATTAGGCTCATGCGTTTGCCTTGGCAACGGCCTCTTTAAGCGCCAAGGTCATCTGGTCGGCACAAGACGTGGGGCGCGGACCGCAGGTGTTTCCGGCAAGAAGGTCGATGACCTGCTGAACCGGCTGGCCTGAGACGAGCTTCGAGACGGCCTTGAGGTTGCCGTTGCAGCCCCCCGTGAACTCAATGTGCTCGATGGTCTGGGCGTCATCGGAAACGGCAACGTGGATGTTGCGCGCGCAAACGCCGTGCGGTGTGAAGTCGAACTCGATCATGATGTGTTCTCCCCTCGTTGTTCTTCACTCTTATCTATGCGTTCGTTGGTTGTACCCCATTGTAAAGGCGCGCACGCATTTATGGCGACATCAGGGGTTCGACACAAAAGCCGCCACGTACAGACCTTTACGTAAGAGACTGTACGCGGCGGCTCCACAGACGTCGTTATAAAGAAGCCTTAAGCGAAATCAAGCTCCTGCAGGCGATCGAATACCACGCCGATGCGCGTGAGGAAATCCCAGGGATCGAAGATCTCATCGAGGGTCTCCTGGCTGACGGTGCAGCGGGGATCTGCCTCGAGGCGCTCCTTGAAGGTGGGGCCGCTCACGCAGTCCTGCACCTCGTGCCAGGTGGCCATGGCGTTCTCCTGCACGATGGCATAGGCCTCCTCGCGCGTAATGCCCGTGTCGACCAGGGCAAGCAGGACCTTCGAAGAGAAGATGAGACCACGCGTCTTGTTGAGGTTGGCCATCATGCGGTTGGGGTAGAGCTGGAGGCCGTCAATCACGCGAATGAGGCACTGGAACATATGGTCGAGAGCGATGAAGGAGTCGGCCTGAGCCACGCGCTCGGCGGAGGAGTGCGAGATATCGCGCTCATGCCAAAGGGCGACGTTGTCAAAGGCGACCTGCGCGTTCGACTTCACCACGCGCGAAAGGCCGCAGACCTTCTCCATGGTGATGGGGTTGCGCTTATGGGGCATAGCGGAGCTGCCCTTCTGGCCCTTGCGGAATGGCTCCTCCGCCTCGAGGGTATCGGTCTTTTGCAAATTGCGAACCTCGGTAGCGATACGCTCGCAGGTAGCGGCCGTGGTGGCAAGGACGCCGGCAAGATACGCGTGATGGTCGCGGGAGATAACCTGCGTGGACAGCGGGTCGTGAACCAGGCCCAGGTTTTTGCAGACGTACTCCTCGACAAACGGGTCAATGGAGCTGTAGGTTCCCACCGCGCCGGAAATAGCGCCGAAAGCCACGTTCTTACGGGCATCTTTCAGACGATCGAGATCGCGCTTGAGCTCCCAAGCCCAGGAGCCAAACTTCATACCAAACGTCATGGGTTCAGCGTGGATGCCGTGGGTGCGGCCGGCGCAGAGGGTATCGCGCTCCTCGAAGGCGCGACGCTTGCAGATCTCGCCGAGCTTCTGAACGTCCTCGATAATAAGGTCGCAAGCCTGAGTGAGCTGGTAGCAAAGCGCCGTATCGCCCAGGTCGGAGCTGGTCATGCCGTAATGGACCCAACGACTGGGCTTAGGAGCGTCGGCGGGGACATCGGCGTCGATGTACTCCTTCATATTGGTAAGGAAGGCAATGACGTCGTGGCGGGTGACCTCTTCGATCTCGTCGACCTTGGCCTTCTCGAAGTTGGCATGATCGCGAATCCACTTGGCCTCGTCTTTGGTGATGCCGATCTTGCCGAGCTCTGCCTGAGCCTCGCAGGCCAGAACCTCAATCTCCTGCCAGACGGCGTACTTGTTCTCCAGCGAGAAGATATGGCCCATCTCGGGACGGGTATAGCGGTCGATCATTGCGGCTCCTTTTTGGTTATTGGCACGTAACGCACATATTGTACGACGTAGATAGAGGGAGGCTCACGCGCTCTATAAAAACGCCTGAAGAGCAAAGCAGTACAGATGCGGTACTTTGCCCCGAAAGCAGAAGAGAGTGTACGATAGCATCATCCGCATGCCACGCACGCGGCTCGGGTTCAGGACGCAACACGCGATTCGCCACTCAGAAGTACTGCACTTTCTCTGAGAATTCAGACCTGATTCCCAGCATGCGATAACGTAATATCACAAACGCCTCGTGCACGGCCGAGGTCAAGAACCGGGTAAGGAACACCGAAAGAGCGAGTATGGCACAAAACACCGCAAACTATGGCAACGACAGCATCCGCCAGCTCAAGGATGAGGAGCGCGTACGTCTGCGCCCCGCCGTCATCTTTGGCTCGGATGGACTTGACGGCTGCGCGCACGCCGCCTTCGAGATCCTGTCCAACGCCGTTGACGAGGCGCGCCAGGGGTATGGCAAGCTCATCACCCTCACTGCCTTTCGCGATGGTTCCATCCAAGTTGAGGACAACGGCCGCGGCTGCCCGCTCGATTGGAACCCCTCCGAGAAGCGTTTTAACTGGGAGCTCGTCTTCTGCGAGCTCTATGCCGGCGGCAAATACAACAATAACCAGGGCGGCGACTACGACTTCTCGCTCGGCACCAACGGCCTGGGCTCGTGCGCAACCCAATATGCCTCCGAATACATGGATGTCACGGTCTGGCGCGACGGCAACAAATACTCCCTGCACTTTAAAAAGGGCAAGGTAGTAGGCACCAAGAAGAAGGCGCTCGAAGTTGAGCCCGCTGACGACGACCGCACCGGCACCACCATCAAGTGGCGCCCCGACCTGGAAGTCTTCACCTCCATCAGCATTCCCCACGATTGGTATCGCGAGACCATGCGCCGCCAGGCCGTAGTCAACGCCAACGTGACCTTCCGCCTGCGCATCGAGGGCGATGACGGCGAGTTCTCGCAAGAGGATTTCTGCTACCCCAAGGGCATCGAGGACTACGTGCTCGAGAAGGTCGGTGCCGATTACCTCACCGAGCCCTTCTTTATCGAGGCCGACCGCCGCGGTCGCGATCGCGAGGACCTGCCCGACTACAACGTCAAGATCACAGCATGTCTGTGCTTCTCTCGCACCTTCCAGATGCAGGAGTACTATCACAACTCCTCATGGCTCGAAAACGGCGGCTCGCCCGAAAAAGCGGCCCGCAGCGCCCTGACCAGCGCAATCGATGCTTACATCAAGCAACAGGGCAAGTACAACAAAAACGAAAGCGGCATTAAGTGGCAAGACGCTCAGGACTGCCTGGTGCTGGTGACCAACTGCTTCTCCACCCAGACGTCCTACGAGAACCAAACCAAAAAGGCCATCAACAACCGCTTTATCCAGCAAGCCATGACAGCGTTCTTCAAAGAGCGCATCTCGACCTACCTGATCGAGAATAAAGACGCCGCCGGCAAAATCGTGGAGCAGGTGCTCATCAATAAGCGCTCGCGCGAGAACGCCGAGAAGACGCGCCAGAGCATCAAGACCAACCTGCAGCAGAAGACCGATATGGCCAATCGCGTGCAGAAGTTCATCGACTGCCGCTCCAAGGACAAGAGCCGCCGCGAGATCTACATCGTAGAGGGAGACTCGGCAGCGGGCGCCATCCGTACGTCGCGTGACGCCGAGTTCCAAGGCGTCATGCCCGTCCGCGGCAAGATCCTCAACTGCCTGAAAGAAGACTACCCGCGCATCTTCAAGTCCGACATCATCATGGACCTTATGCGCGTACTGGGCTGCGGCGTGGAGATCAAGGACAAGCGCATCAAGAACCTGGGAGCGTTCGACCTGGACAACCTCAACTGGAACAAGGTCATCATCTGTACGGACGCCGACGTCGACGGCTATCACATCCGCACACTCGTGCTCACCATGCTCTACCGCCTGGTGCCCACACTCATCGACGAGGGCTACGTCTATATCGCCGAGTCCCCGCTCTACGAGATTAACTGCAAGGAGAAGACTTACTTCGCCTACACTGAGCTCGAGAAGAACGGCATCTTGAAAGAGATTGGCGACCAGAAGTGCTCCATCAACCGCTCCAAGGGTCTTGGTGAGAACGATCCGGACATGATGTGGCTCACCACCATGAACCCCGAGACGCGCCGCCTGATCAAGGTAGAGCCTGAGGACGTCACCAAGATGGAGACCATGTTCAACCTGTTGCTGGGCAACGACGAGGCGGGCCGCAAGCGCCATATCTCCGAGCACGGCAAGGAATACCTGGACCAGTTGGACCTGCAGTAGCAGAAAATCAACAACGCCGGCCCACAAGAAGTTCAAGAGGAAATCGTGGCAAAGAAGAAAACAAAGAACCAGCCGAAGAAAAAGCAGGTCAACGCCGAGAACGTTGTCGGCCTGCACTCCGAGGTCACCGATCAGCCAATCACGCAGACGCTTGAGGTCAACTACATGCCCTACGCCATGAGCGTCAACGTCTCGCGCGCGTTCCCCGAAATCGACGGCTTCAAGCCATCGCACCGCAAGCTGCTCTACACCATGTACAAGATGGGCCTGCTCAAGGGCGAGCGCCAAAAGAGCGCCAACATCGTGGGCCAGACCATGAAGCTCAACCCGCATGGCGATGCTGCCATCTACGAGACGATGGTGCGTCTTGCCACCGGCAACGAGGCGCTGCTCGCCCCCTTCGTGGAATCGAAGGGCAACTTTGGCAAGTACTATTCGGGCGACCTGAGCTACGCCGCCTCGCGCTACACCGAGGCCAAGCTCGCACCTATCAGCGCCGAGATCTTCAAGGACATCGACAAGGACCCAGTGGACTTCATCGACAGCTACGACGGCGCTATGAAGGAGCCGCGCCTGCTGCCCACCACGTTCCCCAATATCCTGGTCTCGGCAAATAAGGGTATCGGCGTCGCCATGGCATCCGACATCTGCGGTTTCAACCTCAACGAGGTCTGCACCGCCACCATGCACTACCTGCAGAATCCCGACTGCGACCTGCTCGAGTACATGCCCATGCCCGACTTCTCAACGGGCGGCGAGATCATCTACCGCCGTGAGGAGATGGAGAAGATTATCGAGACGGGCCTTGGCAGCTTCCAGATCCGCTCACGCTGGCGCTGGATTCCCGAAGAGCGCATCATCGAGGTGTATGAGATTCCCTACACCACCAAGACCGATGTCATCATCGAACGCATTGTCAAGCTCTCCAAGGAGGGCAAGGTCAAGGAGATCGCCGACATCCGCGACGAGACCGACCTTTCGGGTCTGCGCATCGCCATCGACCTCAAGCGCGGTGTCGACCCCGATAAACTCATGGCCAAGCTCTACCGCTCGACCACGCTGCAGGATTCGTTCTCGTGCAATTTCAACGTGCTGGTCGACGGCTACCCGCGTGTCATGGGCGTTCGCCAGATCCTGCACGAGTGGGTTGCGTGGCGCATCCAGTCCACACGTCGCCGCATAAGCTTTGACCTGGGTAAAAAGTCCGAGCGTCTGCACCTTCTGCGCGGTCTCGAGGCAATTCTGCTCGACATCGATAAGGCGATCGCCATCATCCGCAATACCAAGCTCGAGGCCGAAGTCGTACCCAACCTGATGCTCGGCTTCGACATCGATGAGACCCAAGCGGAGTTCGTCGCCGAGATCAAGCTCCGCAACATCAACGAGGAGTACATCCTCAACCGCACCAAGGACATCGAGAAGCTCGAAGGCGAGATCGCCGAGCTCGAGGAAATCCTATCAAGCGAGGATAACATCAAGAAGGTCATCAGTGACGAGCTGGCCGCGGTCAACAAGAAGTACGTGATGCCGCGCCGCACGGGCAGGATCGACCCCACAGATGTCATCGAGGTGAGCCTGGAACCCGAGGTCGAAGAATATCCGGTCACCATCATGCTCTCGCGCGAGGGCTACCTCAAGAAGATGACGGACCGCGTACTCAAAAAGGCTGCGGCGCTCAAATATAAAGATGGCGACAAGCCCTTTATCGAGTTCCCCTCCTCCAACACGCACGAGCTACTGGTGTTTACCGACAAGAGCCAGGTGTACAAGTGCAAGGTCGCGTCATTTGAGGACACCAAGTCGGCGCAGCTTGGCTCCTATCTGCCCACCGATCTTGAGATGGAACCCGACGAGTCTGTGATCTGGGTAATCGACCCCGAGGACTACAAGGCAGACGTACTGTTTGTCTTTGAAAACGGCCGTGTTGTCCGCGTCGCGCTGGCAGGCTATGTCACCAAGACCAACCGCAAGCGCCTGAAAAACGCCATCTACGGCGGCAGTAAATTGCTGTTTGCCCAAGTGCTTAAGGAAGACCGCGACCTGGCACTGGTTTCGAGCGATAACCGCTTAATGAACTTCAACACGTCCCTGCTCAAGACTAAGACAACCACCAATACCCAAGGTGTCCAGGCGTTCACGGCTAAAAAGAATCGCATCATCACCGCCGTGGGTGTGGCAGAAGACTTCTTGGGAAGCGAGGCTTGGACGGAACGATTCACCGCGCAGACGCTGCCGTCCGCCGGCGCCCTCATGAAGGAAAACGACATGCCGAGCCTGTTTGACTAAGGTATGACAGAACAACCAACGTAGGTTTCCTGATGCAGCGAGGCCGGGTGCAGATAATCTGTACCCGGCCTCGCTCGCAACGGGGTGGGTTGATTGAGGAGACGATTGAGGGAACGATTCATGCCGAGCCTTAAAAAGGCCGGAGAGGACATGGAGGCGGCGGGCCGGAAACAGTTTCACCGAAGTTTGGTCTATTTCCGTGGTCTACGGAGCCGCAAAAGAGAAACAGGCCAAAGGACATAAGCCTTTGGCCTGCTGTTTTACCTGGAGCGGGCAACGGGACGTCCGTGTATTTGCTTCGCAAATCCACACCGGCTTCAGGCGCCTATCGGCGCCTTCGCCTACTCGCTACAAACGCTTCGCGTTTACTTAACGCTCGCACCCTGTCGGGTTCGAGTCCCGGCCCTTTATCGAAAAAGGCACGGTAACGAAACGTTACCGTGCCTGAAATTCGAATGGAGCGGGCAACGGGACTCGAACCCGCGAGTGTCAGCTTGGGAAGCTGATGCCTTACCACTTGGCGATGCCCGCATATGTGGCGCAGCAAATGCGCGGTAGTTAGTATAACCTGCATTGTTCTTATGGGGCAAGAAACGTACCAGTCCACGATAAAACTGCGCGAGAAGATCAATCCCCGCTGAAAGCTATGGAGATATGCACCTCATTTTGTGGGGACAATCACTTCGCCCCCCAAGATGCAGGGCAATCTGCGCCGCTTTCACCCCGTCCTACCTGCCCTGTTAGAAAACGGCAAGATTGAGGGGAATTCACGCGCCCTCTTTTGTGAGCACAGGCGGAATCAAGGAAGAACCTACCCTCATATGCTCGACTCCCATCGATTCGAGGGAGGACGATTGTGAACCACAGCAAGGCACGCCGATTCCCCTGGCGCAACACAGACGACAACCGCATCACAAGACGTCGCAGAACGGTGCCGCTTTTCGTTGTTCTTGTCATCGCCCTTCTCGGAGCGACATGCGCTGTTGGCAGCGCGCTTATCGGTGCGCATGCCAGCAGCGATTCTATCACCGTAAGCAACCTTATTCACAACCCCAACTCCTCCGACGGACATGGCAAGCTCATTCGTGTCGAAGGGCAAAACGTCGCTTACTGCGCGCAGGGATTTCTCTCCTATCCCGAAGTGGGGCAAAAGCTCACCCGGTACGGTTCGCCCGAAATCCCCGAGCTCGACTACGTTGTTTATCACGGATACGACGGAAACATGGTCACCTCGGTTGCAGGGCTCGACAAAGGCAAGTCGGAATCCGCCACTATGGCAGCCATCTGGCTCGCCATCGGTGACAAACGGCCCGATCTTCTCAACTTTGTTCCTAAATACGACCCTCCCTGGCACGGAAACAAAGCCTATAAGGAACGATGGGAAGCCATCAAAGACCCCCAAATCAAAGAAGCATCCTGGAGCCTCTACCAACAATCAATCGCCTATGCCCAGGCGGGTGGAGGAGGCATCGAAAAAGGGTGCGCCGTTCTGTGGGTCAATCACACGCCGAAAGGCGAGAACAAGACGTTTGGATATCAAAGCCTCATCACCAGCGAGAAGAAGACCCGTGTAGTCTTCTCGAAAACCTCCGCAGACGCAAGCATCAGCGCAAATAACGGAGAGTACGCACTCGAAGGGGCCGAGTACACGATTTACCATGCATCGGATTCCTCTCCGGCGGGCACCATCACCACCGATACAAACGGGCATGCCGAGCTCGCACTCAAGCCCAACACCGCCTACTATGCCCAAGAAACAAAGGCTCCAAAGGGCTTTGTCAAAAACGAAGAGCGAATCGAGTTCACAACTGCAGGGCTTAACACCCTGGTTTCGACTGCCGACAAACCCTGTACCTTCGACCTTCTCATTTGCAAGTATGACGCCATAAGCAAAGGCACAGCACAGGCCGGATGCTCATTCGGGGGCGCAGGGTATGAGCTGACCTCGGATAGCGTGCCGGGGTTTCACGCGGCAGCCATCACCAACAAAGAAGGTGTCGCTTCCTTTGAAAATATCCCACTCGGTACCATCCATGTGCGGGAAACCAAGGCCCCGGAAGGGTATCTCCTCGACACGGAAGACCATATCTACCATGTTGGAGCCGATGACCTTGATGAGAATGCCACGCTGACGCTCACTCCTGAAAGCGATTTTGAAGAGATTCCCATCACATTTGATATCGAAATCGCCAAATTCAAGGATGAAGGCGATGAAGGTTCCTCGAAGCAAGAGGTTCCCGCCGAAGGTGTAACCTTCCAAATCATCTCCAATACCACAGGCAAGACGATCGGGTCCATCACGACCGATAAAGACGGCTATGCCAAAAGCAAGGGATTATGGTTTGGAGACGGCTCGAATTCCGATATCGCTCACGGGGCGATTCCCTACGACCCTGCAGGGTACACCATCCACGAAGATGAGCAGACCACCCCAGATGGCTTTGAAGCAATTGACGATTGGACGATCGACACAAACCAAATGATCGATGGCTGCATGCTGAAGTACATCATCAATAATCACCGAAAGATGAGTCGACTGCAGATCGTTAAAGTCGACGCCGAATCGGGAGAACGCATTCCTCTCGTCGGCTTCTCTTTCCAGCTTCTCGATAGCGACAAGAATCTTATTTCCCAACATGTCTGGTATCCGGCCCAGTCAAGCATCGACACCTTCACCACAGGCGATGATGGAAGCATCACGTTGCCCGAGCAGCTGACGGCGGGAACGTATTACATCCGAGAAATCGCAGCGACACGCCCCTATGTCCTCGCCGGGGAAGACATGAAAATCGAAATCGACGGAGATGAGCCGCTCTGCATTGCCACGGTTGCCAACTCCCCCGCCACGGGGATAGCGCAGATTGTCAAAACGTGCTCCGAAGATGGTTCGGCTCTAGGCGATGTCGAATTTGACGTGCGTGCTCATGAGGATATTGTCGCTGTCGACGGATCGATCCTCTTGAGCGCCGGAACCGTTGTCGACCATGTTAAAACCAACGACGAAGGCCGCGCGACAACAGCAAAGCTCCTGCTGGGCGCAGGTGAAGCAACCTATGAGTTTGTTGAGACAAAACCCGCACCCGGCCATGCACTTGCGAGCGACCCCATTATCTTTACGCTTTCCTATGAAAACCAGAACACCCCACTTGTCAGCGCGAGCTGTACAGCATCGAACATACCGACAACGGTCGAAATCAAAAAGGTAAAAGCGGGCACCGACACGCCTCTCCGCGGTGTGCAATTCGCCCTCTGGCGCTTAGAGGACGAAGCGACACTTGAACCCTCAGAGCCTGCCGATAATAAAACCGACGACACAAATCACGGTGATACCCCCGGCATCCCCCAGCTCAAGGAAGGCTGTTCGACACTCGTGATCACAACCGATGAAAATGGCATCGGCCGAGCGATTCACCTGCAGCCCGGCATCTGGCGCATCAAAGAAACAAGCACAGCGAACGGCTTTCTTCTCGATTCTCTTATCCGCGAATTCACTGTCGATGAGCATGGTCTTATCGATGCTGCGACGCGCTACGAGGTTGCCATTGAAAACGATTTCACCAAGGTCGATATCTCGAAAAGAGACATCACCAACGAGAACGAGCTTGCCGGAGCACACCTCACCGTCACCGATTCTGACGGAACTATTGTTGACGAATGGACCTCGACCACTGAGCCGCATCGAATCGAAGCACTTGCGCCCGGCGCTTATACACTCACCGAAACGCAGTCGCCTCAAGGACATGACATAGCCGAAAGCATCACGTTTACCGTAGAAGAAAGCGGCGAAATCCAGGCTGTCGCCATGTATGACCGGCCCATTCAAATTAGAGGAGAGCTCGACAAACGCCAGATGCACCTCGCAGAGGCAGGCGAGGGCCATGTATTTACCTATTCGCTCGATATGCGAAACACGAGTAACACCTGGGTGGACGAATGCACAGTCACTGACCCACTTGATTGTGTAGCTCAAGGGATGGCCGAGGTAACCAGCGTGACGACACCCATCGTTCAAGGGGATTACGATGGCAAACTCAATATTTGGTATCAGCTTTCCAACGATGATGATTATCTCAACGAATCGGACGCCAACCAAACGCTCGAAGACGGTCATGAAAATCCCTGGCTCGAAGGCGAAGGACGCAAGCTCGACTACTCGCATTGGCGTCTTTGGGAGCGAAACGTCGATGCCACACAAGCAAACGTCCTCAATGTTCGTGACCTTGATCTTGAAGAAGGGCAACGTATCTGCGCTCTTCGTTTTGAATTCGGCCGCGTTGAAGATTCGTTTACCACGCGAACAGACGAATGGGAACGCTCGGGCCCGAAGAGCGAAGACGACTCTTATGACAAAGACTCCGAGAAGATGGAGACTGACGATCTTTCACCCGCAATTATTCAGCTCTCGACAACAAAGCGTTGGGGAGGCGGGAGTACCCTTCTCAACAGCGCGGTTATCGACCTCTATCGAAATGGCGGGGGATCTGACCTTGAGGACCACGACGAGGATAAGGTTAAGCAGGTTATCGGCCGGCCTCTTGCGCAAACCGGTGTCGATTCCAGCACGATTCCCTTACTTGCGGGCGCACTTTGCGGCTTTGCCCTTATAGCATTGACGCTCTTCCCCGCCATTTCGCGCAAGCGCGGCAGCTTAAAACGATGAAGGACACAACGCGAAGAGCATTCTTGGCCTCCTGCGGCGTCGCTTCTCTCCTCTGGATTGGCTCCGCTGGAATCGAATCCGCACAGCGTCTTACATCCCACCTTGCCTATAGGCGACTGGAAAGCAAGACGCCCGCAATAGCGAATGTGGCGATTCGCCCCAACTCATCCTCGGACAAGGGGGTAGATAGCCTGCTTGATCACAATAAAGATGCTGCAGGCTGGCTTATCGTCGAGAACACGCCGATATCCTACCCCCTTGTTCAAGCGTCTCCACAACACAAAGATTGGTATCTCTACCATGATTTTTGGAATCAAAGGGATGTGGCAGGATGCCCCTTTATCGACGATAGATCCACCGTCTCGTCCCAACATGTTTTAGTCTTTGGACATCATCTTGGATCGACCGACCTGATGTTCAGCAGCCTCGCATCAGCTTGGAAGGAGAACGCATTTCAAACACTTGGATCGGCAAGCATCGAAACTGTCGATCGCCTCGTTTACCGTTTTAAACCGCTCTGCGCGCTGCATGTCGAGAAAGACTATGAGCTCATTCAGCGTTTTAAATGGTCGGATAATACCGAAATGCGCAATTGGCTCTCTTCTATTCTTGAACAAGCAGACACTAAAACCCAAACCGCGCGGGAAGACATCCATACCACACGGCAAGTCTTAACGCTCGCCACCTGCTCAAATGCAATAGCAGGGCAGCGAGAACGCACGCTTATCGTTTTTTCGCGCTAACTATTCTAGGATGCAGAACCGGCATCCAGCGCATCGTCCGAGCCGGCCGTATCCGTCTCCAGCTGTTTATCAGCTTGCGCGGCGGCTTTCTCGGCCGCAATGCGCTCGGCACGCACGTCTTCAGGAGTCGAGCACTTGACACCAACAAGCCAAGCGGCGCCAAAACCAAGCAAAAGAGCAAGGGCAGCCCCTACGGCGTAGGCAACCCAATGGCGACGAATAAAAGACAGCACGGTTCCTCCTGAAACTTGGATACGGTTATCGTAGCAGCTTTTCCAAAATTGCAGGCGCCGCACGCGATATCGACCCAAAAAGAAGCCCGCTTCCATAAGGAAGCGGGCAGGTGGTCTTCGTTTGAAAACAGCCTACGATCTGCGAATAACCTCGGTAACCAAATCGGCTGCATAGTTCACGTTGTCGACATCGAGGTTGATGGGGTGGTCTTGCTCGGTGTAGGCGCAAGCAAAGCTTGACCCCTCAACGCCGGCGAGCGTCATTGCGCGCAGGCTCCTCTCCATTGCGGCGTGCGCATCGGTGTCGACATACGGCATCTCGACCGAAGCGAGCGGACGATGGAAATCGGATGCCACGCGCGAGAAGAGACCGGTGATGCGTCTGTCAGCCTTCAGGATACGGCGCTCTCCCTCGGTCGTAATCATAGAGAGCTGACCGGCGCCAACGCACTTGAGATTGATGATGAAGACGCCGCGAAGCTTATCGCGATGCTCATCAAGGAACGCCTTCATGCCAGCATTGTCATTCTCGGCAGCGCCGGTGGCAACAAACCAGATGTCATGGCCCAAAAGCTCATCGTCTCCCAAAGACGTCACCGCCTGACGAAGCTCATCCCCGCTCCCCTCGCCGGCAGCACCGCCCTTCCAGCCATCGTCACCATCGAAGTTGTCCCACGAACCAATATCGCGACCGGAACGCTTGGCATCGAAGTCATCGTCCACGCCGAGCCAATCGCTCATGCTGGTCTCTTCCTTCTTTTTGCGCCCAAACAAGCCGCGACGCTTCTTGGTAGGGGTTGCGGAGACGGGAGTCACGGCATGGATGGTCTCAAACTGTTCCTGCGGAACAGGCGCCACCACGTCGGTCGAATCAATAACGGTAAAGGTCGGCTTTGCTGCGACGGGCTGATCCATATCGACCGGAGCCGGAATGGAAGAGAAGGGATCTACCGGTTTGGCGGAAGGATCGGGAAGATCGAAAAGCGAAGCGCGGTTCGCCACGGGGTTTGCCCGAACTACCGGAGTGACCGGCGGAATCTGAGTCGGTGCAGCGGTAGGGGATACAGGGGTCGAATCGAGCGACGGAATGTTGAGCTGTCGCTGGGGACGCGGTGCGGGCGCCGGAGCAGGAGTAATCTGAGCCATCAGAGAATCGACGGTCTCAACCTGCGCGGGCATAGGCTGGGTTCCCTGAGGCTGAGCAGGCATGGCCTGCGTGCCCCCCACGGAAACTTCTTCCGTGGGAACAAAGACCTGCGTAGACTCGACAGCAGACTCTTCGGAACTGTCAGCCGAAAGCTCGTCGTTGTCCTCCGACTCAACGTCATCCCCCTGCTCATCCATTATCTGAGCCATATCAACGGAAATCGTCTCATCGGGCGCAGGCGGTACCTGCTCTTCTTCAACCTCATCCGCCTCATCCTGAAGAATATCCCCAGCAGCATCGGCATCCTCAGATTCCTCCGCAGACTGATCAATCTCATCGAGCGGCAAGGGCTCATCTTCGATCAACTCGAAATCAGCCTCAGCGATCTCCATATCATCAGTAGGGATGATCTCTTCAAAATCCTCTTCACCCGTAAGCACGAGCGGCTGTTCTTCGGCAGCGGCAGGCGCGGGACTCTCTTTAACGAGCTCGTCTGGAATGGGAGCCACGATGGAGGTCTGAGATGCATCGATGGGATGATCTTCAACAAGCTCATCCGGAATGGGCGGAACGATTGAGGTTTGCGAGGCATCGATAGTCTCTTCTGCAGGCTGCTCTTCAGATTGCCCGGCAGTCTGCTGCGCCCCAATCTGCTCATCCAAGGCGGCGGGCTCGTTTTCGGCACCATAAGCCTCAACGTCCTCACCATCGGCGAGCTCTGCCACGACGGCAGGAATCGCAAGAGCCTCCTCTTCCTCGCTTACCTCTTCGTCAAAGAGCGATGGAGTAATCGGAACGACTGCAGGGGCAGGAACGGGCACAGACGTGGCAGGTGCAGGCGCAACAGGGGCAGGCGTGTCAATGTGCTCGACAGGGGCTGCGACGGGAGTCTCATCGATCTCTTCCTCAGTCGCTTCCTCAACCTGATTTTCAACCGGAGCGGCAGCGGAATCCTCAACCGGAGTAACGACGGTCTCGTCCACAGGGAACTGGCCCTCATCGTACTCGAGGTCACACTCAGCAGGAATCATGCCCAAGGCGCGGATGGCGTCCGCGCCAAAACGCAAATTGCCAGCAACATTGAGAGGCAGGATCGGAGCGGGCTGCGCAGCGGCATCTGCCACAGCATCGGTTGCGACGGGAACAGCATCCACCGGGACAAAATCAGCATCGGCAGGAGTATCGTCAGCATCTTCATCGGCAACCGGAACCTCCTCCGGCTGCTCGACAGCCTGCTGCCCTTCAAGCTGCTCATCTTGAACAGGCGCTGCGGGCGGCAGGATAGGCATCTCGTCTGCAGTGCCCGTCTCATCATCGTTGGGTTCGACCTGCTCAGGCTCCTCTTGATAAAGAGGTTCGCCCTCACCCTCTGCCGTATAAGAGCTCTGGTACGCAACATTCAGCGAATCCAGATACTCCTCAAAGGGAACGTCCTCGGGGAACTCATCGGCACGAGACGATGGCGCAACCGCATCCATAACGCCCAGCATGGCCGCCACGGAAGATTTGTTGCAGATGGCGCCCGTGGTATAGGGCATGGCAAAACGATCGAAAAGAAATGCAATAGAACGCAGAAGGGGGATCAGAGAGAAAAGAATGGCGACAACCCAAAGTACCGCCTTGAGAGCGCCCGGAAGAGGGAGCAGACGAAGGATGGCAACAGCCGCGGGAAGCACCATGGCAACCGGAAAGAGCTTGTTGAGAAGCGGGCGATAGTTTGCGAACGGCTCACGGCTCAACAGGTCGGCGCGAGCGGAATCGTAATGGGCAACCACAACAACCGGACGATTGCGGGGTGAAGCAAGAGGGCCGGATGCCTGGTGATAAGCGATGACATTTTGAGAAAGGCCGTTGGCGCCAATCGCGGGAACAGAAATCTTATCCAAACGGATGAGTACGTACAGGATGCCCACCGCAAGCACGATCAAGAAGCCAAAAATGCCCAGCGCGCCGCCGATTCCCATGAGAATCGTGGCCACGAACAGCGCGATTCCTGCAATAGCGGAAACATTTTTTCGAGACGAGGAAGCGGTGAATTCCTGCACCTCGGGAGTAAAACCATGGTCGGTGAAGATACGTGCAATGACATCTGCGGCGGTGCGCTCTTCCTCGCTGCAGGCGGGAGTGATCTCCGTGCGCTGCAGGAGATGGTTCAAATATTTTTTGCTGTTAGCCATGTAGGGCTCCATATCGCGATTACTTAATGCATGCAGACATACCGCTCCCACGATAAGCCTGTATAGGCGAAAGTATACCCTTACTTATCTCTAGCTGCAGCGCCGAGGCCGGATGCCAGCCCCCTTGGCACATTTTCCCCGCGAGACTCCATATCGATTAAAATGGTACCGTTGCGGCGAAACGGTCCACTGCGAAAGGGGTTGCGCGTCTTATGAGTGGAACAAATATTCAATCGGTTGATAGCTCAGGCGAGCGCAACGAATCCGCTCGGCGCATTCTCAATCTGCTTTTCATCCTTAACTGCACCTCGAGGCCCCTTACAACCACCGAGATCATCACCGATAGCGATCTTGGGTATGGAATGGCGGGCGCGATTAGCGAAAAGAAGAAATTCCAGCGTGATCGCAAGAAGCTCGAAGAGTATGGGGTCCACATCCGCGAAGTTAAGGAGAGCGGAGCCAGCGAGACAGAGGAAAGCCGGTGGGAAATCGACCGCGGACGCACTCATATCGACACGGCCGTCGTCACCCAAGATGACGCTGATATGCTCGTTCATGCCGTCGATGAGTATCTGACGCGCACGAAGATATCCTTCCGTTCTGCATTGCTGCGTATCCGAGCAGTCGCGGCAGCGATCGACGTCGATGCCGAACAGGACGAGACCATCGGTGATGATAAGTACGTGAACGACCAGATTCAAAACGTGCTCGATACCGTGTGGGCAGCCTATTGTTCACACAAGTCACTCCCTTTCTGCTATCGAGACGCAAAGGGCAAGGAATCCAAGAGGACGGTATCGATCTACGGCATTGTCAACCAGGCAAATCAATGTTATTTCGTCGGTCTCGACAATCTTTCTGGCGAGGTTCGAACCTTCCGCACCGACCGTGTCACGCGCATGAATAAACCCCGCGGATCTTACTCCATCCCCCATGACTTCTCCCTCGACGCCTTTCAGTTCCTCCCCTTCGATTTGGGTGACGAGGAGGAGATGCAGGCGACCTTCGCGTTCCCCGCGCAATCCGTTCCGGGAGAAATCGAGGTCCTCACTCACGGAAGAGGCACGCTTGAAAAGCAACCGGACGGCTCTTTGCGCTGGAACATCGCTGTGAAAAATCCAGACTCTGCCGTAGCCATGGCCCTTTCCAACGCTTCCCTCGGCATGCGCCCCTGTTCTCCCGCATCCCTTGTTTCCCTTTGGAATTCAACGATCACCAAGGCGGTGGAAGCCCATGGCCGAATCTAAACTCAAAGCCGATCAGATCGTCGCCGGCGGCATCAGGCTTCTTCAGCTACTCACCGCCGCCCCAAATCAATCGGTATCCATCGCGCGTGCCTGCTCCGTACTTGGAGTCCAGGCCTCCGACCTCGATCGTATCGTCGAGATCGTATCGAGCCTCTCCGACCGCTCAACCGGCGTCAGGGCGATTATCGATATGGATGAAAAGACGATATCCCTCGGTGGAGACGCTGCCCGTCTTGTACCGCTGCGACTCTCCATTAACGATGCCGCTGTATTGAGGTATGTCCTCACCTCGTTGAATATCGACCAGGATACCCGCCTTCGCATCCAAGCGGCGCTCGATGACCCGTCGCAACTCCAAACCCAAGTGATTTCTTTGGCGGAGCCTGCGCGCTATGGCTCGTTCTATCAAAAGCTCCTCGAGGCGATCGAGGATGGCGTGAGGCTCCTCATGGGGTATCGTTCCGCCGACGAAAAGGAGTCGCGCGTACGCACCATCGACCCTTATCGCCTGGTAAGCGAAGGTTCGGCAACGTATTTGGATGCCTGGGATGTTGAGGTGGATGAGCAGCGCAAGTATCGCCTCGACCGCATCTCCTCCCTCGAGATGACAGATGAATCGTCAATGAATCATCCATTCGATCGAGCCGACATACAGGAAAGTCTCGAAAAATCAGGCACCCGAGTCTTGGTGCGATGCACTAAAACCTATCTACCCCTCATCACCTGGTCCGGCATCACGCACACCGATGATCAAGGCGACGGGACAGTCGTGCTCGAAGTATGCCTAACTTCTAAATCTTGGCTGTTCGACCAGATTCTCGCCGCTGCGGGCAACCTTTTGATTCTGCAGCCCCAAGCACTCCGCATGGAATTCTCATCCTACGCGAAGCGCCTGATTCTCCCCGAGATATAGGGTTACTTCGACCTTCCGCGGCGCCATAGCTCCAGGTAGCGTCCAACCTGATTGGACTCGATCTTTTGGTATCCCGAAGTTGGAAGCGATTGCAAAAACTTCTTCCCGTATCCCTTTGTCACCAGACGGGAATCGGCAAGCACAAGAACTCCCACGTCCGAGGAGGTACGGATAAGGCGACCCGCCGCCTGTTTGACCTCAAGCACGGCATCGGGCAACGCATACTGCGCCCACGCCCGCTCTTCACGAAGGTCTCGCTCCTGAGCTAACGGATCGGTGGGGCTCGCAAAAGGAAGTTTGGGAATCACCACGCAGCGCAAGGTATCGCCAGAAGCATCAAAACCCTCCCAAAACGCTTTGAGGGCAAAAAGGGATGACGATTTTTCTGCAATAAAATGATCGCGAAGATACCGTGGCGAAGAATTGCGTTGCTGACATGCGAGCTCCAAGCCTTCTGCCGCAAGCTTGGGCTCCACACGGGCATAGAGGTCTTCCATGTCTCGCCTGTTGGTGAAGAGTGTCAGCGCCGATCCTCCCATGGCAAGATGCACATCGACAAGCAACTTTTCCAAGGTATCGAGGTATGCATCGCGGCTCCGCGGGTCGGGAACATCCCCCGCCACCACAACCGTCATGTTCTCATCGAAGTTATAGCTCGAATCCAAATGCACCGTCTTGGTCAACCCCGAAGGAAGACGATCGAGACCAACGGACTTTGTGAAGTGCGAGAAATTGCCTGCAATCGAGATAGTTGCCGACGTGAACACGACCGACTGCATCTCCGAAAGCCAACGCTCCGCCAACGCCTCGCCGATGTCCAAAAGCTCGGCAGACAGCGCCTCTCCGCCCGCCTTGAGACGACGATTTACTCTCAACGAGAACACGTAGCGCTCGTCGGTGCCTTCAACGATAAGGGCGAGGGTCTCCTTCATCTCCTTAAGGTGGCGAGCACCATCGGCGACCTCGACAACAAGGTCCGGCTTGTCCGCACCCACGGTCTCTACCAGCGAAGATAGGTTCTTTGCCGCCTCGTCGAGGGCGGAGAGCGCCGTCTTGGCTGGGGCGAGGAACTCCTCCCATGCCGCACTCCCCCTCAATTCGGGACCAATCCAAAGATTGACCATATCGTAAGATCCTCCGCGCTGAGTGCGGGAAAGGTCTCGGGTAGCATCAAACAAATTGACCATGGCGAGCGATGCACGACGTGTACTCACCACCGCCTTTGCCGTAAGACCCATATAGAGCGTCGCGGCATCCGAGCCGGCCAGCTGGTGCGTCAACTGCCCAAGGGCGCCCATACGCTCCCCGCCCAGACGCTCAAATACCGCACGCGACTCGTCGGCAGACACCATTTGAGCCCATTGCCTGCGTGCTTCGCGTTCCACCGAATGAGCCTCGTCAACGATCCAGTGGCGAATAGGGGGCAGGATTTTCCCATCTGCCGCCACGTTTCTAAAAAGAAGTGAGTGGTTTGTGACCACGATATCTGCGCGGGCGGCGCGGCGGCGTGCCCCATGTACCAAACAGCCATCCGGGAAGAACGGACACAAACGTCGAGCGCACTCGCGCGATGCGGTTGTAAGGTCGGCGCGGTTCACACTGCGCCAGCGTATACCCAATCCGTCGAGGTCCCCATCAGGAGATTGGCAAGCAAAGGCATAGATAACGGCAATCGCCGTGAGGGTATCCGCCGGGTCCTTATCCGTCTTGATTTCACTCGATGAGCGGCTCAGGCGCTCGAGCTTGCGCAAACAAGGATAGTGATCGTATCCCTTAAGTGCCGTAAAGGAGAGGCCTCCGTTATATTGAGCGGCAAGCCTGGGGAGCTCGTGGAACATGAGTTGGTCTGCCAGATTATTCGATTTTGTAGCGATGCCAACGGTAATGTGATTGCGCTTGGCTGCCTCTGCGGCGGGCAAAAGGTATGCAATCGATTTGCCGACGCCTGTTCCAGCCTCAATAACGCGATGACCGCGCAATGCAAAGGCGTCGCGCACCTCCTGAGCCATCTCGACTTGCTCGGCACGGGCCTCGAATCCCTCATACATCGATGCGACTTTACCTCCGGGAAGGAATTCCGCCTCAATCTCTTCATGCGAAGGCATATCGATTTTTGGCAGGTTGTCGGCATCAACACATTCAGGGGAGAGATCAGCATGAACAACGCGCTGCCGCTCCGCCACCAAAGAAAACGCGGCACCTGGATGCTCCGCTGCAAGATAGGAGAAAATCGGGCGATATGGCCAACTGACATCAGGGTGCATGTCGGCAAGATGGGACAAAAGGCCTGCGGGAAGGTCCGCTAAAGCCGTGAGGAGAATGCGCCAGACGCCGCACAGCGCCTCGACATCCGCATCGGCACGATGGGACACGGCATCGCAACCAAAAAGATCGGCCATAAACGAAAGCTTATGAGAGGCAAGACGCGGCAGTGCAATGCGGGAAAGTGCCAAGGAATCGATCCAGATGTCGCTTACGCGCACCCCTCCCTTCACCGATTCGATAAAAGACCTATCAAACGTCGCATTATGGGCGATAACGGGGCATCCACCAACAAATTCTTCCAGCGCCGCAACCGCCTCTTCGGCACTTGGAGCGTCGGCCACATCGGCGTCGGTAATACTCGTCAGACGCGTGATTTCCGCAGGTATGGGGCAGCCCGGATGAACAAAGGTGTCGAACCGCTCCACTACCTCGCGGCCGCGCAAGCGAGCTGCAGAAATTTCAATCAGCTTGTTATCCTGCAGCGAAAGGCCGGTCGTCTCGGTATCGAGAACGATCACATCATCTTCTATTAATCCAAAAGAACGCGTTTTCGCTCGATCGGCGAGCGTCTCGTATGCTTCGATCACATAATCGGGAGTACCGGATAAAACCGCGTCTTTCATGAGCATAGGGGCTCTTTTTCTCCTTATCGCCGTCCCGCTCGCGCGAGAGCCATCTCGACCAAGCTCACACAAGCATCGGAAAACTCGATGTTGGCATGGCGCAGCTCATCTGGAAATAGCGAAGCATCAGTCATGCCAGGAATAGTATTGGTTTCGAGAATAACAGGTCCTGTGGACGTCACGATAAAGTCACTGCGCGAAATTCCAAAACATCCCAAAGCCTCATGAGCACGGCAGGCAAGGTCTTGAGCGCACTCATAATCCTCTTTGCTAATCCTGGCGGGAATACGATGAATATCGGTGGGGTCGATATATTTCACATCCAAATCGTAAAAATCACTCTGCTCGGGACAGCAAATCTCAACAACCGGAAGAGCCTTGAGCGTCTCGTCATCCCCAAATACGCCAACGGTGATCTCGGTGCCTACAAGGCGCTGTTCGATAAGAACCTTATCGCTATATTTAAATGCCTTCTCAATGGCGCAGGGGAGTTCGGAGGGGTTTTTGACAAGAGAGATTCCATAGCTCGACCCATTTACCGCCGGCTTCACAAAGCTCTCTTCACCCACAACCATCACAATGTCCTCAACGGTTATGGGATCGTCCTTCTTCAAGGTCACGCCCTTTGCAATCGGAATACCCGCGCTGGCATAGATAAGCTTCGAAACATCCTTGTCCGCGCCACACGCGCTTGAAAACGCATCTGACGCCGTGTAGGGGATATCAAGATAATCGAGTACGTGCTGGATTTCTCCATCCTCGCCGCCGGCACCGTGCAGAGCAAGGAACGCCAGATCGTAGGAACGAATGCTATCTATGAATGCCTTATCCGCCGGGTCGAGCAGGTCGACCCTTGCAAACCCAGCAGCTTGCAGCGCGTTTTTCGCATTCTCGCCCGATTTGAGAGAAACCTCTCGCTCCGACGATCTTCCCCCTGCAAGAACCGCAATGCGAAGATTCTTATCGATAGCCTGGGTTTGCATCGTTCCCCCACTCAACAGCAAAAAAGACCTCAAACACGATGTACTTTTACGTATCTCGCGCCTCCCTGCTCCTTTTAATTCGCAGAGATACTTTATTGTAGAGGCAACTTTGTTTTTTAGCGTATTGAAAGGGGCATCATGGAGCAGATTGTCCGTAAACGGGATATCCGCGATCTTACCTATGCCGAACTCGCCGAGGTTGTCTCCTCATGTGGTCAGCCCGCATTCCGCACCAAGCAGCTGCATGAGTGGATTTCTATTAAGAACGTATGTTCGTTTGACGAAATGACAAACCTCCCAAAAACCCTTCGTGCCGCCCTCGAGGAAGATTATTGCTTCAATACACCTAAAGAGATCGTTAAGCAGGTTTCCCGCGACGGTTCGCGTAAATACCTCCTTGAGTTCTCTGACGGCGTTTCCGTAGAGACTGTTGGCATGCCGACCCGCAACAAGCTCTCTGTCTGCGTTTCCACCCAGGCTGGATGCGGAATGGGCTGCGCGTTCTGTGCAACCGGGCTCTCTGGTCTCACCCGTTCTCTAACGGCCCGCGAGATCGTTGACCAGGTTCTCCATGTTTCCCAGGACTTTGGCGAGCGCGTTACCAGTGTTGTCTTCATGGGCCAAGGTGAACCCTTCAATAACTTTGACAATGTCCTCGAAGCACTTCGCACTCTTAATGACCCTGAGGGTTTTGCCATCGGCGCACGTCACCTAACCGTTTCTACCAGCGGTATCATCCCTGGAATCCGCCGTTTTGCAGACCTTCCCGAGCAGTTCACCCTCGCTATCTCGCTGCACTCTGCTATCCAGTCAACGCGTAACCAGCTGATGCCTGGTGTTAAAAAGTTCACGTTGCCGCGCCTTCACGAGGCAATCCAGCTCTACGTTGAGAAAACCGGTCGTAGGCCCACGTATGAATACGCAATGATCGATGGCGTCAACGACAATAACCCTGAGATGAACGCACTTGTTGAGTTTTGTGAGGGCACACTCTGCCATGTCAACCTCATTCAGCTCAACAACATCGAGAACAGCCCGCTTAAGCCTTCACCCATCTCCAAGGTCGAAGAGCTCCAGCGTCGTCTTTCCAAGCACGGCGTTGAGACCACGATCCGCAACTCGCGCGGGGGAGACATCGATGCCGCATGCGGTCAGCTTAAACAGCGTCGTTTTAAGAGCAACGAATCTTAATACCGTTTCACATGAAACATCAAAAGCCGCCGCTCGAAACCGAGCAGCGGCTTTTTTAGTAGCGCCATTTCATTAGCTAGACGATGGCAAGCTACAAGAAAGGGACAAGGCAGACACCTTGTCCCTTTTGTATGGAGCACTCAATGGAAGCAAGTATTTTATAAGGTACCTTAATAACCAATCATATCCCATTGATTGGAGACCCAATCCTGATTGACTTTTGGGTTCTTGGTCATCTGAGCCGTTTTTAATGCCACATCTTCTGTAACACTATTTACTTTCTTTTTTGACTCTTTGTACATATCCCGTGCGCCGCGTGTCAGTCGACCACGAAACTCTTGATCACTCGCGATCTTATAACCAAAAAACGTTCCAGCGACGACAATTGCACCGAGCCCGAGATACCCAAATACCTTTTTCATTTATTCCTCCGCACTGTTCATAACAACTGACAGAATCTGCGAAAGCTCTTCCTCATCCTTGAACTCGATTTCGATCTTGTTCTTTCCGCGAGACGACTTCACCTTAACGTTCGTATTGAAAACCTGGCGTAAAGCACGCGCGGCTTTTTTATAAGACTGCGGTGTAACAGCCTTAGGCTTCTTTGGCTCATCTCCGACAGAAAACAATGGAGCAAGGTTCTCAGTCGCTCGAACGGACAGTCCTTCATCAACAACCTTTTGGGCAAGGCGAATCCTAGCTTCTTCAAAGGGAACGGCAAGGATTGCACGCGCATGACCAGCCGCCATCTTCCCATCAAAGAGGAATTGCTGAACCTCATCTGGGAGATCAAGAAGTCGAAGCGAGTTGGTAATTGCAGAGCGAGACTTTGAGACCGCTTTCGAAAGAGCATCTTGAGTCATTCCGCTTTCTTTCAGAAGCTGTTTATATCCTTTAGCCTCTTCAATCGGATTCAGGTCGGATCGCTGAAGATTCTCGATCAAAGCTAGCTCAAGCATCTTTTGATCATCAACATCCCTGATGATCACGGGCAACTTTTCAATACCCGCAATCTTTGATGCCTGATATCTACGCTCACCAGCGATGATTTCGTATTTCTGCCCTTTCTTGCGAACCAGCAGAGGCTGTAATACACCATTCTCACGAATCGACTCACTCAGCTCCTGAAGCTGAGTTTCGTTAAAATAAGTTCGAGGCTGATTGGGATTAGGCTGAATCTTTTCAATATCAATAACAGTATCAGAAGAAGCACTCCCGGTCTCTGTTTGAGCTTCACCCATCAGTGCATTCAGACCACGACCAAGTGCTTGCTTTTTCTTAGGACTAGGCACGGCGAATCACCTCTTTGGCAAGATCCATATATGCTTTTGAACCCTTATTGTTTGGAGCATAGGTAATTACCGGCATTCCAAAGGAAGGCGCCTCGGAAACCTTAACTGAACGAGGGATGCAAGTCTTAAACGCTTTATCACCAAAGAACCCTTTGACTTCATCAACAACCTGATTCGAAAGCGAAGTGCGGGAATCGTACATCGTGAGAAGAACACCATAGGTTTCAAGTTCTTTATTAATACGCGTTTTAACCATACGCATAGATTCCAGCAGCTTGGTAACACCCTCAAGCGCATAGTACTCGCATTGAATGGGAATGAGCACGCTGTCGGCAGCGGTCAAAGCGTTAATTGTCAGCAAGCCAAGCGAGGGAGGGCAATCGATAAAGATAAAATCAAACTCATCCACGATCGGCTCAAGAAGATCTTTTAAGCGTGTTTCTCTCGCCATTGCAGAAACAAGCTCAATTTCCGCTCCTGCAAGCTGAATCGTAGCGGGAACTACAAATACACGTTTGCAGTCAGTAGATTGAATAATCTCCTCCGCTGGGACATCATGAAGCAGAGAATCATAGACACAGGCTTCAAGCTTCTCTTTATCGATTCCAAATCCACTTGTCGTATTTCCCTGCGGGTCAAAATCTACAATGAGTACCTTTTTGTTCTGCTCACCCAGCGCTGCTGCAAGATTTACTGCAGTGGTTGATTTACCAACGCCACCCTTTTGATTGATGATTGCAATGACACGCGTGTCTTTTGTGCTTTTAGACCTTTTAACGTCTCTAAAGCCCACGTCACCCTCCTTGTATAATTGAACTTCATTTTGAGTGATCATATTGTTTCACGTGAAACCATTGAATTCCTTATAGAAGTCGCGATGTTTCACGTGAAACAATTCAATTTCTATAGCCCATTATGTTTCACGTGAAACAATCATGCAAGGGGATTTTTCCGAGCCATTCCGTTTGGACGCGGTAAAGAAATTGAAGGATTAGATACACGCTCGAAAATAAATACCTCACGATGCCCGAGATTGGAAGGAAGATCGTACACATCATTTTGAATCAACTTGAGGCCACAAATAGAGGCTGCTTTGCAAGCAGAAATGAGCTCATCATCTTGAGGATTACCCTTAGATATAACAAGGCGTCCATGCTCCGAAAGAAATGGAGCTGCATACTCAATGAGAATGGGCATACCGGCAAGAGCTCTCGCAACAACGATATCAAAACATCCTCGTTTTTGAAGAGCATACTCTTCGATACGAGTATGAACTGCAGCGGCTCTTTTAAGCTGAAGCTTCTGAATGATAGCGTTGACCGCATTGACCTTTTTTCCAACAGAATCAATGAAGGTTCCGTTGGCTCCAGTTGCAATAGCTAACGGAACCCCAGGGAAACCAGCACCCGTGCCCATATCAAGATAAGCAAGATCGGAAGAATCGAAGTATCGAACAAGAAGAAGAGAATCGAGAAGATGGAGAACGAGAGCCTCGTCAAGATCGGTAATGCGCGTGAGATTGATATAGGAATTGATCTGTTCAACATAAAGAAGGTGTAGAAGACAATCATGAGCCTGCTGATCGGAAAGGGAAATATTGAAGTCGGCGCAGACATCAAGGAGCTTTTCAACCAGAACCTTGATCTGCTGGTCTGTATATTCAGGCTCCTTAAGAACAATAGGACGACCAGACATTGTTACTCCTTAATCGATTTCGGACTGAAATCAGTGTATCAAGAATTTCAGTCAAAAAAAGAGGGTCATCTCTGACCCTCTCACAACGTTATAAACAGAAGCCTAAGCGACAGTGATAACAACACGGCGCTCGGGATCAGAACCCTCGGAGTGTGTGTCGACCTTCTTGTTCTCACGAAGAGCAATATGAACAAGACGACGCTCATAAGCACTCATAGGAGGAAGACTGACAGTGGAGTGCTGACGAACCGCACGCGAAGCTGCAGAGTGAGCCATAGAAATAACCTTGTCATGGCGACGACTCTTGTATCCCTCAACGTCAACAGAGATGGGATAGCGGAACCCAAGACGACGGCTCACCAGAAGCGAGAACATAGTCTGAAGGGATTCCAGAGTGCGACCATGACGACCAATAAGAACTGCAAGATCGGGAGCAGTCACATCGAGAATAAGTTCGCCCTCATCGCCCTCATACTCATCGATGGACGAATCCGAGGCGTCAAAATAACCAAGGATGGAACGAAGAATAGAGATAGCAACATCAGCGATGGTGTCGAGCTGCTCATCGGTGAGCTCTTCGCCTGCTTTATATGCTGCGGCGATTTCCGGATAGTCACCTGAATACTCAGTAGACATCTCCTCGTTGATATCAGACATGGAACACTCCAATTATTAGGTACCTAATAATTACTTCTTCTTATGAGGGCGGGGCTTATGCTCACGGCGGACAACATTGACCTCGATAGGAGCATTGGCCATACGCTCTTCTTCCTCGGCCTTTGCCTTATCGATGACCTTCTGGGTAACGAAGATCTGCTGGATGACCTGCCAAGCGGAAGACACGTCATAGTACAGAAGAACACCGGCGGGCAGGCTCCAACCAATGAACAGCATGAAGAAAGACATGATGATTGCCGTGGTCTTCATGGTCTGAGCCTGGGCACCCGTCTGGTTGCGAGACATATAGAGCTGCGGGATAAGCGTCAGGACGGCAAACAGCAGCAGCGCGACGACATAAGGCGCGGCGACACCAAAACCCTGGGGCAACGTAGCCGCAACAGAGGTCTGAAGGTTGGGGAGAATACCGTAGAAGGAGAAGGTCTCTCCATCAAAGTAATCGCCAAGATGCTGGAGCAGCGTGAACAGAGCGCACAGGATGGGCATCTGGATCAACAGGGGCAGGCAGCCACCGAAAGGGCTGAACTTGTTCTCGGCGTAAAACTTCTGCATCTCCTGCGACTGACGCTGGGGGTCGTCGGCGTAGCGCTCCTGAATCTCCTGAATCTTAGGAGTGAGCACCTGCATGCGAGCAGTGGACTTGCTCGACTTGATCATCAGCGGCGTCAGGAGCAAACGAATGATGACAACCAAGATGATGATGGACAGACCCCAGTCGACAGCAAACTGCTGAATCAACGCGAGAATCTGAAAAAGGACGTTAACGATCCAATCCCACATGTAATAATCCTCCGATACGAATCATGCCTCACGGCACGGGATCATAGCCGCCGTCATGCAAGGGATTGCACCGAAGAATGCGGCGTAATCCAAGCCAACAGCCTTTAAGAACACCATACTTACCTACAGCTTCGACAACATACTGCGAACATGTGGGGAAGTATATACATGAATCGGGTAGGAGGGGTGAAATATAACGCTGATAGCACCGAATGAGCGCTATGGCCGCACGCTGAGGAAGCGACCGGCGCGCACTATCCATCCAAACCAGCCCGAACACATAAGGACTCAAGAGCCGCTGTCATCTCTGCAGGAGACGACGTGCGGGTCTTGGGGGTTGCAAATAGAATGATCTCGTACCCATCTCTCGGTAGGCGACACGTACGTGCGGCTTCTCTCAAAACGCGCTTAGAGCGATTGCGCACAACAGCGCAACCCAGCCTTTTGGCAGCAACGAAGGCGACCCGACCTGGATCGCCTTCGTTGCTTGAACCACATATAACCATTCTTATCAGGGGATGGTTATACCGCTTCCCCTGCGTGAACACATGCTCGAAATCTTTCCGAGACTTCAATGTCCTCATGCGAGAAGCATGCGCTTATTTATCGCTGACGGTCAGACGCTTGCGGCCCTTGGCACGACGGCGAGCGAGCACGGCGCGGCCGCCCTTGGTAGCCATACGAGCACGGAAGCCGTGAGTCTTAGCACGCTTGCGCTTATTAGGTTGGTAAGTACGCTTCATGGTAAAAATCCTCCTGCTGCATTTCGTGAGTTCACGATTTAGACACCTGAGCTTTGAAATTGTAGGGAATATGGTGCGCCGATGTCAATCAAAAGAATCTAAAAGAACCCAAGTCACCATAGGTTTCTTCACGTTTTTCAAACCTCTTAAATCATTCAACGATTGTTTTCACACTTTTTCACGCGCTTTTCTCAAGTTTTCAACAGGTCACGTTGAAAGCGTTGATAACTTTTCGTCGCGTTTTATCACTTTTCATCCATTTGGGAAAAGTTGTTGAAAAGTGAAAAAACCTTATGCACGATGCTGCTATCCTTGGATACACGAGAAAACTGTTGAGAGAGAAAACGATGTCAGACGATTTCTACCCCTTCGTGGACTCGGGGGATCCGGCACCCGATAACGCCCATCTCACCGGCGACGCGCAACAATCCCATACCCCAAGCCAGGAAGAGGACACGAGCGTAAGCTACGCCACGCGCATTGCCGTCTACGACGATATGTTCTCGACGCCGCGCGTCATCGTCATCTCCCCGCAGGCCACGCGGCCCTACCTCGAAGAAATCACCAACACGGTATATAAGAACATGAAAGAGCAGGGCGGCTCCATCTCGGTGATGGTCATTCGCGAAATCGTGGAGAACTTCATCCACGCCCATTTCATGGAGCCGATCATCTCGATCCTCGATGGGGGAAATACGATTCGATTTGCGGACCAGGGTCCGGGAATCGAGGATAAAGAGCTTGCCTTCGAGTTTGGAATCACATCTGCCGATAGCGACCAAAAGCGTTATATACGCGGTACGGGAGCCGGATTTCCCCTGGTTCAGCAATACCTTGAAAACGCTGGCGGGATCGTTTCCATCGAGGACAACCTGAATGGCGGGACTGTCGTGACGGTCACGCTCGACCCGTCTCGCGTAAACGAGATTTCGATGTCTCACACATCGGGAGCGATCAGGGGCGCGGTCCCCCATCCCATGGATGTGCCGGTAAACGGCGCAAACCCGGCTCCAGCGATGGGTGCCGCTATGATGCCCGCAGCGGGAACACCTCAACAATGGCAGCAGGTGATGCCGCAGCAGCAGGCAGGAGCATGGCAATATCAGATGGCTTGCGCCCAGCCAGGCATGCAGCCACAATATCAGCAGCCGTACGGCATGCAAGGCGCATACGCTCCGACCCCCTATCCTCAGCAAGGATTCCCTCAACAGGGATTTTCCCAGCAGGGATACACCCCGGTGGGATATCCGCAGCCGGGATACCCTGCAATGCCACAGCAAGGCTATCAGCAGACGATGCCCACAATGGGAATGCCGGCAGCACCCGCAAGCCCGATCTTCGTCACCCCTCGCGGTCAGCAGGCCCTTTCCTTCCTGATGGTCAACACGACCTGCGGGCCCACCGATTTGGGAAACGTATTTGGGTCGTCTCCTGCCACATGGTCGCGAGAACTCTCCGGCCTTCAGAAATCAGGCTTTGTCATTAAACACGGTCAAAAATATATGCTCACCGACACCGGCCGAGCATGGATAGAAGAACAGACGCCCCGAGAGGATGTGAACAATGGATAACGAGGCCCAGATTCTCCTCGACGACATTGTCTCGTTTTGTCAGCGAGATGGGCTCGACACGCGCCTTATCAACATGCTCGGTCAATCTGTCCCCGTGTCGTTAGATGACGAGTCACTCACCCTGCAGGTTCCCAGCAGGTTCGCTTCGACCTACCTGCTCAAGCAGCAGGCAACGATAGAGCGCTACCTGGAAGAAATCACCTTTGCACCGCTCGCCCTCAAGGTCGAGGTCCCCGCGATGCCCACCCCGGGGCAAGCTCAACCCGCAGCACCCCAAGCGCCAGCACCCCAGGTCTCTTCCCAGCCGGCATATTCGCCAGTGATGGCGCCCGCCGTCGAGGAGATCCCCGCATCGTCAAAACCGAGTGAAAACCGCAGCTTCGTGGCGCAAGCAAGCGCTTTTTCCGATATACCGATGCCGCACCGAACCAATCGAGATGCAGACCCCACGAGCGTCAAGGTCAACAACACGATGACGCCCGAGATGTTCCAGCGCATGATGAGCAACATGAAGCAGCAGGAAAAGACGCCGGTCGCTTCACGTGAAACCACGCCAGTCGAGGAGTCGCAGCAGGCAAAGGCAATCGAGCCTGCAGCAGGCATCAACTCGAAGTTCACCTTCGACACCTTCGTGCCCGGCGTGGAGAACAGGCACGCCTATCAATCTGCTCTGCGCTTCACCGCCAGCGTAGAAGTTCCGGGCGAGTGCACATCGCTGTTTATCTACGGAAAATCGGGGCTGGGAAAAACACACCTGCTGTTTGCCATCAAAAACTTCTTGGCAGTCGATAAACCTGGAATCACGGTTAAGTACGCCAACAGCCAGACATATATCGACGATTTCATTAACGAGGTTGCCAAGCAGAAAAACGATGGCCACAGCATCCTTCGCGAGTATCACGAAGCCAATGTCTTGATTATCGACGATATCCAAAACATCATCGGTAAGCAGGCGAGCATCGACTACTTTTTCAGCCTGATGGACGAATACATTCGCGAGAACAAGAAAATCGTCATCGCCGCCGACCGAGCACCGAAAGACCTCGGTATGGACGAGCGCCTCACGAGCCGCTTTAGCTCCGGTATGCTCTGCCTCATCTCTGAACCCGGCTTCGAGATGAAATATCTCATCTTGCAAAACTATTGCAAGCGCATGGCGTCCAACGCGCATGAGCTCCCCGCAGCGGACGTGCCTTCGATCTTCTCCAACTTGCAGATGCACGGGGGACACTTGAGCGAAGACCACCTCAAACATATGGCCGAGGTCTCTGGCAATAACATCCGCGAACTCGAGAGCTTCTGCGAGCGCTGTTCCAGCCTCTCTTACGAAAAGGAGCAGGCAGGAAAGGAACTGACCGCTGAGGACATCGATGCTGTGGCGAACGAGTACTTCGATACAGCACGAAAGGTCATTGCGCCCAAAACCGTGCAATCCGTTGTAGAGGGCTATTACAACATCAGCCATGAGGACATGATCGGCCGCAAGAGGCAAAAGACAATCGCATTCGCGCGCCATGTTGCCATCTATCTGGTAAACGACATGTGTGACGTGAAATCCCAGGCAGCCCTCGGCGCGGTATTCGGTCGAGACCACGCCACCATCGTTCACAGCATCAGTGTTGTGGAGGGCAAGCTTCGAGAGGATGCTAATTTTGGCGAGGAGCTCGCGCAACTCAAGAACAAGATCATCCTTAAGTCATAATCGTTGTTGAAAAGTACCGGAAAAGGGGAGGGAAACTTGTCGGCAACCCACGAACGTGTGTTGAAAGATTTCAGTCCCATGGAAGCTGTTGAAAAGAACAGGTGTTATCAACGGTCGGAAAGCTGAAAAGAAAACACCCTCCACCTGCATAAACATCAGTAGTCAACTTCTTCCACCGACTTATTACTATTATTAGATTTATCTATATATAGAAGAAAGGTAATAGAGATGCGCTTCACCGTCAGTCAGTCTTCTCTCGCAGATGCTCTCGCCATCGTACAAAAGGGTATCGCGAGCGCATCAACACTCCCCATCCTCTCCGGCGTTCTCATCAAAGCGGAAGACGGTGTTCTGGAGTTCCAGACGAGCAACTACACCATCTCTATTAGGCACCGTGTCGCAGCCCGCGTGGATGAACCTGGCCGCGTGGTCGTCCCCTGCAAGATGCTTGCCAGCATCACGAAGACGCTCCCCGACGCTCCGGTGAACTTTATTGTGGAGGATCGTCAGGTTTCCATTACCTGTGCCAAGAGCTCCTTTAGGCTGAATACGCTCGATGCGGCCGATTTCCCGGAGTTCCCGACGCTCGCCCTCGAGCGTTCCGTTGAGCTTCCTACCGACATCTTGTCCGAGATGGTGTCGCGCGTTTGGCGTGTTACCTCTACCGACAAGAACCGTCAGGTTCTCACGGGCGTCCAGATGACGGTTGAGAACAATATGCTGCGTCTGGTTGCCACTGACGCCTATCGCCTTGCGGTATGCGACACGCAGGTGGAGACATCCTCGCTCGAGGGGAGTTTCGAGCTGATCGTTCCTTCCGATGCATTCAACGATGCTTTGTCCATCGCCCCTGCCCATGGCACCATCACCGTTGGCGCCACTGACAATCAGGTGGTCTTCATGGCGGAGAACACGACGTACGTAGCTCGCCGTATCGAAGGCATGTTCCCCGATTACAAGGGCCTTTTGCCCGATACCTGCTCTACCTCGGTTAACCTTAATGTTGCTTCCTTCAATGCGGTGCTCAAGCGCGTGACCGTTGTCGCTCCTTCGAACTCCGCCGTTCGCTTTGATGTAGATACCGATGCAAACACCCTGACGCTTTCTGCCTACTCCAGCGATCAGGATCAGGCAAGCGAGACGATTGAAACCGAGGTTGAAGGTTCTAACTGCATGGTTGGATTCAACTACAGCTACATCTTCGGTTGCTTGAATGCGCTCGGCCACGAGAAGGAAATCACGCTCGAGCTCACCGAGGGTCGTCCGGGCGTCTTTAAGTCCTACGACAAGATCAACTACATCTATCTGGTCATGCCCGTTCGCGTCTAATGAATGTGCTTGCTCGCGCCCTTTCGGTGCGTAACTACCGCAGCTTCGAGGAGTTCGATGTCGAGCTCGATCCCGATATCACGATTTTCATCGGTCACAACGCGGTGGGGAAGACCAATCTCATAGAGTCGGTTCAGCTTCTGACGGCGGGGCAGTCGTTTCGCCGTCCAACGGCTTCGCAGCTGGTGCGTAACGGTGAAGGTGCTTGCCGCATCGACCTTTCGTTTACCGGTGACGGCCGTCGTGTCGAGCACGCACTTGTTTGCTCTGAGGGCAAGAAGAGCTTCTTTTCCAACGGCAAGCGCACTTCGGCGGCTGGAATGCGCGGCCTGGTTCCAAGCGTCCTGTTTTGCCCTGACCATCTCGACATGATCAAGCGTGCAGCTTCGTATCGAAGGGCTGCGCTGGACGACTTTGGCATTCAGCTCAACGACCGCTATGCTCACCTGGTTTCGTCGTATGCCCGCATCGTCGAGCAGCGCAACAGCTTGCTCAAGGAGTATCCCATTCCTATCGACTTGCTGGGGGCATGGGATGAAACACTGGTGCAGACGGGCGCCGCGCTGCTCTCCCATAGGTTGTCTTTGCTCGAACGCATCCGCCTACGTATGGTGGACGCCTATCGTGCCATCGCGCCGGTCGAGACCCTCGATCTTTCCTATCGCTCGACGGTGGGGAGCATCGATACGTCGACTTCGCGCGCGGAGATAGAGGGGCTCTTTCGCGATGCTCTGGCCCAGGCTTCCGAGGAGGAGCGCCGCCGCGGCATCACCGTGGTGGGGCCGCATCGCGATGAGATTTCCTTTTTCATCGACGGTCGCGATGCGCGGGACTTCGCGAGCCAAGGGCAGCAAAGAAGCCTCGTCCTTGCCTGGAAGATAGCCGAGGCGGAGGTGGCGAGCGACATTTTGGGCAGATATCCCATGCTGCTGCTCGATGACGTGATGAGCGAGCTTGACGCGCGCCGCCGCGAGGCGATAACCGGGTTCGTGCAAGGCGAGATCCAAACGATCATCACCACGACGAACTTGGGCTATTTTTCAAAAGATGTCATAGAACGTGCGAAGGTGGTGCATATCGATGGCGAGGAAAAGTGATCGCTTTGGCACCACGCAGGGACTCGGGAACATTCTTGAACAAGAAAAGCGCCGCATCTATGACGATGCCGCCCCCGCCAAGCGCGAAGCGTTTTTAGAGGCGGAGCGGGCACGAGAGGTCTACCGTGCCTGGAACACCGTCTGCGCCCGAACGCGCGAGGGCCAACATGTATGCGGCCTGCACTTTGTCCCCGAGACGAGCGAGCTTATCGTGTACGTCGACGGTTCCTCGTGGGTCAACGAGCTTACCGTTTTGCGCGAAATCATCCGGGCGCGCATGGAGGCCTGCGGGGTGCGTGTCTCGGCGCTGGTGTTCAAACTGTCCCGAAAGGGGTATGAGGCGCCGCGCGCGGCCTCTTCTGCTGCGAGCAAGGATAAATCTCCTGCCCACGCGGCGCGGCCTCAAGCCGAGCTTTCCTCCGCCGACGTCGCTTCCATCGACGCTCGCGTTGCCCATATCAAGGATGAGGGCCTTCAGAGAGCGCTTAAATCTGCGATGGGCGCGGGTCTTTCGCTAGACAAGAGCCGCAAATCAACGAAATAGCCATATTCGGCCTCTGGTGGCCCCAGAGCGCCATTTGTACCTTATGTAGGACCCCTTATTTGGGCTAGAATATGTAAGGTTATCTCCATTTGAGTTGAGAGAGGGAGTTGGCGCGTGGCTAAAGAAGAGTCATACGATGGCAACGAAATTAAGATCCTTGAGGGTCTTGAGGCCGTTCGCAAGCGTCCGGGTATGTATATCGGCTCGACGAGTGCTTCCGGATTGCATCATCTGGTATGGGAGATCGTCGACAATGCGGTCGACGAGGCCATGGCGGGGTATTGCTCCAAGATTATGGTGACGGTGCATGCCGACAACTCCATCACTGTTGTCGACAATGGCCGCGGCATCCCCGTGGACGAGCACCCGGTCAAGAAGATTCCGACCCTCGAGGTCGTCATGACCATCCTGCACGCCGGTGGCAAGTTCGATAACTCCGCCTACAAGGTGTCGGGCGGACTGCACGGCGTTGGCGTTTCGGTCGTCAACGCGCTGTCAAAGAAGATGGTCGTGCAGGTTAGGCGCGACGGCAAAACCTATGAGATGCAATTCTCGCGCGGCAACACCGTGGAGAAGATGAAGGAAGTCGGAAGCTCGGAGGAAACGGGTACGTCCGTGACCTTCTGGCCCGATGAGGAAATCTTCGAGACCACCATCTACGATTTCGATACGCTGCACAATCGCCTGCAGGAAACGGCGTTCTTGAACAAGAATCTCGAGATCGTCCTCACCGATGAGCGTGAGACCGAGCCGCGCATCGAGGAATTCTGCTATGCGGGCGGCATCATCGATTTCGTCAAATTCCTGAACGAGGGCAAAGATGTCCCCGAGGCTCTCAAGGAGCCCATCTATATCGAGGGGACGTCCGAAGAGGGTGTCCCCACCGACAGAATGGGCGATGTCGAGGTGTCTTTGCAGTGGAATACGTCGTATTCCGAGACAGTCATGAGCTTCGCGAACGATATCTACACCCCCGAGGGCGGCATGCACCTCGAAGGATTCCGCACCGCGCTCACGCGTGTGATTAACGATTACGCACGCAAGCAGGGCATTCTTAAAGAAAAGGAATCCAATCTCACGGGCGACGACGTGCGCGAGGGCCTCTCTGCCGTCATTTCCGTCAAGCTTGCCGACCCGCAGTTCGAGGGCCAGACCAAGGCCAAGCTTGGCAGCTCGTTCATGCGTACGCTGGTGCTCAAGATCGTCACCGACGGCCTGACCGATTACCTTGAGGAACATCCCAAGCAGGGTCGCGAGATCGTCAAGAAAGCCCAACAGGCGTCCAAAGCTCGCAACGCTGCCCGCAAGGCTCGCGAGGCAACGCGCCGTAAGAGTCTGCTCGAAACCGCGGCGCTCCCCGGAAAGCTTGCGGACTGCTCGGTGCGCGACGCCGAGATGACCGAGCTCTTCATTGTAGAGGGCGACTCGGCAGGTGGTTCTGCTAAGGATGGCCGTCGCCGAGACATCCAGGCTATCCTGCCCCTGCGCGGCAAGATTTTGAACGTAGAGCGCGTGGGCGACCACCGAGCCTTCTCTTCCGATACCATCCAGTCGCTCATCACGGCTATCGGCTGCGGCGTGACCTCGGGTTCGGGCGATGGTGGCGATTTCGATATCACCAAGGCTCGCTACCACAAGATCATCATCATGACCGATGCAGACGTCGACGGCGCACATATCCGCATCTTGCTGCTTACGTTCTTCTACAAGTACATGCGCCCGCTGATCGATGCCGGCTATGTCTACGTGGCGTGCCCGCCGATCTTTGGCATCAAGGTGCGCAACAAGATTCACTACGTCTACCCCAACGGCAGGCAGCCCGAAGACGAGATCTTGAAGGACACCATCCGCAGCCTTGGCCTTACCCCCGACGAGGGTGATGAAGATGGCAAGGCCGAGAGCGGCAAGGTTACCAAGAAGCGCAAGGGCTATACCGTCCAGCGCTACAAGGGTCTGGGCGAGATGGATCCCAAGCAGCTTGCCTCGACCACCATGGACCCAAAGACCCGTATTCTGCAGCGCGTGAGTATCGAGGATGCCATCACGGCAGATCGCGCCGTGCGAGAGCTTATGGGTTCCGAGGTTAGCTATCGTCGTGAGTATATTGAGAAGCATGCCCACGACGCCCGCTTCCTCGATGCCTAACCTGCGCGGCTTTCCCAGGCACCCGACCTTGCCCCTCAATCGTCGGTCGCGTACCTAAGTACGCTTCCCTCCTCTTTCAGGGCAATCTCGGGCACCTGGAAAACCCGTATCCGATGTTGAGGGTTGAACGCCTTTTTCAACAAGTGTTTTTGGAGATGGGTCGATCGAGCAGCTGCATGAATGAACGTAACCACGACCAACCAGGGAGGTAGTACGTGGCAGAAGATATGAATAACAACGACAACGAGCAGTCGGAGGGCATGCCCGACGATCTGCGTCGTTTGCTCGCTCGCGCGGAGCAGGGGGAGGATGGAGATCCCGATTCCTATAACCCTGATGCCGAAGACGAGGAAGAGGATGGCGACGAGGAGCTCGAGGAGAGCTTTGGCGCTGTAGACCGCGGCACCGATGCCGGCGAGGATATCAATGGCGGCCAACTGCAGATTTCCGAGTTCGGCCAGGAGATGAAGCAGTCCTTCATCGAGTATTCGATGTCGGTTATCACCGCCCGCGCCCTGCCTGATGTCCGCGATGGCCTGAAGCCGGTTCACCGTCGCATCCTGTACGCGATGAACGAGAGCGGCATCTATCCCAACCGCCCGCACAAGAAGTCTGCCTGGACTGTCGGTGAAGTTATCGGTAAGTACCACCCGCACGGCGACTCCGCGGTCTACGAGACAATGGTTCGCTTGGCCCAGTGGTTCTCGATGCGCACGCCTCTCATCGATGGGCATGGCAACTTTGGCAACATCGACGGCGACTCCGCCGCAGCCATGCGTTACACCGAGAGCCGCTTGGCAAAACCCGCCATGGAGCTCCTGCGCGACCTGCAGAAAGATACCGTCGACTGGCAGCCCAACTACGACGAGTCCCTGGCAGAGCCCGTTGCCCTGCCCGCTCGTTTCCCCAACCTGCTAGTCAACGGCAGCCAGGGTATCGCCGTTGGTATGGCGACGAATATCGCTCCGCACAACCTCAGCGAGGCAATCGAGGCAACCTGTTATCTCATCGATAACCCGGATGCGACGGTCGACGAGCTCATGCAGATCATGCCGGGCCCCGACTTCCCAACCGGCGCCGTCATCATGGGCTCCGACGGAATCCGTCAAAGCTATGAGACCGGTCGCGGCTCCATCACCGTGCGCGCCAAGGCTCATGTCGAGTCCACCAAGACGGGTCGTAACCGTCTGGTGTTCACCGAGATTCCCTACATGGTCAACAAAGGTACCCTGCAAGAGAAGATCGCCCAGCTGGTGAACGAGAAGCGCATCGAGGGCATTTCCGATATGCGCGACGAGTCGAACCAGAAGGGTATCCGTCTTGTCATCGAGCTGAAGAAGAACGTCATCCCCCAGGTCGTTCTCAACAACCTCTATAAGTACACCTCGCTGCAGACCACGTTTGGTGCCAATAACCTGGCCCTCGTCAACGGCGTGCCCAAGTGTCTCTCGCTGCGCGAGATGCTGCAGCACTATATTGACCATCAGGTTGACGTTGTTACTCGCCGCACGCGCTTTGACCTCAGGAAGGCGCAGGCCCGCGCTCATATTCTAGAGGGCTATCTCATGGCTCTCGACCATATCGACGAGGTTATCTCGATCATCCGTTCCTCGCGTACCGATTCCGAGGCCTCCGGCCGCCTGATCGAGCGCTTTGGTTTCACGACCGAGCAGACCACGGCCATCCTCGAGATGAAGCTGCGTCGCCTCACCGGTCTTGAGCGCGACAAGATCCAAGAGGAGCTGGACGGCCTGCGCCGCGCTATCGCCTACTATAAGGACCTTCTCGCCCACGAGGAGAAGATTCTTGGCGTGATCAAGGAAGAGATGCGCGAGATTTCCCGCAAGTTCGGCGACAAGCGCCGCACCAAGATTGCCGCTGCCGAGCGCAACCTCGACGTTGAGGACCTCATCGCCGATGAAGATATGGTCGTCACCATCACCCATACCGGCTACGTCAAGCGTATCCCCGTGGCCGCTTATCGCGCCCAGAAGCGCGGCGGCAAGGGCGTTACGGGCGTGAGCCTGAAAGAGGACGATATCATCGAGGAGATGTTCATTGCCAGCACGCATGAGTATGTGCTCTTCTTCTCAAATCGCGGCAAGGTCTATCGCCTTAAGGTTCACGAGCTGCCCGAGGGTTCGCGCCAGGCTCGCGGTACGGCGATCGTCAACCTGCTGCCGTTTGAGGAAGGCGAGAAGATCGCCAGCGTGATTTCTTGCCGTGAGTTCCCTGACGATGAGTATCTGCTGTTTGCGACCCGCAGCGGCATGATCAAGAAGACGGTCATGAGCGCTTACGACCGCAGCCGTCGCGATGGCATCATCGCCATCAACCTTAAGGACGGCGACGCGCTGCTCAACGTTCGTCGCGTGCGTGAGGGCGAGAAGATCATCATGGCGACGACGGCGGGCAAGGCTATCGTCTTTGGTGAAGATCAAGTGCGCGCCACCGGCCGCGATACGAGCGGCGTGCGCGGCATCACGATGAAAGATGATGCGAGCGTCTTGGGCATGGAGGTTTCCAACGGCACCGGCGACCTCTTTGTCATCACCGAGCATGGCTTTGGCAAGCGCACCCCGGTTGCTGATTATCCCGAGCAAAACCGCGGCGGTCAGGGAGTCTTTACTATCCAGATGACCGATCGCAAGGGTCAGCTGGCGGCCATGAAGACCGTGGCTCCGCAGCATGAGCTGTTTATCGTCACCGAGGGCGCTACCGTGATCCGCGTGAAGACCGATGAGATTTCCCAGACCGGTCGTGCAACGCAGGGCGTCAAGATGATGACCGTGGCCGAGGGCGACCGCGTTTGTGCCGTGGCTCGCATGGAGAGCTCGCCGGAGAAGGACGAGACTTCCGGAGAAGCCGAGGGAAAGTCCGAAGAGGTCTCTGCCGATGGCGCAGACGAGGCTTCTGAGGATTTGATTGACGAGTAAACGCCGTACCGGTAAAGCATCTGCCTAGCAAAAGGCCCATCCGCTGGATGGGCCTTTCTTGTCTGATGATTACGCGCTTACTGAATTGACGCAGAAAAGCGGAGGTGACTAGAAATCGTCGGGCGAGAGCGTCTGCACGAAGTGGTCGAACTTCTGCTGCTCTGCTTCCTCGTTGATGTCGGTTTGATACGAGAACGTACCCGCGCGGTTCATGATGTCATCTTCGACATAGATGGGAGCGTTTACGCGCACGGCGAAAGCGAGGGCATCGCTCGGGCGCGCATCGACCGCATGCTCCGTGCCGTCTTGGTCAAGAATAATGACATTGGCGAAAAAGACCGGGGTCTCCATGTGGGAAATCTCAACACGGGCGATTTTGGCACCGAGCTCTTTGACGGCACTGACGGCGAAATCGTGTGTGATGGGTCGTCCGGGGTTCTTTCCATCGATTCCTTGGCTTAGCGCCGCGGCCTCGAAAGATCCAGTCTGGATGGACAGGGCGCGGAGAGGTGCTTCGTTTGATTCTGAAGTCTCGCGCTCGCGCAGGACGATGAGGGATGGATGGGGGCCGGCGGCCATAACGATGGTCTCGATATCAACGCGAATCATTATGGCACCTCCTTATTGACGATGATGGTGGGGTCGGAATATTCCACCCGTTTGAATCGGATAGTAATACTACCCAAAATAGAGGGGAAACGCGTGCGATTTCGATATAAGACCCAACTAAAAAATTTTTTTAAAAAAGTCGTTGACTTAGAAAAACGGTCTGGGCTAATATAGTCAACGCGCGATGGACCTGTAGCTCAGTTGGTTAGAGCGTCCGGCTGATAACCGGGAGGTCACAAGTTCGAATCTTGTCAGGTCCACCACTTTCTTTCGCAATAAACACCCCAGCGAGAGCCGAGTCGCCGCTGGGGTGTTTATTACTTTCTCCGTGGGGGTTTAGCTCAGCTGGGAGAGCGCGGGCTTTGCAAGCCTGAGGTCAGGGGTTCGATCCCCCTAACCTCCACCATTTGAATTTGAGGCCGCAGCCGAGAGGTTGCGGCTTTTTTGTTGACCGTGCACGGGATCGAACCCCGTGAGGGTGCGGAGCCGAGTGAACGCGCGAGCGTTCGCCGGCGCAGCACGCAAGGCGCGAAGCGCCGCAGCGCACCGCGCGGCCCCGCCGCGCGCAACTTTCTTCCCTCTATCATTCTGGGTCTGCCTAAAGGGATATATCGCCGAATGTGTGAGTACGTTACCACGTAGAAAAATACCTGCATACCGCCCGCGCTTTAGAAAACGCCTTCCACCCGATTGAGTGGTTCGTTTTTAAACTACCACTCTCAAGAACCATTTTTCTCCCCATAGAATCAACTTGGATTATTAGCAACATATCCTTGTCCGGGGGAAGGAGACAGAGATATGCTACGTTGCGGGAAGCCGCTTCCGTCACGCCGATTGCGCCGCGTTCTTATGTGCGGGCTTGTGGCTGCTGTGACACTGGCGTTAATATCGCCTAGTGCTATGCAAGTTGCTTGGGCACAAGGTGGAAAGGTTGCCACTGCCGAGGGGGGCTCGACCTCGAGCCCTTTGAAGCTTTGGTATCAAGAATCTGCCGGTGCTCATGGCGGTAGCGCCAACGACATTTGGCAAAAGCGCACGTTGCCCATCGGCAACGGCGATATGGGCGCCAACGTGTATGGTGAGGTTGCGACTGAGCACCTCACGTTCAACGAAAAGACCCTTTGGACGGGCGGCCCAAGCTCCTCTCGTCCCAATTACCAGGGCGGTAATCTCGAGAACAAGGGAAATAACGGCCAGACGCTCAAGAACATCCAAAAGCTCTTTGCTGAGGGAAAGAACAGCGAAGCTGCCAACCTGTGCAATCAGCTTACGGGCGCAACGGATGGCTACGGATCGTATCAGCCTTGGGGTGATATCTACCTCAAGGTCAACGGCCTCTCCGATTCCGGTGCTGCCGAGTACGAGCGCTCTCTCGATATCGAGAACGGCCTCGCCAACGTTTCCTTCAAGCAGGGCGGAACCGCGTACACGCGCGAGTTCTTTGCAAGCAATCCCGATAACGTGATTGCCGGTCAGCTTACCTCTGAGGGCGATCCGATGAACGTCGAGATCACGTTCCCCTCCAAGCAGGGTGGCAAGACGGTTGCTTCGGGCGATCAGCTTACGCTTGCGGGTGCGGTTTCTGACAATCAGCTCAAGTACGATTCCGTCCTCAAGGTTAAAGCCGAGGGCGGTACTGTTACGGCATCCGGTGACAAGCTGGTTGTCACGGGCGCCAACAAGATTTCATTCTTCGTTGCCGCGGCAACGGATTATAAGAACGACTACCCGGCATATCGCACGGGCGAGTCTAGCGAGCAGCTGCACGCTCGCGTTCAGGCTACGGCAGACGCTGCCGCCAGCAAGGGGTACGACGCCGTTCGTGCCGATCATGTTGCCGACGTGAGCGCGCTCATGGGCCGTGTCAACCTGAGCTTGGGCGATGCCGCCTCTTCTGACAAGCCGACCGACAAGCTGCTCGAGGCATACAACAACGGTACCGCTACCGAGCCCGAGCGCCGCCTGCTCGAGACCATGCTTTACCAGTATGGTCGCTATCTGACCGTTGCGTCCTCGCGTGAGAACTCCCAGCTCCCCAGCAACCTGCAGGGCGTGTGGAACAACCTCATGGATCCGCCTTGGGCTTCCGACTACCACATGAATGTCAACCTGCAGATGAACTACTGGCCGGTGTACTCCGCGAATCTTGCGGAGTCTGCCAAGCCACTCGTCTCCTATGTCGACGGCCTGCGTGAGCCCGGCCGTGTGACCGCCAAGATCTATGCTGGCATCGAGAGCGCCGAGGGCGAAGCCAACGGCTTCATGGCCCATACGCAGAACACGCCTTTTGGCTGGACCTGCCCGGGCTGGAGTTTTGACTGGGGCTGGTCGCCTGCGGCCGTGCCCTGGATTCTCCAGAACACCTATGATGCCTATCGCTATACGGGCGATACCGAGTACCTGAAGAGCGATATCTACCCTGCGCTTCGCGAGGAAGCGCAGCTGTATGCCCAGCTGCTCGTTCGCGATAGCGATGGCAAGTATGTCACGTCGCCAACGTATTCGCCCGAGCACGGTCCGCGTACCGCCGGCAATACCTATGAGCAGGCGCTTATCTGGCAGCTTTTCCATGATGCTATCGAGGCCGGCAAGGTTGTGGGCGAGGCCCCCGAGGTCCTAGCCGTTTGGCAGGAGAAGTTTGACAATCTGCGCACTCCGATTGAGATTGGCTCCGATGGCCAGATCAAGGAGTGGTACACCGAGGGGGCCTTTAACAAGGACGCGAACGGCAATTCGTTGGGCGAGGGCTTTGGCCATCGTCATATGTCCCATATGCTCGGCCTGTTCCCCGGAACGCTGATTTCCGTGGATACCCCTGAGTGGTTCGCGGCTGCCCGTGTGTCTATGAACCTTCGAACCGATGAGAGCACCGGTTGGGGCATGGGCCAGCGCATCAACACCTGGGCCCACCTTCGCGACGGCGATCGTGCTTACAAGTTGCTGGGCGATCAGTTTAAGAACGGCATCTACCCCAATCTCTGGGACCTGCATCCGCTGCCCGGTGGTAGCACCTTCCAGATCGATGGCAACTTTGGCGCTACGTCTGGTATTAACGAGATGCTCCTCCAGAGCAGCGGTGGCTATATCGATATGCTGCCCGCCCTGCCTTCTGCATGGAAGAGCGGATCTGTCGAGGGTCTTGTTGCCCGCGGTAACTTCGTTGTATCCATGAACTGGGAAGAGTTGACCCTGACTTCTGCAACCATTGAGTCTCGCAACGGCGGTACGGCTACCGTCAATGCCCCCGGATGCTCTTTGGGCGTTGTGACGGATGCTTCTGGCAATCCGGTTGATTACAAGGTTCTCTCGGACGATCGTATTTCGTTTGAGACTGAACAGGGTGGCGTGTATACGCTGAGCATGATTCCTGCGTCTTCCAAGCTTGCCGCTCCTTCGGGCCTGAGCGCCGTGAAGGCTGCCGACAATACGGTTGAGCTTTCTTGGAATGCCGTTGAGGCACCTGCGGGCGCGGATGTTACCTATGCTTTGATGCGCAAGGTTGGCGACGGCGACTGGGTGACCTGCGTTTCCGACCTTAAGGAAACCTCCTTCACCGATACCGAGGCATATGACTTCCTGGGCAAGGTCTCGTATCGCGTTCGCGCCGTCTCCCATGGCACCACCGGTGAGCTGAGCTCTGCTGTGGATGTCATGGATCTGCGCAATATGGCCGGTATGATCGACGATCAGGATTCTCGCGTTATCTATCAGGGTAGTTGGGGTGATTGGAACAAGGATTCCGACAACTACGCTGGCACCATCAAGTTCTTGGATGCGCCTACGGGTACCGAGACGGCAACGCTGACCTTTGCCGGTACGGGCATTGAGGTTGTCTCCTGCAAGAACAGCGATCGCGGTACGCTCGAGATTTCGATTGATGGCGAAGTTGTCGACACGGTGGATACCTACGCTACTTCGACGAAGCGTCAGCAGACGGTGTTTTCCAAGGATGACCTCAAGCCCGGCGTGCACACGATTACTGTGCGCGCAACGGCCCAAAAGGGGACCGAGGCCGCCACGCGTGCCAAGGTCGAGCTCGATGCGTTCCGCGTCTTGGACAAGAATGCTGTTCCCGTCAGCAAGATCACTGTCGACTCCGCAAACGGCATGCATGTCCTGTCAAAGAGCGACTCTACGCTTCAAATGACTGCGAAGGTTGCCCCTGCTGATGCAACGGCTTCCGATGTGACTTGGTCGGTCCGCACCAAGAGCGGTGATGCAGCAGGAACGATTGATGCAAACGGCCTGTTGACCGTCAAGGGCACCGACGGCGTGGTCGAGGTCAAGGCCAGTGCGAAGGATAGCTCCGGTGTTTCCGGCACGTGCGACATTACGCTTGCCGTTGCGGGGGAGACCACGAATGTCGTCGAGGATTCTGTCGATAAATCGAATCCGAATCCCGCACTTACTTGGAACGGTTCGTGGAGCACGTGGGGTGGCGAGCCCGACAAGCATCATGGCGGTTCCAAGACCGAGGCTAGCGCTGGTGCAAGCGTGAGCATCACATTTACCGGCACGGGCATCAAGGCGTATGCACACAAGCACTTTAGCTGCGGTGCCTTTGATGTTGAGCTCGATGGCGAGCAGCTCGACCGCGTTGCGCTGGGCGAAGAGGGGGCAGACGCCGCAAAGACCAAGATCTTCGAGAAGATGGGTCTTGAGAACGGTGAGCACACCCTTAAGCTCACGGCGGTGGCTCGTGATGGCAAGACCGGTGCAAATATCGACTACTTCGAGGTGGTTGCTCCCAACTCCGTAGCGGACAAGACCGAGCTGCAGAAGGCTATCGAGGACAATGCCGGTAAGACGGAAGATGAGTACACCGCCTCCACCTGGAAGCCGTTCAACACGGCCCTTCAGGCTGCGCTCGATGTTATGAACGATAGCGATGTGACCGCAAAGCAGGTTGAGAAAGCCACGAGCGATTTGATCGCTGCTGCTGAGGCTCTTGAGGCCGCCGATTTGCCGTTGCCTGAGATTCCTGCCGACGCTGAGTTGAAGTTCGTAGCAATCGATTCTCAGTCTGCAGCGGTTCTGTGGGATGCGGTCGAGGGCGTCGCGTCGTATCGCGTCACCTATACGGCAACTGGTGCAGCACGCGCTGCCGGTGCTTCACAGGAGATTGTGGTCGATAAGCCGTACGTGCGTCTCACCGGTCTCGATGCCGCAACGTCTTACGACGTGAGCGTCGTGGCTCTCAACCGCGCGAACGGTGCCTCGGCCAAGGCGATCGAGGGTAGCTTCTCGACGCTTCCGGCCTCGTCCGAGATGAGTCCGAGCATGCCGACCGATGTGGAAGCGACTGCTACCGAGGAGAACGGGCAGGTTGAGCTGAGCTGGTCTCCGTCCACCGACCCGATGAACGGCACGTTGAGCTATCGCGTGTATCTCAACGGTCTCGAGATCGCGGTGACGGACGAGACGTCGTTGACGCTCAACGATCTTGAGGTTGGTTCGACCTATCACGTGCGCGTGGTGGCACAGTCCACGAGCGGCAATGCATCTCTGCCCGCTGTCGCCCACTTTGCGTATGAGGGGCCGAAGACCCCGGTTGTTCCCAATCCGGATCCCGACCCCAATCCGAACCCGGACCCTAACCCCAACCCGGATCCCGACCCGGATCCCAAGCCCAATCCGAACCCGACACCTGGTTCCGGCTCGGGTAATTCCGGTCAGGGAACCGGCACGGGCGACTCGAAGGACGACAAGCCCGGTACTACTACTGGTCAGATCCCCGCAACGGGCGATACGACGCTTGCGGCTGTGGGATGTGCCGCAGGTGCAGGAGTTGCGCTGCTTGGCTTGGGGTATGCCTATTTGCGCAGGGTTAGGCCGTAATTGATCTAGGCGCTCGGCATCTTACTGGGGCCGCGCAAAGCTGAGTTGAGACTCGACGGTTGGGCTGGGAGCAAATGCTATCGGCCCAACTGTTTTTTATACATGCGGTATCGCATGCGTGCGCGTTGCTGCTGATTTGTTGCCATGGGAGAAGTGGATGTCAGAATGGTCCACCCTTTGAATGGAGAAATCCGCTACGCATAAGCCCATGCCATTGTTGTGTGACAATTACACCCGATACATCGTTGCGTGCGGGAGGTGCTATGACGCGGGAAGAGGCATTGACGGCGCTGGGGCTCGAGGCCGATGCCACCCAGGAGGAAATCACGGCTGCGTATCGTGAACTTGCCCAGATGCTCCATCCCGATAAATACGGCACGAGCAAACGTCTGCGCGAGCGCGCGGAGCAGCAGATGTGCGTCATCAACGAGGCACGCGATATGCTGTTGCGCGGTCGTACGAGAAAACGCGCGGCGTCTACCCCCGTAGCTTCCACGGCTCAAGATATCTATATGGAGGCGACCGCTCGCGCCCGTGCCGCTGAGACAGCACGTCTTGCGGTGGTGACATCCCTGCGCACGATGAATGAACGCCGGCACGGCAGAATCACCATGCTCGTCATCTCCGTTGTCGTCGCGCTCGTAAGTTCGCGTCTTCGTGGTACAGTTGGTGCGCTGGCCTTTTCCATATCTTCCATGCTCGTTGTATGGGGCGCGGTTGATGTGGTGATGCTCGGAAATCAGATCCGTGTGCTAAAACAGCGCTCGCTCGAGCTGCTGCACACACGCGACCGTGCGCGAGAAATTGCCCAGCAGGCACAAGAACTCTAGGGTAAACGGGAAGGGACTTGCTCGATGGCACAGAATCACAACGATGCCGGATCGGTATCCGAAGCCCTCGACAACATGGTGTGTAACCTGTTGGGAGCCTATCTCGATTCCCTTGCAGAAGGGGAAGACCCTGGTGTTGTCCTGGCTATAGAAGATGCGCAAAGCAACTGTTTCCAGGCAGCGTTTACCGATGATGGTGAAGAGCAGTGCTTGGACGCTGCGGGAGCCTTTGTGCAGGGCCATGCGCAGGGCTATAGCGAAGAGGACGTGGGGCCCATCGAGCGCTATGCGATTGCTTGCACGGGTGCCGTTGATGTCGATGGCTATTACGAGGATGCCATCTTGGTAAGCTTCTTTGAATGCGGCATGGATGTCGCATATTCGGCGTATGTTTTGTTCTCCCATGCCGGCGAGGGCGAAAACTTTATGTGGAGCGACCCTGAACCCGCAGGTGAAGAACCTCCGTTGCTGTAAAACTCTATTACTATAGAGAAGTTTTTTATACCGAATCACAGCCGAGGCCCTATGCTTTGGCTGCATGTCATGTCGATAGTAGACAAAGGGGAACTGTATGCGTGTAGAGCACTTGAGGGACATCGCGATAATCGCTCACGTTGACCACGGCAAGACCACGATGGTCGATAAACTGTTGCGTGCAACGGATGCCTTCCGTGCCAACCAGCAGGTGCAGGAGCGCGTGCTGGACTCCAACGACCAGGAGCGCGAGCGCGGCATCACCATCTTGGCCAAGAATATCTCCATCGAGTACAAGGGTGTGAAGATCAACGTCCTCGACACCCCGGGCCATGCCGACTTCGGCGGCGAGGTAGAGCGCGTGCTGCGCATGGCCGACGGCGCCTTGCTGCTGGTCGATGCGTTTGAGGGCCCCATGCCCCAGACCAGGTTCGTGCTGCGCCATGCCATCGACACCGGTCTTTCCATCATGATCGTTATCAATAAAATCGACCGCCCCGGCGCCGACCCCGAGAAGGCGTATAACGACTGCCTCGACCTTATGGCCGACCTGGGCGCCACCGATGAGCAGCTTGAGTTTGCTATGGAGCACGTGGTTTACGCGAGTGCCATGAACGGCTTCGCCCGTCTGGACCCCAACGACGGCAACATGGACATGTACCCGCTGCTCGACATGATCATCGACGATATGCCCGCACCCGAGGTTGATGTTGATGGTCCTCTTGCTATGCAATGCGTGACCATCGATCACTCGAATTTCGTCGGTCGTATCGGCATCGGCCGCGTGTACTCTGGCACCATCCACGATGGCGACAACATCCTTGTGGTTAAAAATGATGGCGAGCGCAAGACCGCCCAGGTCAAGCAGCTGTTTACTTTTGATTATCTGGGCCGTACCGAGTGCAAGGAAGTGGGCGCGGGCGACATCGCCGCTGTCGTGGGTATCGATTCCACCGATATCGGCGACGTCTACACCGACCCCGAGAATCCCGTTGAGCTCGATCCTATCGAGATCGATCCCCCGACCCTTTCCATTGTGTTCGAGCCTTCGACTTCTCCGCTCGTTGGTCGCGACGGCGATATCGTCGGTGGTCGTCAGCTCAAGGAGCGCCTGTTCAACGAGCGCGAGAACAACGTGACCATGAAGATCGAGGAGCTTCCCGACAAGACCGGCGTTGAGGTTTCCGGCCGCGGCATTCTGCATCTCTCCGTTCTGATGGAGACCATGCGCCGCGAGGGCTTCGAGTTCCAAGTTGGCCGTCCTCGCGTGCTGTTCAAGCAGGATTCCAATGGCAACAAGATGGAGCCGGTGGAGCAGGCTGTCGTCGAGTGCCCCGACGAGTACTCGGGCAAGGTCGTTGAGGTCTTTGGCAACGCCGGCGGCATCATGACCAACATGGACACCAGCGGTACGGTTACGCACCTTGAGTTCAAGATTCCGACCCGTGGCATCATGGGCCTCAAGAATCGCATCATGAACGTTACGCACGGTGAGGGCGTGTTCTACCACACGTTCCTTGAGTATGGTCCTTACGCTGGTGACATCGGCGGCCGCAACAACGGTGCCATGATCTCGATGACTACCGAGAAGGCCGTTGCCTATGCACTCGGTACGCTTCAGGAGCGCGGCCAGCTGTTTGTGGAGCCGGGTACCGAGTGCTACGAAGGCATGCTCGTGGGCGAGCGCTCCAAGCCGGGTGACATGGTGGTCAACATTGCACGCACCAAGAACCTGGGCAACCAGCGTTCCTCTACGTCCGATATCTCCGTCCAGCTGGTTCCGCCCCGCACGTTCACGCTAGAAGAGGCTTTGGAGTATATCGTCGACGACGAACTGGTCGAGGTTACGCCCAAGAATATTCGTCTGCGTAAGCGTCTGCTCAATGCAATCGATCGTAAGAAGGCTGCCGTTCGCGCGGCCAATATGAGCAAGTAGTTCTGCCTGCGCATACTTCGTCTGATCGAAAGGGCGGCCACCGGTGTGATGCCGGTGGCCGCTTTTTGTGCCGATGTGTGGCGGATAATCGTGTACTTCGGAACTTGGGTGTCCTTCGCGCTGCCCACTCGGTATTGATGAGTGGCGGATAATCGTGCATTCTAAAATGAGTGGCGGTAAAACGTGCAGAATGAGGCTGTATTTCTCGCCGGGACGTTTCAAAAACCGCCACACGTTCAGAAGTGTTGGAAAAACCGCCACTCGCTGTATCGATCTTGATGCATCAATCTCGCTGTATCGATCTCGATGCATCGATTTCGAGGAACTTGATTTCGAGCACGCCCGCACCGAGGGGTCCTGTTCGATGTTTGTCCCTACTGAATAGGGGAGCCTGGCGTGGGCGGGAGGCTGTTTGGCCCGCCAGTGGGAGATTGGGGGCAATTATCTTTCATGCCCTCGCCGATGCTATAGATGACATAGCCTGCTAGATAGATAAAGCAGGTAACACCGATGACGAAGCCCATGAATGGAAGATGGCTCACAACACCGACGGCGAAGCCTCCAACAATCGTTGCGGCTTGGCGCGGCAGGGAACCCAACACCGCCGGGGCAAGACTTGCCGAGGCGAAGGGGATGCAAACCAGTGAGCAAAGAACCGCACACTGAATTGAAGTGAACGAGAGAATGCCAGATACGGGTATTCCGAAGGCAGCAAGAACAAGCATGAATACCATGGGCACGATGGCGATGAGTGCGAGTAGGCCCGGGACGATAATCTTGGACGGCTGCTTGCACACGACGTTCGCGCTCGAATGTACCGCACGAGGCAAAATCCATGCGATGATCAGCGCGATAATCGCAGTGCTGATGCCCGAGAAGGGATACTCCATGATGGTTCCGAGAATATCGGTAATGCCTTGGGTTGCCCCTTCATCTTCCTTCTCGTCAAAGGTGACATTGATGGGATTTGCAACGCGAGCGTCGTTGTCGATCTGAGGCTTCTCGGACACGGTTACTTCCACGTTGCCAAGAAGACTCGCGTTTTTGGTGATGACGAGCTTATCTGCATGGATGCTTACGTTGCCCGTGACAGTGCCATCGAGAATGACGGTCTCCCCGTAAAGGGCGGTAGTCGTTATGGTGCCGGAAAGTTTGATATCCTGCCCGGCGATATAGGCCCCTGCGGCAGAAGTGTTTGTATCGATGACGATATTTTGCCCGGCAAGGGTGAGATTTCCCTCAACGCTTGTTTTGCTGATATTGATGGTTTTGCCGGCGGCACGGATCGAGCCGCCAACCTGCGTGCTGTCGATATCGAGGGTTTCTCCGGCAGCGATGACGTCACGCCCAACGGCCGTGTTGTCGAGGTCGAGCGCTCGACCGATCCAATAGAGGTCTCCGTCAATGGAAGACGGGTTGCTTGAAGAGCTGCTGAATACATTTCCCGCTTCGTCTGCGGCGTGTGCTGCTGCGGGGAACGCAAACAAAGAGGCTGCAAGTGTGAGAACGAGCGAGAGAACAAGGCCATGTCGCCGCGACCGGGATGAAACGTTGTGACTCATGATGCTCCTTTAGTCGATGGCATACCGATAGCATTGTGGATTATCGAGAATGGGGGAGGCAAGAAACTAGAGGTAGCGTTTTGATAAAGGATACGTATGCGCATTGCGCGCGGCGGGCAACTGCCCGGTTACCCTTTATTTCTTGCGGCGGAACCAGCGGGCGAAATCGTCTTCGGTGGGACTTTTGATATCGAAGCGAACCGAGAGCCAGCGCAGGGCGATTGTCACGAAAACGCAGGCAACGAGTGCGGTCACGCTGGAGGCAGGGGTAAGGCTCATGAGGGCAACGTAGGTTGCTCCTCCGCCGATGGAAGCGATGGCGTAGAAGTTTGTGCGCTGGAAGATGCCAGGCACGTCGCCCATGAATCCGTCGCGCAGCATGCCACCGCCCACGGCGGTGAACACACCCATCATGACACAGACAAAGGGGTCGAAGCCGTGGACAAATGCCTTGTCGGCACCGGTTGCGGAGTAGATGCCAACCGAGAGGATGTCGAGTACGGGGATAAGGCGCTCGGGTTTATCGACGACAGCGGGCACGATGTAGATGATGGCGGCAGTTGCGATGGAGATGGGGAGCGCCAACGGCTGTTTGAGAATGTAGACATCGCCCACCTGAAGGGTCATGTCGCGCAAAAGACCTCCTCCAAGGCCACATACAACGGCGAGCGCGATGGCTCCGATAAGGTCGAGATTGCGCTTGCGAGCTGTGAGTACGCCCGAAATAGACGCGGCGATAACGGCTGCCAGCTCGAGCCAGACGGGGATGGCAACGGGCTGGGAGTATACAGGCGTCGAGATCATGACGGCACCAAAAACGCCGGATATGGTGTGAGAAAGAAGGGTGCAGATAGCGAACACAGGCACTCCAGGGGACAAACAATTTGCGGCGAACGCGACGGCCGCGGCGGGTTCCGCGTGCGCGTTCGCGCCCTATCTTACACGTCGAGAACGGGTATCAAAACGCCTCTTCGCTTGACGGTTTAAAATTTTGGAAGATTCTCGGTTGCAAGTTACAGATATTCCGGTAGAATTGCCTATGCACTTAACGGAGAGTTGTCCGAGCGGCCGAAGGAGCACGATTGGAAATCGTGTAGGCGTCAAAAGCGTCTCCGGGGTTCAAATCCCCGACTCTCCGCCAGATTTCACTCAGGGCGTGTCTTATGGCGCGCCCTGTTTTCTACCCCACGCGGAGGGGTGGCAGAGTGGTTGAATGCGGCGGTCTCGAAAACCGTTTGGCCTGTATAAGGTCACGAGGGTTCGAATCCCTCCTCCTCCGCCAGTTTGAATTGAGAGCTTCCAGCGATGGGAGCTTTTTTGTTATCGGGCCCGCCCCGTGTGGGGGCAGGAGGAGGGGTTCGAACCCGTAGGGGTGCGGAGCTGGGCAAACGCGCGAGCGTTTGCAGCGCAGCACGCAAGGCGCGGAGGCGCCGCAGCGGTCCTGGCGCGGAAGCGCCAGGGACATCCCTCCTCCTCCGCCAGTTTGAATTGAGAGCTTCCAGCGATGGGAGCTTTTTGTTTATGCGCCGTTTTTATTAAAGGCCTTCGACGGGTCGATCGTCTTCAAACCACATGTCGTCAAGGTTGCCATCACCGGTCATGGCGTCGGGAGGGCAGATGGCGTACGTTCCCGTAGCTTGAACGGCCACTTTGCCATCGGGCGTCAAGATTTCGCCCTCCCCCTCAAACGTGCGACGCGTGATTTTTGTGCAGCGGCCGTGGCATTCCAGGCGAACGCCATAGGGGAGGGGCTTGCGGTACTTAAGCGAAAGGGAGATGGTGACGCCCCAGGTTTCGGGGTGTTTCATCTGTACAGCGCGGCCGATAACCTCGTCGAGCACTGCTGCCGAGATGCCTCCATGCACGCGGTCAGGATAGCTCTGATGCATCTCTTGCGGCGTGAAGTAGCACACAACCTCATCGTTCTCGGGATGCTCGACGATCTGAGCATGAAGGGAGAAGGGATTGTCCTTACCGCAGACAAGGCACATGGAGGAGATGTTTTGGTTCTCGTGCTCGCAAGCACCGTTGCAAGAGCATGCGGAGGAAGCGTCGGTATCCGGTTGCATAGGGTCTCCTTACGTTGATTGATTGACAAACAGTGTAATACGCCGCCGGGTCTGCCCTATCAAACGTTCTTGAGTGCTTTTTAAGAAATATGAGCCAGATCCTTTCGCGACACCGCATGAGGGAGATTGCGTATCTACGGCATTGACCTGGGTTTGTTGGATTTAGGGTGAGAATCTGCGGAATAAAACAAGCGCGTTTTCGCCATTTCTATTTGATAAGGCGGATATGCCCCATGGCATGCTGTGCCCAAGCGCTCCCGAAGGCGGCATCAAGGGCAAGAAGGCTGTTCCAGGCTGTCCTTCGGGAAGCGTTGGCATAGCGCGGTTATGTAGAGCTCATGAGGTTCTAGCTGCGAAGATGCGTGTCGCGCAGAGATGGTCTAGCATAATCAAGTCTTTTCCTGCCCCGGGCGCACCTTCACGACCCGGAGCCTTATGCCCAGAGGAGGTGACCAAATGAAGGCTTATGAACTGCTGTTCTTCGTCGACCCCACTCTCGACCCCGAGACTCGTCTCGCTGTCATGAAGCGCATCGATACCACGATCGCCGAGGGTAACGGTAAGGTCGACAACGTTGACGAGTGGGGCAAGCGCAAGCTCGCCTACGAGATCAACGATCTCACCGAAGGTGACTACACCCTCATCAAGTTCCATGCAGATCCTACTCAGATCGCCGAGCTCGACCGCGTTATGCGCATCACCGACGCCGTGATCCGTCACATGATCGTCCGCCGCGACGACCAGGAGTAGAAATCCGACATGAACCGCGGCCGGCCATCGAGTCGACCGCACCCGAGAGGTAGTGAGTCAGCATGAGCATCAATCGAGTGAACATTTCCGGTAACCTCACGCGCGATCCCGAGCTGCGCGCAACCGCCGGCGGCACGCAAGTGCTTTCGTTTGGCGTTGCCGTCAACGACCGCCGCAAGAACCCGCAGACGGGCGATTGGGAGGATTACCCCAACTTCGTGGACTGCACGATGTTCGGCACCCGTGCCGAGGCCGTGAGCCGCTATCTCTCCAAGGGGACGAAGGTTGCGATCGAAGGCAAGCTCCGTTACAGCTCCTGGGAGCGCGACGGCCAACGCCGCAGCAAGCTCGAGGTCATCGTCGATGAAATCGAGTTCATGAGCCGCGGCAGCCAGGGCGGCCAGGGTGGTTACGGCCAGAACGGCGGTAACTCCTATGGCGGCTATTCCCCCGCACCGGCACCGCAAGCAGCTCCTGCCCCCGTGCAGGCGCCGCCCGCGGTCGACGTCTACGATGAGGACATCCCGTTCTAAGGTTTCCAACCTGCGGGTGTCACCAGTTAGGTGATGGCGCCGGGCTGATATGCCTGGCGTTGTATCGAAAGGTATTTTGACATGGCTAATGATTATTCTGCACGTCAGCCGCGTCGTAAGTACTGCCAGTTCTGCAAGGAGAACACCGAGTATATCGACTATAAGGATACTCAGCTTCTCCGTAAGTACATGACCGATCGTGGCAAGATCAAGCCCCGTCGCGTCACTGGCGCTTGCACGCAGCATCAGCACGACATCGCGAACGCAATCAAGCGCGCCCGCGAGATGGCTCTCCTGCCCTACGCCGTTCCCGTGGTTTCTTCCCGCGGCGAGCGCAACCGCGGCTAGGTACTCTGAGCCTTTAGGTTTTTGACGATGATCGACGGGAACGACGAACCCCAACGCCAAATCGTGCCGGCCGGGTCCAAACCTCCGGTGCGACCCGCCGTGCTGCTTCAAGGCTTGCTTTGGACAGCATTGGGCGCTGTAGTGAGTTCGTATCTCCCTTATTTGGGGGTATTTCTTCTTGCCTATGGCATGCGCGAGCTGCTCGAGGTAAAGAAGGGCAAAGGTCTTTGCGCGGGCCTTGGCGTGTGTTTGGCGGTTTTTGCCGTCGCGTGCGCTTGGGATTTCGTGTTTGCCCTTTCGCTTGTTCCCGTGTTTGTCTGTGCTGCAGGCATCTCATGGTGCATGTGGCGCGGACGAGCGAGCGTGACCGCGGTGTGTATCGTGATCGTTGCGGCTTCGCTGCTTTCGCTGGGCATTGATGCGACCATCGCTTCGATGTCGGGTGTATCGCTTTCGGAGTCCTTCATCGCGTTGCTCCAAGAGACCGTTCGCTCTGCGGTGGGATCCGATATCCAAGGTGACCTGCTCGTTTCGCAGGTCATGCCGCTCCTTCAGCTCATCTGGCCGTTTGTCTATGTGGCTTCGGCTATGTTTGACGCGTTGGTTGCGGGTATCGGATCGTATACGATGGCCGTGCGCTGCACGGGCATTCGCCGTATGCCGCAGATTGCCAATTTTGATGCCCCTATGTGGTGCGTCGGCGTATTGGCTCTTTGCATCCTGGGACTCGGGGCGTCCTTTGCGGATATCCCGCAGGCGCAGCTGGTGCGTACGATTTGTGCGTCTGGACTGGCGAGCCTGCGTGTTGTCTTTATGCTTCAGGGCTTTGGCGTGGTTTCCGCGCTCGAAGCGAAGCGTCGCATGGGTTGCTTAACCAGGTTTGTGATCACGTTTTTGACCGTTTGGCTTGAGACGATGTTCTTCGCAATGTGCATCGTCGGCCTTATCGATATCTGGGCGAACTTCCGCGGTCTTGCGCGGGAGCAAGCTCGAGAGGATAAGGCAAAACAATAAACGTTTGCGCACCGCGCAAGTGGTGCATTTCCGCAAGGAGATCTCATGAAAGTCATTCTCTTGGGTGAGATCAAGGGCAAGGGTGGCGAGGGCGACGTCGTAGACGTTGCTCAGGGTTACGCCGAGAACTACCTGTTCCCTAAGAAGCTCGCCGTTGCGGCAACCAAGGGCAATCTGAAGCAGCTCGAGGAGCGTCGCAACAACATTGAGAAGCGCGAGGCCGTCCGCATTGCCGACGCCAACGCGCTCAAGGAGTCCATCGATGGCAAGTCCGTCACCGTCGACGCCAAGGTCGGCGACGAGGGCGTGCTGTTTGGTTCCGTTACCGCCTCCATGGTCGCCGACGCGATCAAGGCTGACCTCGGCGTTGAGGTCGACCGCAAGCGCGTCGAGCTCGGCAAGCCCATCAAGGTTGCCGGTGCCCATGAGGTTCCCGTGGCGCTGTATCGCGAGATTCGCGCTACCGTGACCGTTCTCGTTGGCGTTACCGCCGAGGAGGCTGTCGAGGAGCCCGAGGTTGAGGCTGAGGAGACCGCCGAGGAGGCTGTCGCCGAGATCGAGACCGAGGCAGCTGCCGAGTAGGCACACCTTTTATATTGCGCAAAACAGCGTAATTCAAAAGCTCCGGGTCCCTATGGGCTCGGAGCTTTTTTAGGTTGGGGATGTTTTGAATACCGAGCGATTCGCCTAGGCACTACCTGAGCATCTCTTCGAGCGTGATGAGCTCTACGTTGCCATCTGCCTTTGCCTGAGTGCGACAGCTTGCGGTAAACCCGCTCTTTGAGAATAAGTAGTAGCGCGTGATTTCTTCAACGGCGGCATGCAGTTCCACGATGGATTGCGCTGACGCTCCCGGCAGCAGCTTTTGCGCCTCAAAGACCGAGAACGGTTTGATGTGCGGTTGTATGGTGCGTCTTTCGTGGAGGGGGCTTTTGTAGTCCAGGAACTGGTGTTCCATGAAGACCATGGACGAGCCACATAAAATAAGGAATAACTTGCTGGTGTCCTGATATCGATCGGTAGATGTTGTAGCCAGGAAGAGACACCAGGATCGCACTTGGCAAGGATAATAAGATATAACTAATTAATATATAACTTACTATAATGATTTAGCTGCTAACGTTTGAAAAATGCCCTGGCCTGTGGTCGAGAAATCCACAACGCCACACTTGACCTGCTGTTGAAAAGCTGGAGTAGACCAGTAGGAACGAATGTGACGTTTCCATTCTTGTATCAAGCGAATGCAAGGCTTCTACCTGCGCATTGTATAAACAACTATCTCTACCTGCGAAAACAATACAACCGGCAAATCAAAAACGGTAAAGTTCCGGTAAATCGCTGGGTGAAAATGAATAAACGCAGGTCAGCGCTTTATTGTTGAAAACTCAGCAAAAGCGCAGGTGAAAATTGTTGAAAACGTTGATAACCGCTATCGCCGCAGGTCAAAGGCGTGCCTTAAAGTTGAACTTGAAACTTGTACGTTGCTTGTACATAAAACGTTTAGGCATGTTTAAACCATGGGAGCCGCGAAACGCGCTCGCCGTGCCGTACTATTGATACGTTAAGCATCATGAGAAAAAGGAGTGCGCATGGACCTGTCTCTTGCCGAGCGCGGGACGCATCAGGGCCTTCCCAATAACCCGGACGCAGAGGCAAATGTGCTTTCGGCCATGCTTCTTTCCAGTGAGGTTGTGGAGGAGGCGCTCACCGAGCTTCTGCCCGACGATTTTTATCGTCCGATGAACAAGGCGCTGTTCGTGACCATGCACGACATGTACGATCGCAGCTTACCCATCGACTCCATCACCCTCATTGACTACCTCAATTCCCAGAATAAGCTGCAGGAAGTGGGCGGAGAGGCCTATATCCTCGAGCTCATGGGCCAGACGCTGTCGCTTGTGAACTGGCAGCACCATGCTTCCATCGTGCGTCGCGACGCCATGCTGCGCGAGATTATCGGCGCTACCAATCAGATCAATCAGCTTGCCTACAACGCTCCGACCGATACCAAAGAGGTTGTCGAGCGTGCGGAGAGCATGCTGCTGTCCGTGACCGACCGCGAGGTCAAAAATGCATACAAGCCGCTGAATGACTTTTTGATCGAGGCCTTTAACGAGGCAAAAGAGGTTTGCGAGGCCGGTGGCGTCGCTGCGGGCGTTCCCACGGGTTATCCCAGCCTCGATCGCATGCTCATGGGTCTGCGCGAGGGCCAGCTGGTGATTATCGGCGCGCGCCCTGCTGTCGGTAAGACGTCGTTCGCACTGAACCTCGCACTCAACGCCGCATCCGAGGGGTATACCGTTGCGTTTTTCTCTCTGGAGATGAGCGGTAAGGAAATCGCCCAGCGCTTTATCTGCGCTCATGCGCAGGTCAGCATGTCCAATTTCCGTACGGGCAAGATCTCTCCGCAGGAATGGGCGAATATCGGTCAGGCGGCAGAAGATCTCTCCAGCCTGGATATTTTGATCGATGACACGCCGGGAATTACGGTGACCGAGATTCGCGCCAAGGCGCGCCGCATGCTCCACAACAAAGAGAAGGCCATCATCATCCTCGACTACCTGCAGCTGGTAAGCCCTCCCGCGGGTCGTCGTGCCGAGAGCCGTACCGTCGAGGTTTCCGAGATGTCGCGTGCCCTTAAGATCATGGCCAAGGAGCTTGCCGTCCCAGTCATCTCGCTGTCGCAGCTCTCCCGTGCCGTCGAGTCTCGTACCGGCAAGCGGCCGCAGCTTTCCGATCTTCGTGAATCGGGCTCCATCGAGCAGGACGCCGACATTGTCATGTTCCTCGACCGCTCGAGCAACGAGCAGGAGGCCGGGCGCGAAGACCGTCCGCCCGAGGGCATCACGCGCATCATCGTCGCCAAGAACCGTTCGGGCCCCATTGGCGATGTGGACCTGGTCTTCCTGGCTGCCTCCACTAAGTTTTATGAGCTTAACGAGCATGCCGAGGAATAGCGCGAGCGTGCGCCTATAATAGATACGTTTGAATGCGCAAATGCGCTTGTATTCGTGAAGGAGTCAAGATGCCGTCTACCGTGTTGGTCGGAGGTCAGTGGGGCGACGAGGGCAAAGGCAAGATCGTCGACCTTATCGCAGGCGATTTTGATGGCGTTGTGCGCTACTCCGGTGGCAACAACGCAGGCCACACCATCGTGGTGGGCGACAAGAAATACGGCCTGCATCAGATCCCCTCTGGCATCATGTATGCAGATAAGAAGGCTGTTATCGCTAACGGCTGCGTCGTGAACCCCAAGGTGGTTCTCGAAGAGATCGATATGTTCGAGAACGACGGCGTGTCTACCAAGAACCTGCGCATCTCCGGCAACGCGCACATCATCATGCCGTACCACATGGATCTGGACGGTGCGTTCGAGACGCTGCTGGGCAAGAACAACATCGGTACCACGAGGCGCGGCATCGGTCCGTGCTATCAGGACAAGATGGCCCGCATCGGCCTGCGCATGCAGGATATGCTGGACGAGAACCTCTTCCGTGAGAAGCTCGAGATCGCGCTCGCCCGCGTCAATCCCGAGCTGGAGCTTCTCTATCACCTGCCTACCTACACGGTCGACCAGATTTGCGAGGAGTATCTGCCGTACGCCGAGCGCCTGCGTCCCTATATCTGCGAGACGGGCCTTTTGCTCAACGATATGATCGACGAGGGCAAGACGCTGTTGTTCGAGGGTGCCCAGGCTACCTTGCTGGATATCGACCACGGCACCTATCCCTTTGTCACCTCTTCCAATTGCACTGCGGGTGGCGCTATCACCGGCTCCGGCGTGGGCATGAAGAATGTTGACCGCGTGATAGGCGTCATGAAGGCCTACATCACCCGCGTGGGTTCTGGCCCCATGCCTACTGAGCTCGATTACGATACCGACGAGTGCGGCCACAAGCTTACCGAGCTGGGCTATGAGTACGGCGTCACCACCGGTCGCCGCCGTCGCTGCGGTTGGTTCGACGGCCCCATCGCCAACTTCTCGTCGCGCGTGAACGGCCTGACCGACCTGGCCCTGACCAAGCTCGATGTCCTCTCGGCGTTCGATACCATCAAGGTGTGCGTTGCATACGACTGCGACGGCACGCGTTACACCTCCGTCCCCGAGCATCAGGAGCTGTTCGCACACGCCAAGCCCATCTATGAGGAGCTTCCTGGCTGGAACTGCGACATCACCGGTTGCCGTACGTTTGAGGACCTGCCTGCCGAGGCCCGTAGCTACGTTGAGTTTGTCGAGGACCTGGCGCGCACGCGCGTCTCGATTATCGGCGTGGGTGCGGAGCGCGAGCAGATCATCAACCGTTTTTGGAAGTAACGCATAGGCGTTGCGGTTCCTACCCCTCCGCGGATGATTCCCACGGAGGGGTATATTCGTTTTCGTGAGCATCGCCGTGCAGCGCGCGGCAGGTAACAAGGAGGATCAATGAACGCAGAGTCCCAGGTCATCGACATCCTGCTTTTGGGTTCGGGCGGCCGTGAGCATGCAATCGCCAAGAAGCTCGCCGCTTCGCCCCGCTGCGGCAAGCTCTATATCGCGCCGGGCAACGGCGGCACCTCTCAGGAGGGCGAGAACATCTCGCTCGACGAGAACGATCCCGCGGCCGTCGCGGCATTTGCCAAGGATCACAGCTGCGGCATGGTTGTCATCGGCCCCGAGGCTCCGCTTGTCGTGGGCGTGGCCGACGCTGTTCGCGAGGCGGGCATTCCGTGCTTTGGCCCGGGTGCCGAGGGTGCGCAGATGGAGGGCTCCAAGCTCTTCTCCAAGCAGCTGATGGAGCGCGCCGGTGTGCCTACTGCCGCCTATGGCTCTTTTACCGATGAGCAGTCTGCCCTCGACTACGTGAATGCACAGGGTGCTCCGCTGGTGGTTAAGGCCGATGGCCTTGCTGCAGGCAAGGGCGTTATCGTTGCCACTGAGCTCGAGCAGGCTCTCGATGCCGTGCACGAGTGCTTCTCTGGTGCCTTTGGCGATGCCGGCAACACCGTGGTTGTTGAGGAGATGCTTACCGGCCCTGAGTGCTCGCTGCTGGCGTTCACCGATGGCATCACCGTGCGTCCCATGGCTACCTCGCAGGACCACAAGCGTGCCCTGGAGGGTGACCTTGGTCCCAATACGGGCGGCATGGGCGTGTACAGCCCGGTGCCCATCGTGACCCCCGAGGAGCATGAGACCATGGTGGCTATCATGCATCAGACGGTTGAGCAGCTTCATCGCGAGGGCATCGATTACCGCGGCTGCCTGTACGGCGGCTTTATGCTTACCCCCACGGGCCCCAAGGTCTTGGAGTTCAATGCGCGCTTTGGCGATCCCGAGACGCAGGTTATTCTGCCCCGTCTGCAAAACGACCTGGTCGATGTGATGCTCGCTTGTGCCGAGCAGCGCCTGGACGAGGTCGAGCTTTCCTGGTGCGATGACTGGGCTGTCTCGGTTGTGCTCACCTCTGCCGGCTATCCCGGTTCGTACGAGAAGGGCAAGGTCATCACCGGTATCGAGGATGCCGAGGCCCTGGATGGCGTTACCGTCTACCATGCCGGTACGCGCGAGCAGGACGGCCAGATCCTCACCAACGGTGGCCGCGTGATCGACGTTACCGCGCTGGGGGCTACATTCGAAGAGGCCCGCAACCTGGCATATGCTGCCTGCGAGAAGATCGATTTTGAGGGCAAGACCCTCCGTCACGACATCGGCCTGCGTGCCCTTAAGGGTCGCAGCGCATGGGATGCATAACGAATCAAGAAGGGCAAGCGCACACGATGGCAGAAGAGATTTCGAACAACGCGACGATCGTCGATGATATGGAGCCGGAGGAGGGGTCGCTCGTCATGGGTGATGACGACCCGCGTGACGCCGCTTTGCATGAGAACATCCTTTCCGAGGAGTGTGCATGGCATGGCCGCATCATCGACGTGAACCGTCTGGAGGTCGAGCTTCCCAACGGGCGCCGTACCAGCCGCGATATCGTGCGTCATCCGGGTGCTGCCGCTGTCGTTGCCCTTACCGACTCGGGCAAGATCGCACTCGTTCGTCAGTATCGAACGGCTCTCGATCGCGTGACGGTTGAGATTCCCGCTGGCAAGCTCGATGCGGGCGAAGATCCGCTCGAGTGCGCCAAACGCGAGCTGCGCGAGGAGACCGGTTTTGTTGCCGGCCGTATGCGCTTCCTCACGACGATCGCCTCTTCTGCCGGTTTTGCAGATGAGCTGATTCACATCTACATGGCAACGCATCTGGAGCTTGACGAGGCGTGTCCCGACGAGGATGAGTTTCTCAACGTGGACCTCGTTCCCCTGTCCGAGCTCATCGATGCGGTTTTGGACAGCAAGATCGAGGACGCCAAGACCGTGGTGGGCGCGCTTGCCTGCGATGCGATTGCGCATCGACTTGCCGCCGATGCCGAGGCGGCGGTGGAGCAGTAGGGCCTCGCTGCACTGCAGTGCGTTTTGACGACGCGGTGCCATATGCTTGCCGTAACGCTTGATTGAGTATCAAAGTCACGCACAATCGTTCACGTTTTCCTAATGAAGGGAGAATATCGACGATTGTGCGTGACTTTTCGGCGTCTTGGATATCCGTCAACCGGATGGGATGGACGCCGTATGTTGTATAGGGAGGAGCCATTCGTGGCTAAGAACAGTATGTTCAGCCGTTTCCTCGGCTACTACAAACCGCAGATGCACCTATTTGTCGCCGACACCGTCTGTGCGCTCGTGCTCGCCGGCATCGACCTGGCGTTTCCGATCATCCTACGCAGTCTGACGGGAGGCCTCTTTACGCAGGGGCAGGCTGCCATCATGCAGTCGCTCGGCCTTATCGCTATCGGTCTTGTTGTCATGTACGCCGTGCGCTGCGGCTGTCGCTATTTTGTCTCGGCCCAGGGTCACGTGATGGGTGCGCGCATGGAGTCCAAGATGCGCGAGGACTTGTTCGACCAGTATGAGCGCTTTAGCTTTGCCTATTTTGATAGCCATAGCTCGGGCGATATGATGAGCCGTGTGGTCAACGACCTGTTCGATATCTGCGAGGGTGCGCACCATCTGCCCGAATGGCTCATCATCTGCGGCGTCGAGGTCGTGGGCGCGTTCGTGATCCTCTTCACCATCAGCCCCGCTCTTTCGGGTGCGATGGCTGCGGTGACCGCCGTTCTCGTGGTGGTCATGGTGCGCCAGAATCTCAACATGAAGGCTGTCTTTAGCGACAATCGCAAGAAGATTTCTGAGGTGAATTCGCAGCTACAGGATTCGCTCTCGGGCATTCGCGTGGTCAAGTCGTTTGCAAACGAGCGCACCGAGCGTGCTAAGTTCCGCCGCGCCAACGACCGCTACTTGGATTCCAAGGTCAACCAGTACCATGCCATGGGCACATACACGGCTACCTATGGCCTTATGAGCGGCGTGCTGTATTTTGTCGTTATCGTCTTGGGCGGCTGGCTGGTGGCGCAAAACGCGCTGAGTCCTGTCGATATGGCCACGTTTGCCCTGTATATCTCCCTGTTCTGCACGCCCATCGAGACGCTTGTCAATTCGACCGAGATGTTCCAGAAGGCCCTTGCCGGATTCAAGCGTATGGATGAGGTGCTCCAAACGGCGCCCGACGTGCAGGATAAACCGGATGCGCCGGAGCTGCAGGTAGAGGAGGGCGCCATCGAGTATCGCGATGTGTGCTTTAGCTACGATGACTGTGAGCTGGGCGACGACGGGCAAAATCGAGTACGCCCCGTTATCGATCACATGAATCTCTCCATCAAGCCGGGCGAAACCATCGCGCTCGTCGGTCCTTCGGGCGGCGGCAAGTCGACAACATGTTCGCTGTTGCCGCGCTTCTACGACGTGCAGTCCGGCTCCATCACGATTGACGGACAAGACGTGCGCGACGTGACGCAGGAGAGCCTGCGCCGCGCCATCGGCATCGTGCAGCAGGATGTGTATCTGTTCGACGGCACCATCCGCGACAACATTTCCTATGGTCGCCCCGGCGCGAGCGACGAGGATATCGCCGTTGCGGCCCAGCAGGCGAATATCCTCGAGTTTATCAAGAGCCTGCCCGATGACTTTGACACGGTGGTGGGCGAGCGCGGCAGTCGTCTTTCGGGCGGCCAGAAGCAGCGTATCGCCATTGCGCGCGTGTTCCTCAAAAATCCCGCCATCCTTATTTTGGATGAGGCGACAAGCGCTCTTGATAACGAGAGCGAAGAGGCCGTGCAGGAGTCGCTCGAGCGCTTGGCGGCCAATCGCACTACGATCATCATCGCGCATCGCCTGTCTACCATTAAGGGTGCCGACGAGATCGCCACGGTGGAACGTGGGCAGGTCGTGGAGCGTGGCACACATGAGCAGCTTCTCGCTCGCGGCGGCACGTATGCTCGCTACTATCGAATGCAGTTCGAAGGCGTGCGCGCGGCGCGCACCGAGTAATACCCGAGGACATTGATGGCTAAGAACGCACCCCTAACAGAAGACGAGGCACAGGAGCTCTTTTCAGAGCTTGACGATTCGGGCGTTATCGACCCGCTGCTGGCGCATCGCCGCATGCGCGGGGGCGATGCGGGCAAAGCCGGCGACGAGGCAAGGCGCGAGGACGTTCAGGCAGGTCTTAACCTGCGCCGCGCTCGCCGCGCCAAGGTGGACCCTCTTTCCGAGCAGGACCCTTCTGGATCCAAGGCGGGCGAGGCCATCTCGCGCACCGCAATCCTGTGCATCGTTGGCGTCTTGCTGTTTGTGGTGGGCATGCAGATCGTCTACGGCGTGAGCCGCCGCCTGAATACGGCGAACCTCTCGGAGTGCGCGGACTATGAAACCGTGACCAACGCCATGCAGTCCGGCGTGGAGTGGGGCAACGGATTCACGCAGTTCCCGGAGCAATTTACGGTGGACGAGGCCGATGAGCGCACGGGCATCGTCGAGGTATCGGTAGTGGACACTCAGTCCAAAAACGAGCTGGAGTTGCTCTCCAACTCTCAAATTCAGGCATCGGCGCTTTCCACCAACGCTCTGCTTAACGAGAAAATCAACCGCGTGGTGTACAAGGTCTACGCGCTCACGGACGATAAAGGCAACTTTGCCCATGACCAGCTGTTTGGCTTTGTGCCTGCAACGGGTACGCGTCGGGCGATGCTCACGTTTGTGTGGACCAAGGAGAAATCGGCCAATACGACGTATATCGATTGGAACCTCAAGATTATCGGCATGAACGACAAGCTCACCGATAAGATTCAGACCCAGGTGAACTCTGTGTCCTCGCTTACCGATGACACGCAGGTCAAGCAGTCTCAAATCGATGAAGAAAATGTTGAGCGCCAGATGGAGCACATGCTGCATGGTCGCGAGATCTTCCGCGGCGGTGCTTCTGAGAAGCAGCCTTCCGACGTCTTGCCACAGCCTTCCGAATAGAACGCCAGCGCGCCAACAGACGAATGCGACCTTTCTTTCGAAATGTGTCGATATGAGTCTGTTGGCGTACTTCTATAAATTGTCGTGCCACAGTTGCCTTATATGACTAAAATACCTCCAGGCCTAAATGACCTTTAAGCCGGTACCGAGAGACCGAAAAGGAGAGAACATGGGCACGAACCTTGCGGCAGGCATTATGTCTGCCAAGGCTGCGCCAAGCGATTTGGCTCAGCGAATCATGTCCCGCACCAGCAAAGGGTGCGCAAGCGCCGCGATCCTCATGCTCGCAGATGGGACGGTCTTTTACGGCCGCGCCTGCGGAGCTGCGGGTACGGCATGCGGCGAAGTTTGCTTTAACACTTCGCTCGAGGGATACTTCGAAGTTCTGACCGACCCCTCGTATGCTGGTCAGATCGTCACCATGACATACCCTCAGATTGGCAACTACGGCATCGATCCCGCCGATGTGCAAAGCGCGTATCCCGGCTCTGCCGAGCGCGGCGCCGTAACTCCTGCGCTTCGCGGCATGATCGTGCACGATATGTGCCACACCCCTTCCAATTGGCGTAGCTCCATGAGCGTGCCCGAGTACCTCAAAAACAACAGCATCGTGGCGGTTGAGGGCATCGATACCCGTGCGCTCGTGCGCCACCTGCGCGATCACGGCGCTCAGCAGGGCATCATCTCAACGGAGATATTCGACCTGACGGAGCTTGCGGCAACGCTCGCTAAGGCGCCCGCATTGGTGGGCGAGAATCTGGTCAAGACCGTGGGCTGTGCGGATGAGTATCCGTATGCAGCTGCAGACCTGCCCGCCGCTCATGCGTTTGCCGACGCCGCCCCCGCACCCGCCAAGTATCGTGTGGTCGTGTACGACTGCGGCATCAAGCGCGGCATTCTCGAGGGCCTGGTGCGCGTTGGCTGTGAGCTCACGGTGGTGCCGTGGAACACTCCGGCTTCTCGCGTGCTGGAAATGAACCCCGACGGCGTCTTTCTTTCCAATGGCCCGGGCGACCCGGATGCCGTGGAAGAGACCTATGCCCAGGTACAGGAGCTCATTGGCAAGGTGCCGCTGTTTGGCATCTGCCTGGGCCATCAGATGATCAGCCTTGCCTGCGGTGCTCAGATGGAAAAGCTCAAGTTTGGACATCGCGGCGGAAACCAGCCGGTTATGAACCTCATCTCGCATCGCGTGGAGATCACGGCGCAAAACCACGGCTTTGGCCTGGTGTTCCCGAGCCTGGGCAAGCTTATCCCCGAGCTCTCCGGCGGCGAGACCGAGCATCCTGCCGATGGCGACCTGCGCGTATGGGCGCAGCGCGGCATCGCACCGGTGGTGCAAAATGAGCGCTTTGGGCGCATTCGCCTTACGCATATCAACCTCAATGACGGTACGGCCGAGGGTATCCAGCTGTTGGATAGCCCCGCCTTCTCCGTGCAGTATCACCCCGAGGCGGCCCCCGGTCCCACCGACGCCCATTACCTCTTTACGGCGTTTGCGCGTCTGGTGGATGGCGATGCCGATTACTTGGATATCGACATCTCCAAGGACCGCCTTGCCGGCTGGGTTTTTGATTCCGAGGATGTTCCCGCGGCGGCAGGCGCGCAGGCATAGACCTGCGTAGCCGCCCACGCGGCGCTTCGATGCATCAGCTGCACGCTCACCGGCGCGGCCTGTGCAGGTTTCGCCGGTTTATCTAGGAGGTTTTCATGCCTAAACGTACCGATATCAAGCGCATCCTCGTCATCGGCTCCGGCCCCATCGTCATTGGCCAGGCTTGCGAGTTCGACTACTCTGGCGCCCAGGCCTGCAAGGTCCTCAAGGAGGACGGCTACGAGGTCGTACTGCTCAACTCCAATCCCGCGACGATCATGACCGATCCCGGTCTGGCCGATCGCACCTACGTCGAGCCCATCACCCCGGAGTTTTTGGAAAAGGTTATCGCCCGCGAGCATCCGGACGCGCTGCTGCCCACCCTGGGTGGGCAGACCGGACTCAACGCTGCCGTTGACCTGGCAAAGGCCGGCGTTCTGGACAAATACGGCGTCGAGATGATCGGCTGCGACTTGGCCGCCATCGAGCGCGGCGAGGACCGCAAGCTCTTTAACGAAGCCATGGCCGAGATCGGCCTTGAGGTGGCACGCTCCGGCTATGCCTACTCGGTGGAGGACGCCCTCGCCATCGTCGAGCGCGTGGGATACCCGTGCGTTTTGCGCCCGAGCTTCACCCTCGGCGGTGCTGGCGGCGGTATCGCACACACCGAGGAGGAGCTCATCTCCATCGTGAGCCAGGGTATCGAACTCTCTCCTGCTCACGAGGTGCTGGTGGAGGAGTCCATCGAGGGTTGGAAAGAGTACGAGATGGAGGTCATGCGCGACCACGCCGGCAACGGCATCATCGTGTGCTCCATCGAGAATCTCGACCCCATGGGCGTGCACACCGGCGACTCCATCACCGTGGCGCCGGCGCAGACGCTGTCCGACCTTGAGTATCAGCGCATGCGCGTGGCATCGCTTGCCATCCTCGAGAAGGTTGGCGTGGAGACCGGCGGCTCTAACGTGCAGTTTGCCGTGAACCCCAACAACGGCCGCCTCATCGTCATCGAGATGAACCCTCGCGTTTCGCGCTCCTCGGCTCTGGCCTCCAAAGCCACGGGATTCCCTATCGCTAAGTTCGCCGCACAGCTTGCCGTGGGCTACACCCTCGACGAGATCACCAACGACATCACCAAGGCAACACCTGCGTGCTTCGAGCCCACCATCGACTACTGTGTGGTCAAGGTTCCGCGCTTTGCCTTCGAGAAATTCAAGGGTACCGATACTACGCTCACCACGCGTATGAAGGCTGTGGGCGAGATCATGTCCATCGGCCGTACCTTCGAGGAAGCCTTTGGCAAGGCGATGCGCTCGCTGGAAGATGGCCATGTGGGTCTTTCTGCCGGCGGCAAGGAAGGCGCTTCCGAGCTGAGCTATGACGAGCTCACCCAGGCCATCGCCACGCCCACCGAGAATCGTATCTTCTATGTGGTCGAGGCCTTCCGCCGCGGTTGGACCGTGGAGCGCGTGCACGACATCTGCAAGATCGATTCATGGTACCTCAATCGCATTAACGATATGGTTCAGGTGCAGGAAACCGTGCGCGGCATGCGTGTGGAGGATATCGACGCCGATGCCATGCGCTTGCTCAAACAGTATGGAACGAGCGATGCCGAGATTGCGCACCTTACCGGCTCCGACGAGCGCTTTGTGCGTGCCTATCGTAAGGGCCTGGGCGTAGTTCCCAGCATGAAGACGGTCGACACCTGCGCCGCCGAGTTTGCAAGCGCTACCGAGTACCACTACAAGACGTATGAGAACCTCATGCGTGACGACGCTGCCTCGCGCAAGACGGTTGCCGCCGACGAGGTGACGCCTTGCTCCAAACCTAAGGCCATGATCTTGGGTGCCGGCCCCAACCGCATTGGCCAGGGTATCGAGTTTGACTACTGCTGCGTGCATGCGAGTTATGCGCTGGCGAGCCGCGGCTTTGAGACCATCATGGTCAACTGCAACCCCGAGACGGTCTCGACCGACTACGATACGTCCGATCGCCTGTACTTCGAGCCGCTTACCTACGAGGACGTCATGGACGTTATCGATGTGGAGCGCCCCGATGGCGTTGTGGTGACGCTGGGCGGCCAGACCCCGCTCAAGCTTGCGCGCATGCTTGAGGATTCCGGTGTGAACATCATGGGTACCAAGCCCGATTCCATCGACTTTGCCGAGGACCGCGAGCGCTTTGCCGCACTGCTCGACCGCCTGCAGATCATGTATCCGCCGGCAGGCCAGGCCACCTCGTTTGAGGAGGCCGAGGCTGTGGCGGCGCGCATCGGTTACCCGCTGCTCGTGCGCCCGAGCTACGTGCTGGGCGGCCGCGGCATGATGATCGCGTACGATGCCGAGCACCTCCGCACCTATATGGCCGAGGCTGCGCGCATTAGCCCCGATTACCCGGTCTACCTGGACCGCTTCTTGGAGGGTGCGATCGAGTCCGACGTCGATGCCCTGTGCGATGGCGAAGAGGTCTACATCGGCGGCGTTTTGGAGCATATCGAGGAGGCGGGTATTCACTCTGGTGACTCGGCTACCTGCATTCCGCCCTTCAGCTTTAGCGACAGCCTGGTGGAGAGGCTGCGCGAGACCACGCGCCGCATCGCGCTTGCGCTGGGTGTGCGTGGCCTGGTGAACGTGCAGTATGCCATCAAGGGCGAGACGATCTACGTGATCGAAGCAAACCCGCGCGCAAGCCGCACGGTGCCGTTTATCTCCAAGGCTACCGGCGTGCCACTTGCCAAGTGCGCCGCTCGCATCATGGCGGGCGAGAAGATTGCCGATCTGCATCTGCCCCGCGACAGCCGCCGCCTGGACTGGTTCTGCATGAAGGAGGCCGTCATGCCGTGGGGCCGCTTCCCCGGCGCCGAGGTTATCCTGGGGCCCGAGATGAAGTCGACGGGCGAGGTCATGGGTATTGCCAAGAGCTATCCCGAGGCGTACGCAAAAACGCAGCTCGCCATCGATTACGATATGCCCAGCCCGAGCCAGGGCAAGGTCTTTGTCTCGGTGTGCGATCGCGACAAGCGTCATATCCTTTCGGTTGCGCGCATCCTGCGTTACCTGGGCTTTGACATCGTGAGTACGGAGGGTACAGCTCGTGTGCTGCGTGGCGGCAACGTGACCTGCGAGACGGTTAACAAGATCGGTGGCCCGCACCCCAATATCGGCGACATGATTGCCAACGGCGAGATTTCGCTCATCATCAACACCCCGTATGGACCGGGCTCGCGTGGCGACGGATATCTGCTGCGTACCGAGGCCGTGCGCCGCGGCGTGACCTGCGTGACGGCCCTCTCGGGTGCGAACGCTTATGTGAGCGCCATCGAGGCCGTGCGCGAGGAGCGTGCCGGCACCGGTTCTAACAACGAGGTGGGGATGTCTGCCATCGCGCTGCAAGATCTTCCGCAGTACGACGTGTAACGGCTTGCTCCTGACCGGTCGTAGCCGGAAGAGGGATCGCGAGCACTAATGACTTTCATGGGGCGTGGCCATGTGGCCGCGCCCTTTTTGCGTTAGAGGCTGTTTTTGGCACGGTTTGGGACCGGCGCGAGGACACCTTGTATATCTATGAATGGTATTAGATTTTAGATAACAGTTTTCGCAGGTATAACCGTTTATCGAATAAGGTTCTGAGTATCAAAGTGAATAAAAATACATAAATCGTATTGATTTATGTATATAGATGAGATTTAGGCGAATCGGTGGACTAATTGGTAAACGGAAAAATGGGTCTCTGAGCTGACGTTTTCTAAATCGCAGGTAATCATGTTAGGGGGTGAATGTTTACGTTAACAATTCCTTATGTTTGGATAATGCGGCATTAGTCGCTAAAACCATTCGCGGGCGTAAAGCAAGAGTTAGAGCCAACTTTAAGTTAAATCTAAGGTTGATTTTTAATGTCAATTCACTCTGTACCGAGGTTATGAATGCGCTCGCGCACTGTGCGGGCGAGCGAACCGCGAGGGACGACAGCCGTCTATCGGGGGCCTTAGAAAGGGGCGCTGCTGCCATGGTGAAGAACGGTCGTATGGTCAGATGGGCGCGAGGGGCGGTGTGCGCGGCCGCGTTTGCAGCAGCCGCCTTTTCGTTCCCCGTGGCTCACGCGTGGGCGGCGGGCGCCGATACGGTACCCGAGCTGCGCTCACAAACGCAGACCCAGATGAGCTCTGCTCCCGAGGTTTCTTATGTGAGCAACGTAAGCGACCCTACCCAGCGTACGGTTTCGTTTAACGACAACTGGAAGTTCAACCTGGGTGACGCGAGCGGCGCTCAGGCGGCCTCCTTCGACGATTCGTCCTGGGAGTACGTCACGCTTCCTCACGATTACAGCATCGATCAGGACTATGCGTCCAACCTCGAGGCCGAGAGCGCTTATAAGCCGGGCGGTATCGGCTGGTATCGCAAGAGCTTCTTTGTCGATAAGGCTCTTGCCGGCAAGCAGGTTCGCATTGATTTCGACGGTGTTTACATGGATGCCACCGTTTGGGTCAATGGCACCGAGCTGGGCAACCACCCCTACGGCTACACGCCTTTCTCCTTCGACCTCACCCCGTATCTCAAGACGGGCGAGGAGAACACCATCGCTGTCAAGGTTAACCATCAGGTTCCCTCCAGTCGTTGGTACTCCGGTTCCGGCATCGGTCGTAACGTCGACCTCGTGGTGACCAACAAGGTCTCCGTTGCCAAGGACGGCGTGCACGTGACCTCCCCCAGTCTGGAGAGCCAGGCCGGTGGCAACGTGACCACCAAGCTTTCCTCCACCGTTGTCAACAATGGTGACAAGGATGCCTCCGTGACGCTCGTGCAGACCATCTTCCCCAAGGGCGGCAATGCCGAGCAGGCTATTGGCACCGTGACCACCGACGCTCAGGCTGTGGCTGCAGGCGAGTCCAAGACCATCGAGTCCCAGATCAACGCCGCCAACCCGAGCCTGTGGTCCACCGAGACCCCCAACCTCTACACGGTTCGCACCGAGGTCAAGGTTGATGGCGAGGTCGTTGACACCTACGACACGGTCTATGGCTATCGTTGGTTTAACTACGACGTCAACAACGGTTTTACCCTCAACGGTCAGAACGTCAAGCTCAAGGGCGTTTGCATGCATCACGACCAGGGTGCTCTGGGCTCCGTTGACGACCGCGCCGCCATCGAGCGTCAGGTTCGCATCCTGAAGGAGATGGGCTGCAACTCCATCCGTACGTCTCACAACACGCCGTCTCGCGTGCTGGTTGAGGTGTGCGAGGAGCAGGGCATCCTGCTCGACGAGGAGATTTTCGACGGCTGGACCGATGCCAAGAACGGCAACAGCTACGACTACGCCCGCTTCTTCAATACAAAGGTCGGTGACTCCAAGATCATCGGTGCCAAGTCCGATCAGGTTTGGGCCGAGTTCGACCTTAAGGCCACCATCGCTCGCGATTACAACTCTCCTTCGGTCATCATGTGGTCCGTGGGTAACGAGATGATCACCGGCGGCACCAAGCCGTTTGACGAGACTGCTCAGCTCAACCTCATTAAGTGGACCAAGGAGGCCGACCCCTCTCGCCCCGTGACGCTCGGCGATAATCAGCTCAAGAATGACTACTGGTGGTATAAGCCTGGCAACCTCGCTAACGCAGGAGGCCTGATCGGTATCAACTACGCCGATGGCAGCAGGTACGATCAGCTGCATCGTAACAACCCGACGTGGAAGTTCTACGGCTCCGAGACCGTCTCGTCCGTTAACAGCCGTGGCGTCTATAACACGCTTGGGAGCCAGGAAGATGCAGGTGGGCATCAACTCACCTCCTACGATACGTCTTACGTAGGCTGGGGCCATTCGGCGTCTCAGGCATGGTATGACACCATCACCCGCGACTTCGTTGCCGGTGAGTATGTCTGGACCGGTTTCGACTATCTGGGCGAGCCAACTCCGTGGAACGGCGTGAGCGCTGGCATCCAGGGTGGCGACTGGAGCATCGCGCCCAAGAACTCCTACTTTGGCATTATCGATACCGCGGGCTTGCCTAAGGATACATACTATCTGTACCAGAGCCAGTGGAACGACAACCTGCACACGCTGCATATTCTTCCCGCGTGGAAGAACGATATGGTCAAGAAGGACAGCAGCGGCAACGTGAAGGTCGTTGTCTACACCGACGCCGCTGGCGTCGAGCTCTTCTTCACGCCTAAGGGCTCCACGACGCCTCAGTCGCTGGGCAAGAAGACGTTCACCAAGAAGACCACTGCTGCTGGCTACACCTATCAGATTTATGAGGGCGAGGGCAAGAGCGGCACTACTGCCGAGAACCTCTGGCTCAGCTGGAACGTTCCCTATGCCGACGGCACCATCACCGCCAAGGCGTATGACGAGAATGGCAACGTCGTTTCGACCGAGAACTGGGACGGCCGTCAGAGCGTGACGACCACCGGCGCTGCTACCAAGCTCGAGGCTTCGGTCGATCGCACCGAGCTCTCTGGCGATGGCGACCTTGCCTACGTCACCGTGAGCGTTAAGGATCAGGATGGCAACATCGTTCCCGACGCCAAGAACAACGTGAAGTTTGAGGTTAGTGGTGCAGGCGAGCTTGCCGGCATCGACAACGGCAGCTCCCCCGACCATCAGTCCTATCGCGACAACAATCGCAATGCCTGGGCTGGTCAGCTGGTGGGTATCGTGCGCTCCAACGGCAAGGGTGGCGACATCACCGTCACCATGACCGCCGATGGCCTCGCTTCCACCACCGTGACGATTCCCTCTACCGCAACGAGCGACCCTGCTGCGCCTAAGTCGATCACAAGCGTGACGTACTCCCGCTTCTACTATGTAAAGACTGGCAGCGAGCTCACCCTGCCCAAGCAGGTTGACGTGAACTACTCCGACGGCACGACCGAGAAGAAGGACGTTGCATGGGAGAGTGTCAACAAGGATTCCCTTGCCAAGGCCGGTAACTTTACGGTTTCCGGTGAGGTCGAGGGTGTCAAGATCTCCTGCAACGTCACTGTGCTCGACGAGGTTGCAGCGCTTCTCAACTACTCCACCACGACCCCGGTTGGCACGGCAGCGGCACTTCCCGACGCGCGTCCTGCCGCCATGGCCGACGGCACCGTCCTTAATGCAAGCTTCCCTGTTACGTGGGAGACTCCCGCCGAGGATGCTTATAAGACCGCCGGCACCGTGACTGTTAACGGCACTGCCAACGTCTTTGGTAAGGACCTGACCGTTACCGCTACGATTCGCGTCCAGAACGAGAAAGTGACCATTGGCGACAACGTTGCTAACTGCGGCGCTCTTATGAGTGTCACGCAGAGCGTGCCCGAGGGCGAACAGTCCGATACGCTTTCTGCCATCAACGATGGAGTGACCACCCATGCTGCTGGTGGCGGCACCAATAAGAGCTGCTGGTCCAACTACGACTATGCCCAGAATGGCAATAAGACCGCTAGCGTCACGTTTAACTACAATACGCAGCAGCGTCTGGGCCGTGCCGTCGTGTACTTTGTTAATGACGGCTGGGCAGCGAGCTATCCCGATGCAGGCACCACCAAGATTGAGGTGTCCGAGGATGGCAAGGCATGGCGCGAGGTCGCTGCAACCGAGACTGCTGGCACCGAGAATACTCGTGTCACGCCTTATACCTATGAATTTGAGCCCACGCTCGCTACGTTTGTGAGGTTCACCTTCACCAACAAGAACGTGACGCTTCCTAACGCGAAGCCCTGCATTGCTGTGACTGAGATCCAGCTGCTCGAGGCCAAGGGTAGCTTCGACACCAATATCGAGGCTGCGCTCGATAGCCTGACGGTCAATGGCAAGAAGCTCAGCGCCAGCAACCTCGAGAAGGGTAGCTACTCCACCGCAGCCCTGTTCGCAACGGTTGACGCTGTCGCCGCAAAGAACACCGCTGTCACGGTGCTTCCCGCCCATGACAACAAGATCAACATCATCCTCGAGTCCGAGGATCATACCACGCGCAAGACCTTCGTTATCAATCTTGCTGCAGATGCCAGCTCGAGCACCCTGCCCGTCGATAGCGACGAGCGCGACGTGCCCCTCGAGGACATCGAGAACAAGGCTGCTGGCAGCGAGCTGAACCCCGCCGAGGGCAATGAGGGTCCCGTCTCCTTTGCATTCGACAAGAACGCCGCGACTTACTTCCATACCGACTGGAAGAACAGCACGCCCACCCGCGACCAACTGTGGGTTTCCATGGAGCTCAATGAGGCCACGAGCGTCGAGGCCCTGCGCTACCTGCCGCGTAACTCCGGTGGCGACGGTGGCTACAACGGCATCGTTACCGACTACGAGATCCAATATCGCGAGAACGAGTCCGACGAGTGGCAGACCATCTCCACCGGTCACTGGAAGGGCTACAAGGACGACGGCTTTGAGATGGGCTGGCGCGTTGCCGAGTTCGATCATCCCGTCACGGCCAAGTACTTCCGCTTTAAGGCTAACGGCACCCAGGCTGCCAGCGGTGACAACCAGCACATGAGTGCTGCCGAGATCCGCCTGCGCAAGACGAACCCGGCTACCGAGATCAAGGACGAGCAGGTTACTGCCGCCGATACGCTTGAGGTTGCCGATATCAACGACGAGGACGACATCAAGGCTCAGATTGCCAAGACCGTCGAGGTTACGGTTGACGGCGAGAAGCTCACCTATGGCCTCGATTACAAGCTTGGCTTTGAGATGGGCGATGTGAGCACGCGTGCTCGCGGCCGTCAGGTCACTGTTACCGTAACCGGCATCGAGGAGTACACGGGCTCCGTCGAGAAGAACGTTGACGTTACCGAGACCGAGCCGACGCTCGATGGCATCGCGGTGAATGCAGATGCCGCCAAGGTTACATACACCGAGGGCGACAAGCTCGACCCGACCGGTCTGGTTCTCACGCTGACTTACAGCAACGGCACCACGGACCAGGTTGAGTACAACGACGCGACCAAGGGCGACTTCACGTTCAACCCGTCCCTGGATACGGAGCTGACGGAGAACGGCAACCTTGAGGTGACCGTCACCTATGGCGGTAAGTCCAACAGCTACGTCGTTACCGTAAGCAAGAAGGCTACGCCCGATCCGGATAAGCCTAACCCGGACAAGCCCAACCCCGATCAGCCTAACCCGGATCAGCCCGGTGGCGGCAACCAGGGTGGTAGCGGAAACCAGGGCGGCAACCAGGGCAACACCGGCAACAAACCCGGTACCTCTGGAAAGCCCGGCAAGGGTAATAGCAACGGTGGCATCCCCAAGACGGGCGACACCTCGCTGCTCGCAGTTGCAGCCGCCGGATGTGCCGGCGCGGCCGCTATCGCTTGGGGCGTCTTCCGCGCCAAGCGTCGTCAGAACTAGCGCTCCTTAACGGACGCGCCCCTGCAAAGAGGGGCGCGTCCTCTTGCGCCAAATAACGTTATTGATTGAGTAAGACATAAGACAGGAAGGGGACGTGAGCATGACGGTACAAAAGATCAAAATGCCGCGCCGCGTAGTCGCCATGATCGCATGTATGTTTGCGATCGTGTGTGCGTCTTCGCTGCTTTGCGCGCATCCTGCCGTGGCAGCTGAGGCCAATCTCGCCCTCAATAAAACCGCCGTGGCCGATAGCGAAGAGGCTCCGTCGGTTGCTGCTGGCAATGCGGTTGACGGCAACGACAAGACGCGCTGGGGCAGCGCAGAAGATACTGCCGGTGGTGCCCATTGGATCTATGTCGACCTTGGGTCTTCTAAGACCGTAAAGAAGGCGACGATCAAGTGGGAGTCGTATAAGGCTACCGGCTACAAGATTCAGTACGCAACCGGTAATACGGCGCCCGCGGCCAACAGCAGCGATTGGAAGGACATCCATACGTCCAACGATCGCCCCGCGTCCCTTACCGACGAGATTATGTTTGGCACTCCCGTGACTGGACGCTTCTTCCGTCTGTACATCACCGGCTTTACGAGTGTCGACCCCAAGGGCGCTGCTGTAGAGTGGCCCACCATCGCTGTGAACGAGTTTGAACTCTACGGCGACGAGACCACGGAGCCCTCTAGCCAGGACCCGCAGCAGAATGTTGCGCGTGGCAAGAGCGCCGTTGCCGATAGCGAAGAGGCAAGCACCCTCGGTGCTGCTAAGGCAGTCGACGGCAATACGTCGTCTTCGAGCTCCCGTTGGGCAAGTGCGGTTGACGCCACCGCCTCTCAAGATGGCGGTCCTCATTGGATTTATGTCGACCTGGGCGAGCAGCGCGACGTCAAGTGCGTTCGTGTGTTCTGGGAGCTGCGCAAGGCCAAGGGTTACAAGATCCAGATTGCCAACGGCGACAGCGCTCCTGCTGCCGATAGCTCCGATTGGCAGACGGTCTACACCAATGATGGGCATCCTGCAAGCAAGACCGACCTGATCACCCTTGATCAGGTGCATAAGGCGCGTTTTGTCCGTCTGTATATCGATCACAACACCTATGCCGACCCCGACGGTGGCGTCGCATGGGGCAACGTTTCCATTTTTGAGCTCGAGGTCTACGGCGGCACGCCCAAGATGGACATGAACGGCCTGGCCGATGCCATCAAGGTCGAGACCCCCAACAAGGGCGACACGCAGCTTAAGGTCACCCTGCCCACCTCCGACGAGTATGACGTTACCTATAACGGCACCGACTACGAGCAGGTTGTTGGTGCTCAGGCCGATGACGGCACGATTCCCCTCTACCAGCCGATCGTTGATACGCAGGTCAAGGTTTCCTTCAAGGTGACCAAGAAGAGCGACAAGAACACCTATACGTTCAAAGAGATCCCCGTTACCGTTCCTGGCAAGTTCCAGGTCGAGGCGGGCGACAACGCTGCTCCCGAGGTTTTGCCTCAGCTGCGCGAGTGGAAGGGCCGCTCCGGCTCCTTTGCCCCCACCGCACAGACGCGTGTCGTCTATGACAACGATGATTTCAAGACGGCTGCCGACGAGCTTGCCGCCGACTACAAGGACCTGTTTGGCTCTGAGCTTGCTGTCGTTAAGGGCAGCTCTGCCAACGCGGGCGACATCTTCCTGTCCAAGACCACCGATACGTCCCTCGGTCTTCAGGACGAGGGTTACCTCATGGAGATCACCGACTCCGTGAGCGTCAAGGCCGAGACCAAGACCGGTGCCTACTGGTCTACCCGCACCATCCTGCAGGCCCTCAAGACCGGCAACGGTTCCATCCCGCAGGGCATCACCCGCGATTACCCACTCTATAAGGTGCGCGGCCTGATTCTCGATGTGGGCCGCAAGACCTTCTCGCTCGAGTGGCTGCAGCAGATGAGCAAGCAGCTCTCCTGGTTCAAGCTCAATGACTTCCAGGTGCACCTGTCCGACAACTATATTTGGGTCGAGGAGTACTCGGACGATACCGTCAACACCGCCTACAACGGCTTCCGTCTGGAGTCCGACATCAAGAAGGGCGGCAACGACGGCAAGAACAAGGCCGATCTGACGAGCACCGACGTGTGGTACTCCAAGGCCGATTTCCGCGAGTTCATTCAGCACTCTCGCGACCTCGGCGTCAACATCGTCCCCGAGTTCGATATGCCGGCGCACTCCCTGGCGCTCACCAACGTTCGCCCCGACCTGCGTACGCCCAGGTCTAAGACGCATCGCGGCAACGACCATCTTAACCTGGCCGGCAAGTACGATGAGTCTCTGGCCTTTGCACTCTCCATCTGGGATGAGTATCTCACCGGTTCCGACCCTGTCTTTGACAGCCAGACCATGGTGCATATCGGCGCCGACGAGTACGAGGCCGACGGCACTGCGTATCGCAAGTTCGTCAACGATCTTTTTGACCACGTCGAGGCATCGGGCCGCACCGCGCGTGTGTGGGGCAGCCTTACCCAGATCAAGGGCGACGGCTCTGTCCAGGTTTCTGGCAAGGGCGCCGCAGGCGAGCATCGTCAGATGAACCTCTGGAGCACTGGTTGGGCCAAGATGGACGAGATGTACAATCTCGGCTTTGACTTGATCAACTGCGTCGATAGCAAGTACTACATCGTTCCTAACGCCGGCTACTACTTCGATTATCTCAACGACAATACCGTGTACAACTCTGCCGTTAATTCCTATGGCGGCGTTACGATTCCTGCCGGCGACGAGCAGATGGTCGGTGGCGCCTTTGCTGTCTGGAACGACATGTGCGGCAAGCGCGAGAACGGCATCTCTGAGTACGATGTTTACGACCGCATCACCAACTCCGCTGGCCTGTACGCTGCTGCCACCTGGGGCAAGGGTTCTGCCGACGTCTCCACCGCTAAGGCTACGGCCAAGAAGCTTGGCGACGCTCCCAACACCAACTTTGGCTACGAGACCACGGCCAACGCCGAGGGCACCGTCATGCAGCTTGGTATGGACGACGCCAGCGACGCTTCGGGTAACGGCAACAACCTGAACCTGGCGTCTGCCAAGAAGGGCGGCGGCGCCAAGAACGCCGAGATCGTCGACGTCGACTTTAAGAAGGCGCTCGAGCTCAAGGGCGGCGAGAGCTACGTTAGCCTCGACTCCGACCTCGAGACCGCAGGCCTTGGCAACGACCTGCGCGTGAAGGTCAAGCGCACCGATGCTACGAGCGATAAGGACCAGATCCTGTTCGAGAGCCCCTACGGCTCCATCAAGGCCGTGCAGGCAACAACCGGTAAGGTTGGCATCACCCGCGAGAATCACGATTACTCGTTTAATTACACGCTTCCCCTGAACGAGTGGGTCGAGCTTGAGTTCAAGAACGAGGGCATGGGCAAGGTTTCGCTCTATGTGAACGGCGAGCTCAAGGAGACCCTCGGCAAGGACGGTAGCACTCAGCTCAAGGCCACGTGCATGCTTTCCGTCCAGCGCATCGGCAGCAAGACCTCTGCCTTCACGGGCTACGTTGACGATGTTCGTCTGACCCGTAGCGCTACGTTTGCGACCACCATGGATCTCGACAAGGCCGAGCTCAAGGCTCGCTCCGTGCTCGCTGCCGGCGCCGATGATACCGAGCTCGAGCAGCTTGTCGATCACGCGCGCGACCTTATCAACCAGGTCAACCCCGATGCCAACGAGATCGCCGCTCTCGCACAGCAGATCAACGACCGCGTTGCCAACGTTAAGTACAAGCCTGCCGATTACAGCAAGCTCGACGCTCTGCTTGCGGCTATTCCTTCCGACCTGTCGGTCTATACCGACGAGTCCGTTGCTACGCTCACGTCTGCGCGCGATAGCATCCAGCGTGATCTTCCCGTGAGCATGCAGGATACGGTCGACGCCTACGCGAAGGCGCTCACCGAGGCAATCGAAGGCCTTGAGCTTAAGTCTGCCGACAACAACTTTGCGGTAGGCGTCATCGCTACGGCTTGCTCCGAGGAGACGACCGGCGAGACCGCTCCCAACGGTCCTGCCGCGGCTGCCATCGACGGTGACGAGTCCACCTTCTGGCACACGCAGTGGAAGGCACCGGCCGATAACGACATGCCGCATTGGTTCAACATCAAGCTCGCTGCTCCTGCCAAGGTGAGCGGCATGGTGTACGTGCCTCGTACCGGTGCTGCCAATGGTCGTCTGACCAAATACCATGTTGAGGTGAGCACCGATGACGGCAACACCTATACAAAGGTTGCCGAGGGTACGCTCGAGTCCAGCGCGGGCGCCAAGAATATCTCCTTCGACGAGCCCGTTGCCAATGCCACCAACGTCAAGCTCTACTTTGACGAGACCGATGGCGAAGGCGCTGCAAACCAGAACAAGTTTGCAAGCGCCGGCGAGATTCGTGTTCGCATCATCGACGAGACAGTTGACCTTGATGGTCTGCAGGCCCTGATCGAGCAGGCAGAGGGTCTCGACAAGAATTCGTATACGACGGCCACCTGGAAGAAGCTCGAGGGCGCGCTCAGCGACGCCAAGGATGTCGTTGCAGGCGATAACCCCACGTTCGAGGCTGTGGATGGCGCCAAGGCCAAGCTGCGCTCCGCAATGCTGGGCCTGCGTCCCGGCACTCCGGATCCCGTTACTCCGGACCCCGACAAGCCCGACCCGGACAAGCCCGACCCGGATAAGCCGAATCCGGACAAGCCGAATCCGGACAAGCCCGGCTCCTCCGATACCGATACCGGTAACAACGGCGGATCTGGTTCGAACAAGGGCGATTCCACGACGGGCAACAAGGGCGATGAGGGCGACAAGAAGCCCGGCACCCTGGTCAAGACCGGTGACGACCAGGCGATGTATATCGCAGCCGTTGGTGTCGTTGGCCTGCTGGTCGTCGGAGCCGGTACCGTGCTGTACGTCAAGAACCGTCGTCAGTAGCACGAAGCCGATCGAAGACCTGCCTCAAGAAAGGGTTTAAGAGATGAAGAAACGGATGATAGCCAAGCTGCTTGCTGTTGCAGCGGTCATGCTTGCCTGCCTGGGCGGCTTGGCTCCGTTTTCGGCATACGCCGATGACGCCGCAGCCGAATATAAGCTGTATCCCACGCCGCACAGCATGGTGTATGGCGACGGCGCACAGACGCTGCGCAACAAAGCAAGCGTGCTTACCGAGTCCGGTATCGACGCCGATACCATCAGCCGCTTGGATGAAGCCTTGGCGCTGAAGGGCATCACGGCAAAGAATGTCGATGCCGTTCCCTCTAAGAGCACGGTCACGACGGTTCTCGTGGGCGTCAAGGGTTCTGGCGGCGCGGTTGACACCTATGTCGACCAGCTGGTACAAGACGGCAAGCTGTCCTATACGGATGGCCTGTTCGACCACAACGATTCCTATGTTCTGGCTTCGCTGCCTTCTGACGGCACCGAGCCCGACCGCGTTATCGTTTTGGGCAAGACCACAGACGCCGCCTACTACGGCCTGACCACGCTCTATCAGATCTTGCAGCAGACTCCCGATGCCAAGCTGCGCACCTTCACTATGTCCGACTACGCGGACGTGGTGACGCGTGGCTTTATCGAGGGCTACTATGGCAATCCTTGGAGCACCGAGGATCGCGTGAACCTGATGGAGTGGGGTGGCTACTACAAGCTCAACGCATATGTCTATGCCCCCAAGGACGATCCCAAGCACAATGCCAAGTGGCGTGAGCTCTACACTGAGGAAGAGCTGACGGAGAAGATCGAGCCGCTTGCAAAGGCCGGCAACACCTCCAAGTGCCGCTTCGTGTTCGCACTGCACCCGTTTATGTACAACCCCATCACGAGCTCCAACTACGATTCGTCCGTAGCTATCCTCAAAGAGAAGTTCACCCAGGTCATGGATCATGGCGTTCGTCAGATTTCCATCCTTGCCGATGATGCCGGCGACCAGGGCAGCGCTCTGTACACCAGGCTCTGCAACGACATGACCGACTGGCTGCACGAGAAGCAGACCGAGAAGAACGCCGACGGCACGCTTAAGTACCCCGGCCTCAAGGACACCCTCATCTTCTGCCCCGTGAACTACATGGGCTGGGGCGAGTCCTGGTACTCCAACCTGCCCAAGACCGTTCAGGTCATCAACACCGGCGGCCGCGTGTGGGGCAAGGTCGACAACAACTTCACGTCGTCCTTCACCAATAATTCCGGCGTTGCTCCCTTTATGTGGATTAACTGGCCGTGCACCGACAACAGCAAGAGCACGCTTTCCATGGGCGGCTACGAGAATGCTCTGGGCACCGATGTCCAGCCCGGTAAGGTCCAGGGCGTCGTGCTCAACCCGATGCAGCAGTCCGAGCCTTCCAAGGCCGGTATCTTCATGAACGCCGACTTCTCTTGGAACCTGTGGACGAGCCAGGAGCATGCCGATCAGACCTGGGAGGATTCGTTCTCCTATATCGATCACAACTCTCCCATCGCCACGAAGGGCTCCGACGCCCTGCGCGAGCTGAGCCGTCATATGAAGCGCTATACCGGCGGCGGCGTGGTCTTTGAGAGCCGCGAGTCTGCCAACATCAAGAGCGAGCTCCAGGCCTTCCAGGGCAAGATCACCTCTGGTTCGGTCACGGCGCAGGATTGCGACGACATGATTGCGCTCTTTACCAACCTGCAGAAGGCTGCGAAGACCTATCGCTCCAATGCGGGCAACAAGGATATGCTCGACCAGATCGTGTACTGGGTTGATACGTGGGACGATGTGACGCGTGGCGCTATCGCTGAGCTCCAGGCACTCAAGGCCGATCTTGCAGGCGATAGCTCCCAGATGCTTTCCAAGTATTCCGAGGGCTCCGACGCACTTGCCGCTTCGCGCAAGCATGGCTTCCACTACGTGGATCACACCGAGTACGCGACGGTGGGCAATGCCTACATCATGCCGATGATCAACGCACTTGATGGCTACCTTGCCCAGCGCGCCACGATTGCTGCCAACCCCAACGCCGATACCACGCAGTTTGTGACCAGCCGTACCGATACCCCCGAGGGCAAGACCGAGAACGTCTTTGACGGCAAGGCCACCACGGGCGTTGTCTATAAGAACCCCAACAAGCTTACCGCCGGCACCTACTTTGGCATGATCAAGAGCAAGCCGTTCGACCTTACCAACGTGACCTTTATCCAGGGTAACGGTGCCGACTACATGCAGCACGCCAAGCTCCAGACCTATGACGGTAAGAATTGGAACGATGTCGAGGGTCAGAGCGACCTGACCGGCACGACCGTCACCGTCACCGGCTTGGACATCAAGGGTGTTTATGGCGTTCGTCTGATTGCCACGCAGGACAACAGCAGCGACGCTTGGCCGACCATCTACGAGATCCATGTCAACAAGGAAGAGCAGACTCCCGAGGGCCAGCCCGTTGCGGGCACCGTGACCATCGATGGCCAGGTCCTGGCCGGTCAGTCGCTCTCCAATGTCAACGACGGCAATGCCTCAACCTATGCGCACCTTCAGTACAAGAAGGTCAACGCCGGAGATCCCGAGTACGACATTCGCGATACCACGCAGCCCGGTGCTACCGTGACCCTTACGTTTACCAAGACATCTGAGGTCGACACCTTCACGTTTGTGCAGGCAGCGCGTAACGGCAACGAGCCCACCTCTGGCGATGGCATCAATGCCGGTGTGCTCGAGTACCAAAACGAGGCCGGTACGTGGATCAAGGCCGGCGATATCGACGGCACCGCTACGCAGACCATTACGCTGCCCAGCGCCGTTAAGGCCAAGGCCGTTCGCGTCAAGAACAGCACCGCCACCACGTCTTGGTGGAAGGTCTTTGAGCTTTCCGCTACTAAGGGCGCGGCCTCCGAGGCCGAGCCCACCGCTACGGTGACCTCTGAGGGTGTCGAAGTGTATCGGGATTACGCTCTCTCCCGCGTGGTCGATGGCGACGAGGGTTCGCACGCCTGGGTTAGCCACACGGGCGGCGGAAACATCAAGAGCGGCGACACCATCACCGTCACCTATTCTGCCCCCAAGACCGTGGGCCACGTGCGCTATGTCCAGGGCGACGATAACCTGTCGACCGGTGTTCTTGAGTACACCGTCGATGGCGCCAACTGGGTTAAGTGCGGCGACATCACCTCTGCCCTTGAGCAGGAGTTCGATTTCGAGAACGTCCAGATTCGCGGCATCCGTGTGCGCGCGACCGAGGACACCGCCAAGTGGTGGAAGCTCTGCGAGATCGCTACCTCCAAGGGCAAGGAAGCAAGCACCGGCACCATTCGTTCCGACATCTCGGGCGTGAGCCTCAAGGCCACGGGCGAGGACGGTCTCGTCAAGCTGTCCGACGATACCGTTTCCTTTGGCGCCAATAACTATCTGGCAGTTGATCTGGGTGCTGTGCGCAACGGCGTTTCCATCAACACCGACGATATGACGCTTCCCGCCGATGCCAAGGTGGTGTACTCGCAAAACGCGCTCGAGTGGCTTGACTACGAAAGCGCCAAGAAGCCCGTCCAGGCTCGTTTCGTGGGCATCAAGGCGTCTGCTGCGTGCGATGTGCCGTTCACCAATTTCTCTGCGAGCTACAAGACGGTCAAGGCTCCCTCCTATGTAAAGGGCGACCTGGGTAACTTTGACGCTTCGAAGATCTTCGACGGCGACCTGTCCACTACCTTTAAGAACACCCAGGGTGCCACCGAGGGCAGCACGATCGTGTTTGACCTTGGCCAGGAGCGCACGATTAACTCCGTTGCATACTATGTGCCCGAGACCACGTACGACTTCATCCGCAAGGGTGTTATCGAGGTTGCCGACAGCCCGGATGCTGCCGATAGCGAGTGGACCGAGGTCCTCAAGATCAACAGCGATGATGCGACGATCGAGAATACCTTCAATAGCGATACCGCCAAGACCGCAGCCTGGCTCACGCATGACACCAAGAACCCGGGCAACATGTATACCGCCAACCCCAAGACCGATGTCACCGCTACTAACGATAGCGATCCCAACGGTACCGAGAAGCTCAACGTGACCGGTCGCTATATGCGCATTCGCTTTACCGCGACCTATACGTATCGCTGGGTCGAGATCGGTGAGATTCGCATCAACGACGGCGAGTATGTGACCACCTACGGCGATGCCGACTTTGACTCTTCGAGCACCGAGGTCGAGGGAAAGACCCCTGCCAACCTGGCCGATGGCGACACCAAGACCGCATGGCAGCCGCAGGACAACAAGGGCACCCTGGTGTACCACGTTTCCGAGCCCATTGCCGAAGGCGGCAAGGTGTACTCTGGCGTGCGCATCGTCTCTGCCGGTACTCCTTCTAACGCCAAGGTGACCGCAACGGTCTATACCGATGCTGCCTATAGCAAGACCTCCGAGGTCGAGCTCGGCACGCTCAACCAGCCCGTGAGCGAGTTCAGCTTCGGCACGCTCGTTCGTGCCGCCGGCACCACCTTCTCTGCCGTGAAGGGCATCACGGTTTCCTGGGACGGTACCGCCCCGCAGATCGCCGAGTTCTTCTTGATCGAAGACGCCGGTCCCGCCGATACCACGGCGCTCCAGGCTGCTATCGGTGAGCTCGACGGCAAGGACGTGAGCGGTTGGACCAAGTCGACCGCCGACGCCTTCAACAAGGCTCTTGCCACTGCAAAGGAGACGCTCGCCAACACTCAGGCCACCCAGACGACAGTCGACTCCGTGACCGCTGCCTTGAGGTCTGCCAACGCCGCCGGTGTTGAGAAGTATGCGGGCGAGGCCCTTCCCAAGAAGGTTTCCAACGACGATGGCCAGTACACCGTTGCGAGCTATCAGGCATATGCAGATGCGTATACCGAGGCCGAGCAGGCGTTTGCCAATCCCGACGAACTTGCCAAGGCCGATGGCGAGGCTCTGCTTGCCGAGGTCGAGGCCAAGCAGGCTGCCCTGGCATATGACCAGAGCGCTCAGCAGCGCGCCGAGGTGGCCCTTGCCGACGCCAAGCTGCTGTACGGCGAGGCCGACGCCGCCGCCGATAAGTACACGACCGACAGTGCCGCCGCTTATCGCGATGCACTGAGCGCGCTCGAGAATCTGATTGCCGACACCAAGGCCACGCCGGCTCAGCTCAAGGCTGCGCAGACGGCACTCGAGGACGCCGAGGGTAAGCTGGTCGACGCCAGCGAGCTCAGGGCCGCCCGCGGCGAGTTCCAGAAGACCAACGGCAAACTCTACACCGAGGAGTCTTACAACACGTATAAGGCTGCCTACGACGAGTCTGACGCTGCGCTCAAGAACGGTACCGCCGAGCAGGTTGCTGCTGCAACTACCAAGCTCAACGACGCCAAGGCGGGTCTTGTCCTGCGCGAGGCAGTTGATCTGAACAAGGTCATCGCCGAGGCCGAGAAGCTCGACGAGGCGGATTACACCGAGGCGAGCTGGGCACCTCTGGCTGCTGCTATTGAGGCTGCCAAGGCTCCGCACGATGCGGCCAACGACGCCGACCTGGCCCAGGCTATCACCGATGCCAAGGCAGCGCTGGTCAACGTCAAGGCCCTCAAGGCCGACATCGCTTCTGCCAAGAACGCTTCTGCCGAGGAGTACACCGAGGATTCGATGGCTCAGCTCAACGCTGCTCTCGCCGAGGCCGAGGAAGTCCTCAAGAATGGCTCCGCCGACGATGTCGCCGCCGCGCGCACCAAGATTGCCGAGGCTCTGAAGGGTCTCGTAAACGTGAGCGCCCTCAAGGACGCTATCGCTAAGGCCGAGAACCTGGATACCACCAACGGTACCGATGAGCAGAAGGCGCAGCTCGCAGACGCTATCGCTGCCGCCAAGGATCTGCTTAAGAGCGGTTCTGCCAACGATGTCGCCGCTGCTCTCGAGTCGCTCAACACGGCTATGGGTGCCTTTGGTGGTTCGGGCACGGTCAAGCCCGGTCAGCCCGGCACGGGTAGCGGCAACCAGCAGGGAGGCTCTGGCCAGAACAAGCCTGGCAAGCCTTCGAATGGTTCCAGCCTGCCGGGCACCGGCGACGTGTCGCTGATCGCTCCGATGGTCCTTGCTGGCCTCGGTGCCGCGGCTCTCTACCGTTCGCGCCGCCGTTAACGGCATCTGCCGGGGCGGGCTTGATGTATGCAAGCCCGCCCCCTTTTACTGTTATGGGGTGGGTGCACCGGTGCCCGCCCTGATATTCAAAATCCGGAGGGGGAAGACATGTTCAAACACGTAGGAAGCTTAAGGAGGGCGGGAGTCCGAGCGCTATTGTCTGCAGCGCTGCTTTTTGCAGCGGTAGGACCGCTTGCAGCGACGCCCGCGCCCGCGTTTGCCGCTGATGCGCCTCAGCAAAATGCTGTTGTGCCCAGCAGCGCACAGTACGCGTATCAAAAAGACGAGCTCGCGGCGTTTTGCCACTTTGGTCCCAACACGTTCAACGAGATCGAGTGGGGCGAGCATTACGGCAATAAGGCTCCGAGCGAGATTTTTACGCTCTCGGAGGACTTCGACGCCGATAACTACGTCAAGACCATCAAGGAAGCTGGCTTTACGAGGCTTGTCGTAACTGCCAAGCATCACGATGGCTTTTGCATCTGGCAGTCCGATCTGACCGAGTACGACATGGGTGGCGTCACCCAGTACAAGGACGGCAAGGGTGATATCCTCGCCGAGCTTTCGGCTGCCTGCACCAAGTATGACCTTGATATGGGCCTATATCTCTCGCCCTGGGATATCCACGATGCTTCGTACGGCTATTCCGATGGCGAGGATTCTGGTATCGGTACCTCGACCGATCCCAAGGTCAACTACAACTACTATTACGATGGTCAGCTCAGGGAGATCTTGGGCAATAAGAAGTACGGCAACAACGGCAAGTTCGTTGAGGTCTGGATGGATGGCGCCAAGGGTTCCGGTGCCAATGCCCAGGTCTATGACTTCCAGCGCTGGTACAACACCATCAAGGAGCTCCAGACCGAGGATTGCCTGATCTTTCAGGGCGGTACCTTTGCAGGTATCCGTTGGATCGGCAACGAGAACGGCCTTGCGCACGACACCACCTGGGGTCCGTGCAAGATCGATTCCAGCTCCGACAACGGTTTTAACACCAATCTGAGCGGTGGCTACAGCAAGGGCTTCCCCGATGGCGATAAGTGGCTCGTTCCCGAGGCCGATGCTCGCATTACCTCCGGTTGGTTCTGGGGTACGACCAAGAATACGCCTAAGACGCTCACCGAGCTGGGCAATATGTATTTCCAGTCTGTCGGCCACGGCGCTCCGCTGCTGCTGAACGTGCCTCCCAACAATAAGGGCAAGCTCGATCCCGCCATTGCCGACCGCGTTCGCGAGTTTGGCCAGAACGTCAAGGATTCGTTCAAGGACGACCTGACGCGTGCTAACGACAACGGCCGTGTTGCCGCTACGGCCGAGGCCAGCAGCACCTGGAACGACAACGAGGATTACGGTGCCTCCAAGGTTTTGGACGGCAAGGACGATACGTACTGGTGCGCCAAGAGCGCTACCGATCAGACGCTTACCGTCAAGCTGCCCACGCCCACGACATTCGATATCGTCTCCATCGAGGAGGCCATCCAAAACGGCCAGCGCATCTCCAGCTTTACGGTGTCTTACCAGGAGAGCGACGGCACGTGGACCGATTTTGGCAGCGGCGGCACGATTGGCGCCAAGCGCCTGGTCCGCGGCACTGCGGTGACCGCCACGGCTGTCAAGATCAAGTTCAACACCTACAACTTTAGCGACCAAAACGTTCGCCTTCCGCAGATTTCCGAGGTTGGCCTGTTCAAGGCATCCCGCGGTTTTGAGAAGCCGGCCCCGCTGCCCGAGGGCATGACCGGTATCGATAACACCGAGATGACCCAGACCGGCAACTGGAACGCCGAGAAGATCGACGGCTGCTTTAAGGGCACGAGCATGTGGACCACGCAGTCGGGCGCCACGGCTTCCTTTAGCTTCACGGGCACCAAGTTTGCCATCGTGGGTACCAAGGACCCCAACCACAGCACGTTCACCGTCTCCATCGACGGCGGTGCGTCCCAGACGGTCGATACGCACGACTCCGTTCGCACGGTTCCGGCGCTGCTTTTTGAGTCCGATACGCTCGACGCTGGTACGCATAACGTCGTCATTAAGGCTACGGGTACCGTCGGCATCGATGCTGCCGCCTATCTGAATAACGATGGCGCCGGCATGTTCGACTTCACCGAGACCAACGTCACCATGGACGAGGACAGCACTCACACCTTTACCATCCGTCGTACCGGCGGCTCCAAGGGTTCTGTAACGCTTGTTGTTCAGCCCGAGCCCGGCTCCGCTATCCAGGACAACTTCGACACTGCGCCGCAGGAGGTCACCTTCGCAGAAGGCGAGACTGAGAAACAGGTTGATATCAAGACCCGTCGCGTCGTTACCGGCTCTGCTGCCGATGGCGACAAGCAGTTCTCGGTTTCTCTTGCCGTAAAGTCCGGTAAGGGCGCCGTCATTGGCTATCACGGCGTAGCAGACGTCACCATCACCGATCTTGACGCGGCATGCAATGCACTCATCACCCGAGCTAATGCGCTGGATACGGCCAACTTCAACGCCGATTCCGTGGCCGAGCTGAACGCTGCCATCGAGGCCGCTCGTAACGCCGCCGACAACGGCGACGTCAAGGGCACCGAGGTGCGAGCTGCCATGAAGGCTCTGCAGGCCGCCATGGACAACCTTTCGTTTGCCTTCCCAACTGAGGAGGGCAAGACCGTGACGATTGAGGCCGAGCACGGCACCTTGCTTGACGACCACTCGAACGACAGGGATCAGTGGGGTGGCAACTACCCTATGGAGATCGTTGATTTTGAGGGTGCAAGCGGCGGTAAGATCGTGAACGCTATCAACAATGGCGACGCTGTGTCCTATCGCGTGAATGTTAAGCGTGCCGGTACCTACAGCGTGACGCTCACGTACTCTTCGGGCTCTGCATCTAACGCAATCAAGCTTTCCGATGACAGCGACGTGTTCAAGGCCATCGACTCTGTCTCCGCCGGTCATACGAATCCGCGCGAGCTCAAGACCGTGACGTTTGACCTCGTTGCCAAGAAGGCTGGAACCACCACCCTTACAGTTGGTACTCCCGGCTCTGCCTCTGCTCCGCGTCTAGACAAGTTCGACATCACGTTGAAGAAGGCCGTTGCCGATAAGGCCGAGCTCAAGAAGGCCGTCGATAAGGCTGACGAGCTGAATGCCGAGGATTACTCGACTGAGACCTGGAGCAACTTCCAGGCTGCTCTTACTGCAGCTCAGGGTGTGCTCGATAACGAGGACGCAACTCAGACCCAGGTCAATGATGCCCTCAAGGCTCTCAATGATGCTCGCGATGCCCTTGCTGAGGCCCCTGCCTTCGCTTTCCCCACCAAGTCGGGCGAGACCGTGACGATCGAGGCCGAAGACGGCACGATGGTCGACGACCACTCGAACGATACCGACCAGTGGGGCAACACGTATCCCATGACGGTCATGAACCTCAATGGCGCAAGCGGCGGCAAGGTTGTGGACGCTATCATGAACGGTGATGCCATCTCCTACCGCGTAAAGGTCGAACGCCCCGGTACCTATAGCGTCAAGCTTACGTACGCCTCTGGTTCTGAGGCCAACGCTGTCAAGCTGAGCGACAACGGTGGCGTGTTCGAGGCTGTTGATTCGGTCAGTGCTGGCGGCGCGAATCCGACTGAGCTCAAGACCGTGACGTTTGACCTCGTTGCCAAGAAGGCTGGGACCACCATTCTTACGGTTGGTACCCCCGCCAACGCTGACGCTCCTCGACTCGATAAGTTCGACATCACGCTGAACGCACCTGTTGTCGACAAGACCGAGCTCCAGAAGGCCGTCGACGACGCCGCCGAGCTGGCCGAGGACGACTACACCGCCGAGACCTGGGCCGGCTTCGCCTCCGCCCTCGATGCTGCCCGCGGCGTGCTCGCTGCCGACGATGCGACCCAGGACCAGGTCAACGACGCCCTCAAGGCCCTGACCGACGCCCGAGCCGCTCTCGCCGAGAAGCCCGTCGTTCCCGCCGTCGACAAGACCGAGCTGCAGAAGGCCGTCGACGAGGCTGCCAAGCTCGCCGAGGACGACTACACCGCCGAGACCTGGGCAGGCTTCGCCTCCGCTCTCGACGCCGCCCGCGGCGTGCTCGCTGCCGACGACGCGACCCAGGACCAGGTCAACGACGCCCTCAAGGCCCTGACCGACGCCCGAGCGGCTCTCGCCGAGAAGCCCGTCGCGCCCGTCGTCGACAAGACCGAGCTGCAAAAGGCCGTCGACGAGGCTACCAAGCTGGCCGAGGACGACTACACTGCCGACTCTTGGAAGCCTTTCGAGGCTGCCCTCAACGATGCGCGCGAGGTGCTCGCTGCCGACGACGCCACCCAGGACCAGGTCAACGACGCCCTCAAGGCCCTGACCGACGCCCGCGCCGGCCTCAAGAAACCCGAGGTCAAGCCGAACCCCGACAAGCCCAATCCGGATCAGCCCGGTAGCGGTGAGCAGGGTGGAAATGGCAACCAGGGCAACACCGGCACCAAGCCTTCGGGCAACGGCAAGCCTTCTGCCTCTTCCAAGAAGGATCTTCCCAAGACCGGCGATGTTTCGCTTCTGGGCGCAGCAATCGCTGGTACCTCTGGCGTGGCTGCTCTTGGAGCGGCTCGCGTGATCGCTTCTAAGCGTCGCCGTCGATAGTTAAGATCGCGGCTCAAAAATTAGGCGTTCCAGCTGGACGCCACAGTGACGGCGAGGACTCGTGTATAAACGCGGGTTCTCGCCGTTGTATAACGGACGCTTTCATGGGACTGATTGGGGAAAAGCTACGGCAATCCGCCCGTTATCGTCTGGCGCGTCTATACTGAACACGTTGTAGTTAAGGAGCGCGGGCACCCGCGCAGCCGCTCTCAATCTGGAGGCATTCATATGGCAGAGAAAACGCCCGTTGTCGGCATCATCATGGGTTCCAAGTCCGATCTTCCTACCATGGAGGGGTGCACTGCGGAGCTTGAGCGCCTGGGCGTTCCGTATGAGCTGGTCATTGCTTCGGCACACCGCACCCCCGACAAGGTGCATGAGTGGGCAGCCACCGCAGCCGATCGCGGCATCAAGGTGATTATCGCCGCTGCTGGCAAGGCCGCTCATCTGGGTGGCGTCGTTGCCGCCTTCACCCCGCTGCCCGTCATCGGCGTGCCTATGAAGACATCCGACCTGGGCGGTCTCGACTCGCTCCTTTCGATGGTGCAGATGCCCTCCGGCGTGCCGGTTGCCTGCGTTGCCATCAACGGTTCCAAGAACGCCGCGATTTTTGCTACCCAAATCCTGGGTGCCACGATGCCCGAGTACCGTACGGTAATCGAGAACATGAAACGCGAGATGGCCGAGGCTTAAGCTCGACATCTTGAGAAATGGGGGAGAGCATGGCTGATATGGCACATACCGATAAAGGAGGCGCTATGCCGGGCGGTCGTCATGTGGCGGGGCAGTCGCGCGTGCACATGGTTAAGGCCGGCTCGCATTTTGCATCTGCTCCGGCGGCTTCCTCGGCCACGCCCAATCCGAAGGCTGCTGCAGACGCCTTTGAGCCCGCATGGACACCGCGTCCCGTGGGTTCACGCTTTGCGACTTCGCCTAAGGCCGAGCAGCCCTCTGCCTCCCAGGTGGCGGCACAGATTGCGCCCAAGCCCGTGACGCTTCCGGCGCGCCCGTCCGCATCGGCAAGTAACCCTTCTGCTTGGGAGACAGCCGAGTTCATGCGCATCGCTGCGTCGCGCGGCACGTCCGGTGCACCGTCTGCCGGCGCGCCAAAGGCAAGCACGGCCTCGGCTACGCGTGCCATGCAGCCAATCGCTTCGCCTGCGGCGGCTGCGGCTACGGTATCCCGCGCTGCGCATCAAACCGCTCCGCGCGCGATGGTGGCTGCCCCTTCGGCTCGCACCTCCTCGCAGGCTCCGCAGGTAAAGTCCTTGGCATCCGCTCCTGCAGCGACTCCGGCTTTTGACCCCTTTGCGTATCATCCTGAGGTTGCCGAGCCTGACGAGGCACCGAGCTATGCTGCGCCCGCCGTGCGTTCCGCGTCTCCCGCCACCGTGCCGCCATCCAATAGCGCCGCTGCCGTTACTGCGCAGATTCCCGCTCAGACACCGCAGGCCGTGCGCAACCAAATGACATCCCCGAAGGGAGTTGCCCCTGTGGCAGTCGTATCTTCGCATCAGCCTTCTGCAAAGCAGCCGCGCCCGGTTCGCGCCGGTGGCTCTGTGCCGCCTCGTACCCCGCGCCGCGGCGGCAAGGACAGCCGTGGTGACGACCTTCCCCCGCGCAAGAAGAAGCAGATACTGCCCCTCGTCTTCATTATCGTGGGCGCAGCCCTCCTGCTGGTTGCCGGAGGCCTGTTCATCAAGGCTCAGCTGGGCTATCAGGAGGCACAATCGTGCTACAAGGAACTCGAGCAGTATGCCGTCAAGGGCGACGACGGAGATGACGTGCCCAATGTGGACTTCAATGCCCTGGCACAGATCAATCCGGATATCGTGGGCTGGATTTATGTCCCGGGTACGGTAATCAATTACCCGGTGGTCCAGACCAACAACAATACGACCTATCTGAGCAGGCTTTTTGATAATTCGGGCAACGGTTCTGGCACCATCTTCATGGATATGGACGATACTGCCCCGGGCCTGGTGGACGAGCAGACCACCATCTACGGCCACCACATGTACGATGGCACGATGTTCAAGCCTATCGACAACACGCTCAACCAGGAGGAGTTCGATAAGATCGGCAAGGTGTACTACATCACGCGCGATACCACCTACGTGCTCAAGCCGATGTTCACCGCTCAGGTTGAGGACACCTACACCGATGCGCGCCGTGCCACGTTCGAGGGATCCGACAAGACGCTCACCGAGTATCTTACGGACATGCTTGGTTACGCAAAGGCGACGTCGAGCACTGCCAAAGAAGACATCGCCGATGCCAAGCAGGTACTGACGTTGGTGACCTGTGCGGGCGAGATTATCCCGCGTACCACGCGCGCCACCATGGTGTGCACGGTGGTGGAAACCCAGTCGCGCGTCGATACGCAGGACGCTTCGAACTAGCCGCCGCAGACCGCTTGCGTGTTGCGTGCATTTCCATAAAGGCTAAAGAAAGGGCACCGACGCAGGTCGATGCCCTTTTCTTGTGAGGTTGTCCCGTGCGGCTTGCGCGCGGTGCCAAATTGGAGCTGTTGGCGAGTCATTCCTTACGCGGCGGTGTCCTCTGCGCTGAGCACGCGGCTGGTATCTTGCGGCGTGATCGTCATGCTTTGGAAGCGATGCTGCATGTACTCGTTGTCAAAATGGGCGGCGTAGAATTGCTCGACATGTGTTTGCGGGGTGAGTCCGCTTACGCGTTCAAACCAGCAGTCGAGTGACTGAAGGGTCATGACGCCGTCGATAAGCATGAGAACCGTGCAGATAGACGTAAGCGAATAGCGCCAGGTCCAGGGGATACGGTTGATGAGTTTGAGCAGGCGCGGCAGAAGCATGCGAATCCACGCCAGGCCCAGGCAGCCCCAGATGCCGGCGAACATCGTGCAGGTGCGCCCGCCAAAGAGTACGGCGATAGGATCGGGCATGCCAAAGAGGCGCATGTGGTTGTAGTCCCAGGCAACAACACCAAACGATACCTGCAAGAACCAGGCAACAGCCACCTCGAAAAGCGCCCCGATGCAAGCGCTCACCAAAAAGATGATGATGGGGCCCTTTTTGTAAAAGCGATTGAGCGCCACCGTCATGAGCAGGGCGCCAAAGCCGTAGATGGGCGAGAACGGGCCAAAGAGGAGGCCGGCGCGATCTTGATAAACGCCCGGTTCAACCACGACCATGTGCCAGATGGTCTCGAGCACCAGGCCGATAACGCTGCATGCGACAAATACCCAGAACAGGTTAAAGAAGTTGAGGCGAATGAACCCCTCGCCTGTCTCGTCGCGGCCGAGCATGGTGTCGCGCGCGGCCTCGCGATTGATCATGTTGCGCAAACGACGCTGAAGCTCGCGCTCCTGGCGAAGTGACGGATCGACAGTGATCGAGAGGGTGATAAGGATAACGAGCTGCACGGCAGGTCGGATGAGGTGCGATCCGATACCGCTGAGCATCATATCGATGATGATCTGAATGATAGTGATGGCGATGAGCGCGTAAGACCAGCGCGCGGCGTGGCGCCGACGATTCTTGATGAGCGAGACGCCAAAGACGATAAGCGCCACGGTATCGAGCACGGCAAACGAGATGCCGACGATGGCGATGACGAGGGCGACGAGCGGGTTGGCACCAATGGTCACGGCGTCGGGGTTTTGGGCAAGTTGCTGGGCGATGTAGCCAAAGAACATCAAGTAGACCGGAATCGAGACGATGCCGGAGGCGATGCAGAGACCACCGTAGATTTTAATGAAGAGGGGGAGCTCTCGAATTTCCGATTCGGTGACGATCTTTGGATCAAGCATATTACGCGCCATATGCGCTCCTTTTTATATACATCAGACGTGACCTATATGGTAGCTCTCTATGAGGGCGCTCCGCACGGTGTATGCGGGTTGTAAAAAGGCAACGTGATGGTTGATAGCGTATGAAGATTATGTGCATACTGAGCCTAGGGGGTGGCGAAATAAATTCCCGTATGCCTTGCGAAAGGCAGAATTGAGTCACTCACACGCCAGCTTTAAGGTGGCATTTTGCAAATTGGCACAAATGAGCCGCTTTCTGCAAGAGGCAACGCCCCTTTGCATTTTTCTTCAAGGACATAACTGCGATGCGCCGATTCGAAAAATGAAAGTTTGTACTGGTGCACTAAAATTATAAAAAATGCGACGTGAGAGCGTTGCATAAAGTGTGTGCGCAAGTGCGTTGAGTGAGAAGAGCAGATGATCGATTGCATGCCAACCGTCAAATTAAATAACGGGGGGGGGGTCTTCAGAATCAACCTGTAGTTCAACAGTTCTTTTGGACCGATTGCTTTTTGTGGGCCGATTGGTAGACGCCATCCGGGGCTGCCATTCCGCTCCTTGTGGCTTTTGCAGCATGCTGGAGAGAAGTCGAAGCGCAGCAGAGGAGCGGAAGCATGTCTAAGAAAGTGACGCTAAAAGTACCTGTTGATATTGTAGTTCGCGACCGAGACGTTCACGTGCTGGCGCTGGTAAAGGCGCGCAGCGGGGCATCGAACCATGGCGTTAGCGCTTCGATTCGTTCGTTTGCAACCGAGTTGGACGTGAGCCTCGACACGGCACGTCGTGCCCTCGCTTCCTGCGAGGAAGCGGGCTATCTGACGGTGAGCACCAATCGCATGGAGAACGGCGGGCAGCTCGAAAACACCTATTGCGTCACCAAGTGCGGCGATGAGATTCTTGATGCTGCACGAAAAGCAGGGCTCATTTCGTAGGATGAGCGGCTCCTTGCAGAGTTTTAGCTTTTAGTACGTTGCTTTTTACCCGCGTTTAATTCCAAATTATTGGTTGCGCTTGTGAGCTTGCTGTCTTGCCTCATATGCAGCATGGCAAGGTAAAAAACGACCCTCTCCATGCATTATGCGGGTTATTATTTCCCCTTTCAGCAGCAGAAAAAACAAATGCCAATCGAATAGTCACGCTTGCTAAATGTGACAATTTGTTTCATATTTGTGACGAGCTCGTCTTTTAAGGCTAGGGGACATACGCATTTTTTAAATCGAATCTCGATGCCTTGAAGTTCGGCTTCCAGAATCAAGAAGAAGAGTTGAGAAACGATGAGGCGCAGTATGAAACGCAGCATGAAACGAAGCAAACTACTCCTTAGCGCACTTCTGACGGGCATCATGGTGTTTTCCCAGCTGCCTGTTGGTGTCCTGGCTTACGCAGCTAACGGCTCGTCGGTGTCTGCCTCTGCAGCAACGGGCAGCCTGACAATCAGCAAGACGGTTGAGGGCACAGGTGCGCCCAGTGCCGATACCAAGTTTGAGTTCACTGTTGTCAAGGGCGATGCGCCCGCTTCTGGTCAGTACAGCGTTGACGGTGGCGACCTTCAGGCTATCCCTGCAGACGGCAAGATTGCCCTTAAGGCAGGTCAGACTGCAAAGCTTACCGGTCTTGAGCCGGGCGATTACACGGTGAGCGAGGTCGCCCCTGCAAAGACCAACTACAAGTCGACCTCGTTTTCGGTCAACGGCGGCGAGGTGATTGAGGGCCTTTCTGCATCGGCGACCGTGGTTGCCGAGCCGGACGCCCAGGCCGAAGGCGGCTGGTACACGGAAGATGGCGTGGCAGCTCCGGACGCCGCTGGCTACTTTACCTACACGATCACTTCCAAGCAGATCGACGAGGACGGCAACGTCACCGTGGATTGCAACCCGGTTGCCGAGGCTATGGAAGCCGAGATGCAGGAGGGCCTGAACTGGGGGTCTTCCAGCAAATTCAAGGTGCGCTTCGTCAACGAGTCTGGCGTTGCCATTCAGTACGTGGACTACAGCTTTGATACCGTCAACTGGATTGGTGTTGGCGACACCTACGCGCCCTCCGGCAATCCGGGCATGAAAAACACCGGTGAGAATGCCGACGAAAACTCCGCTGGCTATGGCTGGGGCGATGTATGGCAGAAGCTCTACCCGATGTTCTACGGCCAGACGTCTGCGCCCGGAGCCCTGAACGCCACCGGTTTTGACGGCAACAACATTCGGCTTGCCTTAGCCCCCCTGCGTTGCATCAACCCTGCCGTCATCTCGTACTTTAAGAGCAATCCTGGTAAGGGCACGCTGACGGGCAACGACGACACCGATAGCGCTCAGAAGATTACCCTGCTTCAGATGAATGCCTTCCCGGAGCTTATCAAGAAAGAATTCACTTTCCAGAATTGCAAGGGCGAGAGCATCACTCTGCCGGCCGATGACAGCCGCACGTACGCGGACTTCATCTGCGCGTTCTATGGCGTCGATTCTCTGGATGACCTCACCGTGGCTCAGAAATACAACGTACTCGGCACCGGCTACAAGGGCTCTCCTGCTATGCCGTATGCTGGCCAGAGCCATATCACGACGTACTACAAGAACACCTCGGGCAGCTTCTCCAACTGGTGCGTTCCTTACTCCGCGCTCAACGACGGCACGCTCGACTACTTCAAGACCTGGGGCTTTAGCAGCACTCGTGTGGCTGAGGGTAAGAAGCTCCAGCAGGGTGGACAGGTATTCACCGCCGACGATGCTGCTACCTATGCTTATCAGAACGATTATTACCTCATGGAGAACGATCCTGAGGTTCTGAAGATGGCGTACGACTACCTGTACAGCCGCTGCATCCGCTTTTCATTGGATAGCACAGACCGCGCTGTCTCTACAGGGATCGACAACAGCGCCACTTCAAACGATAGTGTGGGCGGCATTAAGGAGTACATGGACAAGACCGATGCCGCAAATGCCAATGTGTATCGGGCCATGAAGGGCGACGAGAAGATCGCGAACGGCGACACACTTGCCCTCGACAACGCGAAGGGCTATATCGAAGTCCCCAACGCTTGGAACCAGTTCCGCTATTACGACTTTGGCTTTAGCGTGACCTTTAAGGCCGATGATCCTCAGCCCGCCGCCTCCGTTGCGTTCACCAATACGTACAAGAAGGCCGCCGACGTGCCCACGCCCGAGACGCCCAAGCCGTCAAAGCCGGGCGAGCCCAACTTGCCCAAGACGGGCGACGGTACCATGGTTGCCGTCTTCGCAACCGCTGCCGTGGCGGTCGCTTGCATTGTTACGGCCGGGCGTAAGGCTCGTAAAAACCAGCAGTAAAAGATTCCGTTGTCACAAATTGCTGTCACGGTTATGGTAGTGTGACAGCATACATGCAGTAAATTTAGCCGGGGGGGGGTAATAATCCTCCCCTCCGGCTTTTGGGTTGCTTCGAGAGGGCGTTTGGAGTGTGTGAGTATGAAGCAATTGATGAAGGGAATCCGCAGGCTCGCTGTGGCGGTGTGCGCCATGGCGCTCTCGGTGGGCGTCCTTGCCGCGCCGGCATATGCTGATGGAGCGACCGTCACAAAGATTACCAATAAAACAACGGGTGCGACCTATGATGACCTGGTCACCGCTACCGCTGCGGCTCAAAGCGGCGACACCATCCTGCTTCCCGAGGGCAACTATACGCTGTACAAGGTGAGCTCCGAGGGCCACACCAAGGGCAAGGACCTTACGTTCGAGGGTTTGGGTGCCGATAAGACCGCTTGGAACATCGGCGCGCTTGTACCCGATCCTGCCAACTATGGTACCGAGTACAATGGCGACTATTCCTTTGATGGCGCCGGTACCGTGACGTTCAAGAACATGACGCTGCGTTCCGGCTCCGTAGATTACCTCGGTTTCATCCGCGCCGACAAGACCGTGGTCGATGGTTGCGTCATCAACGGCAAGACGTTCTACTGGGGCTATACCTCCGCCGAGTTTAAAAACAGCACATTCAACGCCCCGAGCCTCGATTACGCCATCTGGACGTACAGCTCGCCGACCATGACGTTCGATAACTGCACTTTTAACGCAAGCGGCAAGGTCATCAACGTCTACACCGATGCCGGTGCTGGCAAGCATGACATCACCGTAAACGTGAGCAACTGTACATTCAACTCGACCTCGCTTTGGGGCCTTTATAAGCAGGCTTTGAACATCAATGACTCCAATATGGGTTCATATAAGTACATCATTAACATCACCGGCGAGAACACGGTTAAGGCTGAGCGCGACAACACTACCTGCTCGCAGCTCTTTGGCTTTGGCGGTGACCAGGCTAAAAACTCCGGTCGTACCGACGTGAAAATTGACGGTAAGCTCGTGTGGTCCGGCGGCGAGATGCTGACCCACGACTACACCGATGGCGAGCACGGCAACGCCTTCGACGTCACCTACACCGAGTGGGTCTCAGACGGCGCTGGCACCTGGACTCGTACGGGAACCCCCAAGTGCAAGTACTGCGGCTTTACCAAGTCTGAGTTCGAGGAGACGGCTTACGACCTCGCCTACGACCTGAACGGCTCCACGGATGAGCAGACCGCTGAGTTTGCTACTGTCGAGCACGTTACCGAGACCGAGGTCACGGCCGATAAACCGGTGCGTAAGGGTTATTCCTTTGTGGGCTGGAACACGGCTGCAGATGGTTCCGGCACGAGCTATGAGGCTGGCACAAAGGTTGAGCTTTCCGCTGCGGTAACGCTTTTCGCCCAGTGGAAGAAGGACGAGCAGGCAACGCCCGCGCCTAAGCCTGCCGACAAGACCCAGACGGGCGAGAAACCCACTGGTCAGGCCCTGCCCAAGACGGGCGACAACTCCATGATGATCATCGGTGGAGTTGCGGTTGTGGCCGTCATCTGCATCATCGTTGGCGTTGTTGTGCTCAAGGGTCGCAAGAAGTAACAATCCGCGATTTCGAGCAAACATTCGCATCGAAATATTGGTCCGCATCCTCATTTGAGGGTGCGGACTTTTTTCTAAGCTTCTCGAGAGGCTCCGTTGCCGTCCGTTTGCCGTCGTACCTGTGCGTATAATGGGTTGGTAAACGCCAACGCATAGAGTCATGAGGGGATAGCATGTCTCAAGAAACCATCCATGCGGCCCAGGCCGCCGCAGGACGCGTGTCCGAGCCGGAGCAGCTGGACGAAGGTAGGGATCAGCTGCACGAGGAGTGCGGTGTCTTTGGTGTTTGGGCGCCAAAGCGCGACGTTGCCCGTCTGACGTATTTTGGCTTGCGTGCGCTGCAGCATCGCGGTCAGGAGTCGGCAGGTATCGCGGTGGGCGACGGCGGCACCGTTATGGTGCGCAAGGACCTGGGCCTTTGCGGCCAGGTGTTCTCCAACGCCGACCTCTCTACGCTTACCGGTCAGCTTGCGGTGGGACATGTGCGTTATGGTACGGCTGGCGCCAAGAGCTGGGAGGCTGCACAGCCACACCTCTCCACCATCAACGAGGTCATCATCGCGCTCGCGCATAACGGCACCCTGGTGAATACCGACGAGCTGCGCCGCCAGCTTATCGAGCTGGGCGTTCCGTTCCTCTCCAATTCCGACTCCGAGGTGGCCACCAAGCTCATCGGTTACTTCACCCAGCGCACCGGCCATTTGCGCGAGGGCATTCGTAAGACCATGGAGCTCGTGCGCGGCGGTTACGCCATGACCCTCATCAACGAAAGCTCCCTTTACGCCTTCCGCGATCCGCACGGCATTCGTCCGCTCGTGCTGGGCAAGCTCGTGGATGGCGGTCTTGATCAGGCCGACCTCAAGGCAGCCGCCAAGCTTCCCTCGCTCGAGGAGAGCACCGAGGCGAGCGAGCCCGTGCCCGAGGTCGCTACGGCAGGCGGCTGGGTTGTCGCTTCCGAGACCTGCGCTCTCGACATCGTGGGCGCCGAGTACGTTCGCGACATTCGCCCGGGTGAGATTTTGCGCATCAACGCCGAGGGTCTTGTTTCCGAGCAGGGCGTGCCCGCGGCGGAGAAGTCGGCAAACTGCATCTTCGAGCAGGTTTATTTTGCTCGCCCCGACTCCATCATGAACGGCAAGAGCGTTTATGCCTGCCGTTACGACATGGGCCGCATGCTCGCCATCGAGTCGCCCGTCAACGCCGACATGGTCATTGGCGTGCCCGATTCCGGCATGCCTCCGGCGGAGGGCTTTGCCCACGAGAGCGGTATTCGCTATGGCGAGGGTCTCATCAAGAACCGCTACGTTGCCCGCACCTTCATTGAGCCCACGCAGGAGCTGCGTGCCATGGGCGTGCGCATGAAGCTCAACCCGCTCAAAGACAACATCGAGGGCAAGCGCATTGTGGTTATCGACGACTCCATCGTGCGCGGCACCACCATGGTGCAGCTCGTCAAGATGCTGCGCGGTGCCGGCGCCAAAGAGATTCACGTGCGCATCAACTCGCCGGAGGTCATCTGGCCGTGCTTCTACGGCATCGATACCGATGTCCAGCAGCAGCTGATCAGCGCCAACAAGACGGTCGACGAAATCTGTGAGTTCATCGGTGCCGACTCCTTGGCGTTCCTCTCGGTCGAGGGCCTGCTCAAGTGCATGCCCGAGGGCGGCTACTGCGACGCTTGCTTTACGGGTGTCTACCCGGTGGCTATTCCCGATAGCTTTGGTCGCGACAAGTTCATGGAAGGCTACAAGCCGCGCAACCTCACCAAGCCCACGCGCTTTGCAGACGACGCGATCGTCGAGAAGGACAAAGACAAGAGCTGGGAAGAGAATCATCCCGAGGCATAAAGCACCCCACGGCGCCATGAGCGGCAACCCGCGACTTGGCGCCTGTATCTTTTTGTTACCAAACCGCTCCATGCGAAAGGAAATCCGATGAGTGAGAACACCAAGCACGTGACGTATGAGGACGCCGGCGTCGATACGGCCGAGGGCGGCCGCGCGGTCGACGCCATCAAGCAGATGGTCAAGGAGACCAATCGTCCCGAGGTTATCGGCGGCATCGGCGGCTTTGGCGGCTTGTTCTCCGCCGCTGCCCTTAAGGACATGGAAGATCCCATTCTTATTTCGGGCACCGATGGCGTGGGCACCAAGCTCGTGCTGGCGCAGCTGCTCGACCGTCACGAGACGGTGGGCCAGGACCTTGTTGCCATGTGCGTAAACGACATTCTCGCTTCCGGCGCCGAGCCGCTGTTCTTCCTTGACTATGTGGCTATCGGTCATATCGAGGCCGAGCACATGGCAAAGATCGTGAAGGGTGTGGCCGACGGCTGCAAGCTCGCGGGCTGCGCTCTCGTGGGCGGCGAGATGGCCGAGCACCCCGGCGTCATGCGTCCGGATGATTACGATCTGGCAGGCTTTACCGTGGGCGTTGTCGATCGCCCCAAGATGATCGACCCCGCAAACGTCCGTCCCGGCGACGTTATCATCGGCCTGCCTTCCACGGGTGTTCACTCCAATGGTTATTCGCTGGTGCGTAAGGTCATCGGCGTTGACGGGATCGTGCCGGGCACGCCCGAGGCCGCGGCCAAGCGCGCCGAGCTTGAGCAGCCGCTCGAGGAACTGGGCGGCCTTTCGCTGGCAGATGCCCTGCTGGCACCCACGCGCATCTATGTGAAGCCGGTGCTTGAGCTGCTGCGCGGCGGCGCCAACGTGCACGCCATCGCTCACATCACGGGCGGCGGCATCACCGAGAACCTCAACCGTGCGCTGGCGGCAGACGTCGACGCCGTGGTCGAGCGCGACGGGTCCAAGATGGGCTGGGACGTGCCGCCTGTCATCACCTACATTTCCAAGCATGCCGAGCTTGCCCCCAACGAGGCTTGCAAAACCTTCAACATGGGCGTTGGCCTGTGCTTTATCGTGGCCGCCGAGGACGAGGCCGCAACGGTCTCTGCTCTCGAGGCCATGGGCGAGAAGCCCTTCCGCGTGGGCACCTGCATCGAGGGTTCGGGCAAGGTGACGTACTCCGATGAGCGATAACACCATGTCTCGCCCTGCTCCCTATACGCGCCCGACGGGCACTCCTGTGACCGAGCCGCTCAAGATCGGCGTGCTCATCTCGGGTTCCGGCACCAATCTCCAGGCCCTGATCGACTGCATCGCCGAAGGCAGCCTCAACGCCAGCATCGAGTTGGTGGTTTCGAGTCGCGCGGACGCCTATGGCATCAAGCGTGCAGAGGAAGCCGGCATAGAGACGCTCGTGATGAGCCGCGAGGATTACGCCGACTCGATCGCTGCCGATCAAAAGATCGTGGATGCCTTGCTCGAGCGTGGCGTGGAGTATGTGGTGATGGCCGGCTATATGCGCATGGTTCGCACCCCGATGCTCCAGGCGTTTGACAATCGCGTGGTCAACCTGCATCCGGCACTGCTGCCGAGCTTTGTGGGCGCCCACGCCATCCAGGATGCATTTGACCGCGGCGTCAAGGTGACGGGCGTGACCGTTCACTTTGCAAACGAGGTGTACGACTGCGGCCCCATCATCGCCCAGCGCGCACTGCCCATCGAGGAGGAGTGGGACGTCGATACGCTCGAGGCCCACATTCACGATATCGAGCACGAGCTTTATCCTAAGGCCGTGCAGATGCTCGCCGACGGTCGCGTCCACGTGCTGGCCGATGGCAAGGTTGCCATCGATCCGGCGCCCGCCGCATAACTTCGCCTGTTTGTCGCCTCAATCGACGTGACCTATATAAGCTCCCTAGCCTGCTCTCGAATACGAGGTTGCGGCTGGGGAGCTTTTTGCGCCAGAAAGATGGCCTGAACCCCATGTGATGCTTCCGGTAGCGCACGCCCAATTGTCACACTTGTATGTAAGTTGCTGTACAACTTTTGCGCAGCGAAGGCTGTGCTACCATCGATTTTGCTAAGCTGTCTCGCTGCCCATTTTGAGACAGCGCACATGTCAACAAGACAGGAGAGAGAATATGGCAAGCAAGGATACTGAGCTGTTTAGCCCCGATCTGGTCTTCTTTGATTGGGAGGCCGAGAGCACCGACGAGTTCTTCACCAAGCTTGGCGCCGAGCTCAAGCAGCGTGGCAACATCAACGACGGCTGGTTCGACGGCATCTCCACGCGCGAGAAGAACTATCCCACCGGTCTTCACACCGAGGCCGCTGCCATCGCCATTCCTCATACCGATCCCCAGTTTATCGAGAAGCCCTATATCGCGGTGATTAAGCCCAAGACCCCGATCGTCTTCCAGCCCATGGCGGGCATGGGCGATGAGGTCCCCGCCGAGCTCATCATCAACCTGGGCGTTCTGCGTGACGGCGGCCAGGTTGCCGTGCTGCAGAACCTCATGAACATCTTCATGGACAAGGAGAAGACGGCCGACATCCTCGCGCAGACCACGCAGGAGGGCATGATCGACGCCATCACCAAGTACTTCGAGTAGCGCCCATTTCCTGCTTTTGATTAACAGGTCTAAGCTGCCCCCTTTTATGACCCCTGTGAGCCTCGTGTTCGCAGGGGTTTTTCGTGAGAAAAGACCGTTAAGGCGTTCAGTATTGTCACGTTTTTCTGAGCTGGGCATATATATGAGACAATAGGCAAGCATCAGGTAGTAACCAGTTCGCTCGCTTGCGAGCGCAAGCGCGGTAAGGACGCACCCATGGCTCAACAGAAAAAGAAATCACCTACGCCCGGCGACATGGCTCAGGCGCCGCGCAAGAAGGACGTACGTGCTCGTGCTCGTAAGACGCGCGTATCCAAGGGCGTCAAGATCTTGCTCGTGGCGATTGGATGCGCGGCGATGATTCTCTCCGTTTCCACCATGGCTTGCTCGGGCATCATCAACCAGAGCCAGAACAAGGAATCGTATACGCTTACCGGAGGCGTTGCCGCCAAGGTTGATGGCGTGAACATCACCGAGGACACCGTGACCAAGCAGATCATGAGCGTACGCACTTCCGGTGGCTATGACACCGACAAGAAATGGGCTCAGTACCTGGTCGATAACAACATGACGCCCGAGAGCTACCGTGCGAGCGTGATCGATTCCCTGGCACGCCAGTATCTGCTGCAGGCTGCCGAGAAGGAGTACGATGTCCAGGTGACTGACGAGGAAGTCGAGCAAGCTTGGAAAGACGCTGCCGCAAACTACGAGAGCGAGGAAGCGTTCGAGAGCCAGATCGCGATGTTCGGCTTTACCAAGGACAGCTACAAGCAGCAGCTTGAGAGCAGCCTCAAGCAGACCAAGCTCAAGGAGAAGGTCGCTAAGGTCGAGGACCCCACCGATCAGGAAGTCATCGATTATCTCAACAACAACCTCTCCACGTATAACGACGCTCGTCGCTCCCAGCACATCCTGTTCAAGGTGAATTCGGGTGCTACCGACGAGGAGAAGGCTGAGGTCAAGGAGAAGACCCAGGAGGTCCTCGACAAGATTAACGCGGGCGAGATTTCCTTTGACGATGCGGTGAGCAAGTATTCCGAGGACACCGGCTCCAAGGATGACAAGGGCGATGTGGGTTGGGATAAGCTCACGAGCTTTGTTGACGAGTACCAGTCGGCTCTTTCCGGCCTTAACAAGGGCGACGTGAGCCAGCTCGTCGAATCTTCCTACGGCTACCACATCATCAAGTGCACCGGCTATTTCCATGTGGATGAGTCGGTCACCTCGATCGATCAGGTTCCCAAGAAGATCGTGAGCTACATCAAGAACATCCTCAAGACCCAGAAGGAGAGCACGGCGTATTCCGAGTGGATGGATGACTATATCAAGAAGGCCAACATCCAGGTCAACGACATGCCCAAGGAGGTTCCGTATAATGTGAGCCTTGAGGGCGTGACGCCGAGCACCGGCTCGTCTTCCACTACGAGCGAGTAGCTGCGCGCAACAACCGTACGTTACCTGCGAGCCCGCCCGAACGGCGGGTTCGTTTATCAGAAAGGGGTTTTCGATGACCAACGAAGAGCTGCAAAAAGAAATGATCGCCGCCATGAAGGCGAAGGACAAGACGCGTCTGTCCATCATCCGTCAGGTCAAGGCCGAGGTGAAAAACATCGAGGTCAACGAGCGCCGCGAGGTGACCGAGGAGGATGTGAACGGCATGATCAAGCGCCTGATCAAGCAGACGAGCGAGACGCTTGATATGTCCATCAAGGCCGGCAACAACGCCGAGCGCACCGAGACCCTTACCGAGCAGGTTGAGATTTTGCAGAGCCTGCTGCCCCGTCAGGTCTCGGGCGACGAGCTCGTGGCGCTGATCGAGGAGGTCATCGCCGAGACGGGCGCTACCGCCAAGAAGGATATGGGTCGTGTGATGGGCGAGCTTGGCCATCGTACCGGTGGCAACTTCGATAAGCCGGCGGCTGCCAAAGAGGTCGGTTCCCGTCTGGCATAGGCCTACCCTGCGGCTCTTTAGCCTGATGGAGAATTCGAGCGGTATACCAGGTGCTATGTATGAAGTACGAAAAGAGCGGGCATAAAACCCAAGAATTCGTATAAAACCGCCTTTTTTACCGTTGCTCGTTTGTAACAACTCGATTTCGAATCGAACAAGCGTCCCCTCATACGGAGCGCTTGGTTTTTTCTAACCGTAGAATGGATGGAGCCGCGAAGCACTGGCGCTTGTGGATGCGCCGCGTCCCGATTCGATGGCAGATAAGGAAGGAACTCGTCCATGTCCGATATGATCCAGATCAAAGGGCTCAACAAATACTTCGGGGACTTGCATGTCCTGAAGGATGTCAACCTGAACGTCAAGGCTGGCGAGAAGCTCGTTGTCATCGGTCCGTCCGGTTCCGGCAAGTCCACGCTCATCCGCTGCGTCGATTTTCTTGAGGAGCCCACGTCCGGCGAGGTCATCATCGACGGCACGCCGCTTACCAAGAAGAATCATCTGGAGATGGCCCGCAAGTATTCCTCGATGGTGTTCCAGCAGTTCAACCTATATCCCAACATGACGGTGTTGGGAAACCTGACGCTCGCACCCATCAAGCTTCAGAAGAAGAGCAAGGAAGAGGCCAACAAGATCGCCATGGCTGCGCTCGAGCGCGTTGGCCTGGCGGCAAAGGCAGGGGAGTATCCCCAGAATCTCTCCGGTGGTCAGCAGCAGCGCGTGGCCATCGCCCGTGCTCTGTGCACCAAGCAACCCATCATCCTCTTTGACGAGCCTACCTCTGCACTCGATCCCGAGATGGTCCAGGAGGTGCTCGACGTTATGGTCGAGCTCGCCCAGGAGAACATCACCATGATCTGCGTCACCCATGAGATGGGCTTTGCCCGCCAGGTGGCCGACCGCGTGGTGTTTATGGACGATGGCCAGATTTTGGAAGAGGGCACGCCCGATCACTTCTTTGAGAATCCCGAGAACCCGCGCTGCCGTGAGTTCTTGGACAAGATTCTTCACTAGTTCGTTTTCGCATGCGGTATAGCCGCCGCATCGAGATAGCCGAGTATAGGTTCGGCACCATGGCTGCATACGTTGCCATGAATTGCGTATCGCAGGGAAGGGGTACCAACAATGGATATGTCTCGTCGTCAGTTTTTGAAGGTTGCCGGTCTGGGCGTCCTGAGCGTTGCCAGCATGGGCGCGCTTGCTGGCTGCGGTTCCGGCAGCAAGGGCTCTGGCTCCAGCAGCGACTCCAAGCTCGCCACCATCAAGGAGCGCGGTAAGCTCAAGTGCGGCGTCAAGAAGGACGTTTTGGGCTACGGCTACCTGGACACCAAGACCAAGAAGTACGAGGGTCTCGAGATCGACCTTTGCTACCAGATCGCCGCTGCCGTCCTCGGCGTTTCCTACGAGGAGGCGGTCGAGAAGGAGCTCTGCGAGTTCACCGACGTCACTCCTAAGACCCGTGGCCCGCTGATCGATAACGACCAGCTCGATATCATCGCTGCTACCTACACCATCACCGATGAGCGCAAGAAGAGCTGGGACTTCTCGACCCCGTATCGCACCGACCACGTGGGCATCCTCATCAAGAAGAGCTCCGGCATGAGCAAGATGGCCGACCTTGACGGCAAGATCATCGGCGTTTCCCAGGGTTCCACCACCAAGGACCTGGTTCTGCAGATGCTCGAGGACGAGAAGATCGACGCTACTCCCGAGTTCAAGGAGTTCCCGGACTACCCGTCCATCAAGAGCGCTCTCGACGCCGGCAATGTCGATGCCTTTGCAATGGACCGCTCCACGCTCAAGACCTACACCACCGACGATTGCGAGCTGCTGCAGCCCGAGATCGAGTTCGGTGCCCAGGAGTATGGCGTGGCCACCAAGAAGGGCTGCGACCTGTCCAAGACCGTCGACGACACTGTCAAGAAGCTTGAGAAGGACGGCTGGATCGACGAAGAGATCTCCAAGTGGGGCCTGCTCTAAGGTGATACCGTTGCCGTGACGAGCGCATCTGCGCGCTCCACGGTTCTTGATCGCCCGGGCGCCAGCGCGTCCGGGCGATATATGTTCGTAAGTTAGGAAGGAACTCTCGCCATGCTTGAAGGACTCCTCGACTCCATGCGATGGGAGATGACCTTTAGCGAGATGGGAAGCTTTTGGGATGGCTTCTTCGTCACGCTGCAGGTTGTAGTTGCCGGTTTGGCACTCTCGCTGATCCTGGGCACCCTGCTCGGTGTGTTTTCCACCACGCGCTCGCGCGTGTTGCGTGCTATTAGCCGTATCTACGTGGAGTTTTATCAGAATACGCCGCTGCCGGTCCAGGTGTTCTTCATGTACATGGCGGGCCCCCAGCTGCTCCAGGCCATCACCGGGGCGGCAACTCCTGTGCGTATCTCCTCGTTTGCCCTGGGCTTTTTAGGCGTAGGCCTCTACCACGCCGCCTACGTTTCCGAGGTTATCCGCACCGGTATCGAATCGGTGCCGCGCGGCCAGATGGAGGCGGCGCTTTCGCAGGGCTTTAGCCGTGTTCAGGCGTATCGCTACGTCATCTTGCCGCAAACCTTCAAGGTCATCCTGCCCCCGTTGTGCAACCAGGCGCTCAACCTGGTCAAGAACACTTCGGTGCTCGCCCTCATCGCTGGCGGCGACTTGATGTACAACGCCGACGGCTTTGTTTCTACCTATGGCTACCTGCAAGGCTATATCCTCGCGTGCGTGATGTACTTCATCATCTGCTTCCCGCTGGCCATGCTCGTTCAGTGGCTCGAGCGTCGCTCCAAGCGTCGCCCGCGCGCCAAGGTGATTCCCGGCATCACCGATGTTGCTGCAAAGGAGGCCTAAGAGATGCAGATCTTCAATGCAGACAACCTGAGCTTCATCATGCTCGGCTTTGCCAAGACCATCGAGATCTCCTTCTTTGCCATCATCTTCTCGATCATCTTTGGCACCGTGCTCGCCATGGTCAAGCAGTATTGCACAGGCAAGCTGCGTCCGCTCTCTTTGCTGGTGAGCGCCTATATCGAGCTGTTCCGTTGCACGCCCAACCTGCTGTGGATCCTCTTTATCTACTTCACGGTCAAGGGCGACGACGTCGTGATTTCCGTTCTGGCGTTTACCATCTTCACCTCTGCCGTCATGGCCGAGATCATCCGCGGTGGCTTTAACGCCATCCCTAAGAGCCAGTTCGAGGCGGCACAGTCGCAGGGCTTTGGCTTCTTCTCCACCATGCGTCTGATTATTCTGCCGCAGACGTTCAAGACCATCATTCCGGCACTCTTTAGCCAGTGCACCACGGTGATCAAAGACTCGTCGTACCTTGCCGGCATCAACGTGGCGGAGTTCATGTATTCGACCAAGGTCGTTATGGCCCAGACTTCCGACCTCTCGCAGGTGCTTGCGCTCTATGGCTTTACCTTCGCGCTATACTTCGTGCTGAACTTCGGCATTTCGCTCATCGTCCGCGCATACCAGCGTCGCGTTGTTGCTGCATAGCCGAATTGTTTTGACTGGATAATGTGCCTGAAGGGCCTGGTATAGGCTCCTCTCGTATTTGAAAGGGAAGACCGATGGCGGTTATCAAGGACAAGATCGAGCAACGCCGTGCCCTCCGCGAGGCCACGCGAGCGGGCCAGCCGGTGGTCATCACCATCGCCCGCGATTTTGGTGCCGAGGGTCACGAGATCGGCAAGATGCTCTCCTGCGAGCTGGGCATCCCTCTGTACGACAACGAGCTGCTGGTTCGTTCTGCCCTGCGTGCGGGCGAGTCGCTCGACAAGATGGCTGCCTACGACGAGCAGCTTGCCATGGACAACGTGGCCTTCCTGCCCGATCGCGTGGATTCGCGTTCGCTTTCGGACAAGCTGTTCAAATCCATGTCGCAGGTGATTGTCGACTTGGGTGCCACGCGCAGCTGCATTATCGAGGGTCGTCTTTCCGATTACCTCCTGCGCAACAACCCCAATCACATTGCTGTGCTGGTGACGGCTCCCTTTGAGGAGCGCGTCGAGATCGTGCGCAAGAAGCGCGGCCTCAATAAGAAGAAAGGCGCCAAGCTCGTCAAGCAGATGCAGAAGATGCGCGAGGCATTCTACAAGCGCTACTCGGGCGGCAAGTGGGAGATGACGAGCGGCAAGGACATCGTGGTCAATCGCGCAAAGCTTGGCCGCGAGGGTTGCGTCGAGGTTATCGCTGCCGCATACCGCTATAAGCTGCGCGAGCTTGGCGTGTGCGAGGAGGCCGTGGCATGTGCTGCCGCCGAGGCGGAGGGTGCGCCTGCCGCTCCGGAGACTGCCGAATAAGGCTCGCTGCCGCACTTCGGCATATTCGTTAGAATCGAGACGTCCTTTGCCCTGCGCGAAGGGCGTCTCTTCTTTTGTCGAAAGGAATCGGATGAAGGTTCTCGTTACAGGGTTTGAACCATTTGGCACAGACACTATCAATGCGTCGTGGGAAGCTGTGCGCCGCTTGCCGGAGCATGTGGCAAACATCGACGTTGTGGTGGAGCGCGTGCCCGTTGTGTTTGGTGAAGCCGCCCGGATCGTCGAGGGGCTTATCGAGCAGGAGCAGCCCGATGCCGTTTTGTGCACGGGTGTTGCCGCGGGTCGTGCGCAGGTGACGCCCGAGTATGTGGCCATCAATCACCGTCATGCGCGCATCGCAGATAACGAGGGCTTCCAGCCACACGACGAGCCTGTGGTTGTGGGAGGTCCCGATGCTTATTTCGCCACCACACCGGTCTATGCCATGGTGGAAGCCTGCGTCGAACAGGGCATACCTGCGGCCGTTTCGTATAGCGCGGGAACGTATTGCTGCAACGATTTGTTCTACAGCGTGCGTCACCTTGCGCAGCAACAGTATCCGGGCATGCTGGTCGATTTCATCCATGTTCCGCAGTGTCCCGAACAGGTAGCGGCGACGGGCGAGGCCAAGCCCTCTATGAAGCCCGCTATGGCGTCTCGGGCCTTGGAGATTATGATTGAGGCTCTCTTTAGATAGGGTGAGGCTATGGGCCTGTGCCGCAGGTACCGAGTTATTCGTGCAGCCCGTTAGTCCGAGGGGAATGCCTTGCTTAGGCCGGCGCGCGTTTGAGTATCGGTCTTTTGATAGATGGAACTCAAGTGGCGCTGCACCATGCGCATGGAGATGCCCAGCTCATCGGCAACCTGCTTGAGGGGACGCTCGTCGCGGGTGACGGCAACGAGCACATCGACCTCACGCGGGGTGAGGGCGCTTGTTTCGATAAATGCCCGGCGCTGCTCTTCGATGCTGGGGGCGGCAAGGGCTTTTTCTGCCTGCTGCAGGTGCTCACGCTCCTGTGAACTTTGGGGTAGGCGAAAGAGCCCTGCTGCCAAAAATGCGGAACAGGCAGCGACGAGCAGCACCAAGGCGCCGATCATGATGAGGGCAACGTTTTCCGAGGTCGCAAGTGCCAGTGATGCGCCAGAGATGGTAAATGCGCAGACGTTGTTTGCGGCGCGCCCCATGCCTGCCCAAAATGCGGGCGTGCGCATCTGCGGCGCCAGCTGCGTGAAGGTGGCGGTGAAGAACGTGACGAAAAAGCCTGAGCTCAGATAGAAAACGATAAGGCCGATAGTGGGATGTGTCCCTGCCTCTACCGCCAGAATCGAGATGGTCGAAAGAACGGCGACGCCAAACATGACCATTCCCATAAAGCGGCGTTCGGCAAGGTCGAAAATGCATCCGGCGAGCAGTCCACTTGCTGCCAGGCAGAGTCGTGGCCAAGTTTGCACGGCGATGGTGCCGTGCGCATTGGAGAGCGTGACCACGCTGTCGAGGGTGGAGAACAGGCATGCAAGGATGACTACGAGGGCGATACTCCAGCATGCTTGCCTGATGGGGATGTGCGAGAGTGACGCTGGGCCGCCATGGAGGGGTTCATCGGCCTCGCGGGTTTGCAAGGCGAGTGTGCTGAACAGGGCGATACCGATCGTCGCGATGCCTAGAACTGCTGCTTCTCCCATACCGCCGCAGTCGAGCAAGTTGATGACAAATTGGATGAGGATGCCGCTCGCATAGGCAGCGCCGGCGCCAGTGGCGAGTTTGGGATCGTCTTTGAAGGACAGAGCGAACGCATGATGGGCGGCGGCTCCAAGAAGGCCAAGTGCAAAGAAGGCAATGCAGCCGAGCGTCTCGAGGGTGCAAGCATCCGAGGGCACCTGGATTTGGGTTAGGCCCGCAAGGGCGATAGCGGTCGCGGCGATTGTGACCACCTGTGGCTTTGCTGCCCGGTTTGCAAGGCTTAAGAGTGGCGCGTATCCCATAAGGCCAAGAACGCTTGCGCCCAAAATAAAGCCTTGGGCAATCACGACGCGCTGTGGCCCGGCAAGAAGCCCAATATTGACGTCAAAGCGAAACTCCGCCGCCAAGAAGACAAAGGTAAACAGCGAGAGTGCAATGAGAGCATTGGTCTTGTGCTTGCTCAGCTTCAAGTGGGGTCCTTTTGATAGCCGGGGCCAGGTAGATTGATTGTACCGCCCGGGGCATGAGTCGAGACCACGCGGTCTACTACAGCTTCACGTCTGAAGGAGCAGGATGCTCTTCTAGAAAACGCTCGACAGCCGTCCTATCGTCAATGCTACAGAAAACCATATGGGCCTCCGGGGAGAGGGCGCGAAACAGCTCGTTGATGTCTGCGTCGATGTCTTTTGGTGAGCAGCTGTTCTTGCTAGGGTTAAAGAGCCGCTCGTTATGCGCCACACGGTTGCGGAGCTTGTTTATCTTTTCGATCTTAAGGTTGAGTTTCGCGCGGTCAGTTCCGGTTGGCCATGCGGCGTGAAGATACGGAATCCATAAATCGCGCTCTCGGCTTCGGTCGGTCATTATAGATACAATTTAGGCCCGGTGACTTGAATCAGCGGTCATCCCGGGCCCATCAATTTGTAGTATACCCCGCAGATAGCGGGTTTATCAAATGGGTTCCGAAGGCTTCGAGTTCTACCTTTTTCGCTAAATCGGCCATATACGCCGGGAAGGAATGGATATTTTTAAATTGCCGGATGTCGTTTTATCAATCAACAGTACAAAGCGTTTGCCGCAAATATGCAGGTCAACGTAGGGGTTCGTATGTACGAACCTTGGTGTGCACAGCCTTTTGGCGCAAGGTGAAGATACGGATACTTCCCTTCGACCAAGGAGGTCACTATGCACGAAGACCGTTTTGAAAAGCAGACGCAACGCGAACGCACTCGCATGCTTATTCACGGGTCGTGGCGTCGGGTGGGCGCGAAGATTGCTTGTGCGGTGGCGTGCACACTTATGGTTGGTCAGCTTCTGTTACCGAGCGTGACGCTGGCAGCCGAGCTGAGCGAGCCGGCGGCGCAGGATGCCGTTGCCGCCACGGCTGCGCCCGAGCCCGCGACCGTGGCGGAGCCGGCTCCTGCTGCCGACCCCGCACCCACGGCCGACCCCGTGCCGATGCCCACGGCTGATCCCGTGTCTGATTCTGTGTCTGGTCCTGCGTCGGCATCAGTTGCCGTTGATGTTCCGGCTGCTACTAGCACAGAGGGCGCTGGGCAGCCCGCCGCGGCGCTCAAAAGCGCCCCGGCCACCAAGAAGGATCCATCAGCGGTAGCTGCTCCGCAAGCGGATGCTATACAGACCTGCGGCGTTACCGACGTGATCGGCGGTGAAGGCGGCGTCAAAGTGAACACGACGGTGGTGGACCACTATTACGATTGCGAGCTGCCTCCCGCCTTCACGCTAAACGAAGGCGAAACCCAGACGTTCGACCTCGCCGATGCTCCCGAGGCTATGGCCGGCATGCTCAAGGCAGAGACCAGATACTACAAGGCCGACAACGCAACCTACACTCTCGTCGAGACCACCAATGCGGCTGAGTCGGTTGTGACATTGAGCGTTACCCCGGTCGAGAAGCATCTGAGGCTCACGCTGACGTTTACGGGCGGTGAGGTCAATTCGGGCTCCAGCTACACCTTGAATCTGAACGGGAGCGAGAAGGTTGGCTCGATGCTGACGTATACCGGTACCGACTATGAGGGTGACAACATTATCGTGGGCGACCCCGACGACATTTTCAACGCTTACAAACCGGGTGGCTCGGTTCTCATCAACGAGACGAGGGACGATTACTACGTTCGCTATAGCTCCAGCAGTGAAATTATTCTTGCGGCAGCGGAAAACGAGGGTCTCGAGAGCCTGAACGTCAACAACGTGAAAACTGACTACGCGCCTGGTGAGGCCCCGCGCGCGACGGGCATGATCCCTGCCTCCGATGCCGACAAATACGAAATTGCCTATGAGTGCTGGGAAGAGATGGATGGCGACGACCCGGCACATCTCGAGCCCGTTGCCTTTTGGTACTCGAACGACAGCAAGTACACGCCGGACATGAAGAAGATCGACCACTTCGAAGAGGGCAAGTTCTACATGTATTCCGTTGAGCTAAGGCTCAAGAACGGGAATACCATCGCCGAGATCTATGAGGTGAACGTCAACGGGAATTGGGTAAGCCATACCGTCAAGACCATCGACGGCGTGTTTGCGCCCAATGCGGCAAATATGCTGTGCGAACAGCCAATTGGTGAATGGCAGGCCATCGATCTTATCGAGATCAACGGTGCCACCACCACCTTCAAGGCGGGGGACAAACCGGTCTTCACGGCAGGCACCCCGGGCGGCTCGAATGCCATTTTCCAGTGCGAGTACTGGCTGGGCAGCGACGGGAGCGACGTGAACTCCGAGGAGTTTTGGGATCAGCACATCACCAACCATATTGACGCCTTTAAGCCTGGCGTGACCTATCGCTACGGTGTGTACCTCAAGCCCGCGCGAGGCTTCTATTTCACGCCCAATACCAAGTTGAAGATCAACGGCGTGGGGTATGGCTATCAGGTGGGCGCGGCGAGCGAGGTCGATCCCGACAGCGGATGGATCTACACCCTGTGGCTGGTCAGCGACCTGTCCTTCACGCTTGAGACCACGCCCGAGCCCGATCCCACGCCCAGGCCCGGACAGAAGCCTGCCGCAACGCAGGATAAAGTAACCACCGCGACAAAGACTGTTGCCAAGCCTGTCGAGCCCAGGGCGGCTGCGGACGACCTTCCTGCCACGGGCGACGATGCCGCCGCAACCATTGCAGCCGTGAGTATCGCCGGAGCCACTCTGGTTGCCGCCGGTGCTGCGGTTGCTAAGCGTCGCGAACAGTAGAACAGTCAAGTTCGCGCAAGAGCGATTCTAGTCCGATAGCAAAAGGCCCCGCCGAGCGCGTGCTCGACGGGGCCTGTGGCGTTATATGGCTCGTGCCTGCGGGGATTACTCGCCCAGCAAGCTCTTGGTGATGGAGGCTGCGGCCTTCTTGCCGGCGCCCATGGCCAAGATGACCGTGGCGGCACCGGTCACGATATCGCCGCCGGCCCAGATGCGCGGATCGGTCGTCTGGCCGGTCTCCTCGTCGGCAATGATGTAGCCCCACTTGTTGAGCTCCATCTTGCCGCCGATCTTGGAGGCAAACGGGTTGGCGTTGGTGCCGATAGCCGAGATGGCAACGTCGCAGGGAATCTCCTCGATAGCGCCCTCGATAGGCACGGGACGACGACGGCCGGACTCGTCGGGCTCGCCAAGCTCCATCTTCTGGACCTTGACGGCGCACACGGTGCCATCCTCGCCAGCGATGAACTCAAGCGGGGAGACGAGCGGCATGACCTCGACGCCCTCGGCCTTAGCGTGGTGCAGCTCGGCGCGACGGGCGGGCATCTCGTCCTCGGTGCGGCGATAGGCGATGATCGCGCGCTCGGCACCCAGACGCTTAGCGGTGCGGACAGCGTCCATAGCCACGTTGCCGCCGCCAAAGACCACGACGTTCTTGCCGTGCTTGGTGGGGGTGTCGTACTCGGGGAACTTGTTCGCCTTCATGAGGTTCACGCGGGTGAGGTACTCGTTAGCGAAGAAGACGTTGGGCAGGTTCTCGCCGGGGACGTTGAGGAACTTGGGCAGGCCCGCACCGGTGGCGATATAGAGTGCGTCGAAGCCTTCGTCGAACAGCTCCTCGGCCGTGGCGATGTTGCCCACGACGGAGTTGTACTCAAACTTGACGCCCATCTCCTCGAGACCGTCGATCTCGCGCTTGACGACTGCCTTGGGCAGACGGAACTCGGGGATGCCGTAGACCAGCACGCCGCCGCCAGTGAAGAACGCCTCGAACACGGTGACGTCAAAGCCGTTGCGGGCGAGCTCGCCGGCGCAGGTGATGCCGGAGGGGCCGGAACCCACGACGGCAACCTTCTTGCCGTTCTTGGGCTTCATGGCAGGCTTGGAAGCAAGCTCGGGCTGGTCGCCCACGAAGCGCTCGAGCTGGCCGATAGCCACCGGCTCGCTCTTCTTGCCGCGGATGCACTTGCCCTCGCACTGATTCTCCTGCGGGCACACGCGGCCGCAGATGGCGGGGAGCATGGACTCCTCACGGATGGTATCCAGAGCGCCACCGTAGTTCTTCTCGCGAATCTGCTCGATGAACTTGGGGATGTTGATGTTGACGGGGCAGCCCTCGACGCAGAACGGGCGCTTGCAGTCCATGCAGCGCTCGGCCTCGGCGAGTGCCATCTCCTCGGTGAAGCCCTTGTCGACGGGGCGGAAATCGCATGCGCGCTCGGCTGCCGGCTCCTCGTTGTCCGGGGTGCGCGGCGACTTCATATCAGGAACAAAACGGCCATTTACTTGTGGCATGCGCAGCTCCCCTCCTCATAGGCCTTGAGGGACTGGCCCTCCTCGGTACGGTATGCAGCCTGACGTGCGCGAAGGTCATCCCAGTCGACCTTCGTGGCGTCAAAATCGGGGCCGTCGACGCAGGCGAACTTCGTCTTGCCGTCGACCTCGACGCGGCAGCAGCCGCACATGCCGGTGCCGTCAACCATGATGGGGTTGAGGGAGGCGGTGATGGGGGTGCCGTATTTCTCGGCGGTGAGGGCCGAGAACTTCATCATCGGCACGGGTCCCACGCAGAAGACCTGCGTGACGGCCTTGGACTCAAGCAGGCGCTCGAGCGGAGCGGTGACTACGCCCTGCTCGCCGTAGGAGCCGTCGTCGGTGGTGATGTGGATGTGCTCGTCGTCGAGCAGCTCGCGGAACTGGTCCTCAAGCAGTAGGAGGTCCTTGGTGCGAGCGCCCATGATGGCGTGCACCTCGTGACCGGTTTCGATCAGATGCTTGGCCACGGGGAAGGCGATGGCCAGGCCAACGCCGCCGCCGATGACGGCGCAGGGACCGTCGGGCATCTCGGTGGGGACGCCCAAGGGACCGGTGACGTCGCGCAGGGCGTCGCCAGCCTCGTAGGAAGACAGCATCTCGGTGGTCTTGCCGATCACCATGAAGATGAATTCAACCCAGCCTTCGTCGGCATTCCAGCCCGCAAGGGTGAACGGCACGCGCTCACCGCACTCGTTGGCACGGACCATCAAAAACTGGCCAGCATGTGCATGCTTGGCCATGGCGGGCGCCTCGACGCGGAACTTGAACACCTTCTCCGAGAACTGCGTCTTCTCAAGGATCTTGTACATAAAACCCCTCTCTATTGTTGTGAAAGCGGCAGAAATACGCAGGTAACTGCCGTTTTCAATTGCAACCATGTTGCGGTGGCATGTGCGCGCAAACCAGGGCCGGGCGATTGGCCGGTGAGCATGCTGCGCTCATTGCGCATACCGTGTTCAATTATAACGAGCTTGACCGTTTTATCATGCAACACTGCCGTCAACGGTAGGGGTTAAGAAAGGGTTTGGGGACAAGATTCTCGCCTAGCAGGAAAGGGCGGTTGGGTGCCAAAAGAAACGGCCTCGCGAGGAGGCCGTCTTATCAGTTCGTATGTGTGCGAGCGGTGTCCTACTTATTGCGCCTGCGTGCAAGTGCGGATCCCGCTGCGATGGCAACGGCTCCTGCGATGCAGACGCTTGCGGCCGCCATTACCATGCTGTCGCCCGTGGCAGGGAGGACCTTTTTGCCCTTTGCCTGCTTCTTTGTCGTCGCGGCGGTGCTGCTATCGCTTGCGTCGCCATTCGCATTGCCCGGCTTATCGGTTGGGGTGGGGTTCGCCTCGTGGTCGGAGTCATCGATCGTGAGGGACTCTTCGCCGCGGCCGTCGGCTCCGCCGTTGATGCCCTTGCCGCCTGCAATCTGGCGATTGGCTGCCTTGGTGGTAACGGTGACGGTCTTCACGCCGGCATCGGCTCCGTTGATTGCGGTGTTATAGATGGTATCGGCATCGCCTCCAGTGAGGATGAGCGTGCCTGTCGAAAGTGTGCCCGTTCCCGTAACCGCCGTGGCGGGAATGCCGTTGCCGCCAACCTCATAGGTTCCGCCGGTTGCCGCAAGCGTTCCCGTGCCGGTGATGCTGCCGCGGTCGAGCTCGATGGCGCTCGCTGCATTGCCGGGCGCGGTGCCGCCGTTACCGCCGGTTACCGTGAGGGTGGACCCTGCGGGAATCTGCGCGGTGCCTTCGACCTTGAGGCCGATCTGGCTTTGGTCGGCCTCGATGGTGTTTGCGCCCTCAAAGGTAACGGTGCCGTTGACGATCACTACCTGTGCCGGTGCAGCAGGCGTTGGCTTGCGGCCATCGGTGAGGAACTGGGCGTGCGAGACGACCTCGGAATCCTTGAGCGTGGAGCCGTCGTTGAGGGTGATGGTGCTCGTGACAGAAGAGCTGCGGTTTAGCGTGAGCATGCCGCCGTTGACCTCGATGGGGCCAAAGGCGCAGGAATCAGTGAGCGTCAGCTTGCCGCCCTTCTCCACAACGATTTTGACGGAGCTGTTGATCTTGATGTTCTCGAGCGTGACGTCGGCCCCGGCAGGGATGACGAGCGTATCGCTCGCGGCGGCATCGTTTGAGTTACCGATCTGCCCGTACAGGCCGCTTGTGTGGGAGCCGTAGATGTGGTGCAGCCATGTGGGGATCGTCGCGTTATCGCTGCGGTCGATCTCGTAGGGCTCCATATCCCAGCTGTCGGGGTTTCCGGAGAGCGTGGCAATCTGGCTTGCAAGCGTTTCGTTTCCGCTGTAGATGCGCAGCTCTACCGTGTTCGTGTTAAAGGTGTAATCTCCCAGTGTCGCCACCGCGCCAACCTGGTAGGTACCCGCGGTTCCCGCCGTGCCGGAAAGCGTTACGGTCGCCTTGCCGCCGGCGTTGAAGAGCGTGGCAGAAAGACCTGCGCCTTCAGGTGAGATTTGGGGCTTAAGGGAATACGCTTTCCCTTCTGCCGTGGACGAGAAGTCAAAGTAGCTCTGCTTGTCGCCGGCCTCGTCGGTGACATAGACGGTGAGCTCGTGGTTCGAGCTGTCCTGGTAGTCACCCTGTCCCGTACGGACGGCGTCGAGGGTGCCCTCCACGGTAAAGGCGTAATCTTGATGCACTGTGATACTCACGGTCACGGATTTGCTTTGCGTGCCGTTTCCGGATTCATCTGGGGCAACGGCGGTGATGGTGGCAGTGTAGGTTCCGTATGCCGCGGGCGTGCCGGAAATCGTGACCGTGTTGCCGTCTACAGAGGCGGTGAACCCCGAATCTGCCTGGTCGATGCTCGCGGCGACCGTGGCCTTCTTTGCATTGGTGCCGCTCAGTGTGAGCTCGATCTTGTCTTGGAACGCGCGGTTGTGCACGGCGTCGTTGAGGGTTTCCTTGTTGGCAACGAGTCCAAGGTCTTCGAAGGCGCTCTCGGCCGTGCCCTTGTTGGTGGGTTCCTTTGTTGTTCCGGTGTAGCTTGCCTGGCCGTTATTCAGGATGCTCGCTGTTTCGAACGTGCAGTTCTCGAAGGTCGCCTTGCCACCTGCCTCGATCTTCACGCGGCCGGTGAAGATGCAGTTTTTGAACGTGATGTTCGTGCCCGAGGGGATAACCAGGTGATCGTCGAGAAGCTTGAGCGTCAGATGGTCGAGCGTTGTGGTGGAGCCAGAGGCAAAGGTGAGGGTCTCGTAGCTGTTTGCATAGCCAAGCTGGCGATCGTATGCTTTGCCCTCGCTCTCCCAAAAATACTGTTGCCAGCCGGTCATGCTCTTGACTTGCGCCGGGATGACGGTTGTGCCGTTGTCGCTGTCCGAGACGCCGCAGGTGTTCGCTGAAATCTTGATAGACGTTGCGTCGGCGAGCTTGTTGTTGATCCAGCCGTAGAGGGCGGGGTAGTTGTCGTCGACAACAAGCTCGCTTGCCGAGGCCGTTGCCGCAAAGGCGGGTGCGGGGAGGGCGAGCGTCGTGCCTGCGGTTCCACTCACGACGGCAAGGGCAACCGCTCCGGCAGCCAGTACTCCCGGCACGCGCCTCGATGGTGCTTTCATAGAGCTCCTTCTCTTGTTTGATGATAGTTAGCAGAGACTAACTAATAATACAGAAGAGGAGGTGCTCTTGGCCGAGAAAGTTATATATTGGTAACAAAAGAAGATGATGCCACGTAAAGAATCGGGCACGGGGCCTGCCTAGTGCTTGCCGTTGCTCGCCGCGGCGCCGTTCACGTGGTCACGCGCAAAGATCACGCCGCGGGTAAGTGCAGTTGCCGCTGCCTCGGCGGCGCGGACCGTGGTCTCGTCAAAATCCTCGGCCTCGCGGGAGCGGAGCTGCTTGAGCACGAAGTCTGCTACCGGCATGCGTCCCGGAGGGTTGCCAATGCCCACGCGCACGCGGTTGAAGTCGCGGCTGCCCATCTTGTCGATGATCGAACGCAGCCCGTTGTGCCCGGCGTGCCCGCCGCCCACCTTGATGCGCACGTCGCCTGCGGGGATGTCCAGCTCGTCGTGAATCACCAGCAGTTCTTCGACGCTCACCTTGTACTGCGCGCAAAGCTTGGAGATGGGCCCGCCGCTCGTATTCATGTACGACTGGGGCTTTACCAAGATGACCTCGCGCTTGCCGCCCTCGGCCTCGGCATCGTTGACCTTGATGGAAGCGACCTCGGCGCCGGCCTGGTTTTTCCAGTAGGTCACGTTTGCCTGGCGAGCGAGCTCGTCGATCGCTTTGAATCCGGCGTTGTGGCGCGTCTGCGCGTACTCCTCGCCCGGGTTGCCAAGACCGGCGATCATCCTGATTTTTTGCGGTTGAGCTGCTGCCATGGGTGGTTCCTCTCGTGCATGTTGTCCATGGGTATGGTGATGGGACGTGCGGGCTATGTCAAACCATGCGCAGCAAAAAGCGGGACAAGACCATGCTCGGTCTTGTCCCGCTTGGTATAAGCGTTCGGTTCGTGCGGCGAGGTGACTATTGGAAGGTGGGGGTGGTCTTCTTGTTGTCGAGGATTGTCTTGATGCCGCAGGCGATAAGCACGATGCCGCAGATGATGAACAGGTAGAACGCAAAGCTCATCTTGCCGACGCCATAGGTGTTGTCGTTGACATAGCCCATGAAGGCAAGGAAGGCGACGACGGTGATAGCGCCGATGGCGATCTGGGCAATGGCGCGCGGCTGTGTCTTCTTTACCAAAAGGCCAACGAGCAGCGCGGCGATGCCGGGAACCAAGTAGATGATATTGGTGAACTCGCCGCTAAGGTACTTACTGCCAAACGTCATGCCAAATCCGCTCATGCTATATGAGTAGCCAAAAGCGGAGAGGCTCACCAGCGGCAAGAAGAAGGAGATGACCATCACGACGCCGGCGACGAGGCCAGCGAGCGTGATGGGGTCGCTCGGCAGGGAGGAGAGGACGGCGGGGGCGTTTGCGCCAAAGGGGTTTGCCTGCTGCTTGGGCTCGGCAAAGGGATTGGGCTGAGGCTTGGGCGCACCCGCGGGCTGCGGCGTGCCAGCGGCCTGAGGCACGGCAGCCTGCGGCGCAGCGGCGGAGGCCCGAGGAAGCGAGGGCAGCGTGGCTCCGCACTCAACGCAGAACTTGGCTTCGTCGGCATTCTTGGTGCCGCATTTAGGGCAGAACATACGCGGTCCTTTCGATCTGTGCCGGCGATTGAGGTACCGCGGCAAAATGATGGGTGCGTCTTCTAAACGCTGTTGCTATTCCACATATTAGTAGTTGCGCACCGTTAATACCACGTTTTGAGTTCGTAATACATCCAAAACGGAGCAGCGCGGATGTATCGCTATCGGTGCTGTACGAGGGAAATCCGCATGGGTCCGGTGCGCGCTGACGCACGGTAATGCAAAAAGACCGGTTTTGTTTCAGGCGAGTAGGCGCTAATCCGCAAGCCCACTGTTGACGTTAAAGTCGGTGCACACATAGTCGATGAACTTTTGAGTGAGGGGCGTAAGCGGTTCTTCGGCTAGCCATACAAGACCGAGGGTGGAGTAGAGCGGCTGCTTAAAGGACACGATGGCAAGGTCGTCTGCCAGGTAGGTCGATACCAGGCGGCGCGGCAGCACGGTGATGCCCATGTTGTTTTGTACGGCCTTGATAAGCATGCGATGGCGCGAGTGATGCAGTGGCGCATTGGGGAAGAACCCTTGGTTTTCGCAGGCTCGCCGGAAGATCTGCGTTACGTCGGACTTCTCCTCCAAAAGGATGAACTCCTCGTTGCGAAGCTCTGCCAGCCCCACATGCTCGTGGGTTGAGAGCGGATGCTTGGTGGAGCATGCGACGACTATCTCGTCGAGAACAAGGGGGACATAGGAGTACTTGTCGGGATCGAGCATGTCTACGCGCAGGAGGGCGAGTTCGATTTTGTGGCGATCGAGCTTGTCGATCAAATCCTCTTGGCTACGCTCGAAGTAGTCAATCTGAACCGAGGTATTGCGCGCCCAATAGGAGCTGAAAGCGTTTGCAAATCCGTATTCCTCTGCCAAAGGGAGCGAGCCGATGCGCAAGGGGTACGTGCCACCCTCGCGATACATCTGCAGACGATCGACGGCGCGATGGTATTCCGGAAGCATCTTGCGCACATAGGAGTAGAAATCAAAGCCGGCCTGTGTGAGCTCTACGCCGTTGCGTGTCTTCTTAAACAGTTTGACCCCCAGCTCACGCTCCATCTGGGCCATCTGTTTTGAGAGGGAGGACTGGGAGATGAACAGTTTGTCGGCGGCATCGGTATATTTACCGGTATTCGCGACGGTGAGGAACGCTTCGAGCTTTCTCAAATCCATACTGCAAACCTCCTTAAATGTGCCTCGTTATTCGCATTTTTCTAGTTAGGAAAATTGCACACTCTACGATACAAAAAAACAACCCCACGTTAAAGGGTTATTTTCCACGAACGGGGCAATTGCGGACCAACGGAGTTGCCCAAATGGAATAACCCGAACCTGTATGCACGCGTTATTCCACTGGGGAAAGTCGTGCTTCCGCAAGGGAATCGCGCGAACGGTTGCGTGGCGTGAAACTGAAGTCACGTTCTTCGGAAGCTTTCGGAAAGGAGCTTTCATGTCAAAGGTGTATCAGGATCTTCGTTCGTTCCTCGCCACGCTCGAGGAAGAGGGCCAGCTCGTTCACGTGACCGATGAGGTTCTCCCCGAGCCGGATATCGGTTCTGCCGGTCGTGCCGCCAGCCGTATGACCAACGGCCCTGCTGTCATGTTCGACAACATCAAGGGCTATGGTCCTGGCCACAGCGTTGTCACCAACGTTCACGGCTCCTGGGCAAACCACGCTCTCATGATGGGTATGGACAAGAACACCAGCACCAAGGATCAGTTCCTCGAGCTGAACCGCCGCTGGGATCTTTTCCCGGTTAAGCCCAACGTCCTTGAGCGCGACGACGCTCCCTGCAAGGAGAACGTCATCGACGGCGCCGAGAACGTCAACCTGTTCGATCTGCTCCCGCTCTATCGCATCAACGAGCAGGACGGCGGCATGTTCATCGGTAAGGCCTCCATCATCACCGGTGACCCCACCGAGCCCGACAACTTCGACAAGATGAATGTCGGCACTTACCGCATCCAGGTCAAGGGTGCCAACCGCATCGGTATGCAGTGCCTGGCCATGCACGACATCGCCAAGCAGCTCGCCGAGGCCGAGAAGAAGAACGAGAAGTTCCCCATCTGCGTGACCCTCGGTAACGCCCCGCTGGTGACCTTCATGGCCTCTACCCCCGTTGGCTACACCCAGAACGAGTACGAGTTCGTGGGCGCTCTGAACAACGGCGTGCCTGCCGACATCGTCAAGTCCGACCTGTATGATCACCTCTACGTGCCCGCCGGCGCCGAGGTTGTCCTCGAAGGCTACATCGATCCGCGCGTCCGCACCTGCGAGGGCCCGTTCGGCGAGTTCCCGGGTTCCTACTCCGGTTGCCGCGCTCAGTGCGAGGCCGTCATCACGCACGTGACCTATCGCACCAACCCGATCTTCGAGAACATCTACCTGGGCATGCCCTGGACCGAGATCGACTTCCTCATGGCACTCAACACCTCCGTGCCTATCTACAAGCAGCTGCATGACGAGGGCTTCCCCGAGGTCGTTTCCGTCAACGCTATGTACACCCACGGCTTCACCGAGATCATCTCCATCAAGCCGCGCTACGGTGGCCATGCAACGGGCGCTGCCTTCAAGCTGCTCTCCACGCCGCACGCCATGCCGTACTGCCACAACGTCATCCTCGTCGACGACTATGTTGACCCGTTCGACCTCAACCAGGTTATGTGGGCCCTCTCGACCCGCGTGCGCCCGGACAAGGACGTCAAGGTCATCCCCAACTGCGCCGGCATGCCGCTCAACCCGTCCGAGGAAGTCGCTGGTATGACAGCCAAGCTCATCATCGACGCTACCACGCCGGTCGATCCCGAGCCGCTCACCCGTTCGGTCGAGCTCCTGAAGGATCCCGCCAAGACCGCTGAGTACGCCAAGATCATCGCCGATCTGATGGCTGCTAAGCAGTAAGCGTCCCTCTCTTTGCCGCGATTGGGCGCGCGAATTATGCGCGCCCATAGACGGCAGCTTGGTAAACCACGTCCCAAAGGAGGACAAAACATGAAGTGCCCGCGTTGCGAACATGACCAGATTTCAACGATCGCTAAGTCGCCTATCGAAGGCGTTTGGGAAGTCTATCAGTGCGATCAGTGCTTCTATTCCTGGCGCTCTACCGAGACCCCTCACGTCGATGACGTGTTTAAGCTGGATGCCGACAAGATTGCCAAACTTCAGGTAATTCCGCCGGTTCCGCCGCTGGAGGTCTAAGAGGCCAAAGGGGGTCGCACCTCATCCGAGGCTGAGGTGATGGGTAAATCAGGCATGCCCATCGTTTCGGCAAGCGGTATCGGGCCGCGGGGGCATATGCCCTCGCGGCCTTTTTGCGTATGGAAGGGTTGCTCATATCGAACGTCCTGCGCAACGACGTTTGGCGAGGGAGCACCAGCCAAATAGGATTTGACATGCGACGCGGGAGCGCATCGCGGCAATGTTCGGTTTTGCGTTCTACTCGTTGTAGCTCTTGCAAACGAAATCGACGAACTCCATGGCGGTCCTGCTGAGCGAAACCTCGGGCGACCAGGCAAAGCCGACGGTCGTTTCGATCGGCTCGTCAAACGGCACGCAGACGATATCGTTCGCGTGGATGGGTGTTGCCATCCCGCGGGGCATGACGGTGGTGCCCATGTTGCGCTGCACCGCCTTGAGCAACATCCAGTGACGCGAGTGCGTAAGCGGCACATCGGGATAGAATCCATGCTTTTTGCAGGCGTTGATGAATACTTGCGAAAGATCGCTTCGCTCGGTGGGGAGGATGAACTGCTCATTTCGCAGAGATTCAAGATCGATGCTTTTGCGATGCGCCAGGGGATTGTGCTTGTTGAAAACGACAACGAGCTCGTCGGTCAAGATCTTGCGCGTCGAGAACTGCGAATGGTCGAGCATGTCGAAACGCACGATGGCAAGATCGAGCTTATTTCGCTGCAATGCGTAGATAAGGTCTTCTTGGCTGCGCTCGGAAAACTCAATTTGAACGCCAGGGTTTTTGGACCAAAATGAGCACAGCGTGTCGCTGATGCCGTAGTCCTCTACAAACGGCAGCGAGCCAAAGCGGATGAATGCTTTGGTGCGCCCTTTGCAGGCTTCGATATGAGCTAGCGTGTTTTGCAGTTCCGGAAGCGCGTGGCGGGCATAGTAGTAAAACTCCCAGCCGGCTTGGGTGAGCTCAACGCCGGTGCTTGTCTTTTTGAAGAGCGGAGTGCCGATTTCTGCCTCAAGCTGCTTCATCTGCTTGGACAGTGCCGACTGAGAGGTATAGAGTTTCTCGGCCGCCGCCGTATATTGCTTTTGAGAGGCCACGCATAGGAACGCTTCGATTTTCTTGAAGTCCATACCGCCTCCGACAACACCAGATGTCCTTTGCACAATTTCATGATAGGGGGCGGTAGGCCGTTTGATTTCACCCACTTTAGCCAGTTGCTATTCCAAATTGCGCATAACGGGTCTGCAGGGACAGGGGTTATGCCCAATCTGGAATAGCGGTAGAACAACGACGAATGTACCGGACTCTTCCGTCGCGTTTATATAGGGGCAACGCAAACCCTCGTAGATGGGAGAGTACACATGACCAAGGTTTATCAAGATTTGCGTTCGTTCCTCGACACGCTTGAGGAGGAGGGCCAGCTTCTGCACGTTACCGACGAGGTGCTGCCCGAGCCTGGCGTGTCTTCTGCCTGCCGCGCCGCCGCCCGTATGCAAAACGGTCCTGCTGTGATGTTCGACAACATCGCGGGCTATCCCAAGGGCACGCGTATCGTCACCAACGTTCATGGCTCCTGGGCAAACCACGCCCTCATGATGGGCATGGACAAGAATACCCCTACCAAGGAGCAGTTCTTCGAGCTCAACCGCCGCTGGGATACCTATCCCGTGGAGCCCAAGATCCTTTCTCGCGAGGAGGCTCCCTGTAAGGAGAACACGCTCGACGCTGCTTCCGGCGACGACATCGACCTGTTCCACCTGCTGCCGCTCTATCGCATTAACGATCAGGATGCCGGCTGCTACTTCTCCAAGTTCGCGCTGGTTTCTGCCGATCCGGACGATCCTGATAACTTCAACAAGATGAACGTGGGCACCTACCGTATCCAGATTAAGGACAAGGATACGCTGGGCATTCAGGTTATCCCGTCCCACGACATGGCCGTTCACCTCAAGAAGTGCGAGGCCCGCAACGAACCGCTGCACATCGCCATCGCCTTGGGCAACGCCCCGCTCGTCACCTTTATGGCCTCTACGCCCATCGGACACGAGCAGAACGAGTACGAGTTCGTAGGCGCCTTGAACGACGGCGTGCCTGCCGAGATCGTCCGCGCCGATACCGACGAGCATCTCTTCGTGCCGGCAGGTTCCGAGGTTATTCTCGAGGGCTACATCGAGCCGCGCGTCCGTAAGATCGAGGGTCCGTTTGGCGAGTTCACCGGCTCCGTCTCCGGCGCCCGTCGTCAGCTTGAGGCGAAGATCACGCACGTGACCTACCGCACCAACCCCATCTTCGAGAGTCTCTACATCGGTATGCCCTGGACTGAGTGCGACTACCTGGTTGCGCTTAACACCTCGGTGCCGTTGTTCAAGCAGATTCAAAAAGATATGCCCGAGGTTGTGGCGGTCAACGCTATGTACACCCACGGCATGACCGAAATCATCTCCATGAAGCCTCGCTATGGCGGCCAGGCGGCTACGGCGGCATTCCGCATCATGAGTACGCCGCACGGTGCCCAGTATGCGCATAACGTGATCATCGTCGATGACTTTGTGGACCCGTTCGACCTCAACCAGGTCATGTGGGCGCTTTCCACCCGCGTGCGTCCGGACAAGGACGTCAAGGTCATCCCCAACTGCCCGGGCATGACGCTCAATCCCACCGAGGAAATTCCCGGCATCACCGCAAAGCTCGTCATCGACGCTACGACGCCCATCGATCCCGAGCCGGTGACGCGTGAGGTCGAGATGCTCGGCGACCCCGCCGAGACGGCCGATTACGCCAAGCTGCTTGCCGAGCTGTGGGCCGTTAAGAACAAATAGGCCCTTCGTTTGACTTGAATGAAATCACCTTAAAGGAGGATTAGCACATGAAGTGCCCGCGTTGCGATAGCGAAACCATCAAGACCATTTCGACCAGCCCTGTTCCGGGCGTTTGGGAGTATTACGGCTGCACTACCTGCCAATATTCCTGGCGTTCCACGGAGCACCCCGTAGTTCACGACCGCTTTAAGATCAAACCCGAGGACATTGACAAGCTGCCCATCATGCCTCCCATCCCGCCGTTGGAGAAGTAGTCGCAGATAACGGCGCGTTTCAAGTCTGGAAACCGAGTTCCAGATCGTTTTCCCTTGCAGGCACCGGCCGTCGGCATTGCGCTTGACGGCCGGCCTTGAAATTGAAGCGGCAATACATGCCAAATCGATTTACTCGTATAAAAGAAAGAAGGTGAACCCATATGGCAGAGGCTGTGAAGAGCAAGTACCTCACAAAACGCTATATCGGTTTTTTCGCGGCAATTGCGGTATTCTTGCTTATCAAATTCGTGTTACCGCTCGATAGCCTGGGATCTACTGTTTTGAGTGAGGGCGGAAAGAACTGTTTGGCGCTCTCGCTGGCCGCAGTCGTGATGTGGGCGTGCGGCGTTGCACAGCCCGGTTACACCGGCATCCTGTATTGTGCCTTGCTCGTGCTATTCCAGGTTGTTCCCGACGAGACAGGTGCCCCTAGCATGGCGGCAACCGTTGCATCCGCGTTTGGTGGCTGGACTAAGGGCACTATGTGGATCGTTGTCGGTGCATATCTGGTTGCTGGCGCCGTTAAGGATTCCGGCCTGGGCGAGCGTATCGCGTATGCGTTTATGCTCAAGTTCGTGAAGAACGTGAAGTCGCTGATCATCTCGATCTTTGCCCTGACGTTTGTGCTCTCCCTGCTTATCCCGCATCCCTTCCCGCGCTGCTTCCTCATCTTGGCTGTTGTTTCGGTTATCGCTAAGTCTGCTGGCTACAACGACGAAGACCGCGGCAAGCTCGGATTCATCATCTTTGCCGCCGCTATTCCGTGCTCCATGTTCTTCATGACCGGCGACTCCACCCTCAACCCGCTCGTTGCCTCTTATGGCGCAAACGGCGGTGCCTCCATCGGCTTTGTCGAGTGGTTTACCTACATGAGCGTCCCGATGATCGTTGCAACGCTCATCGTCATGGCCATTTGCCTGGTGCTGTTCAAGCCCTCCCAGGAGCTTGTTTATGATCGCGAGGAGGTTCTTGCCAAGCAGGCCGCCTTGGGCAAGCTCACCGAGCGCGAAATCCGCACGCTTGTCTGGCTTGTTATCGCTATCGGCCTGTGGCTCACCGTCTCCGGTGACTACCTGGCTTGGGTCACCTTGGTCATCGGCGTTCTTATGGCCATGCCCGTTATCGGCGAGGTCCTGACCCCGGCTTCGTGGTCTGCAGTCGACGTCAAGACCCTCATGTTCCTGACCGCTGCTATGGCTATCGGTACCGTGGGCGGCGCTACCGGCATGAACGCGTGGATCGCCGACGTCGTGCTTCCCAGCACAGCCCCCACGAACCCCTATCTCTTCGCACTGCTCGTCTGCGCTATCACGATGGTCATCCATATGTTCATGGGTTCCGTCATGGCCGGCCTGGGCATCTGCGTGCCTGCGTTCCTCACCTTTGTCCAGGGTACGAGCGTGACTCCGTTAGCGGTTGCTCTTATCGTCTACACCGCTATCAACCTTCACTACATTCTGCCCTTCCACAATCTGGCCATCCTTGTTGGCGAGGGCAAGGACGCCGGCGGCTACACCTCTAAGGAAGCTACCAAGATGGGCATCCCCATGACGCTGTTCACCTTTGTCGTGGTGCTTGTCGAGGCGGCGTGGTTTGGTGCCATGGGCATCATGTAAGCGCCTAGCAAATATAAGAGACCTATTCTCTTTCCTCAGCCGGACGGTATGCCTGATGCCGTCCGGCTTCTGTATGCCGCATCCGAAACGAGAGGCACCGCTCACAGAAGCCGACCTTGAACGTATAGCAGGTATATAGTCGAAATTAATACCAGGTAGAACGTGTTGGAAAGGACGCGCCATGAAAGAGGCCCCCAAAAGCAAGATGCACACCGCAAGCGTTCGCGTGGGCGAGGACAAGTTCGCGCTGGAGGCCGTGGTGACGGTCACGCCGCGCGGCATCATCGTCTATGCGTGCTCGCCCGAGTATGCCCACCTGGGAGCCACGGCGCAGGCCATCCCGCGTCCCGAGCCGGGACGAACTGCCACGGTGAGCATTCTGTCGGTGCCCTGCCATCGTGATGAGATTCCGGCGCACGACATCTGCGCGGCGCTTGCCACCGAGTTCAAGATGCCGTGCACTTGCTCCACGGGTTTCCATGTGGAACATGCGAGCAAGGACGACTTGCAGACCGTGCTCGATACCACGTCCGAGCTGATCGCTGCCCTTAAGCAGCATGTGGCTCGCGTGTTGCGTGCAACGTGGGACGAGGCCGACGAGGTGCTTGCCGTGCATGAGGACGGTAGCGTAATCGGTCCCGTGGACCGCATCGAGGCCCATGCGGGCGAGGGCATCTTGCACCAGGCGTTCGAGACGTTTTTGGTGGAGGGTACGGGCGAAGATGCTCGTCTACTCCTGTGCCGTCGCAGTGCACTCAAGCGCCTGTGGGGTGGTGTGCTCTCCGATAGCTGTGCCGGCCACCCCGAGGTGGGGGAGGAACTTGCGGCGGGGGCCGCGCGTCGCTTGCAGGAAGAGTGCGGCTTGACGCCCGATCAGGCTCCGTTGGAGCAGCTGGGGCACATCGTATACCGCGAGGATCATGGCGATGGCAACTGCGAGTGCGAGTGGTGCGCCGTTTTCGCCGCGCGCATCGACGCGGGCTCTCTGCATGTGAACGAGCAGGAGATTTCTGAGGTGCGTCCGGTGCGCCTGAGCGAGGTCGACGCCTATCTTGCGGGTCATCCCGAGCCGCTTGCCCCATGGACGCGTCTGGCGCTTGAGGATGCGGATATTCGTGCAAGGCTTGCCGAGCTTTGCCGGGAATAGAGAAGGGAAGGTTTGTCTATGAAGCTTTCGTTCGATCATTCGGGTGTGCCCGTAGCGGAGAAGCGCGAGGGCATGCGCAACGCGGAGCCCATGAAGCTATGGGTCTCCAACCCCGCCGACTCTCCCGATAGAGTCGAGTATCTCTATTTTGAGGAAGGCTCGCCTGCACCTCAGATCATGAAGACGCATCGTCACGTGGCGTTTTTAACGGATGATCTTGAAGAGGCCGCCGCTTGGTGCGACGAGGTTATCCTCGGTCCCTTTGAGGACACGCCGGAGCAAGACGTTATGTTCGCTCGCAAGGACGATGCTCTGATTGAGTTTTGCTGCAGGAAATAGTCCGGCGCTACGGCGGCCTGAGCCGATGTGCCGATAGGTCCGAGGCGCGGTGCTGTGAGGTGCCGCGCCTCTTTGCGTCGAGGTGTTGGAATCTGGTTGCCACCCAGGGTGGACATGTGGGCCAAACGAGCTTCCCAACGGTTTGTTTTCGCAGATGAACGGCGTTATCGAGCGCTGTTTACGATTGCCGCTTGCACGTACAGCGACTATACGCCTCTACACTCCAATCAACGGACCACACGAGTGGTCACCTTTTGCATTGGAGGTAAACATGGCAAATAAGGTCACTGATTTCCGCAGCGCTGTTGAGCTTTTGGAGACCATCCCCGGCCAGCTGGTCACGACCGATGTTGAGGTTGAGCCTCGCGCTCAGCTTTCTGGTGTGTACCGTCATATCGGTGCAGGCGGCACCGTTATGCGTCCCACCAAAGAGGGCCCGGCAATGATCTTCAACAACGTGAAGGGCCATCCGGGTGCTCGCGTTGCCATCGGTATGCTCGCTAGCCGTACGCGCGTCGGCCATCTGCTCGATTGCGACCCCAAGCGTTTGGGCTTCCTGCTCAACGAGGCTGTCAAGCAGCCCATCCCCGTGCAGAACGTGGGGCCCGAAGAGGCTGTCTGCCAGGAGGTTGTCTACAAGGCAGAGGATCCCGATTTCGACATCCGTAAGCTCATCCCCGCTCCCACCAACACCGAAGAGGACGCCGGCCCCTACATCACCATGGGCATGTGCTACGCTTCCGACCCCGAGACGGGCGAGAGCGACGTGACGATTCACCGCCTGTGCCTGCAGGGCAAAGACGAGATCTCGATGTACTTCGTCCCCGGAGCTCGTCACCTCACCGTATTCCGCGAGAAGGCCGAGAAGGCTGGCAAGCCGCTGCCCATCTCCATCTCCATCGGCGTCGATCCCGCTATCGAGATCGCTGCCTGCTTCGAGCCGCCTACCACGCCGCTCGGCTTCAATGAGCTCACCATCGCTGGTGCCATCCGTGGCGAGGGCGTCAAGATGGCCGACTGCCTGACCATTCCCGAGAAGTGCATCGCCAACGCCGAGTATGTCATCGAGGGCGAGCTTTTGCCCGACGTCCGTGTTCGCGAGGACCAGCACTCCGAGTCCGGCAAGGCCATGCCCGAGTTCCCGGGCTACACCGGCGGCGCTCAGGCGGCGCTCCCCGTCATCAAGGTCAAGGCTGTTACCACCCGCAAGAACCCCATCATGCAGACGGTCATCGGCCCGTCCGAGGAGCACGTCTCCATGGCCGGTATCCCCACCGAGGCCTCGATTCTCTCCATGGTCAACAAGGCTATGCCCGGCCGCGTGCAGAACGTCTACGCTGCTACCCCCGGCGGCGGTAAGTACATGGCCGTTATTCAGTTCAAGAAGCTCATTCCTTCTGACGAGGGCCGTCAGCGCCAGGCTGCGCTCATCGCGTTCACGGCGTTCCCCGAGCTCAAGCATGTGTGGCTGGTTGACGAGGATGTCGATCCGTTTGATCTGAAGGACGTCATCTGGGCCATGAATACCCGCTTCCAGGCCGATCACGACGTCATCACCATCCCGGGAGTCCGTTGTCATCCGCTGGACCCGTCGAACGATCCCACCTGCGATCCCTCCATCCGCGATCATGGCATCGCCTGCAAGACGATTTTCGACTGCACGGTGCCTTACGACCAGAAGCATCGCTTCCAGCGCTCCAAGTTCATGGATGTCGACGCCTCTCACTGGGTCCCGGGCTTTGAGGACTAATCCCCTCCTCTTCGGTTTCAACGCCTAGGGCCTGCCGGGTGCGCCTGTCTCAAGATTGTGCGGGCGCACCCGCTCATGTATGCTTTCCCACGCTGGCGCTTTTCCTCTGGGTTCGAGCTGTCAAAAGAACCCCCTGCGTCAGCCCTCATCTGAGAACCTGCAGACGGTCACTTCCTGGTGGCCGGATGCGGGTTCTTATGCATATAAATGTGATAAAAGCCCAGCATATTGCCTAAGTGTGGTGTATAGCGGCTTTACAGTCCGTTGCCTGGAAGAATGGCGCCGCTTGGCGAGTTCTACCGCCCGAGCGGAATCGCGTGTCTTAAAATGGGCCGAAATACAACCCATCGCTGGTTAGCAATCGAGCGTGCCTGAAGCTCGTGCAACGCCCAGCGCAGGCAGAGCGTCCGCGCGTCGCGCGCTGGACGCCATCGATTCTATCTCGATGGGAATGGTGAGCATGACTCGAGCTGAGTCGCATTGGTATTCAATCGGTGAGATGGCCTCCCTGTTTGGGCTCACTCGCCAAACCTTAATCTATTACGACAAAATTGGGCTGTTTTGCCCCGCGATGGTCAACGATGACGGCTATCGCTTCTATCTCCCCACGCAGATTCCCACGCTGCGTCTCATCTGCCTGCTTAAAGACCTGGGTATCGAACTCAAAGAAATCGCCGAGATCATCGACTCGCGCAATATCCCCGCTTTGATTGACTACCTTGTGGCGCGTAAAGCGGAGATAGGCCGTCGCATCGGTCAGCTTGACACGCAGCGCGAGCTTATCGATCAACGCATAAAGTATTACAAGTCGGTTGAGCGCTGGCGCGATGTGACCGACACGCCCATTCTCAAACAATATGACGAGCGCCTGGTGGTAGCCGAAGGCTTTCCTCATCCCGATGTGACGCGCGAAGTGCTGCACCCCACGCTTATGCGCAGCATGAAAAAGCTCCGTGCGGTGGAGGATGGTGTGCCGGTAGACGGCTTTGGCACCATGCTTGCCGAGGTCAAGGACGAGCGTGGCGACGAGGGCCAGCTCGTATACCGCCCGGCGGCGACATTTACCGTTGTGCCCGCAGGCGTGGATTCCTCAAAGCTATCCGACGTAGTGATGTTGCCTAAGGGGCTCTATGCGTGCATGAGCTACTGGGGCATGCCGTACCAGGGCTATGCCGCCGAGCGGCTCATGAAGTGGCTTAACGACCACAATTTCGAGCCCCTGGGCAATGCCTTTGATTTCTGCCTGCTCGACACCACGTCTTATAACGATATTCATCAACAGGACTTTTGCTGCATTCAAGTCATGGTCAAGTTCTAGAGCAGAGTTTGCGCGGTGTGTACAGGGAAACGTGCGCGCTGCACCGCGCTAAACCGTTCGTCGGTCGTTGAAAACCGTTCATCGCACCGAGTTCACCTAATTTCTTGACTGTATTCCTGCTACACAGCGCAACGTTTCAATCGTCGTGTACAAGCGCTCCTATCAGGTAGGGGGCGCATGACAAAGGAAGGAGGGTGAAGAAATGGCAGCTGCAAAGAATAAGTTTCTGACGAAGCGCTACATCGGTTTCTTCCTGGCGATCGTCGTCTTTCTGCTGATCAAATTCGTTCTTCCCCTGGACAGCCTCGGTTCCGTAACTCTCTCTGAGGGTGGCAAGAACTGCCTGGCTCTCTCGCTCGGTGCCGTCGTGATGTGGGCGAGCGGTGTCGCACAGCCCGGCTATACCGGCATTCTCTACTGCGCCCTGCTGGTGCTTATGCAGGTCGTCCCCGACGCCGATGGCGTGCCGAGCATGGCCGCTACCGTCTCCGTCGCATTTGGCGCCTGGACCAAGGGCACCATGTGGATCGTCGTCGGTGCTTACCTCATCGCTGGTGCGGTGAAGGATTCCGGCCTCGGCCAGCGCATCGCATATGCGTTCATGCTCAAGTTCGTGAAGAGCGCCAAGTCGCTGATCCTCTCGATCTTCGCTCTGACGTTCGTTCTCGCACTGCTCATTCCGCACCCCTTCCCCCGTGCGTTCCTGATCCTGGCCGTTGTCTCGGTTATCGCCGAGTCCGCTGGCTACGGTGAGGACGACCGCGGCAAGCTCGGCTTCCTGATCTTTGCCGCCGCCGTGCCCTGCTCCATGTTCTTCATGACCGGCGACTCCACCCTCAACCCGCTCGTCGCCTCCTATGGCGCCAACGGCGGTGCCGCCATCGGCTTTGTTGACTGGTTCATCTACATGAGCGTCCCCATGGTTGTCGCCACCCTGTGCACCATCGTTCTCGCCCTTGCTCTCTTCAAGCCTTCCAAGGAGCTCGTATACGACCGCGAGGATGTTCTCGCCAAGCAGGCCGCCCTCGGCAAGCTTTCCGAGAAGGAGATCCGCACCATCGTGTGGCTCGTCATCGCAATTGCCCTGTGGCTCACCGTCTCCGGTGACTACCTGGCTTGGGTCACCCTGGTTATCGGCGTCCTCATGGCCATGCCCGTTATCGGCGAGGTCCTGACCCCTGCATCCTGGGGCTCCGTTGACATCAAGACCCTCATGTTCCTGACCGCCGCTATGGCAATCGGTTCTGTGGGCGGCGCCACCGGCATGAACGCTTGGATCGCCGACGTCGTGCTCCCCAGCACCGTTCCTGCGAACCCCTACCTCTTCGCGCTGCTCGTCTGCGCTCTGACCATGGTCATCCACATGTTCATGGGTTCCGTCATGGCCGGCCTGGGCATCTGCGTGCCCGCGTTCCTCACCTTTGTTCAGGGAACCAGCGTTTCGCCCATCGCCGTCGCACTGATTGTCTTCACCGCTATCAACCTCCACTACATCCTGCCCTTCCATAACCTGGCTATCTTGGTCGGCGAGGGCAAGGACGCCGGTGGCTACACCTCCAAGGAAGCCATGAAGATGGGTATCCCCCTGACCGTGGTCACCTTCCTGGTGGTTCTTGTCGAGGCCTTCTGGTTCAGCACGCTGGGCCTGATGTAAGTCGAACCTGAGCGCGCTTGCCGCCCGACAGCTCGCGCAAGCATCGCTCGTACGACACGACTCAAGACCTTCCTAAGCACTCTTCGCGTTGCGCCCAGCGCCCGCGGCCACCAAATGCCTGATAGGCCGATGCGGCCGGGCGCCCGCGAAGAGCCTGCAAGGGATCGTCTCAAAACCGTTTGCAGTTTCTCAGATGAGGAGAAAAAGGAGTTAAAAATGGCAAACAACGAGATTCATGACCTCCGTTCCGCCCTCGATTTCTTGAAGACCATGCCTGGTCAGTATTTGGAGACCGACACCGAGGTCGATCCCAAGGCCGAGGTTTCCGGCGTCTATCGTCACGTGGGCTCCGGCGGCACCGTTATGCGTCCGACCAAGGAAGGCCCCGCGATGGTCTTCAACAACGTCAAGGGTCATCCCGACGCGAAGGTCGCCATCGGTCTGCTCGCCAGCCGCAAGCGCGTCGCCGCCATGCTGGGCCTCGAAGAGGAGCACCTTGGCCTCGAGATGGGCAAGATGTTCGATCATCTAGTCGCCCCCGAGATGATCGAAGACGGCAAGCACATCGACTGCCAGGAAGTCGTCTACAAGGCCGACGATCCCGATTTCGATCTCCACAAACTGATCCCTGCCCCCACCAACACCCCTGTCGACGGCGGCCCCTACATCACCATGGGTCTCGCTATGGGCAACGATCCGGACAATACCATGTCCGACGTCACCATCCACCGTTTTGCCATCGTCGACAAGACCAAGCTCACGATGTTCATCACCCCGGGCTCGCGTCACCTTGGCCACTTCTTTGACATGTACAAGGAGCGCGGCGAGGACATGCCGATCTCCATCCAGATCGGTCTCGACCCTGCCGTGTACATGGGTTGCGGCTTTGAGGCTCCCACCACGCCGCTCGGTTTCAACGAGCTGCAGATCGCCGGCGCCGTGCGCAACAAGCCGGTCGAGCTCGCCAACTGCCTCACCATCGACCAGAAGTGCATCGCGAACGCCGAGTACGTCATCGAGGGCTACCTCTCCGCAACCGAGATGGTCAACGAGGATACCGCTGGCTACGGCTTCGCTATGCCCGAGTTCCCCGGCTACACCGGTGGCGCCAAGGTCTGCCCGGTCATCAACGTCACGGCTGTGACCACCCGCAAGAACCCCATCATGGAGTCCTGCATCGGTCCTTCGCACGAGCATGTTTCCATGGCCGGCATCCCCACCGAGGCTTCCATCTTCAACATGGTCAACAAGGCTATGCCCGGCCGTCTGCTCAACGTCCACGCTGCCCCCTGCGGTGGCGGCAAGTTCTGCGCCATCCTGCAGTTCAAGAAGTCTGCAGCCTCTGACGAGGGCCGCCAGCGCAACGCCGCCATGCTCGCCTTCTCCGCGTTCGGCGAGCTCAAGGAGTGCATCTTGGTTGACGAGGACGTCGACATCTTTGACATGAGCGACGTCATGTGGGCCATGACCACCCGCTTCCAGGCCGACACCGATATCATCACGATTCCCGGTTGCCACTGCCACGTGCTCGATCCGTCCAACGACAACGCTGTCTCTGGCTCCATTCGCGAGCACGGCATCGCATGCAAGGTTATCTACGATGCCACCGTGCCCTTCGCGCTCAAGGACCGCTTCGTTCGTTCCCAGTTCATGGAGATCGACAAGGAGAAGTGGGCTGCCGAGCTCGAAGCCTAATCTCGCCCTCCTTCGGGACGATGCCCGTTCGCTTTCCTGCCTTGTGCGCCGACGGACATCGCGTTGCATGGACGCGACTCCCTCCTATGCGCGTCCATGATATTGAATGCGACGACTGGTCCGCATGGGCCGCGCCACAGTACGTCGCTTGAGCGGGCCGGGGGCAATTATGCCTCCGACCCGTTTTCCATTTTGGACATTCGTCTGTCCTAAATAGGTGGGTTGCAACGCGTGCTCTCGCGATACGATTGATGTGAGAACCCGCGCCGCAATTTACAGTAATTGCTGGTCATAAGCTATGTTTAACAAGGAGACCACCATGGATTCCAAGAAGCGTGTCGTCATTGGCGTATCCGGTGCATCGGGCTCGCTGCTGGGCCTTGAGTGCCTTAAATGTTTGCGCGAGGCTGGGGCCGAAAGCCATCTGGTCATGTCCCGTGGAGCCGAGATCACAGCCAAGCAGGAGCTGGGGATGGACTTCGATGAGTTTGCGTCCTATGCCGATGTGGTCTACGACAACCGCAACATCGGTGCATCCATTGCGAGCGGAACATTCCCCATCGACGGCATGGTCGTCGCCCCTTGTTCCATGAAGACGCTCGCCGGCATTGCCTGCGGCTACTCCGACAACTTGCTGCTGCGTGCCGCCGATGTCCAGATGAAGGAGCAGCGCCGCCTGGTGCTCATGGCGCGCGAGACGCCGTTTTCTCCCATCCACATCGACAACATGGAAAAGCTCTGCCGCGTGCCTGGTGTCATGATCATGCCGCCGATGCTCACGTTCTACAACGGCCCTTCGACGCTTCAGGACATGGTCCATCACATGGCGTGCAAGGCACTTGCCTCGTTTGGTATCGAGTGCGCAGGCTATAAGCGCTGGGAGTAAGGCCGCGACATCATCGCTCGCGCGTGCTAGGTGAGGGGTTTATTATAGAGATGCGATATGTTCGTTAAGCACTTCTTATAGAGTCGGATTCCGGTTGCTTTGTTGGGAGGGCCCTGCGTGAATGGTATGTATACCATCAGTGAAATGGCGAGCATCTTTGGCGTCTCGCGCCAGACGTTGATCTACTACGACAAGATCGGCCTGTTTGCCCCTGCCGAGGTAAACGAAAAGGGCTATCGCTTTTACTCTCCAACGCAGATTCCCCTTATGCGCTTGATTTGCATGCTGCGCGATCTGGGCGTCGATCTTGACGAAATCATGCGCCTTACCAGTTCGTACGATGTGGCGGCGATGGCCGATAAGCTGCAAGAGCGCGTATCGGAGCTTGATGGCCAGATTGCGGCCCTCGAAAAGGAGCGAAATAACGTGCAGGAGCGTCTGGGCTTCTATAGCGATGTTTCGTATTGGAAGGCTCGCCAGGGCGTGCCCACGCTCAAAGCGTTTCCCGATCGCTATGTGATCGTGGAGCCATTCCCCGGTGATGTAACCATCGACCGTTCGGTGCTGCACCCCACGCTCATGCGTGCGGTGGGGCGTCTGCGCGAGACGACGGGCGCTAGGCCCATGCGCGGATGGGGCACCATGCTGCAGCGTTCGTACTTCCATTCCGACAATCCCATTTTGGGCGCGGGCCCCTTTGCCGTGGTTCCCGAGGGGGTGGAGCCCGAGAAGCTCGGCCAGGCGCAGCGCTTACCTGCTGGTATCTATCTGTGCATTAGCCGATGGGGCATGCCTTACGATCCTGCAGGCATTCGCGAGGCGGTGTCGTATCTGGACGCGCACAATCTTACGGCGCTGGGTAATGCCTACGACTTTTGCTATATGGATGCGACATCGTATAACGAAGAGCATCAAGAGGACTTTTGCTGCATTCAGATTCCCGTTGCCCTATAGACGGCGGCATGTGCACCCTGTTTTGAGGCTTATACTTGGGCCATGTGAACGTGCCGAGGTTAGGGTGCATCCATGATCTGTTCCCATTGCCATAACGAAATCGCCGATGACTCGATGTTTTGCACTGCGTGCGGGGCGAAGGTCGAAGGGCCTGTGGCGCCGCCGGCGAGCGGTTCCGTCGTCCGCGTGTGCCCGCATTGCGGCAACGACATCCCTGCCGATGCCGAGTTCTGCACCATGTGCGGGGCTCGTCTCGAGCCGGCCGATGCCGCAGTGCCTGTTGCTGAGTCGGAGCCGGAGCCTGCGGCTGCAATCGAGCCCGAGTCCGAGTCGCTGCCCGATTCGGTCTGTCGCCATTGCGGGGCGCCGCTGGCAGATGGCGCCGAGTTCTGCACGAGCTGCGGTGCGAGAGTTAAGGACGAGATGCAGATTCCCCTGCCGGATGAGGGGATCGAGACGCGCGCTCTTACGTTCGAGCAGCCCGATGCGGATGCCGAGCAGTATCGTGCCGACGTTGCCGCTGCCCATGAGTCGCTCGGCACCGTGACGCCGGATACCGTCGTGGTGGGTCCTGTCCCTGTTGATAAAACCGCATTGATGCCCAAGCCCGTTCCCGTTTCGGGCGAAGACGGCGGCCCGGTTTCGCCCGAGTCCCTTGCCGATAAAGCGCGTGCCGACGCGAACGCGCCCAAGAAGAAAGATCCTCGCAAGATCGCCGCTATCGTGGCGGGCGTTGTTGTCGCCATCGCTGTGGTTGGTGGAGGCACCTGGGCGTTCATCAACTATCAACATCAGCAACAGGAAGCTGCCGATCAGGCGCAACGGGAGAAGGACGAGGCTATCGCCAAAGCGGAGCACGTGGTCGTAATCAAAGTGAGCGGGAACGGCTGGGACACCTCGGCCGGAGCCTCGCGCCTGCCCGTACACGTTGAGGGAACCGACTCCAAGGGCGAGGAGGTCGACGAGGTCCAGTACGCCACGTCCGACGGTCGCGGCATCAGCCTGCGCCAGGGCAATTACGTGCTTTCGGTCCCTGCCTCGCCGATTGCCGCCGACGGCACTGTCTTCAACGTCTCGAACACGCAGGTAGAGGTCTCGTTTACCACAAAGGATGAGGGTTCCGAGATTGATGCCACGGGTAGGGGAGGCTTCGAGCTCACCCCCGTCGACGCCCTTGAGGTGACGGACGAACAGATTAACAAGGCGTACGAGTATGCCTCGAAGGATACGACCGACGGCGCCCCTGATGCCGATGCCCTTAAGGCTGCTGCGACCAAACGCCGTGACGATGCCGTTGCCGCCAAGAAGGAGGCCGACGCCAAGGCTGCGCGTACCATCACTACTGCCGATTACACCCTCGAGCTGCCGTCTTACTGGGATGGCCGCGTGACCGTTAAGTACGAGGGCGATTCTGTAGCTGTCTACTCCAAGAGTTATCCCAACCGCGCGATTTGCTCGATATTCGTCGACACCGAAGGCGCCGGCCCCATGGGAGACATCGGTACTTCCCAGATGGGATACGTGAGCTTTTCCAATGGACGTTACGCGCACGTTTGGTGTGATCGCTATTCGTATGTCATCGCATATGCCAACATCACGAATTCGGAAAACCCGGACGACTATTACACGTACGACGAGGCACGCGAGCTCGTGGACCTGCAGACGGGCGGCACGGTCTACTACGACGACGTCCTCGCTGCCATGAAAAACAACGAGAACGTAGACGACCTGGTTTTCTCCCAGGACACGTTCTTCCAAAACAACGTCGTCAGCCAGATTAAAGCCAAGTAACGACCGGCCGAAAGGACAGCCATGGCAATCACCACGATTAAAAACGATACCTGTACGGCTCAAGTCGATAGTATGGGCGCGCAGCTTCTGAGCATGCGTTTTGATGGCCGCGAGTACCTATGGCAGCGCGACGAGCGTTGGTGGGGCCGCACCTCTCCCATCCTGTTCCCCATCGTGGGCAACATCCGCGGCGGCGAGGCGATGTCCGAACAGGGCCCGTGCCATATGAAGCAGCACGGCGTGGCGCGCAACTACGAGCACCGTGTGGTGGATGTTGCGGCCGATGGAACGTCGGTGACGTTCGAGCTGTGCGATTCTGCCGAGACGCGCGAACAGTACCCGTATGCCTTCCGCCTCAACATGACCTATGCCCTTGTGGGGGAGGCTACGCTTGCGCAGACGTTCTCTGTTACCAATACAGGGTTGGTGACGCTGCCGTTTTCTGTAGGCGGCCACCCGGCGTTTAATATCCCCGTCGACGGCACGGACGAGGCCTTCGACGAATACGATTTCACGTTTGCCGAGCCTTGGCGTGCCGAGTGCCCCAAGATCGTGGCGGGCGGCCTGGCCGACCCGACCGATACGTTCGTGGTGCTCGACGGCAGCGACACCCTGCCGCTCACGCGCAGCTGCTTTGACTACGACACCATGGTGTTTAGTCATGTTCCGGGCAATACCGTGTCGCTTACCGGTCGCCGCAGAGGCCATGGCGTGCGCGTCGACTTCCCGGGATTTGACTATCTGGGCGTGTGGTCGATGGCACCCGATGCACCTTTTGTGGCTATCGAGCCCTGGACGGGTCACGCCACGTTGACGACCGAGGACGACGTGCTGGAGCATAAAGAGGGCATCACGTTGCTCGCCCCCGGTGCCACCGACGAGCGTACCTTTACCATCACGGCGTTCTAGCGTTGCGTCTACGATTTTCGATGTGAAAAGGGCCGGTTCGGACCGCGTCATTGCGCGCGTGCCCGAACCGGCCCTTGTGTATGGCTGCCGCGAACGGCCCGCCGCCCCCAATCTAGTGGCGGTTTTTCGAACGTTTTCAAATGAGTGGCGGCTTTTCGTGCATTATGCGGACGAAATCGGCTTCAAAACGTTCGATTAACCACCACTCATTTTGGAATGCACGTTTTTCCGCCACAGGATGCCGGGGCTACTGCGCGTCGACGCTGCGAGGATGCCGTCGTCACCGGGTGCCGCTGCCGAAGGAGACGCCGACACCGCGGAGATGCCGTCGGCCGTTGCCCCTGCAGGCTGCCGCCGTGGGGTGCCACTGCTGCCGTTGACGTCGACACCGCAGGCGACGCCGACGCCGCGAGGATGCCGTCGGCCACTGTCCCCGCAGGAGACTACCGTTGCCGGCTGCCGCCGCTGCGGGCCGCCATCGCCACGACTAACGGGTGCTACCGCCACCTCGCTCGAAGAAATCCAGTCGCCGTGCTACTCGGCAGAGGAATCCGCGCGTTTCTCATACTCGTCTACGAGCCTGAGGGCGGCGATGGCGCACTCGAGCATTCCCTCGTCAGCGGTGCGCGTCGTGAGCTTTTGCATCATGAGGCCCGGCCACAGAGCGATCTTCACCAACGGGTTGTCGGGATGCGAACCCGCCCACTTGACCGTGACCTCATAGGAGAGGCCGGCAACGAGCGGCAGCATGGCGATGCGCGAGGCAAAGACAAACAGCGAGCGAAGGATGCCTGCAAGCCCCAGACCGTCTGCCCAGGCGCCAACGGGCACGAGCGTATGCACCACGATGGCGACCATCACGGTCATGACCAAAAAGGCGGTGCCGCAGCGCACATGAATGCGCGAGAACTTGGCGGCGTTTTCGGGCGTGAGCGGCAGGCCGTGCTCAAAGCAATGGATCGTTTGATGCTCGGCACCGTGATAGCCGTAGAGGCGCGCCATGTCGGGAAGAAGGCCGATGCCGCCGACATAGGCAATGAGCACCATGATGCGCAAAAGCGCCTCGCACAGGTTCCAGGCAATTGTGTTGTCGCTGGTGAGAGGTCCCATAAGAAGGTTGGCGACGCCTACGGGCAGCGCAACGAACAGTCCCATGCCAAGTGCCAGGCCAAGGGCGATGGAGAGGATGAACTGCCAAGCGGGGGCGTCTGATGACGTTGAGCTGGCATTGGCGCTGTCGTTATGGAGTGACTCCGCCTCGCCTGCAGTGGGCTCGGCGCCGGCGGACACCGTCTCGCCTGCGGCGGGTGTGCTTTCGGCAGGCGCCGTCTCGGCAGCCGTCATCTCGCCAGGCAAAGCCCCCACGTTCGATGCGCCCTCAGTCTGCGCATCCGCGGCCCCTTCTTCTTCAAACGCATGCTCAGCAGCGATTTCCATCGCTTTATACGAAAGCGACATGGAGCTCACGAGGGAGACGCACCCGCGCACGAGCGGAAGCTTCATCCATGCCGGGCGGCTCTCGGGGGAGGGCAGGTCATGCTCCTCGGTATAGATCGAGCCGTCTTCGCAGCGAACGGCTACGGCCCAGTGGTCCCGGCCGCGCATCATGATACCTTCGAGCGTGGCGGCTCCGCCGATATGCGTGGCAAAAAGCTCGCCGTCCTCGGCGATGGGCTGGCTGTTGTTTGGCATGTGTTGGCTCCCGGTCGACGCGTGCGTACCGATAGCCCATGATACTAGGCGATGCGCGCGGAACCCTTAGCGTAAAAGCGGTTTTATGTATGTTGCAGAGATGCCCGATTTTTCGGGGTATCATGAGGAGGTTTACACGAGGAGTGCCCATGTATCAAAAGATCGACATGTTCTAGCTGCTTTTACCTTTGCCTGCGGCATGCTGCCGCGGCCACTGCATTCTGTCGATTGTTACTTCCCCATAACGAAATAAAGGAGCCGCATCATGCGCGACAAACTCGAGAAGCTCATCGCTGCCTACGAAGAGCTCGAAAAGAAGCTGGCAGACCCCTCCGTTGCCTCTAACATCAAAGAATTCACGCGCCTCAACAAGGAGTACGCGCACCAGACCGACCTTGTGCGCGCCGCCCGCGAGTACCTGGGCGCCCTCGATGACATCGAGGCTGCCAAGGAGATGCTCCACGAGGCGACCGATGCCGACGAGAAGGAGATGCTCCAGATGGACATCTCCGAGAACGAGGCCAAGCTCCCGCAGCTTGAGGAAGACATCAAGTTCATGCTCATCCCCGGCGACCCTAACGACGACAAGGACACCATCATCGAGATCCGCTCCGCTGCCGGCGGCGACGAGGCGGCCATCTTTGCAGGCGACCTCTTTAAGATGTACCAGCGCTTTATCGACTCGCGCGGTTGGAAGATGGAGGTGCTCGACTCCAGCCCCTCCGAGGCCGGCGGCTTCAAATCCATCGAATTCAAGGTGACCGGCGACCGTGTGTACTCCGTCATGAAGTACGAGTCCGGCGTGCACCGCGTTCAGCGCGTTCCCAAGACCGAGAGCCAGGGCCGTATCCAGACCTCGACCGCTACCGTGGCCGTTCTGCCCGAGGCCGACGAGATCGACATCCAGATCAACCAGTCCGATCTGCGTATCGACACCTACTGCGCTTCCGGCCCTGGTGGTCAGTGCGTCAACACCACCTACTCCGCCGTGCGCATCACGCACTTGCCTACCAACACCGTGGTGCAGTCGCAGGAGCAGCGTTCGCAGATCCAGAACCGCGAGGTCTGCATGCAGATGCTGCGTGCGCGCCTGTACGAGATGGAGCTGGAGAAGCAGCAGGCCGAGCTTGGCGCTGAGCGTTCGAGCCAGATTGGCCACGGCAACCGTTCGGAGAAGATCCGTACGTACAACCAGCCGCAGGACCGCGTGACCGACCACCGCATCGGCTTCAACTCCACCTATAACGGCGTCCTTTTGGGCGACCAGCTCGCTACGGTAATCGACGCCCTTGCTGCCGCCGACCGCGCCGAGAAGCTCGCTCAAGCGGTCTAACGAGCGCGAACGAGCGCGCGATATAACAACTGTATTTGGCGCAATGCCCGCCACCCGGCCCGGTTGCCTCACGGCAGCCGGGCTTTTTTATGCCCTCGACAAGCCTTTAAGCAGGGGATTTATCACATTTGGCCCCGTCGGGGGCGTACATCCGCACGCCGTTCATCACGTTTATCCGACCGCTGACCGTTGCTCATAATATCTGAAACGTTATAGACGTATAGTACATACCAGATGAACAAGAGGTTATGCGCCACGGGGGCCATAACTTAGAGTTCGGTTCATTTGGGAGGGGCAAAACGGTGGAGAAGCGAATCGTAATCGCCACGCATGCAATGTTCTCGGAGGGCATCGCCTCGTCGCTCAAGATGATCTTTGGCGACGCTGTTCCGGTTGAGTGCATCACGGCATATGTCGATCTGAGCGTCGATTACCAAGACAAGCTGGAGAAGATCGTCTCTGAGCATGACTACGAGAACGCGGAGCTCGTCGTGCTGACCGACATCCTGGGCGGCTCGGTGAACAACGAGTTCATGGGCCTGCTCGACAAGTACGACTTCCATCTTATTACCGGCCTTAACCTAGCGCTTTTGTTCGAAGTCATCACGTGCCCTGCAGAGGACCTGACCGCGAACTTGCCGTCGATCGTAGAGCAGGCTCGCGAGCACATCGTTTTGTGCAACGAGCTTGTCGAAGCCAAGGCGGCAGCCGCGGCAGACGACCAATTGGCTGAACTTAACGAGTTTTAGGAGGCAAAACCATGATCAAGTTGTTCCGAATCGACCACAGGCTTCTTCACGGTCAGGTTGCGTTTTCGTGGACCAAGTCCATCGGCGCCGATTGCATTCTCGTGGCAGACGACGAGGCAACGACGAACAGCCTCAAGATGACCACGCTGCGTCTGGCAAAGCCCCAGGGCGTGAAGCTCGTCGTCAAGTCCATCGACGACAGCATCAAGGCGCTTCAGAGCGGCGTTACCGATAAGTACAAGCTCTTTATCGTCACGGGCAGCGTGGCCGACGCCAAGCGCATCTGCGACGCCGTGCCCGAGATCAAGAGCATCAACCTCGGCGGCATCAAGAATCGCGAGGGCGCTCGCCAGGTGAGCCAGGCGATCTTCCTTCTTCCGGAGGAGGAAGACGAGCTGCGCGAGCTGGCCGCCAACGGCGTCGAGCTCGAGATTCGCCAGGTGCCGACGGAGAAGAAAGAACTCTACAAGTAACGATACCCACATGTATTCAATGCGGTTCATATGCGCGCTGCGCATTAAGAAAGAAAGGGAGAACCTATCATGATGGAACCGATGCACGAGCTTCTGCAGGAAGCGAAAAAGGGCGGGTACGGAATCCCCGCTCCCAATGTCTACAATCGCTTTACTATCGAGGCTGCGCTGCAGGCTGCAGATGAGCTCAAGGCCCCGGTGATTCTTGGCTGCCCCGGCGTCTTTGGCATCGAGGAAGTTGGCGAGCTTGCTCGCTACTATGAGCGCAAGTATCCGCGCGTTCCGTTTGCCGTGAACCTTGACCACGGTGGCCCGTTCGACCACATCATCCGCGCTATCCGCGCCGGTTTCTCTTCCGTTATGGTCGACCGCTCCACGCTTCCTTACGAGCAAAACGTCGCAGAAAGCAAGGAGATCGTGAAGATCGCCCATGCTGTCGGCGTCTCCGTCGAGGCCGAGCTGGGTCACGTTGGCCAGGGCGTCGAGTACGAGCAAACCCGCGATGCAGGCCTGACCCACCCGGAGGAGGCAGTTTCCTTTGTCGAGGAGACGGGCGTCGACTGCTTGGCAGTTGCCGTCGGTACCTCTCATGGCGCCTACAAGGGCACCCCGCATCTCGAGTTCGAGCTGCTCGAGACGATCGCCAAGAGCGTCGACGTGCCGTTGGTTTTGCATGGTGGTTCCGGTACCGGTGACGACCTGATCGCCAAGGCCATCAAGTGCGGCATCCAGAAGGTGAACCTCTGGACCGACCTCTCCCAGGCTTCCAACATGGCGGTCAAGGAGGCCATCGACGCAGACTACGCGCCTGATGTCGATCCTGATAAGAAGAAGATCAGCTCCTGGCAGTACGACATGATCGGTGCCGATGGCTATAAGGCCGCACTCGAGCACTACATGCATGTCTTTGGCTGCGTTGGCAAGGCCTAAGGAGTAGTGTCCATGCGCTTCCTGCCCACCAACCAGATTTGGCGCTACTGGAGTTTCGATACCTGTTTGCGAGATATCAAGGCCACGGGAGCGAACGATATCGATTTGTGGCTGTGCAATAACCACGTGAATATCGATGCTCACGATATCTATAACGCCAAAGAAGTGGTCGATGGGCTTAAGAAGCACAGGGTGCGCGTACGCACGTTAACCCCCGAACAGGGTAATCCGAAAGCTTACAACATCATGTCTTCGGATTGCCACATCAAGCGGTTAACGGAAGGTTACTATCGGCAAATCGTCCGCCTGGCGGGAATGTTGGACTGTTCCCGCATCTCGATAAACGGCGGTTGGTTTTCGCTCGATGAAGATCCGTCAAAAGCTTGGGACAGCATGGTTTCAAGTATCGGGCTGATTTGCGATATCGCGGGCGAGGTGGGAATCGACGTTTGCCTGGAGACCCTCACGCCCAAGCGATACCGCCTTCTTACCGATCGGGCCTCGATGGCGCAGGCCCTCTCCGACATCGACCGTCCCAATCTGCAGGTGACGCTTGATACCGGAACAATCGCCCGCGCCGGAGAGAACCTCGAAGAGTATCTCGAGCAGTTCGAAGCAAACATCGGCTACGTGCATCTGACAAATCTCGATCCGAGCGTTTTCGCACACCTGGCCTGGGGAGACGAGCACGGCGTCCTCAACGCTAACGACATCGTGAACTCCTTGAGCCGGCATGGTTTTGACGGCGACTGCGCTCTCGAAATGACCTGTCCCTCCTATTTTAATAACCCGCGCGAAGTCCTTACTCGCGCACTCTCTGTCCTGAAAGGATGTGAACGGTAATGCTCGTACAAGCTCTGCTTGCTGGCTTGGTAGTCGGTCTTTCCAAGATGGAATACTTCTTTGGCTACAGCATGTTCAATCGCCCCATCGTCGAGGGCGCCATCATGGGTCTCGTTTTGGGCGACCCCGTGACCGGTACGATTATCGGTGCCACGCTCGAGATCGTCTTCCTCGGATCCTTCCCGGTTGGCGCCGCGGTTTCCCCCGATGGTGGTACCGCTGCCGGCGTCTCGACCGCGTTTGCTATTCTGACCGGCGCCGGCGCTGCGGTGGGCACCGCCTTCGCCGTGCCCCTGGCTCTTCTGGGCGGCTTTGCCTTCGTGCTCTGCAAGTTTATCAACAACGCCTTTGCCGAGGCTATGAAGGCCCAGCTCGCCAAAGATAACGACAAAGCGGCCCGCGCCCTGTTCTGGGCAGGCAGCTGGGTCGGTACCTTTGGCCTCTACTTCCTGATCGGCTTCCTCTCCGTCTTCTTTGGAAGCACCGCGCTCGAGTCTGCGGTCTCCGCTATCCCCACCGACGTGATCAACGGCCTGGCATCTGGCGGTAACCTGCTTCCCGCCGTGGGCTTTGCCCTGCTGCTTTCCATGATCATGGACAAGAAGCTCGCTCCCTGGTTCTTTATCGGATTCATCCTCGCTGCGTACCTGCAGCTCCCCGTAATCGCAGTAACCGCTCTGGCCACTGCAGCTGTCGTGCTCATCCTGGTGGGCCGCAGCGAGAACCCCGCAACTTCTATTGCTGATGAAGGTGATGACAATGAGTTCTAATGAGAACACGAACGGCAAGCTCACGAACAAAGACTTGACGCAGATCTACGGTCGCTACATCCACCTCAACGGCATGAACGACTATCCGGGTCAGATGCATGCCGGATTCACCTACTCCATCATCCCGGCGCTCAAGAAGATCTACGCGGATAACAAAGAGAAGCGCATCGATGCTTACCAGCGCCACATGACCGAGTACTTCAACGTGACCCCGTACCTTGGCGGTCTGCCCCTGGGCGTCGTCCTTGCTATGGAAGAGCAAAACGCCGCGGACGATGATTTCGACACCTCGACGATCACCGGTATCAAGACCGCGCTCATGGGTCCCCTTTCCGCCATCGGCGACACGCTCTTCCACGCAACGCTTCGCGTTATCGCAACGGCTGTTGTGATCAGCATGGCTTCTGCCGGCAACATCCTGGGCCCGATCCTCTTCCTGCTGATCTTCAACATTCCCCAGTTCATCTGCCGTTGGTGGTCGCTCAAGAGCGGCTACAACATGGGCACCAAGCTGCTCGAGCAGGCCGAGTCTTCGGGCATCATGGAGAAGATCTCCTACGCCGCAAGCGTTATCGGTCTCGCTGCCATCGGTGCCATGACGGCGTTCAACGTCAACCTTTCTTGCGCCCTCACCATCCCGAACGCTGCGGGCGGCGACCCCACTATGGTCCAGAGCCTCTTTGACGCTGTGTGCCCCAAGATCTTGCCGTTCGGTCTCGTGCTGTTGTGCTACTGGCTGCTTGCCAAGAAGAAGGTCAACGTGATTCCTCTTCTGCTCGGCTTGCTCGTCATCGGTGTCGTTCTTCGTCTTCTGGGCATCATCGCCTAGGCGGCATAGGGAGGATTGGATCTTATGTCGACTGAAGAATCCCCGCGCGAGATCGCGATTCTCGGTGCGGGAAAGATCGGCAGGGGAGTTGTCGGCCTGCTCTTCTCCCGCGCAGGATATCGCCTGCATCTGTACGACATGTACATGGAGGGCATGCGCAAGCTTGAGGCTCAGGGCTACTACGACGTCCGCGTGACCGACGGCCACGATGTCGACGAGTCCATGCGCATCGATGATCTCGACATCGTCGATAGCACCACCGACGATGAGGTCACAGCCCTTCTTCAAAGCGTAGACATCGCTGCGTGCTGCGTGTACGAGGGAGCATTCAAGAGCTTGGCCCACGTGATCGCCGAGGCCGTTTCCCGGCGTCATGCCTCCGGGAACGAGGAGAACCTCAACATCCTGCTGTGCGTGAACGCCCTGGGCGCTCCCGCGAAGGTCGTCTCGTATATCGAGAGCGAGCTTGCCGAAGAGCACCTTGCGTATTTCCGCGAGCATGTGGGCGTTTGCCAGGTCATGGTTCTCGCCGCCGGCATTCCGAGCGACCCGGACGCCAATCCCTGGCAGGTAGTTGTGTCTGCGAATCCCGGGTTGGAGATCGATGCGGACGCCTGGAAGGGCCCGCAGCTGCAGATCGAGAGCGTCTCTTTTGTCCACGGCGCCCAGGGCCATATCTACCGCAAGGTCTATTGCGGCAATATGCGCCACGCCATGGCCGGCTTTATGGGCAAGGCCGCAGGCCACGAGTTCATTTGCGATTGCCATAAGGACCCGTGGATTCGAGCCAACATCGTGGCGGCGTTCGAGGAGGCTCACGCAGCCATCGTGCAGGAGTACTCGTTTGATTCGGCAGAAGACGCCGAGTGGGTGGAATTCATCTACTCCAAGCTCGATGCCGACGTCAAAGACCCGGTCGATCGCGTTATCGCAAAGACCGATGAGAAACTGTCGCACGATAACCGCTTTGTTGGACCTGCCCTGATGTGCCTGAAGCACGGAATCGTTCCGTTCTATCTCGCGCGCGGCATCGCCTACGGACTTGATTGTCTTGCGGCGGAGCAGGGTGTGGAGCTCAAGGACGACGCGGCGGTGCGCGCCTACGCTCGCGAGACCTGCTCACTGAGCGAAGACGAATGGATGCTGCTCGATCTTATCGCCAAGCAGCACGCCGACATCGCTTTTCGAGCCGCCGAATAACCGACGGCTGTAATAACCAATACCAACGACTGAAAACGAGGAAACCATGAAAGCAAAAACAGCTGTACTCACTGCGGTTGAGACGGCAGAAGTGATCGATCGCGAGCTTCCCGAGCTGGGTGAGCACGACGTTTTGGTCAAGATCGATGCGAACAACATCTGCACGTCCGAGTACGGTGCCTTTAACGGCGCGCGCAAGCGTCCGCTTCCCCTGGTGTTTGGACACGAGTGGGCAGGTACCGTGGTCGAGGTCGGTTCTGCAGTCGACAGCGTTGCCGTAGGCGACTACATCGCGAGCGGCTACCAGTACGACCCCTATTCGGAGCCCAGCCGCGAGGGCCGCACCAGCGAGTGCACCAAGCTGCAGAGTGCCGACCACCCCAACCCGGATGGCTATTTTGGCAACGCCGGCTGTGCCAACTATGCCGTTGCCAAGGAAGTTGCCTGCTACAAGATCGATAAGGGCATCGATCCCTCCGTGGCCGCCCTTCTTGAGCCTCTGGGCACCTGCTGCGCCGGCTTCCGCCGCTTTGGCGTTGAGTACGGCCAGACGGTCGTCGTTATCGGCGCAGGCACCATGGGCGTCCTCAATGCCCTGGTTGCCAAGGCACATGGTTGCCGCGTCATCATCACCGAGATGATGCCCAAGAAGCTCGAGACCGCAGCGAAGCTCGGTCTGGAGACCATCGACGTTTCCAAGTGCGACCCGGTGGAGAAGGTTCGCGAGCTTACCGGCGGCAAGGGCGCAGATGGCGTCATCATCGCCGTTGGCGCTTCGGGCGCTTACGCCCAGGCTCTCGAGATGGCCAAGGAGAAGCGTGCCCACCTGCTCATCTTCGCAGCAGGCTATCCGGCGCCCAAGTGGGAGCTCGACCCCAACACCGTGCATTATCGCCGCATGGTCATCGTGGGTTCCTACGGTGCCGACGCCGTTGACTTCCGCGAGGCCGCCTCGATGATCAACATGGGCGCTGCCGACTTCTCCCAGCTTGTCGAGGAGAAGATTCCTCTGGATAAGATCCAGGAGGCCTTTGAAGAGGCATGCAAGCCCGGAATGTATCGAATCAGCGTTCAGTGCCAGGAGGACTAACAATGCGTTATAAGACTATGAAGAAATCCGGCGAGAAGATCTCTGCTATCACCGTCGGTACGTGGGCCATCGGCGGCAAGAACAGCATGGGCGGTGGCTACGGCGAGATCGACGACGAGGAGTCGATCGAGGCAATCAGGGCCATGGTCGATGGCGGCGTCAACCTGATCGATACTGCTCCCATCTACGGCGAGGGCCACTCCGAGGAGGTCGTTGGCAAGGCCGTCGAGGGTATTCGCGATAAGGTCTTGATCGCCACGAAATACGGCTCCTACATCGAGGACGGCAAGGGCGTCCACTGTAGCCGTCCCGATTCGGTCCTGCGCGAGTTCGATGCGTCGCTCAAGCGCCTGAACACCGATTACGTCGATATGTACCTCATGCACTGGCCCGATGACCTGGGCACCCCCATCGAGGACACGATGGCCTGCGTCAACAAGCTCAAGGAGCAGGGCTCGGTTCGTATGCTCGGCCTGTGCAACTCCGACAGGGCCCTCATCGAGCGTGCAAGCGCTGTTGCCGATATCGACATCGTGCAGCTTCCGTTCTCCATGGTCAACCAGTCGGCCCTCTCTGACCTCAAATGGTGCGAGGAGAACGACATCGACGTCATGACGTGGGGTTCTCTGGGCGCAGGCATCCTTACCGGCGCCGTGCGCGAGAAGCCGAACTTCGATGAGAAGGACTTCCGCGCCACCTTCTATCCGTTCTACCAGGAGCCCATGTTCTCCAAGATCCAGGAGTTCCTCAAGACCATGGACGTCTTGAGCGAGAAGTACGGCAAGCCGCTGGCCCAGATCGCCATTAACTGGAGCACGCAGAAGAGCTTTGTCTCCACTGCGCTCACCGGCGTTCGCAAGGTGTCTGAGGCTCAGGAGAACTGCGCCGCCTTCGAGTGGAGCCTGAGCGACGAGGATATCGCCCTGCTCGATGCCGAGCTCACGCGCCTCGAGATTACCGAGGCAGTCGCATAGCCTGCCTCACATATGTCCGCGATGCACGGCGCGCTGTGCATCGCGGGCGCTGGGTCCGAAAAATCGGGCCCTTTTTCGTACCGTTCGATTGGTCATATACCTTTTGAGACTACATATGACCTTATGACCTTGTACTATGGAGCAAGCAAGCGGCAAGCGAGCTGCTGCCGAGTGGGGAGTTTGAACATCATGAGCCAGCTTGAGATGCCGCTGTATCAACAGATATACGACGAGATCAAATATGCTATTGATAACGGCGTATATGCTCCGGGAGATAAGATTCCAACGGAGACGGAGCTTTCGACTAAATATGCCGTAAGCCGCATCACGGTGCGGCGCGCAATCGAAGATCTGAGCGCAGCGGGTTTTTTGGTTAAGCGCCGCGGTCTGGGCACGTTTGTCTGCGAGCCGCGCATGCGCCGCAAGCTGCTGCAGGGCGGCCTGCCCCAGAGCTTCAGTGAGATTTGCCGCAAGAGCGGCCGCGTTCCCGGCGCAAAGCTCATCAATCGCGAAATCGTCGTTGCGCGTCAGGACGAGCGTGAGTTCTTTGGACTCGATGAGGGCGACCTTGTCTTGCATGTCCAGCGTCTGCGTACGGCCGATGAGCAGCCCATATTCGAGGAGAACATGTGCTTGCCGTATGTTGAGAACAAGGAGCTTGCACGGTGTGACCTCCAGGGTAATTCGCTTTATGAGTTGCTGGATGAATTCTATGGAAGAAAGCCGGTCAAGAACCAAAAGGTTCTGGTCGAGGCCGTGGGCGCGTCGAGCGAGCGCGCGGGCCGTTTGCAGGTGCCTGTTTCTGAGCCGCTGCTGTTCATTACGACGTATGCCCTCGATCAGGATGACAAGCCTGTCTATATTGGTCGCCAGTACTTTATCGGTTCGCGCTACATGCTCGATCTCTAGCAGGTGGCTGGCAATTCGCCTGTCGTTCTTGAGCCCGGTTGCCCTACGGCAGCCGGGCTTTTTGCATGTGCTGTTTGATTTGGGGAGAGAGGTTGCGGAATCTGGGGAGAGATGGCGTGTTGAGATGGTGATGAGGCATCAAGTTGCCTGCTTTTTCGCATTGTTGAGGGGTGTGCGCCATCGCTGCTTTAGAATCGCTAGGCGATACCCGGACTCGCTTTATGGAGTGTGCCATGGCAGCTAAGAAAGACTGGACAGTGAAAGAATGCCTTGATTGGACGGCCGACTACCTCGGTTCCCGCGGCATCGAGCGTCCTCGTCTCTCGGCTGAGTGGTTGCTCTCGGCGGCTACGGGGCTGACGCGCGTCGGGATCTACACCAACTTCGATACGCCTCTGACGGCAGACGAGCTTTCTTTTATGCATCAGGCCGTCGCGCGTCGCGCGCAGGGCGAGCCTCTGCAGTATATTTCGGGCGAAACTTCCTTCAGGACTATCGACGTTGCTTGTGAGCCCGGCGTGCTCATTCCGCGCCCCGAGACAGAAGTGCTGGTAGAAGAGGTGCTGGCCTACCTTGACCAAGAGGTCTTAGGCGCCGATGCTAAGGAACAGAAGGTTCGCATTGAGCTGCCCTGGAACGACGAGGTTGAGGCCGCACGTCGTGCCGAGCTCGAGACGGCGGCAGGGAAAACCGTAGATGATGCTGATGATCTGCAGCAGGATGGTCCTGATGAGGGGACGTTTGGTCACATTGAGCCAGACGAGCTCAATGAGGAGACGGAAGAAGCTGCGGAGCCTGTTTTGGAGGCCCTCTCGGATAAAGGCATGGTCGAGTCTGCTGCCACAGGTGACGATTCGGTCCCGGAGTCCGAGCCCCGTTGCGCACGTGTTTTGGAAGTGGGCTGCGGCACAGGCTGCATCTCTCTTTCTATCGCGGCGGAACGCGCCGGGCGCGTGGCGTGCATAGCGACCGATATCGAGCCGCGTGCCGTGGCGCTTGCGACCAAGAATCGCGAGAGCTTGGGCATCGCCTCGCGCGCGGTAGACATTCGTCTAGGTAATCTGGTTTCCCCGCTTGATCGCGAAAGCGAGTGGGGGACGTTTGACGTGCTGGTATCGAATCCTCCGTACATTCCCACAAAGGTAATGGGCGAGCTTCCTCACGAGGTTGCCGATTTCGAGCCGCATCTGGCGCTCGACGGCGGGGACGACGGCCTGGATATTTTCCGCCGCCTTCTTAACGCAGCTCCCTATATGCTTCGCGAGGGCGGCTTTTTTGCTTGCGAGCTTTTTGAGGAGGGCTGCGAGCCGGCGGCCCAACTGTGCCGCGAGGCTGGACTGGGAGATGTTCACATTGTGGAGGACCTGACCGGTCGCCCCCGAATCGTTGCTGCTCGCGTTTTGGAACCTCGTACGCGCGATTGATGCAGATATGTGCCCTATAGTGGGCTTTTGCATCATATAACCATCACAGATATGCCCCTTTGCCGAGCGCATGTTTCCGTTTGTCGCGCATGCGCCGCCCGCATGAGCGCGGATGTGCGCTTCATGCAACAATGGGCACTTGACCTTGAGTCCCGTATGGCGGGGACAAGACGATTCGTGCTGGAAAGGGATGAATGCATGCGGCGTATCTACAACATGAGTACAGGCGTATGCGGTGATTTTGCCGTAAAGGACGCTGCCTCCTGTTTGGCTGCGGGCGCATTGGCCCTCCTTCCTACCGAGACCGTCTATGGCGTGGGCGTCGCCGTTGCCGCCTTTGGGCAATGTACGGAGCTTCCCGCCGAAGAGAGCGGATACCGACGCATCTTCTCGCTCAAGCGACGCGAGCTCACTCAGACCGTGCCCTGGCTCGTAGCAGATGAGTCTGCGCTCGATCGTTATGGCACGGACGTGCCTCGTGCAGCCCACGTTCTTGCGCAGGCCTTTTGGCCAGGTGCCCTTACCATCGTGGTGAAGGCTTCCGATGCGGTTCCCCGCTATATGCGGGCGGCGGACGGCACCGTTGCGCTGCGTGCGAGCGCATGCGAGTGCATCCAGCGCCTGGTCCGCGCATGCGATTCTCCCTTGGCGGTGACGAGTGCCAATACACACGGCATGCCGGCGCCCGCCTCGTTCGAGCAGGTTGAGGAACGTATTCTTGCGGGCGTGGACGTGGCGATAGACGGCGGCAAAACGATTTGCCAAGAAGCTTCGACCATTGTCTCTTGCGAAGGGGGTCAAATCACCCTTCTCCGCATGGGTGCTCTCGCTCAATCTGACTTGGAAGCCGCCCTTCGGGCGGCAGATATCGACACTCCTGTTCGGAAAGGATGCTAGCCATGCCATTTACGCTAAAAGACCTGGGCTTGGTCGACACGATTTCCGTATCAACTGGCAACAACTACATCATGGCCCTAGACTCAGGTACTACTTCGGTGCGCGCCGTGATCGTGGATGAATACGGTTGCATCGTGGCCCAAGCGTCCAAACCGCTCAAAACTATTTGCCCTCATCCCGGCTGGATGGAGCAAGACCCCATGGAGATTCTCGCCTCTCAGATCGCTGTGATGATGGAAGTCCAGTTCAAAAGCGGCATTCATTCCGATAGTATCGCTGCTATCGGCATCACCAACCAGCGCGAGACTACTGTGGTGTGGGACCGCGACAGCGGCCAGCCCATCTACAACGCCATCGTATGGCAGTGCCGTCGTACGGCGTCTCTCGCCGACCAGCTCATCGTCGACGGCCATGAGGAAGAGATTCGCGTCAAGACCGGACTCACCCCTGATCCGTATTTTTCGGGCACCAAGATCCGGTGGATTCTCGACAACGTGAGCGGTGCGCACGAGGCTGCCGAGGCCGGCGAGCTGATGTTCGGAACTATCGACACCTGGCTTATCTACAACCTCACAGGTGGAGCCACCTATGCAACCGATTACACCAACGCGAGCCGTACGATGCTCTTCAACATCAATACGCTCGAGTGGGACGAAGATCTGTTAAGGTACCTCGACATTCCCCGTTCCATGATGCCTGAGGTCCGCTGGAGCTCGGGAGATTTCGGCCGCGTGTCGAGCGAGATCATGACGCATATGCCCCCAATCATGGGTGTTGCCGGCGACCAGCAGGCGTCGCTGTTCGGCCATGGCTGCTTTGAGCCGGGCGCCGCTAAGAATACGTACGGTACCGGCTGCTTCATGCTTATGAACACGGGCGAGACGATTGTGAAATCCGAGCATGGTTTGGTCTCGACCATCGGCATCGCCGAGGGCGGCAAGATCAGCTATGCCCTCGAGGGCTCCATCTTCCATGCGGGCTCGACCATCCAGTGGCTGCGCGACAAGATGGGCATCATCGCGAGCGCAGGGGAGACTGCTACCATCTGCCGTTCGATGGAAGGCAACTCAGGATGCTATTTCGTTCCTGCATTCAGCGGCTTGGGCGCCCCCTGGTGGGATCCAAACGCTCGCGCGATGATCTGCGGGCTCACCACCGCGTCGGACCGCGCGACCATCGTGCGCGCGGCATGCGAATCCATGGCGTATCAAAGCTACGACGTCTTGCGCTCCATGGAGGCGGATTCGGGCATCAAGCTGCCGAGTCTTTGCGTCGACGGCGGTGCTTCTCGCAATGAGTTCATCATGCAGTTCCAGGCAGACCTTCTGGGCATCCCCATCGTGCAGGCAGAATCTCTCGAGACCACGGCATTGGGCGCCGCCTATCTTGCGGGCCTGGCCGTTGGCTACTGGGAGGATCACGAGGATTTGCTGCAAAACGTGGGCGAGGCCAAGACGTTTGCCCCGGCGGGCGATGCGACCCAGGTGAAGCTCAACCTTACGGGCTGGCATGATGCCGTGGCGCGTGCGAGGACCTCTCAATAGGATTCTTCTACGTGGTACAGTGGACATGGGGTGTGCCGTATCTTCCTGATGTTCACTTTTGTCGGGTAGTCTTGTCCGGTTGTTCGGCATGCCCCACCAATATTTAGACGATATGTTGGAAAGGACACCAATCATGCGTGTTGCAATCGCCTCAGATCATGCTGGATTCGAGCAGAAGCAGCTCTTGGCTGCCTATCTTGCCGAGGATCTTGCACAAGACGTTCTCGACCTCGGTCCCGATTCCGACGACCGCGTCGATTATCCCGACTTTGCCAACAAGGTTGCCCATGCGGTAGCCGACGGAGATGCCGAGTACGGCGTGCTTGTGTGCGGCACGGGCATCGGCATGGCTCTTACGGCAGACAAGGTGGCGGGTATCCGTGCCTCTTCTATCACCACGCCCGAGTTCGCAGCGCTCTTCCGCGAGCACAACGACGGTAACGTGGTTTGCCTTTCCGGCCGCTTTGTCGATCTTGACGTGAATAAGCAGATTATCAAGACGTTCCTTACCACCGAGTTCGGTGGCGGAAGGCACCAGCAGCGCGTCGACAAGATCATGGCGAACGACAACAAGTAATCGCGGGTCCATATACCTTAGTAGTATATATAGTGCATGGTTCTATATATAAGTGCGCGAGCCTTGGCGAGGGAAGAAGGGGAGCTATGGCAGAAGAGTTCGATATGACGCGCGTGACCGTTGTCGACCATCCGATGGTGCAGCACAAGCTGTCGATTCTGCGCGATGCGAATACGGGCTCAAAGCAGTTCCGCGAAATCGTGAAGGAGCTCGGCCTTTTCGAGGGCTACGAGGCAACGCGCGATTTCCCCTTGGAGGACGTGCGGGTTACCACGCCTGTTTGCGAAACCACATGCAAGAAGATCTCTGGCCGCAAGGTCGCCGTCGTCCCCATTCTTCGTGCGGGCTTAGGGATGGTCGACGGTTTGCTCGAGCTCGTTCCCGCGGCGCGCGTGGGACATATCGGTATGTACCGTGACGAAGAAACCCACGAGCCCCACGAGTACTACTGCAAGATGCCGGTCGATATAGACAAACGTATATGTTTGGTTGTCGACCCCATGCTTGCCACCGGCGGTTCCGCCATTGCGGCCATCCAATATCTGCGCCAGCAGGGTGTGAAAGATATCCGCCTGCTCGTGATCATCGCAGCTCCCGAGGGAATCAAGGCTGTCCTTAACGCCGACGAGAACGTTCGTTTGTTTACGTGTTCCATCGATGAGCGCCTGAACGAGAACGCCTATATCGTGCCCGGACTTGGTGACGCCGGTGACCGTATCTTTGGAACGAAGTAAAACGAAAAAACGCAAGCTGTCATGAGCGGACCCTCCCATCGTTTTTCGGCGGGAGGGTCTATCTTTGACGGCAAAAAACGCCGTTTGCGACCGAATATGGGACGCTCACGGTCAGATTGCGCATTGTGCTTGCTGTATCGCAACAACTAGGCTGCACAATAGGACCCGCGTGTAATGGGACAAAGGTGTTTCGGGGCATTCGGATAGCAAGATGACGGCCGCAGATGTCTATCGAAAAATGTGCAACATATGTTGATTAACAGTCGTTTGTCGTTTTTCTGCTGAATGCTTGCGGGGGCATTATTTGTTACCTGCATGTTTTCGACTGTACTTCTTTTCGGCATCTTTTCTTGCCAAAAAGAAGCGGTTGATTTTTGGATTTGGGTGCCTAGAATAGTTGCAACGTCTGCGGACCCTGGCGATGCATCTGTCGCGAGGCCGCGTGAAAGGGGGAGGGCATGCTTGCCTTCGAGCTCTCAGCTCACGGTCCTTTCGTGCTGGCCGGCGTGGTGGTGGGTGTCTTCGCGTTTTTGCCGATGTGGCTGGCATTGGAGCCGGTGCTTCGGCGTGGACGCGAGGCCAACATGACCAAGGGGATGTTGAGCGTCGCCGCGTCGTTTGTGGCGCTGCTGCTCGGCATCGTAGTCGTTCACTTGCTGTTTCACGGCGTCCTCGTCGCGTTTGTGGCAGGAGAGATCGGCGGCTTCCTCGCCGGCTCTGTTGTGGTCGCGTGCCTCGTCATCGCGGCCGAGTAGGAAAGAGTCTCCGGGTTTATCCGGCGGCATGAGAAAGGTGGAATCTTGGACGCGTTCGCCAAGCTCCCAGATGCAATTGCAGAGCTCGTTGCCGAGTTCTCCTCGACGCCTGTTGTCGGCGATTTGAATGTTGGTCTTACCCAATATTCGCTTTGGCTGCTCATCGCGGGTGTTGTGCTTCTGGCTGTTATTTTCGCATTTGTGAAAAAGCAGTCTTTGGCTCCCAAAGGCTTTTTCGTAAATGGCGTCGAGTGGGTCATCGAGTATGTTGAGGATGATATCGCCAAGGGCGTTGTCGGCTCCAATTGGCGCCAGCACTTCCCGTTTTTGGCGACGTTGTTCTTCTTCATCTTGATCAACAACTTCATCGGCCTGGTGCCCGGCATGAAGCCCGGTACGGGTGCAATCGGCTGTACTGCCGCTGTCGCCCTGGTCTCCTTCATCTACTTCCTGTATTTCGGTGTGAAGAAGCATGGCCTCTTCGGCTACCTCAAGAGCCTTGCTCCTGCAGGCGTGGCGTTCCCCATGAACATCTTCGTGTGGGTTATTGAGGTCTTTTCGCTTCTGCTTCGTTTGGTGACGCTTGCCGTTCGTCTGTTCTGCAACATGTTCGCCGGACACATCGTTATGGGTTCGTTCGCCATCATGGCGAGCATTTTCGCCCAGCCCCTGCTTGCGCATTTCTCCGCCATGAACGCGGTAGGCGCGCTTCCCAGCGTGGCTTGGGTTCTCATTTTGCTCATCATCTACGCGGTCGAGCTTATCGTTGCGTTTGTTCAGGCGTACGTGTTCACGGTTTTGTCTGCCGTGTACATCCAGATCGCCGAGGCGGATGCCCACTAGGGCGCGCCCCTTTCATTTCGGTGTCTAAGGGCGCGGCTTCCCGCACGCCCTTAACAGCATAGGTAATCATGCACACAGGTGCACGACAAAGGAGGAATCGTGGGAGTTATCGGATATGGTCTTGGCGTAATCGGTGCCGGCCTTGCAATTGGTCTCGCAGCGTTCGGCGCAACGAGCGCAATGGCCCGCCAGCCTGAGGTCCAGGGTCGTGCCTTCACCGTCTTCATTCTGGCATCTGCCTTTACCGAGGCTCTGGGCCTCATCGGCTTCGTCGTTACGCTGATCTCCTAGGGAAGTCGCATATCGTGTCCCAGAAGGAGAACAACATGAAGCAGATCAACCGCGCAACCGTCGCGGCTGCCATCTCGAGTCTCGTGCTCGCGGTGCCTGCCCAGGCGTTTGCTGAGGAGTCTTCCAATAAAGCGGAGATCCTCATCCCCAAGATGGCCGAGTTCATCCCTGCGCTGATCGCTTTCCTTATCATCTGGGTCGTGCTCGCCAAGTTCGCTTGGCCGCAGATCCTCTCGATGATGGATGAGCGCGGTAAGCGTATTCAGGAGAGTCTGGACGAAGCCGAGACCACCAAGAAGAAGGCTATCGCCTCTCGCAAGGAGTACGACGAGCTCGTCACCGACGCTCGCCGTAAGTCTGCAGACATCGTTCTCGAGGCCCGCAAGGACGCCGAGGCCGAGCGCGCTCGCATCATCGAGGCCGCGCACAAGGAGGCTGAGGACATCATCGCCAAGGCCCATGCCAACGCCGAGGACGAGCGCAGCGCCATCTACGCAGCCGCTGCCACCTCTATTGCAGACCTTTCCGTTTCCGTCGCCTCCAAGATCGTGGGCGAGACGCTCGACCAGGATGGCGAGCAGCGTCGCCTTATCGAGCGCTATGTCAAGGAAGCGGGTAGCCTGAATGCCTAATAGCCGCATGCAGGACAGGGTGCTGGAGACTTACGCACGCTCCCTCATGGAGGCTGCGAAGGCCGAGGACCGCGTGTTCCGCGATCTCAACGAGCTTGAGGTCATCTCGAACGCGGCCCCCGAGGTTTTCGCCGTGCTCATGTCCCTGTTCGAGCGCGGTCAGCTCGATCTTCTTCCTCAGATTGTCGCCACCTTCAAGGAGATGACCGAAGAGGATGAGGACGTGGTGGGCGTTACCGTGACGACGGCCGTTCCGCTCGACGACGAGCTGCGCCGCACTATCACAGAGAAGTGCGAGGGCGACCTTGGCCGCAAGGTCTTCCTCATCGAGAAGGTCGACCCTTCTATCATCGGAGGCCTTGTGCTCGAGGCGCGCGGTCAGCGCCGCGACATCTCGGTCAAAACGCAGCTACGTGCTGCGCGCGAGGCCCTCGTTTCTACGAGTATTACAAACGGAGGTGAAGCCTAATCATGTCAGAGATCAATGCTCAAAGCATTGCCGCCGCACTGGCCGAGAAACTCGACAGCCTGTCTGCGACCGTTGACACGCAGGAGGTTTCCCATGTTGACGAAGTCGGCGACGGTATCGCCCGCGTCTCCGGACTGCGTGGCGCCATGGCCGGCGAGCTGCTCGAGTTCAAGAGCAGCGAAACTGGTGAGACCGTTTACGGTCTGGCCCAGAACCTTGACCGCGATGAGGTTGGCGCCGTGCTTTTCGGCGCGGTCGACATCATCAAGGAGGGCGACGAGTGCCGCACCACCGGCCGCATCATGGACATTCCTGTAAGCCGTGCCATGCTCGGCCGTGTCGTGAATCCGCTGGGTCAGCCTATCGACGGCCTGGGCGATATTCGCGCCACCCACACGCGCCCCATCGAGTTCAAGGCTCCTGGCGTTATCGAGCGTACTCCGGTGTGCGAGCCGGTTCAGACCGGTCTTCTCGCCATCGACTCGATGATCCCCATCGGCCGTGGCCAGCGTGAGCTTATCATCGGCGACCGTAAGACGGGTAAGACCGCTATCGCCATCGACGCCATCTTGAACCAGCGCGGCAAGGATATGATTTGTATCTATGTCGCTATTGGTCAGAAGGCATCCACGGTTGCAAACATCCGTGAGACCCTCAAGCAGCACGGCGCTCTTGACTACACGGTCATCGTTTCCGCCACCGCTGCAGACTCCGCTCCTATGCAGTACATCGCGCCTATGGCCGGTGCCGCAATCGGCGAGTTCTTCATGTATAACGGCGAGAATGGCGAGCCTGCCTCCGAGGACAATCCCGGCGGCCACGTGCTGGTCATCTACGACGACCTGTCCAAGCAGGCTGTTGCCTACCGTCAGATGTCCCTGACGCTGCACCGTCCGCCCGGACGTGAGGCCTACCCCGGCGACATCTTCTACCTGCACTCCCGCCTGCTGGAGCGTGCTTGCAAGCTCTCCAAGAAGAACGGCTACGGCTCCCTGACGGCTCTGCCGATCATCGAGACCCAGGACGGCGACGTTTCCGCCTACATTCCGACCAACGTCATTTCCATTACCGATGGTCAGATCTACCTGCAGTCCGAACTCTTCTTCCAGGGCCAGCGCCCCGCAGTCGACGTCGGCATCTCCGTGTCCCGCGTCGGCGGCTCCGCTCAGACCAAGGCAATGAAGCAGGTTTCCGGCTCTCTGCGCCTTGACCTTGCCGCTTACCGCGAGCTCGCCGGCTTCACGCAGTTCGGTTCCGACCTGGACGCTGCCACTCAAAAGCAGCTCACCCACGGTGCCCGCATGACCGAGCTGCTCAAGCAGCCGCGCTTCAAGCCGTTTGATGTCACCGAGCAGATCGTTGCGCTCTTCGCCGGCAACAAGGGCTTTGTGGACGACCTCCCGGTCTCCCAGGTCCTGCCGTTCCGCAACGCGCTTCTTGACTACATGACCAAGACCTATGCGCCGCTTCTCGACAAGCTGCGCTCCACGAAGATTGACGATGAACTGGACGAGCAGCTCATGCAGGCAATCTCCGATTTCAAGAACGACTACGCCGCGAAGCTTGCAGAGACTTCTGCGAGCAATAGCGGTGCCGAGGAGAACTAGGCTCTATGGCTAACCTTCGCGACATCAAGAAGCGAATCTCCTCGGTCACGAGCACCAAGCAGATCACGCGCACGATGGAGATGGTCTCTACGGCCAAGATCCGTCGCGCGCTCGATCGTGCGCATCAGGCTGAGCCCTACAAGACGGCGCTTACCGATGTCATGCTCACGGTGGCAACCGATGCCAGCATCGCGTCTGACAATCCTATGCTCGCCGTGCATGAAGAGCCTAAACGTGGTCTTGTGATTGCCATCGCGTCCGACCGCGGTCTCGCCGGCGGCTTCAACGTGAACGTTGACCGTGAGTGCGAACGCATTATTCGCGAATGGCGCAACGAAGGCATCGAGGGCCAGATCATCACGTGCGGCCGCAAGCCAAGCGAGTATTTCTCCAGCAGGGGAAACGTCGTCATGAAGTTTGAAGGCTTCTCGGCCGACCCTCGTCTGGAAGATGCGCGCATGATTGCCGACTACATCTGTGACAGCTACGTTGCAGGTGAGCTTGACCGCGTTGAGGTCGTGTACCATCACGCTCGCAACCGCGTCGATCAACAGCTGCGTGTCGAGCATCTGCTTCCGCTCGATCCCGAGATGGTCGCTATGGCTCATGGTCCTCGTAAGAACGAGGATGAGGGCCCCAAGCGCGTTTCGTCGTCGTTCAAGTTTATTCCGAGTGCTCAGCATGTTTTGGGGGAGCTGGTTCCCTCTTACGTTCTGACCATCATTCACCAAGCGCTTATCGATTCGGCAGCCGCCGAGCAGGGCGCAAGGCGCAAAGCGATGCATTCGGCAACGGAGAACGCTACCACGATTATCGCGACTCTCACCCGTACGTATAACCGCGTACGTCAGGCTTCCATTACCACCGAGCTCAACGAGATCGTGGCGGGAGCCGCAGCATTGGAGGAACACTAATGGCAGAAACCACCGTACAAGCGGCGGTCGAGGAGGCCACGAAGCGGGAGACCGCAGGCGAAGGACGCATCGTTCGCGTCATCGGTCCTGTCGTCGACGTTAAGTTCGACGGCCAGGTCCCCTCGATCTACAACGCACTGACGGTCGAGGCCGATACCCCGATGGGGCATCTGAGCACGGTTCTCGAGGTTGAGTCCCAGCTGCCCGGCGGCGTGGTCCGCACGGTTGCTATGACTTCTACCGACGGCCTGCAGCGCGGCCTCACCGCAACCGATACCGGTGAGCCCATGAAGATGCCCGTCGGTCCCGAGACCCTCGGCCGCATCTGGAACGTCATCGGCCAGCCCGTTGACGGCAAGCCCATGCCCCAGATCGATGAGTACTATCCCATCCATCATCCGGCACCGGCGTTTGACGAGCTCACCACCAAGACCGAGATCTTCGAGACCGGCATCAAGGCAGTCGACCTGCTCGAGCCCTACATCCGTGGCGGCAAGACGGGCCTGTTCGGCGGCGCCGGCGTCGGCAAGACCGTTCTGATTCAGGAACTCATCAACAACCTCGCACAGGAGCACGGCGGCACCTCCGTATTCACGGGCGTCGGCGAGCGCACCCGTGAGGGTACCGACCTGTTCCTCGAGATGAGCGAGTCTGGCGTTATCGATAAGACCTGCTTGGTCTACGGTCAGATGAACGAGCCGCCCGGAGCGCGTCTGCGCATCGGTCTGGCAGGCCTTACCACCGCGGAGTACTTCCGCGATCGTGGCCAGGACGTTCTGCTCTTCATCGATAACATCTTCCGCTTCTCTCAGGCCGGTTCCGAGGTTTCCGCACTTCTGGGCCGCATGCCGTCCGCCGTTGGTTACCAGCCTACGCTGGCAACCGAGATGGGCGACCTCCAGGAGCGCATCACCTCGACCAAGACCGGTTCCATCACCTCCGTTCAGGCTGTCTACGTCCCTGCAGACGACCTGACCGACCCGGCTCCGGCAACGACGTTCACCCACCTGGATGCAACGACCGTTCTTTCGCGTTCCATCGCCGAGCTCGGCCTGTATCCGGCTATCGACCCGCTGGCGTCCTCCTCTGACGCTCTCGACCCCTCGGTCGTGGGCGAGGAGCACTACCGCGTGGCCGTCAAGGTCCAGGAGCTCCTGCAGGAGTACTCCGACCTTCAGGACATCATCGCTATTCTGGGTATGGACGAGCTTTCCGAGGAGCAGCGCCTTACGGTTAACCGTGCTCGTAAGCTTCAGCAGTTCCTGTCCCAGTCGTTCCACGTGGCAGAGCAGTTCACCGGCAACCCCGGCGTGTACATTCGCGTCGAGGACACCGTTCGCTCCTTTGCTGCCATCGTCGACGGCGAGTGCGACGACCTGCCCGAGCAGGCTTTCCGCTATGCGTCCACGATTGACGACGTGCGCGAGCGCGCCGCCAAGATGGAGGAGAAGTAAGCCATGCTCATCCGTATCGTATGTCCGGAACATTGCGCCTATGAGGGCGAGGCTGCGTTTGTGGTCGTGCCTTCTACGGACGGCGAGTGCGGCATCCTTCCCAAGCACGCAAACGAGATCTGCACCATCACGGACGGTTACGTGCGCGTGTGCGACAAGGAAATGGGCACGGTCGACCACACGTTTGCGGTGGGCGGCGGCTATGCTCAAATTGCCGACGACACCGTTATCGTGCTGGCTGAGCGGGCCTGGGATTTGGCGGATGTCGATGCCGAGAAGGTTAAGGTTGAACTTCAAGGTTTTGAAGACAACCTGAGGAATCTGTCGGAAGACGATGCGCGTCGCGCCTACCTTTATAATGAAATCGCATGGTGTAAGCTGCTGCTTGCAAAATAGGTATTGAGGCTTATCCTCAGCCAACAATGCGATGGACATCATGCCCGGGAGACTCGTGCTCCCGGGCCTTTTTTTGAAAGGGACAGGTTTGGATATCATCCGCGTTGAAGGTGGTCATCCGATCGAGGGGCGCGTATGCGTTTCGGGCGCCAAGAACTCCGCGCTCAAGCTCATGGCCGCAACCTTGCTTGCTCCGGGCAAAACCACCCTTACCAATGTGCCCAATATTTCTGATGTGCATGTGATGGGTAAGGTCCTCAAGGGCATGGGCGCCACGATCGAGGTCGTGGACGAGCATAGCTTGGCTATCGATACCTCTGCTGTCGATCAGTGGGAGGCTCCCTACGAGCTCGTCGCCAAGATGCGCGCTTCCACGGCGGTCCTCGGCCCGCTGCTGGGTCGTATGGGCAAGGCGAAAATCGCCATGCCCGGTGGCTGCAACCTGGGTGCCCGCAAGATCGATATGCATATCCTGGGTCTCGAGGCCTTGGGCGTGAAGTTCGACACCGAGCACGGCTACATCTATGCCGATGCCGGCGAGGGAATGCATGGCGAGACCGTCACGCTTGAGTTTGCGAGCGTGGGTGCCACGGAGAACCTCATCATGGCTTCGGTTCGTGCCCAGGGCACTACGGTTATCGATAACGCCGCGCGCGAGCCCGAGATCGTCGATCTTGCTAACATGCTCAACGAGATGGGTGCCAAGATTACCGGTGCCGGAACTCCCGTCGTTACGATCGAGGGCGTGTCCGAGCTCCATCCCGTCACGCATCGCGTGATCGGCGACCGTATCGAGGCTGGCACGTTTATCGTTGCGGGCGCTTTGATGGCTGGCGACGCCGGCGTCGAGGTGGTTGGCTTCGCTCCGCACCATCTGGGTATGGTTCTTAAAAAGCTTGAGCTCATGGGTATCGAGCTTGAGCGCATCGAGGGTGGCGTGCGCGTGCACCGCGTCGATACTATCCATCCGGTGGACATCCAGACCTTGCCGTTCCCGGGTTTCCCCACCGACATGCAGGCTCAGGTCATGGTTCTTTCCGCTCTGGCAGATGGCAGCTCCGTCATCACCGAGAACATCTTTGAGAATCGCTTCATGTTCGCCTCTGAGCTTGTGCGCATGGGGGCAAATATTCGCATTGAGAGCCACCACGCTATGATTCATGGCGTCAAGGGCTTCTCGGGCGCTCAAGTCACCTCTCCCGATCTGCGCGGTGGCGCCGCGCTTGTCGTGGCCGGACTCATTGCCGACGGCACGACCGAGGTTTCTGCTATCCATCACATTGACCGTGGATACGAGCACTTTGTAAAGAAGCTCGTTGAGCTGGGGGCGCATGTGGAGCGCGTTACCGTCCCCGATCCTATTGACGACTAGACAGGTCCTTCTTATGAGAAAAAAATCCGTACAGCAGATGCGCGCTGCGACTGACGAGTCGAGCAGTCGCGTCTACAGCCGCACGAACGTGGCCCGCTATTCCGAGCGCGCCCGTCAGCGTCAGCGTGGAAAGCGCATTCGCCGCACGATTTTACTTACGTTTATGGGCGTGCTCATCGCGGGCGTTACCGCCTGCGGTCTGTGGTTTGGCAAGATTGTTTCCAAGCTCAACAACGGCGAGGTCATTACGAGCGGACTGCTTTCGTCCCTCACCGATTCCGATGTCACGCGCGATCCGTTCTACATGCTGCTGCTGGGAACCGACGGCCGCCCCGGAGATACGTCTTATCGCGCCGACTCGATTATCCTTGCGCGCGTAGACCCCAAGGCAAAGCAAGTGACGCTCATCTCCATTCCGCGCGATACGAAGGTCGAGTACAAGGGCTCGACCATGAAGATCAACGCGACGCACGCTTACGATGGCGCCGAGGGTATGGTCAATGCTGTTAACGAGCTATGCGATGTCGAGATTTCCCACTATGCCGAGATTAGCTTCGATGGCATGAAGACCCTTGTGGACGCTGTGGGCGGCATCGATATCAACGCGACCGACGGCGTGGACGATCCCGAAGCCGGTCCGGTGACGATTGAGCCGGGACAGCAGCACATGGATGGTGAAACGGCACTTACGTACTGCCGAGCGCGTCATCAGTATGCCGACGGTGACTACACGCGCATGCGCCATCAGCGCCAGGTTATCGGTGCCCTTGCAAACGCGGTGCTCAACAATATGGACATTACACGTCTGCCCGGTGTGATCGAGTCGCTCTCTGACATGGTCGTCACCGATCTGAGCGTGCAGGATATCGTGTCGCTCGCCAATGCGATGCGCGGTATGGATACCGAAGGCATGTGGTCGGCCAACTTGCCGTCCTGGGCGGGCGAGGATACGTACATCGACGGCCAGAGTTACGTCTTTGTCTACGAGGACAAGCTCAAGGAAATGATGGAGCGTGTCGATGCCGGCGAGGATCCGCAAGGCCCGCAGTCCATGGGCTCGTCGAGCGAGTCAAGTACGCTCGGCGACCTAGCCAACAACGATTCCAACTCGTTTAGCAACGGAACCGATAAGAGCACATCGTCGTCATCGGAAGAAGACACGAGCTCCGAAGAGTAAAAAGAAAGCCGCCGGGCTCGGGCTCGGCGGCTTTCTTGTTAACAAGAAGCAAGAAGCGCTTGTATTGAAGTGCTGTTACTCGGCAAAACGACGTGTGAGCTCCTGCAGGACGTCGACCACGCGCTCCATCTGCGAGACGACAACAAACTCATTCACGCTGTGACCGCAATAGCCGCCCGTGCCCAGGTTGGGGCAGGGGAGGCCGCGGAAGGAAAGCTGGGCGCCGTCGGTGCCGCCACGGATGGGCAGGACGAGAGGCTTGATGCCCAGGGCCTCGTAGGAATCGCAAGCGATCTGCACGAGCTGCGGATAGTCTTTCACGATTTCCGCCATGTTGCGATACTGCTGCTTGATTTCGACGGTCACGCGCGGGCGGTCAAGCTCGGCATTCATGAAATCGGCGGCACGCTGCATAAGTTCGATCTTCTGCTGGAACAAATCGGCGTCATGATCGCGGATGATGTAGCGAGCGGTAGCATGGGTGACGGTTGCCGAGACGCTTTCGCAGTGGATAAATCCGTCATAACCATCGGTGTGCTCGGGGCGCATGTGCGCGGGCAGCAGACTTTGAAACTGGACGAACAGGTCGTTTGCGTTCACCATACGGTTCTTGGCAGATCCAGGATGGATGGAATAGCCTTCAAAGCGAACGGTTGCCTCGGCGGCGTTGAAGCACTCCCACTCAAGCTCGCCCACGGCACCGCCGTCAACGGTATAGCCATAGGTGCATCCAAACGCGGGGATGTCCAGGAGCGAAGCGCCGTGGCCGATCTCCTCGTCAGGGCAGAAGCAAATACCCAGACGAGGATGCTTAATGCTGGGGTCCTCGTGGATGCGTGCGACGAGTGCCATGATTGTGGCAACGCCCGCTTTATCGTCGCCGCCCAGCAGCGTGGAGCCATCAGAGCAAATGATGTCTTCTCCCACCAGGCCGTCAAGGTCGGAGAGCATGTCGGGGCCGATGGCGACCTCGTGGCCATCGGCAACGCCGGCAACCAAGTTTCCGCCCTCGTAGTGAACGATATGGGGCTTCACGCCAAAACCAGGGGCCGCCTCGGTGGTGTCGATATGGGCAAGCAGGCCAAGCGCAGGCTTATCTTCGGCGCCTTCGCTCGCGGGGATGTGCGCAACAACGTAGCAGCTTTCGGTTACGCAGGCGTCTTCGGCGCCAAGCGCGCGCAGCTCATCGGCCAAAAGATTAGCAAGATCAAACTGGCATGCGGTCGAGGGAACCTGGTCGCAGTGCTCGTCGGCAGATTGTGTATCAACCTGAACGTAGCGGAAAAAGCGTTCGACGACGTCGCTCATCGGGGTATCAGACATAGTGACTCCTTATGCTCAATGTACTGACGACTGTTACTCTAGCACGGTCGGGTCGTTGGCTTGTGGCGCCGTTGCGCTACACTAGGTGTACGGTTTTAGGAAGGACGCGTGCCCATGGATACCACTGATGCTTCCCGTGAGCTGCATCTCACAGTTGCAAATGAAGATTACCTCGAGTGCATCGTTCGCATCGAGGAAGAGAACGGTGACGACGAAGGCATTCGCTCTGTCGATATCGCTCAGCATCTCGATGTTTCAAAGGCATCGGTCAATAAGGCGATCAGCGCGCTCAAGGAACGTGGTCTGGTCGAGCAATCTCACTACGGCAAGGTTCTGCTTACCGAGCGAGGACGTGAGCTGGGGCGAGCGGTTTGGTATCGCCATCGACTGTTAAACGCCTTCCTGACGCAGGAGCTCGGCGTCGATGCCGAGCGCGCGGATGCTGAGGCCTGCATGATGGAGCATGCAGTGTCTGAGGATACGATGACGCGTTGGCTTCATTATCTCGAGAAACAGGGTATAAGCATCGGCGAGGAATAATCGGCTCGGCAAGGATTAGACCGATGGACCAAGACCAAAATCAACTGTATTCAACCGATTCTTATGACCGGGTGGGCGCCGATCGCTTGCTCGGTCTTCTGTCGACGGGCGTCTTGCTCATGCAGGGGCCTATTGGAACGATGCTCGCATCGGAGTTGGGGGCGCAAGATATCCCCGCTGCCTATTGGAACGTGGCGGAGCCTCAGGAAGTCACGCGCATCCACCAACAGTATGCCGATGCAGGCGCTCAGGTGCTGCTCACCAACACATTCCAGGCAACGGCGCCGGCGCTTAGGCGCGACCATATCGAATCGAGCGTCAGCCTGGTGTGCGCGGAAGCAGTAGCGGCCGCTCATGCAGTGGACGGTCGGAATCTCGTAGGATCGATTGGTCCGTGCGGGATCGAGTGGTTTCATAAGGACGAGCCGGAGTATCGTCTTGCTCGCGATGCCTATCGCGAGCAGGCGCACGCCTTGTTTGGGGCGGGCGTCCAAGCGTGCATGCTCGAGACTTTTTCATCCATTCGCGATCTTGAGCCTGCTGTTGCCGGTGTTGCAGACGTTGCGGACGGCATGCCTGTGTTCGTCAGCTTCGCGGTCGACGACGAGGGCAATCTGCTGGGCGACGGCTTGAACATCGAGGCCGCCTGCATTTGGGCTGAGAAGCACGGAGCCCAGGCGGTGGGCGTCAACTGCTGCTCTGTTGCCGCGGCGACGTCGTGCGTGCCGCGCATGGCAAGCTCTTCGCACGGATATATCATGGTGCGCCCCTATGCGAGCCTTCCCGTGCGCGACGATGAGGGCTGCCTGAGGTGGAGCGAGGATGCGGAGGCTCTCGCTGCGGCTTCCGTGCAATGGGCTGCCGATGGCGCTCGCATCATCGGCGCGTGCTGCGGGGCTACGCCCGCATCGACATGCGCTATCGCTGAGGAACTTGACGCTTGTCATCGACTTGTCGAAGAGTAACCTTTTTGGTGGCAGATGCATGCGTGGAGCGCGCGGTCTTGTGCGTGATCCTTATTGAGTAAGAAAGAGTGCAGATGAGCACGATAATACATTTTGGAACAGGCGGCTGGTACGCGCGGCGCGACGGCGACTTTACAGAAGAGAACGTTGTGCGCCTTGCGGACGCGGCCGCACAGATGTGGTCTCGCACCGATTTGGGGGCTATCGTCTACATAGGCTATGACACCCGTGAGGGCGCCGAGCAGGCGGCTCGTCTCGCAGGCATGGTCGTGGCGGGCGCCGGCCTTGTCGCTATGATTTCCGATCGCTACACGCCGACCTCGGCGCTTTCATGGGCGATTGCGAACGACCCGCGCGCATGCGGCGGCCTGATGGTTACGGGCTCCAATCATTCAAGTGATTATTTGGGCATCAAGGTTCGCATGGCCGACGGCGGTACGGGCACCACCGATGTGATTGACGTCCTGGAGGAGTCCATTCCCCTTGAAGCTACTGAGGCGCGCGGCCCCCTTACCGAGAAGGATATCGTCACGCCTTATCTCGAAAGCCTTTTTTCGAATATCGACACTCAGGCGATTGCCGATGCCGGTCTGCAGCTGGTGTATGACCCCATGTACGGCTCGGCTCGAGGCTATCTTCCCGCCGTGCTGGGTCCCCTCGGTGTGCAGACGATTGAGATCCACGGCACGGATGAGCCTGACGCGCAGACACTGCGCCCCGAGCCCATTGAGCCGTGGGTGGATGATTGCGAGCGGATGGTCCTTTCTTCAAAGGCGCATGCTGGTCTCATCTGCGACGGGGACGGCAGCCGCATTGCTGCTGTCGATGAGCGCGGGCGCTACATCGACGCCCATCGGGTCTTCACGCTTATCCTAGGGCATTTGGTTAAGCATCATGGCGCGCATGGACGCGTCGCCATGGGTCTTACGGGCTCTATTCAGACGCGTCGTATGGCTCGCGAGCTCGGCTTGCCGCTGGCGATTAAGCCTATCGGCTTTAAGTACATCTATGAGGAGATGGCAAAGGGCGGCGTGATCATCGGCGGCGAGGAAACCGGAGGAATTGGTTTTCCCGAGCGCTTCCCTGGGCGCGATGGCCTGTATGCGCACGTTTTGCTGTGCGAGATGATGGCAAAGGAGCATAAGCCCCTGGGCCAGCTTATCGATGAGCTTGATGAGCATTACGGTCCCGTTGCCTATGCCCGCCGCGACATTCGTCTGCAAAACGAGGAGGTGGAGATGCTCCGGACGCTTATGCCGGGGCTGAACCCTCAAAACATCGTTGGCAGGGCGCCGGTGCACGTGAGCCACCGTGATGGCTTGCGTATGGAGTTCGACGACGAATCCTGGCTGCTGCTGCGCCCCAGCGGCACCGAGCCCGTCGTGCGCATATACGCCGAGGCGGGGACGATCGAGCTTCGCGACGAGATGCTCGAGGCCGGCACCGCCATCGTGAAGGGCGAATACAGCGGCATCTAGCGAAAAGCGAGCGCTTGGCGTGCCGACGGGGATTCGGTCCATATGACCGTGCATATATAAAGATAGGGCCGCTTAAGACGCGGCGCACGCCCCACGTAAAGGAGGCGTGCGCCGCGTCTTTTTTAGATAGTCCTTTTCTCATATATATAGGTGAGGGATATGGAGGGAAAGGCCCCCTCTGCCCCATATGTGTGCAAGATATGGAGACCGATATTCCCGCCCCCGGGGCCCGGGTGCTCTGGCATTATTAATCCCTGCGCGACGGCAGCCGCAAGGCGGGCCGGCGCGG
>CAKUFD010000002.1 GCA_934647195.1 uncultured Collinsella sp.
GCCGGGGCCCTCGGCTGGCCCGTGGCCGAGGCCGAGGAGCTCGAGGGCGGCGGGTCGCGCCAGCGCTTCCAGGGCGGCACCATCGTCACCTCCGAGCACGGAACGTTCGAGATGGACGGCGAGATGGAGGACCTCTGGAACAAGCTCGGCGGGGTCTCGGGCCTCGGCTACCCGCTCACCAACGCCAAGCGCTTCAACCAGAACGGCGGGGGCTACGCGACCGACTTCGAGCGCGGCTCCATCCACTGGACCAAGTCCACCCGCGCCGTCTCCGTGCGCTCGGGCGCCATCCGCACCGAGTACGTGAGGCGCGGCTACCAGGCCGGGGCCCTCGGCTGGCCCGTGGCCGAGGCCGAGGAGCTCGAGGGCGGCGGGTCGCGCCAGCGCTTCCAGGGCGGTGTGATTTCTGTCAGCAGTACTGGCTCTGTTTCTGTTAACACTAATTACCAGGGATTTCAGAACCCCTCTTCTTTTTACCAGGTAAGCAATCGCTCAGTTTCTATTCCTCATCAAGGGCAGGGGATATTTGGTTACAGAACTTCCTCGCGTATTGGTCTTTACGCTACGAGAAACGACTGCATAGAAGCTGCTATTAGTCGTGCATATGATTATTTGGGTACTCCATATCGATGGGATTATTCTTGCGCGCCTGGCGTTGGCATAGATTGTGCTGGTTTGGTCATGCAGTCACTTTATGCCACCGGTATGAACCTTGGCAGATACAATCCCTGGGATCATTACTATACTCCCGGACACGATCATTATGCTAATGACATGTGGAACGATCCGAGATTTAAGCATCTTTCGTTTTCTCAGAGGCGTCGTGGCGATTTGATTTGCTATCCGGGTCATATAGCGATTTATCTTGGTAACGATACAATTATCGAGGCGTATCCACCGAGAGTTCGAATTTCCAGCGTCTACAGCAGTGGAAATATCAGAGGCGTCCTTAGGCCATTTGTGTAGTCAACCCCTCTCTGCAGGAACGTTTCGTTCCTGCAGAGAGGGGCGATACTGGCGGCACCGGACCCAAGGGTGATACCGGCGCTACGGGACCACAGGGACCGGCGGGAGCCGATGACACGACCTCATTCAGCAGCCGCAGTTGGATCTATCGAACGGGGCGCTGAGCGCCGACCTCTAAGGCTCGCTGACGGCGCAGGAGCAGACGCGAATCGTTCGCGAGGTTCTAGACGATGTCGTGGGCCTTGGTCCGCTGCAGGAGCTGCCATCGCACACGGAAAACGTAACGAGCGATTTCGAGCCTTCGTACTATGGCCTTGATGGCATAGGGGTCGACGATCACATACTTAACCCCCTGATTGGGATACTTGCAAGGGTCACGGTCGTTAACAGCGCTACCTCGTTAAGCGCGAAAGGCGTGCTCGACTGGACCTCATTGCGTTCACGATAATCACCCGGCTCGACCTAGCCGCTGGGGTGCTGGGAAGCGCCTGCATCTCGATCAAGCATCGGCTACCTACCGACACCTTGCTGCTGAACGCGTCAAACGGCAACTTCATGCGCGTGAGGTTGCCGCCACTCCCAGCTCGAACGGCGGGGCAGCCGTCGATGCTGTGTGGCTCAACAACATTGAATCTGAAACTCCCCCAATTCCGTTGACTACCGTCACGTCCTGGTCGGGATTTGCGGGAGCCGCACGCCGGCAGTACCTTACAAGTATGGTGTTCGCAGCGGGCGTGTCGACGTTCTCGTACCTGAACCCGATTCATCTCTTCCACAGCCGTACGAACCTCACTACGATTACCGGGCTTGGTGACCTCTCGGGCGTTAGACAGATACGTTACGCGTTCAGCTCCTGCGCTGTGACGACGCTCGACTTTCAGGGATTCAACCTGTTCACGCTTACGGACCTCTTCTGCTGCTTCTCGTGGTGCTTGTCGCTCGCGACAATCTGCGCGGACTCGACGTGGGCTCTGCCTTCCAGTGGAATCTCCGTCTCGCAGTGCCCTTACGGTTGCAACAGCCTTATTGGCGATAATGGCATGCGATGGTCGAGCTCAAGCACGGGTTATGCCTACACGAGAATCGACCGTACTAGGAGGCAGGATATCTCACTGCTGCGTAAAGAGCGGCATGAGGGATGATGACGGCACCGCCCTTCATGTAGACAGGCTAGGCGGCGCGAAGAGTTATGAACAGGCCGCCGACGAGTAGCACAGCACAAGCACCCATAACCAGCTCGAAGTTCGACTTATGCAGCTTCGTCGTAATGCCAAACATCGCCTGGCGGATCTTCTCGGACTCCTGCATGGCCTTATCGAACTGCTCGTCGGTAAGGTTGCCGCTCTGGAGCAGTGCCTGTGTCTCATTGGCTTGCATGCTCAGCACTTCCATCTGACGTACGGCAATGGAATGGTTTATTTCCATGGCCTTGTCCAGGTTCTGCTTGGCAAAGTCGAGGAGATCCTTGCGGTCGGCGTTATCGTCATCGTGCTGAGGCGCCAGTGTATTGGTTTCCATTGTCGATTCTCCGTTCTTGAACTTCCTAAACCGTTGGCGCTTTGTCTTAATTATGCGGATAGTGTCCGCGCTTCCGTGACCATATAATGCATGGTAGTATGTAGTGTTGCGTTTTGATAGATGTCATGGACAGGGCTAAATGTCCGCACTCGTGAAGGGGAAGACGTGGACGTGGACTCTAACGCCGTATGCAAAACCACGATAGACTCCGAGTGGTTTAAATGGGTCATTCATAAGCAAGGATCTAGCATTCGCAAGCTGGGTGCCGATGGAGGCATTAGCAGAACTGAGCGTACTATAAGGAGGGCCGTCGAGAACGGGCGTATACAGAAGGGCTTGTTGGAAGAAATTTCCCGAAAGCTTGACGTATATCCCGACTATCTCGCAGGTCGATATGCATGGACTTTGAAGCTGGAGATCATGGAGGAAGATGGTGTTCGCGACTACTGGAAAAACAACCACCTGCATCCTAGTCAGTTCCCATATCAATTGGTAGAGCAAGAGAGGCATGGACTTCAGAAACAGCTGCTAGATACGCTTCTCATGCATGGCATATCGGAAGGAGAATATGCTGAGCTGGACTGGGAACAGCGTCGTAAGCTGCGGCATGAGTTAGACCGCCAGATGACGCATACACTTAGCAGATGGTTTCCTGAACATACAGGAATGGCCGAGGATCTCGAATGTTATCAAATCATGGAATGGCAAGACGAAAGCGACGTTATCGATTCCATGTTCGAATACCTACGGGAGAGGGGCTTGATAGAGGTCTATGACCCTGAATCCGACGAGAATTATATGAGCCCGTTTGAAAAGAGTTATAAGTACTTGCCAATTGTCAGCATGCCCACTATGGAGAGCATCGTAATAAAGGGTGAGTCTGGTTTCTGCAGTATCGACGAAGCCTACTCGGATACAGTTACCATTACTCCCAATTGGATCAACTACAAATACATGCCACGTGAGATGTCGGAGCATAATTTGCCGACGACTTGGGCGTACCTGCCAAGCGGCCTTGGGTATCGTGCGTTGTTTGATGAGGTCGCCACCGAGGTCGCCGATATCTTGGAACGTGATGAAGAACCGTTTGTTCCTGACATAGGTGCAACGACGTTTGCTGTCACATATTCCAATGGAAGGAAGAAGCAGAGGGAGTTTCGCCTACCGAGTGATGACTTCGCCGGATGTTTTGCGTTAGTGAAGAAGATGGTGCCAAGCGAAGAGGCGGTCCCTCGCGTCCTTCTGACTTCAGATGATACGTAAAAGGCAACTAGACTTCATGCATCGAAGAACGTAAAGTTAGGCACAGCTCTGGGCTTAGTCTGCGTACTTGTGGCATCGTAGGAAACTGCCTTTCGAGAACGGAAAATCGATCTCGGGAGGCAGTTCTTTATGGAGCCAATCATCGTCGCGCTGAATCTGATTCACATTCACCCGTGCTCATGGGCGACGTCGGCACCGGCAAGACGCACATGGCGTCGGCCTGAATCTGAATCTACCCCGATTCCATTGACTCCTTCTACGCCGCCTTCGGGCGGCCTTCGTCATCCGGCCAATTGGCCTCTTCGAACTCGACGGGGCTCAAATCGCCCAGCGCCGTGTGTATCCTGGCGCGGTTGTATATGACCTCGATGTACTCGAACAGGTCCAGCGCCGCCTCGTCGCGCGTGGCATAGACCCGTGCGTGCACCCCCTCCGACTTGACCGGGCCCATGAGCGACTCCATGGCGGCGTTGTCCCACGGCGAGGATATCGGGCCCATCGAGGGGCGGACGCCGTGCTCGCGCATGGTCCTGGAAAGCAGCAGCAGCACGTGCTGCGAGCCGTGGATGCCCTTCTAAGTGTCAAGAGCAATTCACGAGCTCGCTCTGCCTTTTTATGACGTAGTAGACCTCCCGCGCGATATAGCGCTTCAGGCACCTGATGGCCTCCATCTTGGTGTGGCCCTCGGACATCTTCTTGGCGACGTATTCCTTGGTGCGCTCGTCGGTTCTGAGCCTCCCTATGGCGATGATGTGGATCGCGGAGTTCACCTGCCTGTCGCCGCCGCGGTTGAGCCTGTGCCGATATGTCATCCCCGACGAGACGGGGACGGGCGCGACGCCGCAGAGCATGGCGAAGGACGCTTCCGACCTGAGCCTTTCGGGGTTGTCGCCGACCGTGACCATCAGCTGGGCCGCCGACTGGGCGCCGACGCACTTGAGCTGGACCAGCAGCGGGGCGGCGTCGGCCAGTATCGCGGCTATCATGTCGTCGAGCTCGGAGACCTCGTCGTCCAGGTCGACGTAGCGCTTGGCGAGGCGCTTCAAGGCTATCTTGGCGGCGCCGAGCGGGGTCCTGAAGTCGGTCGAGTCCGGCCGCGTCGCGACCAGGTGCCTTATCAGCTGCATGCGCGTCATGCCTCGCAGCTGGTCGCGCAGCTCCTCGGGAGCCGATATTATGTCCGCCCTTATCATCTGCAGCGCGACCCGCCGCGCCGCCACGGCCGTCGACCTGGTCTTCTGCAGCATCCTGAGGGCTTCGACCATGCCGTCGCGGCTCTTCGGCGTGACGGTCCGCGCGCCGGTGAACGCCGCCTCGGCGGCCATCTCCGCGTCGATGAAGTCGTCCTTGCCGCGCTTCCTGCGCACCGTCTTGTCGGGGAAGGTCACCTCCAGCACGGCGAACCCGTTCTTGGCGAGATGCCTGGTCAGGCCGCTTCCGTACGACCCGGAGCACTCAACCCCGACCCTGAGCACGTCGCCCAGCGACCTCGCCCACGACTCGAGCTGGCGGTAGCCCTGCCTGGTCGTCGGGAAGCACTCCTCGCCGACCAGCGTTCCCTGCCAGTCCACGGCAGCCGCCACGTGTATCTCCTTGTGCGTGTCGACGCCGATGATAACTTGCCCCTGCTTCGGTCTTTGCATACCAGGCTCCTTTGGCGTAAGGTTTGCGTTGCGCGCTCTCGCCGAGCCGGCTGCCGGACAGGACAGTAACGGGATGCATCGCAGGCATCTGGCCCTTCTTGGGTCACGGACCGGGGAGGCGAGGGCCTCCGTCGGAACCGCCCCGAGCAACCGACATATCCGGGGAATGACATGGCGTCAATCGCTGTGCGGGTCAGGATGCCCGGGCTCGCGGACCGGTCAATCGGTGTGCGGGTCAGGCTGCCGAAGCGGGCCGTCCGTCAATCGGAGTGCGGGTCAGGATGCTGCGACGCGGTCCCGACTGCAGGGTACGGCACCGTCTCCGTTGCCGCAAAGTCTGCTGATGACATTCTTACTGTCGCTGTGGTGTATGCACCCCCTGGGGTTGTTTCTCCTGGACAGGGCCATCTTCAGTGCCTCGTCGGCCAACTCGGCCGTGATGCTCGGGCCCATGGTCCAGCCCACGATCCGCCTCGACCATATGTCCATCACGAGCGCCGGGTGCAGCCAGCCCTGGCGGGTCTTCACGTAGGTGATGTCGGCGAACCGCGCCATGTTGGGGCCGCCGGCCTCGAACCTGCGTCCGACCAGGTCCTCGGAGGAGTCCCTCTTCGACGCGCGCTTCTCGCCCGAGGGGCGCTTGGCGCACGCGCGCGTCACCCCGCGCCATCCGCGCTCGCGCATGATTCGCGCCACGCGCTTGCGCGAGGTACACACGCCCATGCGGCGGAGCTCGAGGAACACCTTCGGTGCGCCGTATATGTCGCGCACTTCGGCCCTGACCCGGGCGATCAATTCGGCGAGCCCCCGTCGCGCAGCGCGTGCGCGCTCGGCGGGCGCCTCTTCCACGCACAGTGGCCCCGGCGGGTCGCCTTGAGCGCGGCGCACATCCCCGGCACCGGCCAGGCGCCCTCGTTGAGGGAGATGAACTCGAACTTCGCCCTCTTCGCCGACTCGCCTGCAGCTGCCTGCTGGCGAAGAAGGCGCTCGCTTTTAAAGTATCTCGTTCTCCCTCTTCAGGCGCTCGTTCTCGCGCTTGAGCCTGCGCAGGTCCTCGGCCATCTGCAACGGGTTCTCGCCGCGCGGCGCATCGGCCGCGTCGGCCTTCTTGACCCAGTCCGACAGGCTTCCGGGGTCGCATCCGAGCCCGCGGGCCACCTCCGCGCACGTGGTGCCGGATTTCCTGTACAGCTCCACGGCTCTCTGCTTGAGCTCGGCCGCGTACTTGGGCGATGGGGTCCCCATTCCCGCCTCCAATCCTCCGTTGCCCGCATCATGCGAAGCGGAAATCGACTTGTCAACGGGAATGGGGCAGATTCAGATTCAGACTAGCCGGAATCGGGCAATAAGTCTTGGTGCGGGCGGGAACGATCGATTGGTTGAATTGGGTAATTATCCATTGACGGTAACATTCGGGGACGACTAGATGGCCGTCGCCGTGATCGACTGCATCGTCAACCACAGGAGGCTCGTCCAGTTCCATGGCGAGTCCTGCCGCGTCCGCCACGCCCCCATGCAGGAGGGCTAGCCGCTCAAAAAGCGTGCGTTTTGCTCAAACCCTTTTGACGAAACACGCTGGCGGCCGTTGTCTCTCTTGAATCATACGTTCCACAAAATGTGATTCTAGGCAATGGCCGCCGCTCTCTTAAGGCGGCCCGTGACGCCAGCTTTCGGCACTCGATTTGAGTTCAATCTAATACGTCATTTCAACTAGAACAGTTGCGGCAGCTTGGGGTGAATCTTTTTAATCTTGAAGCTATTTTGCATATGTTCTCTCGGAAAAGGTTGTATGCAGATTTGAGCGAGATACAGAAGAACGGGCATTCTATCCGGACGATAAAGTATGTGCGAAGTGTACTTAGACGAAAGGGTATCGACCGGTGTCGATACCCTTGAAATGGATGCATCTTTTGTCTTAAAGATTGAGCTTGCCTTGTAAGAATGTTTCCGGTTATTGAGCGCTGAAAACCCCGCGCGTTTTCTTGAGAATATCTTTGATCAATTGCTTGTTTGCTATCGTATGGATGGTTAACGCAATAAGGATAATGACAAATGCAAACTTTATATCAAGCGTGGCACAGGCAATTAAAAAGACAAGGGTAAATCCTGCTTCTCCAATAGCCAGTCTGCTGTGAGCGATTTCTTGTCGTTTGTTTAAAATGAACTCGGAAATATTTGCGCGTAACGCGATGCTGAGCACCATTGAGTACAGTATGCAGTTGAGCGAATTAAATGCCAAACTTATCATTGTGAATAGGGCGCTCATGGCGACAGTACTCAAATTGATCAGTAGTAGCTTTCTTTCTAAGCGCAGGACTTTGAAATAAGTTGTGCCACAAATACTCATTTTTGCATCATATGCACAGATGGGAAGCAGTACAGCAAAATAGGTCAGACTATCAGTATATTGCGGTAGCCAACTGCCGAGAATAATTACAGCTGGGAAATAGCAAAGGTATATGTAGGGCATAAAGAGCTCGAGTGCATCCCTGAGGTTAATGTAAAGGCCAGCCTGTTCCTCTTTTGATCCTCTGCGCAATGCTGGAAAGAGAACCATTGATGCTTGGTTCACAAACATGCTGAAGAAGTTAACTAGTGAAAGCGCCATTGATACTTTGGCAAATACGTTTATGCCCCAGTTTGAATCAATAGCTTGGCGAGCTATTCCAGTTATGAGCATGCTTGCAATTCCCGCAAACATTAGTTTTATGCCGACTTTTATGCTTACAAGTGTTTCTTGAATAGCTGGTCCTAGGGGTAAAAAGCCCGAAGCAAGAAAGTCACGCAATTGATTGGCGCAGTAGATGAAGCAAACTAGCTTACTTACGATAAAGAAGATTATATAAGGCTCAAATGACGTGCATTTTAGTGTAATGAGTATAACCAAGAATGCTGCAAAGGATCCTCTGTCTAGCATTACTGATTTTGAGTATGATTTGGTTTCATTTATTGTCTGCAAAATGTAACCAAGGCCTGCGGACATTTGGCTAAGTACGGAATACAGTGCTGTTAAATAGAGCACTTCAACACGTGCTGCTTCGCTAACAAAACGCGATGCAGCGAGAGCAAATAGAAAGGAGAACAAAGCAACATAGCCGGTAGAAATCCAAAACTGTGAATTGATGCTGCGTTTGTTAATCGATTCTCGAGTCTTGCCGCCATTGATCAGGTAGACACCATCGATTGCACCCAGTGCGAAAAACCCCACGTAGGATGAATAGAATATGAAGAGCTGCCAATACCCGAAATTGCTTACGGATAGAAGTTTAGGAACGATAAGCGATGTCATGCAGCTTGCAAGCATCGCTACAAATTGCGACGCAAATGCCACCGCTGTATTTGATAAAAGGGATCGCGTATCAATGGACCGTTTTTTTGCGGAAGGACTATTGGACATCTGCATTCTTTTCTAATCCATTTATAGAATGAACAAAGGTTTGTAAATCGGCTTTGAAAACTTCTTTTTCACCTTTGATCATCGATCTATAGGGTGAAAATTCCTCGATGAGCTGTTCGTAGTTATTAAGTACGTGCTTGATGGTTTGCACGACTTCAATGGGATTGACATCTGCTTGGTTAATGCTTGCCCATTCGGGAATCGGATAGTCGTTCTCAAACGCTGCTGCACCTTGTTTTCCAGTTATGACACACGTTCCACATGCAGCAGCTTCTCTGGGGAGACGATCTTTCCCGGGATGGAAACCGAAATCGATGTAAAGCATGCTTTCTTTCATTAAGGATACTAATTGCTGGTTTGTGTAGCCCTGCAGGGGAATCCAATGAAGGTTTGGGGCTAATTTAATGAGCTGTTCGGTGTAGTGGCGCCCCTTCTTGGGGTTATAGAGTACGTTTTGCTTTCGATTGGAGAAGGATAAATAATCGATCCCAGTTCGATAATCATCGTTCACATAATCAGATAGTTTCATAAGAGCAGATGGTGCTATGCCGTGGGAAATAGCATACTGACGCGCATATTCTGATTGGTATAGATGAATAGGAGCTTTTTTTATCGAAGCAAATGCCCTCTTTTTTGTTTTGAGCATAAGGGCTTTGATTGCTTGTGGAATGCCCTGATTTTCGAATTTGTACTTTGGATCACACTGGATTCTGAAAAAATCTACTGATAGCCACCAGAAAATGGTAGTTGCGTTTTTGAATTGTTTTACATAGAAGGGTCGAGTTTCTGGAATTACGACATAGCTGCCTTTGGTATCGGGGATTGAATCTGCGGTAATAAATTCGCTTACATATCTTTTGTATTGTTGAGGTATGGAAGGCTCCATATTGGTTTTAGAGCGTCGGTCGTAGGCGATTACAGCGTCTAAGCCCATTTGGTTAAGCTCATATACAAGCTGATGGAGCAGTTCCGGACCGCCGGTTGTGACATTTGCGGGCGCAATAACGTAAAACAATTCGATTCGCTTTCTCTTACTAGGTTGTGAGATTATGTTAATGGAAATAAAGCGTGGCGATAGTATTTTCACCGTCTTCGCTTGAACCTTAAATGACTAATACCTATTTGGGAAAAAGATGAATTGCTTTTCAGAGAATAACGCTCAATCAACTTTTGTCGTCATTTTTGCTGGTGGTGTTGGCTCAAGGATGCGTGGGGCTAGAGTTCCCAAGCAATTCCTCGAACTCGGCGGAAAGCCCATTATTGCGCATACCGTTGATCATTTTGAGCAGCACAGCATGATAGATGGCATTGTTATCGTATCCGTTGAGTCTGGCATGGAGCACATGCGCGAGATCGTTGACAAGGCCCATTACCAGAAAGTACTTTCTATCGTCCCGGGCGGAAAGACGGGTCAAGACTCTATTTTCAATGGGCTCGATGAACTCAGCCGTTTGGGCGTGACCAATAATAACTCCATTGTCCTTATTCATGATGGGGTACGCCCCTTGATTGACGAGCAGACAATTACGGATTGCATCGAATCGGTTGCAAATAATGGTGCAACGGCGACCGTAGCCCCTTCTTCGGAAACCATCATCGAGGAGCACGACGGTGTGGTCTGTCGCGTCGTTGATCGCTCACGCTGCAAGCTCGCCCGTGCCCCTCAGGGCTTTAATTTCGCGGAGTTATATTCCGAGCATCTCCGTGCTCGCGAAGAGGGGCGGCATGACTTTATCGATTCGATTTCCCTTATGTCTCACTATGGGCATGAGGTTCATACGGTCGAGGGCCCTGCTGATAATATCAAAGTGACAACCCAACGCGATTTCTTCGCCTTCAAGGGCTTTATGGACTACAAGGAAATGGAGCAGCTGTGGCCGCTGTAGATAAGTATCTATTTGATCGAGCATACGCAATCGCTAACCAACTAGATATCCCCTGGGCTGACCTGGCGGGTAAATCAATTATGGTTACCGGCTCTACTGGTCTTATTGGGTCTCAGCTTGTTCGAACTCTTTTGAGCCGCAACGATACTTTTAATTCCGGATTCTCCCTTCTGTTGCCGGTTAGGAATATCGAGAAGGCTCGTGCTCTTTTTGGAGATCGAAGTGACGTCTCGTTGTTTTCTTGGTCTCTAGGAGAGCCAATTGATTGTTCTATGGCCGCAGATTACGTGGTACATGCCGCGTGCGGTACATCGAGCAAGGCTTTTTTGGAAACGCCTGCAACCACGATTATGCAGATCGTTAATGGGGGAGAGTCTATTCTTAATTATTCGGTTTCTTCGCATGCGGAGAAAGTTCTTTTCCTTTCGACTATGGAGGTCTATGGCGAGACGCAGGGCGTTGCAACTGAGGATAACCTTGGCAAATTAGACCCTATGGTTGTGCGTAACAGCTATCCTGAGGCAAAGCGACTCGTTGAGTGCCTGTGCGCGTCGTACGCCGCGGAATACGGGTTGCCATCGGTTGTCATGCGCCTTGCTCAAACATTTGGCGAAGGCGTCAATGCTAACGATATGCGTGTTTTTGCGGATTTTGGTCGCCATGCAATTGAGGGTCAAGATATCGTCTTGCTTAGCGATGGACTAAAACGCAATGGCTACCTTTCCGTAGATGATGCGGTGCGTGCCATTATTTTCGCATTGGTTAAGGGCGAATCGGGTCAGGCATATAACGCTGTGAATGAAGACGCGTATTGCAGCATAAAAGAGATGGCAGAGCTTGTTTTCCGTGAGTTCGGGGCACAAGGGGCTCAGGTTCGACGCGAATATGACCCTGAGCGAGAGGCGACGTTCAGGAAATCTTCCGATTTGAGGCTTGATTCGACTAAGTTGAAGAACCTTGGTTGGGAGCCTAAAGATGATTTGACTGATATGTATCGAGCAATGATTGACTGTTGGAATGTTGGTAGCTGCTAATAATATCTCCCATTATTGACGCGTTTGCTGTTTCGATGAACCACTCGTAACCTTCTATTAGCTCGATTTCGGATGTGAAATAAATTGGATTCGCCTTTCTTTAGCATTATCGTCCCTGTTTACAACTCAGAGAATTATCTTTCTTCAGCCATTGACAGTATCGTTGACCAGTCTTTTGATGACTGGGAGCTTCTACTTATCGACGATGGCTCTATGGACTCTTCCGGCGCAATTTGTGACGCTTATTCTGCTGCAGATGCACGTATTAAAACGAAGCACATCGAGAACGGTGGAATGTGCCATGCTCGAAATATTGCTTTAACCGAAGCGTCTGGCAGGTATATAGCTTTTTGCGATAACGACGACCATTATCTACCGGGTTTGCTGGAATCTGTATTTAACTTTGTTGGCGAAGCCGGATTTGATGTTGACTGTATTTGCTATGGTAGATACCTAAGGCAGTACTCTGATAACGGTGCTTTGCTCTATGAGTCCGAGGTCGTTCCGCCGGTAAGGGGCATATACGTCGCTGAAGAGATTGTAAATAGCTATGAATATATCGCTGCTTCATCTGATGGTGTTTGGAGTAGGTGCTACCGGAGGGAATTTCTATTCCAAAATCAACTTGTTTTTGATGAGTCTCTGCGCCACGGTGCGGAGGATATTCTTTTTAATACGTTGGTGGTCTCTCGTGCGAATTCAATTGGATTGATTCCGGTCTCTTATTATGAATGGCTTCGTCGGGAAGGGCATAGCACCTCGATGGCGGTAAGCCCTGATGCTATTGATGGGATAGATCGGGCCCTTTCCATCGAAGTTGCTTTTTTGTGTGGTAACGGTTTCGATAAGAAGAACCCCCGGGCTTTTTCACGGCGTATAGTTAGCCAGATGCCATTTCAAATTGTAAATGTCAGAAGGAAAAGAGTTAAATCGCTTACGATCGAAAAACCTCTTTATGAGATGCTGAGAGGGATTTATGCGAAGTACGACGATTTGATTGTACGCAAAGAGCTGCTTCCTGCGCACAGGGTTGAATATACGTTGCTGATGGGCGAGCACTATAGACTTCTATTGTGGTTCGTTTTGTTTTCGGGACTGATTTCGCGAATCGTTGGTATCGAAAAAGCCTAAGCTCTTGTCATACGCCTCATCCAAATGGGCAATTGCGTTACGGTAGTCCTGCTTGCATGAATTTCCGGATTAGTTGCCTTGTTTCCTATGTTAGATTGTCGGGTGCCATAGATATGCTCAATTTTACTGTTGGTCCAGTTATGTCTGATCCAGAGGTCCTTGCTATCGGTTCCGAGCAGGTGCCGTATTTTAGAACGCCTGAGTTCTCTGAGGTAATGCTTCAGAATGAGAAGCTGTTTCTCCAATTTGTTGATGCCCCCAAAGATTCCCGTGCTGTTTTTATCACTGGGTCGGGCACCGCATCGCTCGAGGCGTCGGTGACAAATGTTCTGTCATCAGAGGATAGAGCCCTTGTTGTGGTTGGCGGCAGTTTTGGCAAACGCTTTTCACAACTTTGCGATATCCATGGAATCCCGCATGATGATATCGAGCTTCCCTTTGGCAGTACTTTAACTCCCGAAATCTTGGGCCAATATGACCAAAAGGGTTATACCGCCCTTTTGGTTAATATCCATGAGACCTCGACGGGCGTTCTTTATGATGCATCAATGTTGTCGAGCTTCTGCAAGCGCAACGATATGCTATTCATCATGGACGCCGTCAGTGCTTTCTTGGCCGATCCTTTGAGCATGGTAGAACTTGGCGTCGATGTTTTCATCACTGGCTCACAGAAAGCTCTTGCGTGCCCACCGGGCGTTTCTCTTATTGCGCTTTCGAGCAGAGCAGTTGACAGAGTGCTGGCGAATGATCCTGGTTGTATGTACCTTGATCTCCGTTTGGCGCTAAAAAATGCTGAACGTGGTCAGACGCCGTTTACCCCTGCTGTTGGTACGCTGCTGCAGATCAATAGGCGTCTTAACGTAATTGCAGAGAACGGCGGGCCTTCTGTAGAGGTCGAGCGCGTGGCTTCTTTGGCTCGAGATTTTAGGTCGCGTATCGCCGGCCTACCTCTCGAACAAGTTTCTCCTGCTCCATCTAATGCGGTAACTATCCTCCATCCGATCCACGCTTCTGCTCGCGATATCTTTGCAACTCTTAAAGATCGTTATGGCATTTGGGTTTGCCCCAACGGCGGCGAGCTTGCCGATAAGGTATTTCGCGTCGGTCATATAGGTTGTCTTACGGTTGAAGACAATACCCAGTTGATCATTGCGCTTGAAGATATGCTGTCTAAGGGTCTTCTATAGACATAGGGCTGGATTACCATGGTGAAAGTAATTACATACGGTACGTACGATATGCTCCACTATGGTCATATTCGTCTTTTGGAGCGAGCTCGTGAGCTTGGCGATTACTTGATTGTTGGTGTCACTGCTGACGATTTTGATCGTTCGCGCGGAAAGATCAACGTGGAGCAATCTCTTGCCGAGCGTATGGAAGGCGTACGAGCCACGGGGCTTGCTGATGAGATTATCGTCGAAGAGTACGAAGGCCAAAAAATTGATGATATTCAGCGCTATGACGTTGATATTTTTACAGTTGGTTCTGATTGGCGTGGGCATTTCGACTATTTGAATGATTATTGCCGCGTTGTGTATCTCGATCGAACAGAAGGTATTTCCAGTACTGAGATAAGGAGCAAAAGGCAGTCGATAAAGATGTCCTTTGTCGGTTCTGGTCCCGTGCTTGACAAGTATATTGCCGAGAGTTCTTTCGTTAATGGAATGGAAGAAGAAGGGCGTCTGGTTGCACCAAGGGTGGCAGATGCTCCAAAGGGCGAATTCGATGAGCTTCTTTCTCGAAGTGAAGCGGTCTTCTTTGCTACTCATCCTGATGGCCATTATGAAGAAGTTGCAGCAGCGCTTGATAGGGGAGTCCATGTTTTGTGTGAGTCTCCGATTGCAAAGACGGAGATGCAGGCTCGGGAGCTCCAAGTTATCGCCCGCAATCGTGGTTTGATTTTAATGGATGCCATTAAGACTGCGCATGCAACGGCATATTCGCGGCTTCTTTTGCTTGCAAAGACCGGGGCGATTGGACGGATTGTTTCAGTTGACGCCAACTGTACGGGAATGAGCGGCTTCTGTGCCGACAAAGCCAAAGCCGGCGCTATTCAGGGTTCAATGGATTATTGGGCGCCAACAGCTGTATTGCCTATTTTCCAACTTCTTGGCGATTCTTTTGTTGAAGAGCGGTACGTAACGTTTGGGGACAGCTCAATTGCTGGTTCAGATGCCTTTACTCGTGCTTCCTATGTATTCGCCGATGCTGTAGCTTCGTTTAAGGTCGGCCGTTCGGTAAAAACCGAAGGAGAGCTTGTTGTTTCCGGAACAAAGGGCTACATCTACGTTCCGGCTCCATGGTGGAAAACTGATTATTTTGAGGTTCGCCATGAGAATTCTGATTGCAATAAGCGCTATTTCTATCAGCTTGATGGCGAAGGAATTCGAAACCAGCTTGCTGCCTTTTCTCGCGCAATCGAGCATGGAGTTGCTGCGTCGGGAATCACGGCTGACGATTCCATTGCAATTGCACGCGTGTTTGAACATTTCGCTTGCGCTGATTTTACGAGACATATTTATTAACGCTATAGTGAATGGCGGTAATTTACCGTTCTATTTGGAGCGAAATTGTTATTTAAGCCTTACGACAGTGAGACCCTTGAAAAGGTCCACAAGATTAACCTCTTCATTTATCAAGACTTTGCCGATCTTTGCGCGCGTCATGATATCAATTATTTTGCTATTTCGGGAACTGCTATCGGTGCCTTGCGACACAAGGGCTTTATTCCCTGGGATGATGATATCGACATCGCTATGCTGCGTGACGATTACGAGCGGTTCGTTAAGTATGCCGAGGTGGAGCTATCTGATAAGTATTATTTGATGGGTCCCGAGTTTAATCACAAGTACTATAACCTCAAGCCTCATTTAGTCTTAAAGGATACAACGTTTGTTACTAATGAGGCATGGTCTTCCGGGTATAGACCGGGTTTCTTCCTTGACCTGTTTATTTACGACAATATCCCGACCGATCCTGTTGAGCTTGCAAAGTATCATCGCCAGTGCAAGATTTATACCGTTCTCTGGTTTGCATATCACGTTCACTTTGAAAAGCTTTTGGATACACAAAGTGCTTTTCTGGGGAAGGCAAAGTATATTCTTAGCTTCCTTATCGGTAGCTTGCTTCGCGCAATTCCTGGGTGCGAAGCGCGGATTTGGAAGGGATATGACTCTCTTTCAAAGAAATATCGCGGTAAAACTGAGAGATACTCAGCTCTCACCGATTATGGCATGACCTATATGTATGTCGACAAAGATGAGATCTTCCCCCTTGTTGATATGCCGTTCGAGAATACGAGTGTCAAGCTTGTTCGTGAGTACGAGAGACAGGTTAGTAGGCATATGGGTCCGGACTATATGCAACTTCCGCCGCTTGAAAAGCGAACCAATCATTTCCCTAAAGAGCTTGATTTTGGCAAATATGATGAGGTGTTGAAATAATGCAGGCAATCGAGCAGGCTGATATCCAACCGCTTCTCTTAGACATCCTTTCGGCGTTTCATAATTATTGCGTTCGACACAATTTGATTTATTTTTTATCGGACGGCACCTTGCTGGGGGCTGTTAGACACAAGGGTTTTATTCCATGGGATGATGATGTTGATGTCTCGATGGTTGACTCTGAGTACGATAAGCTCATTGCGCTTGCAAAAGATGATCCCAATCTCGATCCAACTGGACGCTATAGATTTCTTTTGCCTGCAGAGCTGCCCAATTTTTACCCTTTTGTGAAGGTTGTTGATACTCTTACCGTTGTTTATGAAAAGGACATTGACCGTCAATATGCTATTGGTCTTTGGCTTGATGTGTTCCGCCTTTCACATTGCGATGCTGATTTTTCGAAGACATTGGATAAATATCGTCGAGTAATGAAGCTCCGCAACCTAAATAAAATTGCTGTTGCAGGAGATTTCTCAACCCCGCTCTATAAGGCTGCGTCCCCGTTGTTGGCGCTAGCAAAGGGGTTTTGTTCAATTTGCGGCGCAAGCTGCCCTAAATTGACGTATAAAATGCTTGAAATCGAAAAGCAGATGCCAAAATCCGGCGATATTTTGATGGATATTACCTGGGCCGATCATGACAAGCATTTTTTTGATGCCGCACTGTGGAGTGAGGTTTCCGAACTGCCATTCTGCGATAGGCTTTTTTATGTGCCTAAGCGTTTTAAAGAGGTTCTTTCCAGCCAGTTTGGTAATTACATGCAATTACCTCCTGAGAGCGAGCGTATTAGGCACTCTTACGAGGCATATTTTGTTTAATGTGTTCACTCGATAGCGATGACGTCGGTGAAGCAAGTTATCCAATTGGTACTTCGTTTAGCAACGCTTAAGTGCATTCAATTCATATATTTTGTTGTGGCCTCTAAGAAATGATAGATACCATTATGAGTCTCAGAATTTTGTCGAGGTAATTTGCTGAGCAAAAGAGGAGCTGTACGGAGGGTCTAACGGCCCTCATGGGTTTATGCGCTTTTAGTCCTACTAGGGCTTCGTTAAACAGATTATTAGCTTTGGCGTAGCGATTGGCTTTTGAATCCGAGTAATTATCAATAACATAAATGCTGGCATTTTTTTGATTTGCGATGCTGCCTTTTCTGAATTCCTTCGTAATAAATCGCTGATAGAGAAATTGCTTAAAGAGCGAGGTTCGTGAGACGCTCTCGGACGTCATGCGGTATTCGAGCACTATCTCGTCGCAATTTCCTATCTTGTAATTTGCCATCGAAGCGCGAAGTAAAAAGTCATAGTCTTCGCAAAGCGGGATGGTTCGATAAGTCTGCTCGAATACGGTGGCTTTTCCAAACCAGGTGGGATGGGGAACACAATTGTTCCATCGCAGCGCACGTTTAACCAACTCAGGCTTTGTGGGTGGTTGAGGGATATCGTATAGCCTGTCTCCGTTTTCACTTATCACGGTCATGCGCCCGCCTATTAGATCCAAATCGTGGGCGGCTAGATAGGCCAGTTGAGATTCGATACGGTTGGGCATGGAGATATCGTCAGCATCCATACGACAAATGAATTGGCCCCTCGCAATGCGAAGCGCTTTATTCAGGGACGTGGCAAGACCGAGGTTCTCTTCGTTATTAATGACGAAGACCCGGTCATCTTCCTGCTGTTTTTGGTGCAATAATGCATGGACGGCATAGTTATCTGGGCAGTCGATGACAACCAGGAGTTCCAGATTGCTATAAGTCTGATTGAGTATCGAATCGACAGCAGCTTCGACCAGAGCGGGATCCTCTTTATAAGTGGACATGATGACGGATACGTTCGGCATTCAGGCTCTCTCAACGTAGGATTTGCAATGATGGTGGCGTTTGGGTGGCCGTCCAAGCATTGGATATTATAGGTTTATTGCCAATTGAGCGCCATGAGGGGTGTCTTATCGCTCCTTTTGCATGGGGTCGTCCAGCGGATAGACAGGGAGATGTGGGAATGACGACGGCAGCACGTCGAAATTACGATTCAGTTGATGTAGCCAAATTTGTTCTAAGCATTCTTGTTGTTGCGATTCATGTTCGCCCATTTGATGGATATGCGGTTTTCTTCCGTCCGATTCTCAGGACCGCTGTCCCCCTTTTCTTCTTAATCTCATCCTATTTTTTCTTCAATCACCATAAGGATTTGTCCGGCCTTGAGGAACGAGTGCTGCATATCGAAAAGTATGTTTCTAGGAACCTCCGTCTTTATTTGTTTTGGATGCTAGTCTTCTTGATGCCAACCATTAGATATCGTCAGTGGTTTTCAAACGGCATTCTTAACGGACTTGCCTTGTGGGTTCGGTCTTTTTTTACGGGCAGTACCTTCATTGCTTCCTGGTTTATTATGGCCGCCGTTATCGCAACTGTTTTGGTAGCCGTCCTTTCACGGTATCTCTCTAATGGAAAGCTGCTGCTTTTGTCGATGATCCCGTTTTGCGCCTGTTGTTTGATGAGCAGTTACGGAAACACTGCGTACATGCAGGCCCATATGAGCGTTTTTGCCCAGTCTGCTGGATTTAGCTACAACAATTATTGGGTTGCTCTGTTTTGGGTCGTTGTTGGGAAGACGCTTGCGGAACGGACACAACACGAGACGTTGAATACAAAGACGCTATTACTTCTGAGTTTGGTAGGCATCGTTGCGCTCTATGTGGAGCAGTTCTTAATAGCTTCCCATGGCTGGGCGGCTGCGGATGACTGCTATTTTTCGCTTCCCTTGCTTTGCGTGCCTCTGTTTCTGTTATTGCTTAGCTGCGATATTCGAATCGGACATGCGCGTTTCTTGCGCTGCACGAGCACCGTGACATTTTGTTTGCATGCAAATCTTCAATTTGTTTTAAGAGATTATTGTCAGGTTGGCGTTAGTCAAAATGCCATGTTTGCAATCGTGCTTATCGCTTCATGGGTCTTAACACTTCTTATCCTCAAACTTGAGAAATTACCGCATTTGCATTGGCTTAGGTATAGTCACTAATAGTTTCGCTATTATGAATTAGTTATCAACTAAACGTTATGAGAGCTCGTTTTGAAAACTCTGATTATCATTCCCGCATATAACGAAGAGGAATCGCTCGAGACTACTGTTTCCAAGCTTACGGCAACGGCGCCCGGGGTTGACTATCTTGTCGTTAATGACGGATCGGCTGACCATACGGTAGATATTTGCCGTGCAAATGGCTATCCATTCCTCGATTTGTCCTGCAATCTTGGTCTTGCGGGCGCATTTCAGGCGGGTATCAAATACGCTTATCGTCATGGCTATGATTGTGCCATTCAGTTTGATGCCGATGGTCAACATCTGCCGCAGTATATTCCCGATCTTGAGCGCGCTCTTGAGCATGCTGACATTGCTATCGGCTCGCGATTCGTGAATCAGCCTAAGGGTACGTCGCTTCGCATGTTTGGCAGCAATATCATCCAGTCTGCCATTAAGCTCACTACAGGCGAGACGATCCATGATCCAACGTCCGGCATGCGCGCCTTTAATGCTCGCATGATTAAGCTTCTTGCGCTTGGTCTCAATATGGGGCCCGAGCCCGATACCGTTTCGTATCTCATTCGGTCGGCCAACGCCAAGGTTGTTGAGGTTCCCGTAACCATGGCGGAGCGCGAGGCGGGGGAGAGCTATTTTAACTGGAAATCTTCCGCTAAGTACATGCTTCGCATGACACTGTCTATTCTGTTTATCCAGTTCTTCCGTAAGCGCTTGGAGGGCGATGCCGCATGACGCTTCCACTTCGCATTACGCTGTTTGCGGCGTCCCTGCTCACGTTTGCTTATATGACCATGAAAATCCGCGATTCCAAGATGCGTCTTGAGGATTCTCTGTTCTGGTTCTGTTTCTCGGCGCTTCTGCTGCTTGCTAGCATCTTCCCGCAGGTATTTTTCTGGCTTTCGAATCTCGCTGGCACCATGTCGCCCTCGAACTTCGTGTTCCTCTTCTTTATCTTTATTCTCTTGATAGTCTGCTTCAAGTTGAGCGTCCGTCTTTCCCAGCTTGATACAAAGCTGCGTGAGCTCACTCAACAGCTGGCGATTGAGAAATATGAACGTCATCGCAATGACGAGAGCCATGCAGAAAGAGGCTAGTCTATGAAAGGTATCATCCTTGCTGGCGGGTCGGGCACGCGTTTGTACCCGCTTACGCTTGTGACCAGCAAGCAGCTGCTGCCGGTCTACGACAAGCCCATGATCTACTACCCGCTGTCCACCCTCATGCTGGCGGGTATCCGGGACATTTTGATCATCTCGACGCCAACGGACCTACTCAATTTTGAGCGCCTGCTAGGCGATGGTTCACGCTACGGTGTAAACCTTACGTATGCTGAGCAACCCTCGCCGGATGGCCTCGCGCAGGCTTTTACCATTGGTGAGCAATTCATCGCTGGCGAGCCGTGTGCACTTGTTCTGGGGGACAATATCTTCTATGGCAACGGCCTTTCCCGCCATCTCAAGAGGGCTGTAGAGAATGCCAGCGTTGGTCGTGCCACGGTGTTTGGATACCATGTCGACGATCCCGAGCGCTTTGGTGTAGTGGAGTTCGATGCACAAGGGAAGGCTGTCTCCATCAAGGAGAAGCCTGAGCATCCCAAGTCCAGCTATGCTGTTACGGGCTTATATTTCTACCCGGGTGATGTCGCGGCTAGGGCGGCAAAGGTTCTGCCGTCGGCCCGCGGTGAGCTCGAGATCACCGACCTTAACCGCATGTACTTGGACGAGGGAATCCTCTCTGTTGTGACTCTCGGCCGTGGCTATGCGTGGCTCGACACGGGCACCATGGAGAGCCTACACGAGGCCGCGGAGTTTGTCCGCGCCGTGGAGCACAGTCAAGACCTGCCTGTTTCTGTTCCCGAGGAGATTGCCTGGGAGAACGGCTGGATTACGACCGATCAACTTCTCGAGGCTGCCAAGGCCTACGGCAAGTCCGTTTACGGTCAGCACCTCAAGAAGGTCGCCGCTGGTGAGATTGTCAATAGCCCCCGTGAGTACTAGGAGCGATTCAAATATGTTTGAAATCTTCGAGCCTAAGAACATCATCGTTACGGGTGGCTGCGGGTTTATCGGCAGTAACTTCGTGCATTATGTCGTGAACAATCATCCCGGGGTTCACGTGACAGTTCTGGATAAGCTGACTTACGCTGGCAACCCTGAGAACATTGCTGGTCTGCCGGCTGATCGTGTGGAGCTCGTTGTGGGCGACATCTGTGATGCCGACCTGCTGGACAGGTTGGTCCCCGGCCATGACGCCATCGTGCATTATGCTGCGGAGTCCCACAACGATAACTCCATCGCGGATCCCGAACCCTTCCTGCGCACTAACGTGGAGGGGACCTTCCGTTTGCTCGAGGCGGTGCGCAAGTACGGTATCCGCTATCATCACGTTTCCACCGACGAGGTCTACGGTGACTTGGCGCTCGATGATCCGGCAAAGTTCACCGAGGAGACGCCCTACCATCCGTCGAGCCCGTACAGCTCTACCAAGGCTTCCTCTGACATGCTCGTGCGCGCCTGGACCCGCACTTACGGCCTTCGCACCACCATCTCCAATTGCTCGAACAACTACGGCCCCTATCAGCATGTGGAGAAGTTCATCCCACGCCAGATCACGAACATCATCGATGGCGTGCGTCCGAAGCTGTACGGCAAGGGCGAGAACGTTCGTGACTGGATTCATACCGAGGATCATTCCAGCGCCGTGTGGGATATTCTCACCAAGGGGCAAATGGGGGAGACCTATCTTATCGGTGCTAACGGCGAGCGCAACAACATCACCGTTCTTCGCATGATTCTCGAGGCAATGGGGCGCGATTCCGAGGAATTCGATTGGGTTGCCGACCGCCCTGGTCATGACCGTCGTTATGCCATCAATAGCACCAAACTGCAACGTGAACTTGGTTGGAAACCGTCTCATACCGATTTTTCTGAGGGCCTGAAGGAAACCATTGATTGGTATGTAGCCAATGAGGCATGGTGGCGACCGGTCAAGGAGGCCACCGAAGCACGCTACCGCGCCCAAGGGCAGTAAAACGCAACTTCTGCATAAAAGCATTACGGCTGTAGGCGCCCTTGCGGATCCAGGGGCATGGAGATGATTCTGGGCCCACAAGGGCACCTATCTTTGATTGGAGCTACGCTTAAATGGTGGACATCGCATTTGAGAAAGACCTGACTGTTGCTGAGACTGGAATCGAAGGGCTTAAAGTTCTCGATTTGGCAGTCCATGGCGACTCCCGCGGTTGGTTCAAGGAGAACTGGCAGCGCGCGAAGATGACTGCGCTTGGGATTCCCGACCTGAATATTGTTCAAAACAATATTAGCTACAACGATAATCGTGGCGTGACCCGCGGCATTCATGCGGAGCCCTGGGATAAGTTCATCAGTATTGCACGTGGCTCCGTTTTTGGCGCTTGGGTCGATCTTCGTGAAGGCTCACAGACCTTCGGCAAGGTCTTTACCTGCACACTTGATCCCTCGAAAGCCATCTACGTGCCTCGTGGCGTGGGTAACTCCTTTCAGGCCCTCGAGGCTGGCACTGCCTACACGTATCTGGTGAATGCACATTGGTCGCTGGAGCTCAAGAAGACGTACACGTTTGTTAACCTTGCAGACCCTGAGCTCAATATCGATTGGCCTATTCCGCTGGACGAAGCCGTCATTTCTGAGGCGGATCTTCACCATCCGTATCTCGAGGACGTTGTTCCCATGCCGCCCAAGCGCACATTGGTCACTGGGTGCAACGGCCAGCTTGGTCATGCCGTACGCGCTCTTGCTAAAGAGCGCGGGGTTGAAAAGAGCTTTGACTTTTGCGATATCGATACATTCGATATGTCCGACCCTGCAGCATACGCGCAATTCGATTGGTCGCTCTACGGTGCCGTCATCAACTGTGGTGCCTATACCGCTGTCGATAAGGCAGAGACTCCTGAGGGCCGCATTATTGCTTGGAAGGCGAACGCGACTGGTCCAGCGCTGCTTGCCCGCACCTGTGCCGAGTACGGAATCACTCTCGTCCATGTTTCGAGCGACTATGTATTCGACGGCACTCGCGAACTTCATGATGAGGAGGAGCCCTTCAGCCCGCTCTCCGTCTATGGGCAGACTAAGGCTGCCGGCGACATTGCCGTGGCGGGCTGTCCGAGTCACTACATAATGCGTAGTTCCTGGGTTATCGGCGAGGGTCATAACTTCGTTAAGACCATGAAGTCGCTTTCTGATCGCGTGGCCGATCCCGAGGATGCGCTCGATAAGATCACCGTTGTTGATGATCAACTGGGACGCCTTACTTTTACGCGCGATATGGCTGCTGCCATCTTCCACGTGCTTGATACGCATGCCGCTTATGGCACCTATGACTGCACCGGTTCCGGGGCGGTCAAAAGCTGGGCGGAGATTGCCCGTGCAGTCTTCGATGCTGCCAACGGCAATGGCGATAAGGTTGTTCCGGTGAGTACCGCTGATTATTACGCGAGTGCCGAGGGCCCCATCGCGCCTCGTCCGGTTCATTCGGCTCTCGACTTGGCCAAGCTTGACGCAGCCGGATTCCATATGCCTGATTGGGAAGAAGAGCTGGGGGAGTATCTTAAGGCGCTCTAGATTTATTGTGTTGTATGGGGCTGCCTAACTTTTGGGTGAGTTTGAATCTTCCACGGACTTTTTTTAGTTGAAGGGCTAATGCACATGTGGATCATCCGGAGAAAGAGAGCTTTTCCGAATGATTCACTACTTTTATTACATTAGTTGTTAAGCGTTCAGACGTCTAATTCGAGGCTTTAGTCTGCTGAGCGCGCAGCGTCCAACTTTAATCCACCCTCTAAGCGGGTGGAGACAAATGGCTTTACGAAGCCACCCTCCGACCGATATTGACGATTGTTCAGGCCGTTGGTAATTTGAGTCGAAGGGGTGCTCGCTATGGCCCAGAAGGCCCATGGTCTTTTCCGCATGAAGTGGATGTGAGAGTACCACATCGTGTTCACGCCGAAGTATAGACGCAAAGTGATCTACAACCAAATCGGGAGCGATATAGGGCAATCCCGTTGATGTTCACTGAGAGGTGGTTCGAGGGGCTGCGTTGAAAAACTGGTCTTCTTTTGGCCAGGATTTCCACTGCAGCCCCAAACCTCAAAATATAGCTGCAAAACATGCGCACACCGGTAATTTACGTCGCCTGTGCATCACGGGATATGTCTTCATGATTGGATATCATCGTTCGTGTATCTCGATGGCTTTAGAGGTGGTTTATGGCTAAAGTGGTTTCTGGGATTAACGTTGACGCAGTTGAGCGGGCTTATAAGGAGTTAACTCAGGATATTTTGCTGTCCAAACAGCGTCTATTTGATTTAATTGAGTCTCTAGATCCCTTGGAGATTATGTTGAGGGCCGTTTGGTATTCGCGTTCGCTTGCCATGATGCGAACGATGAATATAGATAATGGCGGAATTTGTGACCCCTTTGAAGAGCTTTCTTATAACAATGCCAATCTGATTCCTGAGTTCCTTCAGTCCTCGCTTTTATTTGTCGCTGCCAATGGGAAAACCTTACGGGGCGATGACTCGGTATCTGTCCGACTAGAGGAGGTAATCGGGTCGTTGAATCGATAATCGATAGTCTCAACAGATCATTTCTCGTTCGTTATACACATGTGTATGTCACTGGTAAAAGAGCTGGTCTACCAGAGAACATTTTAAATTACCTTGTGGAGGCTAAGGCATACCTGCCAATTCGCGGAAAACGCTACCAAGCTATTGAAGAGGATTACCTCTCTCTCCTGCTCTCTGAGCAAGATGGACTAATTCAATCGATTTACGGTGTTGGATTTGCTGAGATTATTGATGGCTTTACCGCGCTGATGAGGTCTCTAACATTGGGCTGGCCAAGTGCGATACAAAGTATGGTCGAGCAATATGATAACTGGGAGGAAAAGGGCGATTCCGCGTTTGAGGAAATATCAAGGAAACAGGCTGCAACAATTGTCGAATCGGTGCTTGGCTATCGCCTTCACGATGTCGGTTCTGTGACTAAATGGCCTGAGGCTTTGATAGAGGACCTTTCGTTGTCTCTTGCGCTGGTTTCTGATTTCAGCTCGTTTGCGTCCATCGATCCTCTTGGGTTATTGCCGATTGCTAATAAGCCATTCATTAAGATAGATGATAATAGCTACTGTTTTTGCGCAGCAAACTTTCTGGACAACTTTTACAGGTCTTTCTATCGTGCTATTCGCGACCGATATGTTTCGGAAGGGTTGGGGTCAGGCAATGATTTTGTTTTACTCTGGAAAGATGGGCAAGCTTTAGCTTCGGAGAAGGGTGTAGCTGCGCTATTTAAGAAACTGCTACCCGGTTCGAAGGTATGCGTTAACGGCTATCATCCGATTAAAGGAACGGCTTGGAATAAACACAGCTTTCAAGAGAGCGACCTGGTTGTTCTCTACGGTGATGTTTTAATAGCAGTTGAAGTTAAAGCTGGAGCTTTCTGCCCGACGGACCCACTGGATGATGTCAAGGGACATGTCAAGTCTTTTAGCTCATTGTTGGAAAAAGCCTCTAAACAGGCGAAATCAACTATTGACTATGTTCATAGGTGCTATGAAAGCACCTGTCGTTTCTACGACTCTAGCGGTAACGTCAAATTCGAAATATCCCCTTCGAGCGTTAGGGCAGAATATAGAATTTGTGTCACCGTAGACGATATTAACGAGTTTGCTTCGAAAGCGGATAAGCTCGAATTTATTGAAGTCACCAATGGCACAATTGCGCTTTCTATCGATGACCTCATCGTCTACAAAAAGTATTTCGATAATCCTCTTGTATTCTTGCATTTCCTCGAACAGAGGCGTTCAGCCGCAAGTATGCCTGCTTTGTATGTGAACGACGAGCTAGATCATCTTGGGATGTATATTGATAATAATTGCTACACGAAAACCCTTGAAAGAGAAGCTAAAGAATCGAGTATTGATTATGAAGTTGATTCTAACGTTAGGATCCAAGGATTCTACGGGTTCAGGGATTCGTTAGACGTTTGGTTTGAGGGGCTCTATACAGGAGATGTTTGCGCCAAGCCTGTTCAGGATTCTCCTCATGTTTTCAATCTTATAATTGCCATGCTCGATAATGAAGAACTTGGTTACTGGAGAAGGGCGGTTGCGAGCACTTTTCTGAATTGTGGCTCGGATGTAAGGAAGGTGGTATCGGACGGCATTGCGGTGAGACTTAAGCCTGATGCTCCCCCCAATCTACGACTTGAGCTCCTGCCCCAGGATTCTGCAGACGTCCCGCTGAGTATTTTTGTTAGCAGAGAGGAACAACCAAATGACATCGATGTTTGTCGACGCAAGTGCTTGGCCGTTCTAATACACGATAAGCTTCCTTTTGTTGTTCGCCTGGATTTGCATGCCATGAAGGGTCAAATAGTATCACTCGAGATAAGTGAATACCGGGCAGAGGACCTCACTGAGGAAGATGAGGCTTCTGTGCTTCAATTGATTCCCTCTCTAGAGAAAACCCGCCAGTATTGCATAAAGAAGCAGCTGAGCCGAAGGGTGGGGAGAAACGAGCCGTGCCCCTGCGGAAGTGGCAAGAAATACAAAAAATGCTGCGGAAGGTAGCCAACGTTGTTGCTCGCTAAGAATTGCCCTCGTAATCACTGTTTTATGAGTGCCGCCATCATTGTCCTGTGTCAATTTTTCGGACACGGAAGTTCGAGGAATTAGGTGACCGCGGGCAGCGCCTTTGAATCGAGCTTCGTTCGCTCGAAGAATGATTCCATGGCATTCGCGGGTATCTGGTAGCCGATGGTGGAGTGCGGTCGCCTGTGGCTGTAGTTGGTCTCGATGTCCTCGATGGCGGCGCGCTCTGCGCCGAGATATAGGTGTAAAGCTGCTGCAATAGCGCATCTCGTTCTTTAGGGTTGCGAAGAAGGACTCCGCAACGGCGTTGTCGAGGCAATTTCCGGTGCGGTTGCAGGAAAGCCGCGCGTCGTTGGTGCGCGTCCATTCGACGAATGCCCCGTCCTGTAGAACATGGCGTTTCCTGGCACGTAACCGTGCGATTTGGCCGATTCCAGCGTGTCGCCGGCCATGCGATTCGAGAGCGAGCAGTCGACCATCACGTGGGCGCGCAGGTCGATGACGGGGGACAGGTTGAGCCAGTCCTCGGCGGTGCGCAGGTGGGCGATGTCGCCCACGAGCTTGTAGATGGGCGTGGTGCTTGTGAAGTCGCGGCCCAGCAGGTCGGGGCGCGGCTTCGCCTGTTCTCTGGCGAAAAGCCGTGACTTTTTTCAGGAACGCGTTTTCCATCTCGAGCTCACGTATGTGCTTCTAAATTTCGCGCGATTCGCACTTGCGGGCCTTGGGGTCGAGTTCGCCCGAGATCTTGCGCCCCACCTGTCGGCGGTCTTCGGGTTCAATCCGAGCTCCCTGCAGCATTTTGTCATGGGCCTGCCCGTCGAGATGATGTAGTCGGTGGTCCCACGCCTGAACTCGTCGGTGTGCTTGGCGGCCGGGTTGGCCATATCTGCCACCCTTTCGTTGCCGTTGATATGCATTCTAAGGGAATGGTTCCTCTAGCATGCGTGTCCGAGAGAACAATGCAGGTCCAATAGGGCACCGCCTCGAGGCGATGATGAAGGGCATCGGCAGGAACGACCTGGTCTAGCTGGACAAGTTCGGATACGTGTCAATCGATATCGAAAGCGCGCAGCTGCTGTTCCAGATGGTTTTCGACCGTTATGAGAGAAGGAGCACAATCTTCACGACCAACGTAGAGTTCAGCAAATGCGGAACGACCCCAGGGACGACAAGCTCGCGGCAGCGATAATCGACAGAAACGTGCATCACGGAAGGCTCATCGAGTTCGGAGGTTCGAGCCACTACATGGATGCGGTTTTGATGCTTATAAAGGCGAACGTCTAACCAAGGCGTCTGTCAAGCTGGTCAAATTGCGCGTTGGTGTCTCACTTGTTTATTATACGAATGCGGTCGGATAACAAGAGAAGGGGCCTCCCGTGGATGAGGAGCCGGTTTCGGGTAACGGAGCGTCCGAAGAGGACGATAAGTCGATTCAATGGAGCTGTCTGGGTGATAACGACGAATTGAACAACCCGCCTGCTGTGTCCATGGCGCCACTATCACCCGAAGTGTTTCAGTACCTCTCCGGCGTAAGGGAGCATTGCAGCAATATGCTCTCCTCGGTGGCATCGATTAGCGGCACATATCGTAATGTCCTGCCTGCTATGGATGCGATGGGAGAATCGTTGAGCGGCATATCTTCTATCTCAAAGAGCCTCCCCGACTATACCTCGATGGTACAGGGGATGGTCTCTGCCCTTAGCTATTTGGCCGAGGTGACTCGGGAGGTTGCGCGTGGGGTCGATCTCAAGGCGATTACCGTTGCTTTCCGCCCCATCGCGCTGAAGTTCAAAAGGGTCAAAATCCTCGGCAGGACAAATTGGCCTATGTATCTGGTTGATGACGCAGGGATCTGCAACAGGCTCGAGATGCTCTCCGAGGATACTGCGGACGCTGAGCTTAAGGAGCTAGTCTCCGAAATCGCCTTTGATGCCCTTGATGACAATTGGCTCGAGGAGGTCCGTGTCAGATGGGAAGACCATGATGAGCTGACTCACTGCGAGAAGCGTGTGCTGAATAGCGCGCTGAATCGGCATGAAAAAAGCGACTACGAGGGCTGCGTCGCCCTCCTCATGAACCTTCTGGAAGGTTTAATAGAGAAGTATTGCCCATCAGGTATGAAAAAGCTCGAAGGAGAGCAGGCCGACCTGTTCGATCTCTATGCTAGCAAGCTCGGCGTGAGCCCTTCTCACAATGAAAAGGGGAAAGCTAGGAAGCTTGCCTATGCGAAGGACAAGGTCCTCTTGCTTGTCCTCCTTTCTGAGAACGGGTTGTACACGTTCCAGCATGCAGCCGGCTACATCGTTTCGGTGATTTTGACGAATACGATGGATGCTGACATTGCCTCCCATAATCCACTTCGTAACAAGATATGTCATGGTGCGCAGACCGATTACGGTACCTTGGAGCATTCCCTGAAGGCTATATTGGTCACTGACATCGTCATCCGCTTCGGCGCGGCAGTGCTTGCGGGGCAGATGGAAATCGACTGTGGCGATTAAGCTCGGGATCTCGTTTAATGCTGTTTCGTCTGTAGCCCCCTTCCGCTCGCCCAGATTCGCCGATTTGGCGACCGTCAGAGGTTTCCTCGGGCGTTATCTTTCAAGTTCGACCAGCACTCTGTTTCTCAGAGGGCAAAATATATGAAGCTCTTAACACCCCTTCGCGCAAGCGATGGGCTTGACAAAAGGGGCTTGAGCATAGGCAAAATGGCTCTCTAAGGACGATATCTACAGTGAGCTGATAGGAGATTTGATGCTGAAGAGCAGCTACAGTATCCAGGATTTCAATGAGACAATCTCAGTGGTAAGCCAAAGGACGTCGTATATTAAATCATGTTCGCCGATTAGATTAAGCGTTCTTATTGGCAAATCAAGAAATGCTGGCGTGCCGATATTATGAGGGATTCTGGCTCTCTGATTCCACGGGGCCCGAGTTTTACTGGACTTCCTTGGGGCTATTCGTTCCTTTGCGGTAGCATCGGGTTATCTAGGACCTCGAGCGCCCGGCGACCTCTACGACCGTATATCATTCGCTGCGATGCGAGACGTTGTCATCGATCCGGTTCTTCGTCATTCACCTCTTCACCCCTGTGAAGTCAGTGGCGACCGGCACCTAAATTCCTTTGTCGAGGGCAAATCGAAACAGCTCGACGGACCCCTTGTTGCGTGTGCGAACTGCAATCCGGAATCTCTCGGAACGGTTGGCGGAATTGACTAAAAATTGAATGTTTCTAACACTCAATTTTTAGTATCATCGGGAACATTTATTTACGGCATGCCTCCTGATGCTTGTGAAGAGTTAACCAGGTCTGGGCGAAGCTCCATGCGCCTGGGCCGCATGGAGCTTCGCCCCGTAAATGGAGTCTTGATACCACTCTTCGGCCTGGTATCAAGAAATCCCCTCTATTGCTTCGAGAATTCAGATTTCGCGCCCTATCTCTATTGCAACGTTTAATAAATGGAGTCATAACAACTGTTCAGAATCAATTCAAATCGATTCTATAAAGTCTAATGTCATCGTTTGCTGCTACTAAGGTGAACCCTGGAGTTGATTCATTTATCAAATCGATTCCGCACCATTCTTCCGCGTTGTCATAATTATATTGAATACGATATTCCTGTGTCTGGTCTCCATGGTCAAGTTGAAGAACATACTTTGCACCGATCTTTTCGACGGCTTCCCGAACAGTGCTATTGTCAGCTATTTCATTTAGATGATGTCGAATGATATTGCTTTCTTTTGTTTCGGTTGTGCTCGACGGAGGATACCAAGACCTGTAATACATGTTTAGACCGTAAGCGCTGTATGCAAAAAGACTGCCATCGTCAGGATTGTTGATCACGATTGAATTGTCGGTATTGAACTGAGGCAGAGTTGTTTTGCAAAAATCCTCTTCTAGCGGCGAGAAAATATCGTAATAAATCAGCTGCTTATCAAATTGATAGCGCATTTCTTTGATTTGATATCCAAAGGCAGTTGGTAGTTCTTGTTTCTGAGGAAGTGGGATAGACGGATAGAACACAATTAGAACCATTCCAGCTGCTGCAATACCGGTAACTACTGCATGTTTAAATGGCTTTTGATCGAAATAGGTTTCCGTGAGTTTCTGAATTATCCGATTGATAGCTTTACATGCAAAGAGTATCGAAATGAGGCCCGCCATCGCGCTTATGCGATGGTAGTCGTTATACCAAAAACCTGTTAAGAACGGTTTGATTGTCAGATCGGTTCCCGCGTCAATCGTGTAAAAAAGAACGAGCAGAATATAGGTTATGGCTAAACAGTAATTTCTTTCTTTTATTTCAAAATAGATTCCGACGAAAACTAGGGCGGGAACGAGCAACTGTACGGGATGGGTAGTTGTGCCAAGAAATAGCGCACTAAAGAATGCTTGAGGCACAGAAGTAAAGGATTGCCAATGGCAATTGACCACATTGCTCATAAAAGGCAGGCGGTTAATAATAATCCAAATTGTCAGGATAATTAAAAGTGGAATTGCGAGGCAGATGGAAACCGGAAGGTTTTGCTGCCGCTTTTTAATTAACTGTCCTACTTTGTCGATAATGTACGGTGCGAGTATGAGTCCAAGGGAAAAGACGGTATTGGTATGGGCAAGTGCCAGAGATGTCATTCCCAATAAGAGTAGGAAGGCATTTTTAATGATTTCAAGAGGGCTCTTCTTCTCAATTGTGTTTACCAAATTGAGAAGAAGAGCCATCTCTCCGGGCAAAAGGCAGAATCCTAATAAATTGGGATAAAGGGGCCCGTACGATATTAGGTCCCATGGATAAATGGGTACGCCAATGCAGACAACGGCGCAAAGGGCGAGTGCCTTCGGGCCAACAATGCCAAGCTCTCGTAAGCAGAGAAATAGTGATAAGGGGAGCAATAGGCCAACACAGAGGATGTTGATAGCATTTGCTGCTGTTGTTACGGGGATATTGAGTAGGGAGACAAGCATTGAGGCCAGAAGGTGCCATGCCGAAGGATAAAATCCGTTTTTGATTTGCTGAGGTGCTATTTGGGGGTTTCCGTAGGTTTGACTGTTGAATGACGAATAATCTCCCGTTTCCACAAATGCTCTGATTTTTCGTAGATGAGTTTGATTATCCCATGCTTGGAAGTAGCAATCTGGCCCATCCAGAACTGTCAGAAAGACATAAGCGGCAAGAATTGCCATAATAAAAGTGAACATAACGAGATAGAGGAGCTCTTTTTTATCTACACGCATGCGCTGATGGGACTTTCTCCTCTGCAACAGGAGTGAGAACCCTAAAAGAATAATGGATGTTGATCCAAGTCCAATAATGAGACTGAAATAATTTGCCCGAATATCCATTCGAGAAAAAGCTATAGCGAATATCGACAGGAGTGCTATCGATGTTGCGGGAGCAAGGCATATCGCTTTGGTTGCATCTTTTGCTAGAGGGAGATTGAAAAGCAGGCCTGGAAGGGTAATGCTGGCAAAAATAATCAATACTGCTAATGCGAGGAGTAACATAAAAGCCTATCTACTGTTTATAAGCGATTCCATTTATCTATTCTAGTCATATGCGTATATGCACAATTTGGCGGATGTAGACCTACGGAACGATTTTCCTAACCAAGGGGATTTTCTTAAGCAACATAGTTACCCCAACGCAGCAGAGATAGAAGATGATTACTCCTACGGTTCTAAGCGCAATCGAGGTCATGGGAATATTGAGGAAGCGCGGAGAAAGAATGAAGTGATCAAGGATTGGCTTATGAATCAAGTAGACACCAAAGCTGCATGAAGAAACAATCGATAACAGGCGTGCCTTCTTTGAGTCTATCCAGCTGCAGTCCATGTACTTAAACAGCGTAAAGACCGCAGCGCCTTGGAGGACGGCGGGGAACGCCAGATAGTTAAAGAAGAGACGATCCACGCCCCCGATTGCTTCGCTACTTACCGCCGTGTAGGCAAAGCGAAAAACCGTTCCAAGAATGCCCAGGACATAAATTATCATCCGTTGCTTTTTGTTGAGTTCTGTTGTTGAGAGCAGATAGCCCAATGCCGTAAAGAGTAGATTTCCGGAAAGCGCCAGAATCGAAATACTTCCGGACCACTCAATGCCAAGAACGTGGAGGGCATACGGCAGGACGGATTGCAGAATGAAGGACGCCCCAATGCCGTAAGCAAGCGCTTTCTTGTTGTCGGCAAGCAGAGAAAGCAACGGCATCGAAAGATAGATCGAAAACAGAGGGAAGAAGAACCAGTAGACCTGTTCAATCTGATTGTTGAGCATCATGTTGATGAAGCTGCGCGGTCCAAGGTGGACATCGCTATTGCGCGTGGAGATGAGCAAAAACCAAATAAGGCTCCAAGCGATGAAGGGGATTACCGTGCGCTTTACGCGCTTAGACAAAAAGGTCTTAGTGTCGTAGCGCTCGCGATAGCGCATGAGGGTAGCGCCCGTGAGCATAAAGAAGATGGGGACCGCCCAGTAAAACAGTACTTCGATTAGAAGAGCAAACAGCCAGTTGTTGCCTGGCTGCCATGTGTGCACCATCTGGTTGCAGTGGAGCGCAACGACAGAGATACATGCGGCTATGTTGAGGAGGTCGAAATAGTAAACTCGGTTCTTCACGTCACTGACCTGTCTAAATTCTCACGTTCGTACTAGGGGGCGGCTAAATATTAGCGACAAAGGGAGGAAAAGCCCCTCTTGAGAGCAGAGGCAAGTCCTTCTTCCTTGAGGTAGTAGGAAAAAACGGCCATCTTGCCCTTTTCGCGAGCAAGATCGAGCTCAGACTTGCATTCCCTGCTGCCGCGAAGCTCGTTTACATATGCCTCGGGATCTGCAACGATGCTCTTGAGCCTCTCGAGCTCATCGGGCCAAAACAGCTTTTCATCAATCTCGTTATTGTCAAAAGCCTGTTTGTATTCGGCAGAATACCTTTTCAGGAACGGAAGCTGGAACTCATCAGCGAGCCTGCTAAAGGCAAACTCGCAGTTGTGGGTCTTTTTGTACTCAAAGATGCCGATGAACTTCTGGCACAGCTCGGGGTTGTTCCTCAGCCAATTCTCAATCCACTGGTATTCATCGAGCATGACAAACACTTTATTGGACTGGTTGATTGAAGAAGCGGCGTTGTCCTGGCGATAGCAATAGAACGCCTCATCCAAAACGGCGATCTTGGTAGCCCAACAATAGGATTGGAACCAAAAGCCATTGTCTTGGAAGCCTGCTCCAGGGCTTTCGTTGAACTTAATATCGTGCTTTGCGAGCCAGGAGCGCTTATAGATGCCCGTCCAGTTTTCCATGCGGATGTTGAACAGATTGACGTTGGTTTGCGGGTTGAGCACCTTGTTGTAATAGGAGCTCTTGTTGCAAATGGGTTCCTTTTCAAGATGATCGACACCTTCCGCATCGGTGGTGAGGCGGTAGTAGTCGGAGCGAACAAAGTCAAGGTCGTCCTGAACTGCTCGGTTATAGAGCTTCTCAAACATCTCGGGCTTAAGGTAGTCGTCCGGCTCGAGAATTCCTACGTATTCGCCGGTGGCATTACTCAGGCCCACATTCATGGCGTTGCCGTAGCCGCCGTTGGGCTTATCGATAACTTTAATTCGAGTGTCGTTCAAAGCATAGCGCTGCATGGTTTCGAGGGAGGTATCCTTCGAGCCATCGTTTACACAAACAATCTCAAGGTCGGTAAGGGTTTGTGCCAAAACGCTGTCAAGTGCCTGCTCAAGATATGGCTCGGCGTTATATATGGGCATTACGACCGAGACTTTTGGCGTTGCGTTGCTCATGTATCAATCTCCTAAGGTACGAGAGGATGTATTCTTAGCTGCAGTTTTGCCAGTAAGGGCAAAGTCCGACCCTCGAGTTATATGGGAGCTTGGCTGCGAAACCGCCTGTTTTAGGAGCTTTCGCTTGAACCATCCAAGGCTCTTGCATAAGGTGCGGAGAAAGCCGTCGTACTGGATTCCTTCGAGGAATTTTATCAAACGCGGGATGATGCGATGGCGTTTTTGCTGTTTCGCGCCATCTGCAGCCTGCCCCTTGTTTCCAATCGCTTCATCAAGTAGTGCGCAGTACCTTGTATAGACGGTAGGTTCCAGGTCAAAAAAGGCGGGGGAGTGGAGTCCGATTTCAAGTTCCGGGAACTCGTCGTTCGCAAGAGCCTTTAGCTGAGCCTGGCGTCCGGTTTCGTCGTCCATGGTTTCGATGTTCCACACCAAGTACCCGATAGCCCAATTGAGAAAGCCCCAAGAGGTTTTTTCGTAAAGGTTCGGGTGCTTTTTGAGCTGTGCTTTTAGCAGGCAAGTGCTCTCGTAAAATGCGAGTGGGTCTTTTGCGCGCGAGCCGGAGACCGATTCCGAACGGTTGACCCTATGGCTGATGAGTGGAGTGTCGACGATGGAGATTTTGGAGGCGAGTACAAGGGAGAGGAAGACGAAATAGAGGTCCTCGCTGTTAGATAGCCGCGGATACCGGATGGCATTTTCTTCGATAAACGAGCGGCGGTACAGTTTGTCCCAGGGCCAGCCGATGAATGCGGTGAAGATGAAGTCGCGCATGTCAGCGGCATTGAAAACTGGCATATCTGGAATCTGGGCGATGTTGATAGTCCACCACGAATCGACAGGAGCGCCGGTGGAGTCGTCAAATTGCGAGGACCTGCATACAACAACATCGCTGTCATGTGCCTCCGCGCTTGCATAGAGCTCTTCCAGAAGCGTCGGCTCGTAAATGTCGTCGGCGTCGAGCATGATGACGTATGTTCCCGCTGCTGCATCGAGACCGGTATTACGTGCTACGCCTGGGCCAGCATTCTCTTGCGTAAGGACGTGAAACCTCGTATCTGCCTGGGAAAATTCTTCTAGAATATTGAGGCTGTTGTCGGTCGAGCCATCATTTACGCACAGGGCTTCGAAGTCCGAATGCGTTTGTGATTGTATGCTCTTTAAGGTTGTTTCCAGGTAGTCCCCTCCGTTATAGACGGGAAGAACAATGGAAATGCTCGGTGCCGTGGGGCTATTGTTCAAGTAAATCAATCTCTTTCATTCGATGGACTGTCTCGCGTCCTTTTATCGCCTGGTAATGTCCTTTACCTTGCTCAGAGGCTTAAGCAAGGTGTTTCCCAGCCTATAGGAATGGGATGCATATATGTCTGCGAGCCTCTTCTCGCTTTCGTTTCGCCAGGAGTCAAATTGCTGCCTCTCCGCCTCAAGCGTATGCGCCAGCGCCTCTCGCTCACATATTGCGTTATCGCGCTCCTTCAGCGTGGTGATGGCACAGGAGATGGTTTTTGCCCTGTTAGCATCCAACAGCTCCATGAGCCTGCTCTCATACGGATCCAGGTGAAGGTCGGTGTTACGGGGTATGGCGCGGATGACGGGCTCGACCTCGCCAAGATAGGCATCCGCTTCACCATCGGGCAAGCTTTCGATGGTCCAAATCGAGTAGTTAAGGATCCAGCGGTAATAGGAGTTTAGACAAGCCCTACCCTGTTCGGACTCGTTCAGCAAATCCCCGATGGCGCGAATGGCGCACAGCGCGTTATTCCAGCTCTTTGCGCGAGAGCCTTCCAACGAATTTTTGTTGTTGGTTCGATGGTGGAACAACACGGAGTCCAGGCACGCGATATTTTTGGCCAAGGCAAGGGCGCAAAAGACAAAAAGGGCGTCGTTGGTGGTTCTGAGCGGCTGGAACGTTAGCTTGATCTGGTTGATAAAATCCTTGCGGAAGAGCTTGTCCCAGGGCCATCCGATAAAGCTTTGGAATAGCTTTCCACAATACTCGACATGCTCGACGGGGCGATTAAAATCCATGCCGTTGAGTGCGCCGTCGATGGGCCAGGTGTTGCCCGTCTCGTTGTCGAAGCCTTCCGATTTGGCGATGGCGATGTCTGCATGGTGCTTCTCAATGGCATCGACGAGCTCTTCGAGGGCCGTCTTTTCGATGTGGTCGTCCGCATCGAGAAAGTAGAGGTACGTGCCCTGGGCCTTTGCCATGCCGTTGTTGCGTGCCACTCCGGCAAACTGGTTGGCCTGCTCAACGAGCGTGACGCGCGAATCCTTGTGAGCAAACTCTGCTACAACGTCGCGCGTGCTATCGGTCGATCCGTCGTCCACGACGATAATCTCGATATCGCTGAGCGTCTGGGCAAGGACGCTCTCCAGCGTTTGCGCAATATAGTCCTCCGCGTTGTAGCTGGGGATGATTACGGAGACGATAGGCATGTCTTGTCCTTTGGCTTGAGGGGTGACGGGATGGGGCTTCGGGTGCAGGCTTGGGCGGCTTGTGGCGGTGCTAGTCTTTGTGCCACAGATCGCGCGTATAGACCTTGGTGGCTACGTCCAAAAGCTCGTCGTTAAAACGATTGGCGATAATCAGATCGCAGGACTCCTTAAACTGCGCCAGGTCGTGCGTTACCGGGATGCCGTGGAACTGCTCGGCGTCGAGTGTGGGCTCGTAGATAACGAGCCCAGCATCGCGCTTGTGCAGCTCGTCAATGATATCGACAATCGAGCTTTGGCGGAAATTGTCCGACCCCGCTTTCATGGCAAGGCGATAGGCGCCAATCATCTTTGGCTTTTTGGCCAAGATTCGCTCCGCTATGAAGGCTTTGCGCGTGGCGTTCGAGTCGACGATGGCGCGCATGAGGTCTTGCGGGATATCCTCGTAGTTTGCCAAAAGCTGCTTGGAGTCTTTTGGCAGGCAGTAGCCGCCATAGCCAAAAGATGGGTTGTTGTAGTGGTTGCCAATACGGGGGTCTAGGCATACGCCATTGAGTATCTGCTTGGTGTCGAGTCCCTTGCTCTCGGCATAGGTATCCAGCTCATTGAAGTACGAGATGCGCAGGGCAAGATAGGTGTTGGCAAAGAGCTTGATGGCTTCCGCCTCGGTGGCGCCCGTCACCAATACGGGGGTGTTGTCGTCTTCCGATCCATCGGCAAGCAGGCGTGCAAAAAGCTCAGCGTCTTCTTTGCGTGCGGGGTCTGGCGTGCCAACGACAATGCGCGAAGGGTGCAGATTGTCGCCCAGGGCATGCCCCTCGCGCAGGAACTCTGGGGAGAACAGGATGCGAAGCTGTGGGTATTGCGCTGAGACCTGCTTGGTATAGCCAACGGGAATCGTCGACTTGATGACCACAAGCGCATCGGGGTTGAGGGCGGCGGCAAGATCGAGGACGCTTTCGATGCTTGTGGTATCAAAGCTGTGCGTCGTGTCGTCGTAGTTGGTGGGCGTGGCGATAATCACGATGTCGGTATCAGCGTATGCCGCATGGGAGTCGGTCGTTGCCGTGAGAGTTGCGGGGCGGCTTGCGATATATGCCTCGATCAGCTCGTCGCGGATGGGCGAGATTCCTGCATTGATGGATTCGACGCGGTGGGCGTCGATATCGATGGCGGTGACGTCGTGATGTTTGGAAAGCAGGCATGCGAGCGAGAGGCCCACGTATCCAACGCCCGCTACGGTAATCTTCATATCCGATCCTTAACGCCTGAGGAGTGTTCTAGGGATAGCGGTAATTGCTCTGCCTATTTTAAAGGAGATGCTAGTCTCAAATTTTGCTTTAGTGACGTTTTCTGCATCGTGGTAAGCGGCGTTGCGTGCTGCCTGCAGTTCCGATTCTCGATTTCTTGTGTATCGCGCTCGTTGTTCAACGAGTTCATAAAATAGAATTTGCTCTTCGGGCGCATAGAGGGCCAGCAGTTCGGAAATTTCGCTCGCGTCTAACGCACTGTAATAATCAGAGGCTGAAGAGAGCCACATATCGATGACGCTTGCACAGTCGTCGATGCAACGAACGACGACTGTGCTTTTAGATAGGTAACCAAGTGCTTTAAGAGCACATTTAAAGTAGCCATCAAGATTGGCCGTACTGGCGGTTTTAGTCATAATCGAGTTGGGGCGCACGCGGCGTATATAAATCTCGTTCGCTATAAACTTGACTTTGCTTGCATGGAGTAATGCCTCGAAGCTGAAGAGGTTGTCTTCATGAATGATTCCATTGCAGAAGCGTAGCTGAGCGGATTTAAGAAAAGAGAGACTGAATGCCTGATGGCAGACATTGGGGCGAAAGTCGTCGTTGGGTAGAAGCGCGTGCAGGTATTCTTGACCGGACATTACCGCTGGATAGCTTCCTTTTCTTTTGTAAAAGGAGAGATATGCTGGTTTTTCTTTCTTTAGCTGCTCGCTTTCATACAATGGCTGTGAGCCAAAGGCGAGGACGTCGAGGTTGTTGTTCATAAATTGTTGGACAATGAGCTCGAAAGCTTCGTTGGTGAACATATCGTCCGCATCAAGGAAGAGAACGATTCCGTCGGCGCTGCAGTTCTGTTTAATCCAATCCAAACCGGTGTTTCTAGCTGCAGAAACACCCTCGTGGCTATTGGGGATGACCTTTTTCGAAAAGCCTTCAATCGAGAGTTCATTCATTTTCTTTAGAGTTTTGTCTTCGGATCCATCGTCAATAAAAATGACGACTTTGTTACCTGAATAGGTTTGGTGGGAAAGCGACTGAGCGAGACTATCGAGATATGTTTCGGCGTTATAACCAGGAACGATCGTGTATATAGTCGGTTCAGGTGGCATGACCACAGCCCTGCTTTCTCTTATCAGTTTTTGGTCTGTGCAAGCGTTCTCGAGTTATCTTAAATCTCATTTTAGTGGCTTAGACACTTCTAAGTATGGACACTTAAGGGCAACAACCTATTTGCTGTTTGATTTAAGGCTTTAAGCCTTTCTGTTTGCGACGGCATCATCAAAAACGTCTCGCGCAGCACTACTGCGCGAGACGTATCCATGAACGGTTGGGTGCGCCATGTCGGATTCGAACCAACGACCTTGGGATTAGAAGTCCCCTGCTCTATCCAACTGAGCTAATGGCGCATATGCACCCAATTATACCGTGCCGGTCCGGTTCGCGATATGACAAATAAAGCTTCGGGGTCGTTGTCTCATGCATGGGATAATCATCCCATAATTATGGTATTCTCAGCATAACAGCAGTTAAGGAGGCCGTTATGCCCATTTGCGTTCCCATCAAAGATCTTAAGGACACATCAAAGTTCACAAATACGGTTCTTTCTGCCACGGAGCCGGTCGTGGTTACAAAGAATGGCAAGGAATCGTTTATTGCCATGTCTCCGGCCCAGTATGAGGGTTTGCGTCTCGAGGCCGCCCGTTCGCGTCTGTACCAGATTCTCGATGAGCGTGAGGCACAGATTGCGGCGGGAAACGTCCATGAAGCGGAGCAGACTGCCGACTACCTTAAGGCGCGCTATGGCCTATAAGGTTGTTGAGACCGATGCCGTGCGCGATGAGCTTGTGAGGACGTTAGATTATCTAGAGTTCGTGCTGTTCGAGCCTTCGTTTGCCAAGAAGCTTGCCGGGGCATATCTGGAGTTCCTCGGTAACATCAAATCATTTCCTGCTATGTACCCCGAGGCCAGGGACTCGCGATTGCGGGCAGCTGGCTATCGCAAGGCGAGTCTGCTGGGCTATGTTGTCTTGTATTTGGTCAAGGGCGATACGGTTACGGTCGTTCACCTGTTTCATCAATCGCAGGATTATGCGCAATTGGTTTAGCGGCTGCCGGGCCTACCCTTCCGCCTTCGCTACTCCACATCCTTGTCCGGCTGGATAAGCTCCTCGTAACGGCTGATGTGCTCGCGGCCGTCTTCGATTTCGTGCAGTAAGAAGTAATAGAGCGTCTCGATGATTGCCATGGCCGAGATTTTGGAAAACGCGAAGTCGCCCGTGGTGAGCAGCGCCTCGTGGTTTACGGTGCGCAGCACAAACGACGCCAGGCGGGCGAGGGGAGACTGCTCGTCGCCCGTGATGACGATTACGCAGGCGCCGCGGTTTTTGGCGGCCTGGGCAATGCGCATCAGGCGCTGGGAACGTCCGGAGTTGGAGATTACGAGCAAGACGTCCCCGGGCTGCATGGTGAGGGCAAAGCCCACGGCAATCTCGCTCACCTCGTGCGTGGTGCAGCGCAGTCCCAGCTGAGAGAACTTGAACGTGGCGTCGAGTGCCACAGAATTGGTGTTGCCTACGGCGGCGATTTGTATGACGTCGGCGCCCGCCAGGCGCTTCACCACATTGCGCACCGTGGCGCCGTCGATGCCGCGCAGTGTGGCCTCGAGTTCGCCCATCTTGGTGGCAAGGATGCTTTTGAGTGAATCCTCTACGTTGTCGAGCGATATCTCGCCATCGAGGTCAAGCCCGTCGTGCTTGAGCGTGAGATCGCGGCCCAGCGAGAACTGGAAGCTGCGGTAGTTGTCGAACCCCAGATGCTTGCAAAAGCGCGAGATCGTGGCCTCGGAGGTTCCGCTGCGGCGCGCGAGCTGCGCGGCGGTCATCGTGGGCGCCTCTTCGCGGTGATCCAGGATGTAATCTACGATGCGCTGCTCGGTCCCCGAGAATTCACGGGTTGAGCTGATGAGCGATAGCGCACTGAGCTCTCCTGACGCCATGTGAACCTCCATTATTCGGTGAACGGTACTGGTCAACAAGTTGCTGAAATCATTATCACAGTGCTTGAGCTGGTATTTGACGAGAACATTTCAAACACCGTTCACCGCTATGAAAGAACCTTTCACCCTGTACGGTCATCCGCTGTGAAGAAGCCGTGCATGCACATGCTATGATTCTCGGCGAAAACCCGGGAGGAGTGCGCGTTTCGCACGCTTCGCGGGAAATCGAGAACGTAGCGCCCAAAAGGGGAGGGCGCTCACTTCTAGAGAGAAGGAGGGACGTATGGCTCAGCAGTATGACGTTATCGCGGCAACCGGTTGTCCGACCGGCATCGCGCACACCTTTATGGCAAAGGAGGCGCTGGAGAAGGCTGCGGCTGAGCGCGGGCTCACCATCAAGGTTGAGACCCACGGCCAGGTTGGAATCGAGAACGAGCTTACCCCCGCAGAGATCGCCGGTGCCCGTGCCGTCGTAGTCGCTGCCGACAAGGACGTTCAGGCAGAGCGTTTTGCCGGTAAGCCCCAGGTGACGGTTGGTGTGTCCAAGGCCCTGTCCGTCGAGGCAGCAGGCGCGCTGATCGACCGCGCTCTCGCCGCCAAGGGTGACGCCTCTAAGGTCATCGCCGTTGCAGACGACGCTGCAGAGGAGAAGGAGTCCATCGGGCACCAGCTCTACAAGCACCTTATGAACGGTGTTTCCCACATGCTCGTGTTCGTCGTCGCCGGTGGCGTGCTCACCGCGGTGTCGTTCCTGTGGGGCATCATGTCGTTCGATTCCACGAACGCCCAGTACAACACCTTCGCCGCGATGCTCAAGATCATCGGCGGCATTGCCATGAACCTCATGGTTCCCGTGCTTTCGGCTTATATCGCCGAGTCTATCGGCAAGCGTCCGGCACTCGTCCCCGGCTTTGTTGCCGGTATGATCGCCATCACCGGTCTGCCTGTCTCGCCTGAGACCGGCCTGATCGACGCCGGTGGCTCGGGTGTGGGCTTTGGCTTCCTCGGCGGTATCGTCGGCGGTTTCCTTTCCGGCTACGTCATCCTGCTGCTGGAGAAGGTCTTTGCCAAGCTGCCTCAGAACCTCAACGGTCTGAAGGCCATCTTCCTCTACCCGCTGTTCTCCACGTTCATCGTGGGCATGGTCATGCTGGGCATCTCCGGTCCCATGGCTGCCATCAACACCGCCATGATGGACTTCCTCAAGGGCCTCTCCGCTTCCGGCCCCATCGTCTTGGGTCTGGCCATTGGCTGCATGTGCGCCTTTGACATGGGCGGCCCGGTCAACAAGGCTGCATACGTCACCGGTACCGCTATGCTCACCGAGGCTCTGGCCGCGGGTGTTGGCACCGATACGTACAACTTTGGCACCAACTTCATGGCTGCCGTCTCCGCTGCCTGCATCGTTCCTCCGCTGATCACCACCTTTGCCGTGGTTGTGGGCAAGAAGTACTTTAGCCAGGAAGATCATGACGCCGGTATCGTCAACTTCATCCTGGGCTGCACGCACATCACCGAGGGCGCCATTCCGTTCATGACCAAGAACATCTGGCCTGTCATGCCCATCATGATGATCGGCTCCTCCATCGCCTCCATCCTCACCATCTTCTTTGGCGTGCACGACCCCGCACCTCATGGCGGCTTCCTTGTGCTGCCCGTCGTGGACGGCGGCCTGCAGTGGGTCATCGCCATCCTGGTCGGTGCCATCGTGGGCGGCATCCTCTTTGTGATCTTCAAGAAGGTCGAGTACGGCAAGAAGCAGAAGGCAGCTCCCGCTGTCGAGGCTGCTCCCGCAACTGCCGTTGCTGCTCCTGCTCAGCCTGCTGCTCCCGCCGCCGCTGAGGCTCCCGCTGCCGAGGGCTTCGTCAAGGAAGAGAACATCTTCTTGGGCCAGGACTTCGCTAGCCGCGACGACGCGCTCTCCTTTATCTCCAACGAGGCTGTGAAGCGCGGTATCGCCGACGACGCCGATGCACTCATGCAGGCGTTCCTTGCTCGCGAGAGCGAGGGCACCACGGGCATGATGGACGGCTTTGCCATCCCGCACGCTAAGTGCTCGGCCGTCAAGACCCCGTCTGTCATCGTGGTCAAGGACGATTCGGGCGTTGCCGATTGGGACACCATGGATCAGGCTCCGGTTAATGTGGCCATCGCCCTGCTCATCCCCGAGTCCCAGGCGGGCACCACGCACCTTAAGCTCCTTTCCAAGGTTGCCGAGGCGCTTATGGACGAGGGCTTCCGCGCCACCGTCAAGAGCGCTACCGAGCCTTCTCAGGTGCTCGATGCCATCAACAGCCGTCTGGCGTAACGACATCTAGCGCAAAAGATCGCCTAGCAGGCGCGTCGCAGGTCAACCCCCGCGGCGCGCCTTTTTCATGATGTGACAAAAAGTCGACAGGTTTAATTTGTCACATTTTGCCGTTTACCTGGCGTTTTCTTCCGATTACCGGGTAGATAGCCGCCAGGTTCGTTGCGGTATGCGCAGCCGTTGAGCAGCCCTTTTCTTCCAATCGCAGCCGGGTGTGTAAATAAACCTGATGTCTTCTAGCATACTTGGGGGTTGCCCTCTCTTTGAGGTAAACTATCCGAGGTATGTTTCGCGCACGGCCGCACGCCGCGCGTGATTGGTTAAAGAAGGAGTCGTCATGGTTTCCGAGAAGGTCACCCTTATCAACCCCCAGGGCCTGCATATGCGTCCCGCCGGTCTGTTCGCGTCTACCATGGGCAAGTTCGCTTGCGATGTGAAGGTTGTCGCGGTCACGGACGAGGGTTCCACTCGCGAGGTCAATGGCAAGAGCCCCATGGCTTTGATGGCTGCTGGCATCAAGAGCGGCGTCGAGGTTGAGATTCGCTGCGATGGCGAGGACGAGGCCGACGCCCTTTCCACTGCCATCGAGCTCATCAAGAGCGGCCTGGGCGAGTAGCTCACATAGTATGGTCTATAACTTTAGGTAACATAGCGCAGGTGCCGGCCTCACGAGGGTGGGTGCCTGCGTTATTTTATGCGGTGCCGCATCTGGGCACCAAGAAGAGAGAGGCGCCCGACGGGGGCGCCAAAGAGAGAGGACATCTGCATGTACAAGGGAGTAAACGCTTCCGAGGGTATCGGTATCGGCACCGTTGCCGTTGCTGTCGAGCCCGATCTGAGCTTTGAGGCCCACGCCGTCGAGGACGCTGCTGCCGAGAAGGAGCGCTACGCCAAGGCTCTCGACGTCTTCTGCCAGAAGACCGAGGCCCAGGCCGAGGCCATGAAGGTCTCTGTTGGCGAGCACGAGGCCGAGATCATGATCGGTCACATCGCGCTGGCACAGGACCCCGGCATGACCGATCAGATCAACCAGGCTATCGACGCCGGCACCTGCGCTGAGCAGGCGCTCGTCGACACCACCACCATGTTTGAGAACATGTTCCTCTCCATGGACGACGAGATGTTTCGTCTGCGCGCCGCCGACATCGCCGACATCCGTACCGGCCTTCTGGCCGAGCTTCTGGGTCGTGAGGTCGTCGACCTCTCCGTGCTGCCCGCCGGCACCGTCATCTGCGTGCATGACCTCACGCCTTCTATGACGGCCACCATCGACAAGAAGAACGTTGCCGCCATCGTTACCGAGACCGGCGGACGCACCTCTCACTCCGCCATCATCGCTCGCGCCCTCGAGATTCCCGCGGTCCTTTCCGTCGAGAATTCCTGCACCGAGCTTGCGAACGGTATGACGGTCATCGTCGACGGCTCCAAGGGCGTTGTCATTGCCGACCCCGACGAGGCAACCCTTGCCGATTACACCGCCCGCGCCGAGGCCTTCGCTGCCGAGAAGAAGGCCCTCGAGGCCTATCGCGGCAAGGAGACCGTCACCGCCGACGGCGTGAAGAAGATCCTCGCCTGTAACATCGGTAGCCCCGATGACGTCACTGCTGCTCTCGAGCACGACGCCGAGGCCATCGGCCTGTTCCGCTCTGAGTTCCTGTTCATGGACGCCAAGGAGCTTCCTTCCGAGAACGAGCAGTTCGAGGCTTACCGCAAGGTTGCCACCGCTCTTAAGGGCAACCCCGTCATCATCCGTACGCTCGATGTGGGCGGCGACAAGGAGATCCCGTACCTGCACATGGTCAAGGAAGAGAACCCCTTCATGGGCTTCCGCGCCGTGCGCTACTGCCTGGCCAACCCCGACCAGTACAAGGTCCAGCTGCGCGCTCTGCTGCGTGCCAGCGCCTTTGGTGACGTCAAGATCATGATTCCGCTCGTCACCTGCGTCGAAGAGGTTCGCGCCGTCAAGGCTCTCGTCGAGGAGTGCAAGGCTGAGCTCAAGGCCGAGGGCGTCGAGTTCGATGAGAACATCGAGGTCGGCATCATGGTCGAGACCCCTGCTGCTTCGCTCATCGCCGACAAGCTGGCCCAGGAGGCCGACTTCTTCTCCATCGGCACCAACGACCTGATCGGCTACACCATGTGCGCCGACCGCGGCAACGACACCATTTCCAACCTGTACCAGGTGTACTACCCGGCCGTTCTCCGTTCGCTTAAGAACATCATCGAGAGCGGCGTCAAGGCTGGCATCATGGTCGGTATGTGCGGCGAGGCCGCTGCCGATCCTTTGCTGGAGCCGGTGCTCATTTCCTTTGGCCTGGAGGAGTTCTCCATGTCTGCACCGAGCATCCTGCGCGCCCGCAAGACCATCTCCCAGTGGTCCAAGGCCGATGCCGACGCTCTTGCCGAGAAGGCTCTTGCGCTTGACACCGCCGAAGAGGTCAAGGCGCTTCTTGAGGCCAATGCTCGTTAATCGTGCAGCGGTCATGAGATAGGTAATTTGCAGGGTCGTACGGTGTGGAATCCCATGTCGTGCGGCCTTGCGTTCAAGTTAGGGGGATTTATGTTTTACACGCTAACTGCCAACCCGGCCGTCGATATGACGGTCGCCTGCCAGGCGCTGGTGCCCGACGAGAACATTCGCTCGAGCCACGCCAGCTACACGCCTAACGGTAAGGGCCTGGACGTTTCGTTCGCTCTTAAGAAGTTTGGCGTCGACTCTGTCGCGCTTGGTTTCTTTGCCGGCTTCACGGGTCGCTTCATTGTCGATGAGACCATGAACATGGGCTGCCTCTGCCGTCCGGTGTGGACCGACGGCATCACCCGTATCAATTCCTACCTCAACGACGGTGAGCACGAGTACGGCGTCTTGAACCCGGGTGCTCCGCTTACTCCGCAGGCTCAGCAGGAGCTGTACGACATTTTGGATACCGCTGGCAACCTTGACTGCCTCGTTGTTTCCGGTTCTGTGCCGCCCAAGGCTTCTCCGGACTTCCTGGACAAGGTTATGGACCATGCTCATGCCCGCGGCGCCGACGTGGTTCTCGACCTCTCCAGCTCCAAGCTCAAGACCTTGGCTTCTAAGAAGCCGCTGCTCATCAAGCCCAACCATCACGAGATGCGCGAGATCTTCGGTGTCACGATTGATACCGATGACGATGCTCGTCGCGCCCTTGCTATGGCTCATGAGGTGGGCGTGCAGAACGTCCTGCTCACGATGGGTAGCCGCGGCTCTGCCTACTTCTCCAACGGCGAGGATATTTGGTATGCCAAGCGTCAGTTCAACATCAAGCTGGTCTCTTCCGTGTGCGCCGGCGACTGCACGCTCGCTGCCTTCCTTACCATGTGGTACAACGATCGCGACAACGTGGAGAGCGCAATGAAGCTCGCTCTCGCTACCGGTGCTAACGTTGCCGAGAGTGTTGGCCTGGGCGATTTCTCGCACGTTGACGAGTACAGCAAGCGCATCGAGGTTCGTAAGCTTCCTCGCCTGTAAGGCTTGGGGGCGTCGCCTCGCTCTCGAACATATTGTTCGGTCTTTTTGGCCGGGTGCTATATCCCCCTATGGCACCCGGCCTTTTTATGTGACAAAAAGTCGACAGGTTTATTTTGTCACATTTTGCCGTTCACGGGCCCAAATCGACCGTTCACTGGAGTTTGTGCAGGTAGATGCTGTGATGTTGTCTTGTTTGTAAATGGCACGCGCAGGGGTCCGGCTTTCGTTTTTCGTCGTGTTTGTTTGTTTTTGGACAGGGCTTTCGCAGGCCTTCGATTTGGTACGCTAAAAGCGGTTTTTCACAGCAATTTAGCCTCGTGAACCAAACAAAGGAGACATCATGATCTACACCCTTACCGCCAATCCCGCCATCGATTACAACATCACGTGCGATGGCCTGGAGCCCAACTGCGTCACGCGTACGCGCGATGCCGTCTATAGCCCTAACGGCAAGGGCCTGAACGTCTCTTTTGCCCTCCATCACTTTGGCAAAGACACGGCAATCCTGGGCTTTTTTGCTGGCTTTTCCGGTCGCTATATCGTTGAAGGCGCCGAGGCCAAGGGTGTTGACGTGCATCCCGTGTGGACCGATGGTATCACGCGTGTAAACGTATTTCTTAATGCGCAGGACCGTGAGTTCAATATGGTGAACGCCGGTGCCGCCGTGAATCTCGCTAACGAGCAGGAGATGTACGACCTGATCGATTCTCTTGAGGATATGGAGTGTTTGGTTATTTCCGGTTCGTTGCCGCCGCACACCTCGGAGGATTTCCTTGCGCAGGTTATCTCGCGCGTTAAGGCTCGTGGCGCAGAGTTCGTGCTCGATATCTCGAGCCATCAGCTGTCCGATCTTATTGCCGAGGAGCCGCTGCTTATCAAGCCTAATGACGACGAGTTGCTCGATATCTTTGGTCTTGAGGTCTCGCTTGATGACGAGCAGACGGTTGTGGACGCCATGGCCGAGCTTCATAAGAAGGGCGCCAAGAACGTGCTGCTCACGCTTGGCGGCAAGGGCGCATATTTCTCCAATGGTCAGCATATCTGGTATGCGCGCTGCACGGTGCCGGTGAAGGTGCTTTCGACGGTCTGTGCCGGCGATTCCACGCTCGCGGCGTTCCTGTCCATGTGGCACGACGATCCCGAGCATGTCGAGGATGCACTGCGTTTGGCCATGGCGACGGGTGCCAATGTCGTCGAGTGTGCCGGCCAGGGCGATTTTGCCAAGGTTGACGAGTATCGCCAGCATGTCGAGGTCCGCACCCTCGACTAGATGTGACACGAAGTCGTCAGGTTTAATTTGTCACATTCTGCCGTTCGCCGATTATCGCTAAAAACTGCCTTTTGAAATGTGGACCCGCCGTGAGTTTCCGGCGGGTCCATTTGTTTGCCGCTGATTTGTTTGCAGCGGGCAAGCAGTAGTGTTGGATTTCTGTTAGATGCGGGGGATATTTTTGTTAGAAGATGCAGAAACCATGCAGATACCGTCTGCCGTTATTTCCCCTGATGAAAGCCACTGCTTTCTAAGCTGTTGTTAAATCAAATTAGCCGAGGGGGGCATTATGGCAGCAGATGCGCGCAAAAAATCAGAGTCGGGCTACTATCATGTGAGCGCTCGAGGCAATGGCCGCCAATTGATTTTTGAGGACGATGATGACCGGCGTCTGCTGCTGCAAAAACTCGAGGAGGTTTTTGCTCGTAAACATATCGTTGTTATTGCCTGGTGTTTGATGGGCAATCATTTTCATCTGGCGCTGCTCGATCAGGAGCAAGCGTTATCCGCTGCTTTTCAGGCGGTGCTCTCGTCATATGCTCGTATTTACAATCGCAAGACGGGCCATTCTGGTCATCTGTTCGATGCGAGATTTTGGAGCGAGCCGATCGAGAGCGAGGCACAGCTGCTCGAGACTGTTCGCTATATTCACAACAATCCGCAAAAGGCCGGTATAGAATTTGCCTCGCGTTATCGATGGAGCAGCTACGGCCAGTATGCGCGCGGGGGAGAGGGACTTGCGGACACGAGCATGGTGCTGGAGTTAACCGGTGGGCCGCGCGGCTTCGTTGCCTTTATGAATAGCATCTTGCCCGTATGGGATCCTATGGAGGAAGAGCTGGAAAGGCTTCGACGTGATTCTCGTATAGTTGAGGTTTTGGCTCAGCATGGAATTGCGAGTCCCGCAAAGATAAAAACCCTGCCAAAACCCGTCCGCGATGACCTCTTGGTTGATTTGAGGGCCCGCGGCTTCAGCATACGTGAGCTGGAGCGCTTGACGGGAATTGGCAAGGGCGTTATTCAGCGATTGTGAAGAGACGATGAAAAGGTGACAAAATAAACCTGTCGTTTTGCTGTCAGGTTAGGCGAGAGATCCCATGGGGTCCCAGGGGGCGAGTTCAATCGGGTCGCCCTCAAAGGCAGCGAGCTCTTCGGGCGTGAGGTACTTCTTGTCCACCACAACTTGGTAAACGTACTCGTCGAACCATGCGGCGGAGCCGATGTCGTAGCCTTTGTGGCCATGGTCTTCGCCCCAGCTGTTTTCAATGCGCCAAGAGGTCGGCTCGCCCGCTTCATCAAGGCTTACGCCTTGCAAGGTCATGGCGTGTGTCATGAGCGATTCGCCGTATTGCAAGCGCGCCCCCTTGTCGAGGCCCGACTCGATAGGCAGGCCAAAGAGCGCGTCGACATCGATCGAGGCGGGGTCGAGCAAGCCGCGCTCAGAGTCAAATCCTTGGTCCACGTCGGAGCCAAACCATACGGGCAGGCCGTCGCGCATCTGTGCCACAGCCACGCGCTTGAGCGACTCGATGGGCAGGTTGACGTAGCGAACCCCGCCGTCTTCGGCGACATTTCCCAGATATTTAACGGTGTAAGAGCGATAATACGGCTTGTCGGGCGTGGGTGCATTGATGATTGAGATATAGCTGTCGAGGTCCATGCTCACGTACTCGCGGAAGAACTCTTGCGGCGTATAGGTGCCGGACGCCTTGAGTTCGCCTTTCTCGTCGCGAATACGGACGTCAAACTTCGCGGGCGGCTCGCCCAGGCAGATTACTAGAGCGCGGTAGACATTCGAGAGCATCTCGTCCTTCGTTGCCCGCAGCTCATCTGAGGTCTTGTCAGCAGCTACTGCTTCGCGGAGCTCTTTTGCGCATGCGCGCAGGTAGCGGGTGAGATACTTGCCCAGATCTCGGGTGTTGGAGGAGTTCGCCGTCTCGGGCATGGCTTCTTTGGGGCACACGCCGTATTTTTTGACGAGTGAGCGGAACATATCCCATTGGCCTCCGTCGCACAGCGGGTCTGCCAGCAAGAAAGACACCTCGCGTCCGGCGAGGTCTTGATCGGCGGTGGCGATAATGTTCTCGAAGAACCAGTTGGCACGCTCGTATTTGTCCCAGAAGAGGGGATAGGCCTGCGAGAGCTCGAAGGTCTTGATGCCCAGTTTTTTGATGATGCGGTAGCGCATGGTATTGAGGCTGGCGAACATCCAGCAGCGGCCGGAGCGTTTCTGGTTGGTGATGTCGCCTTGCTTCAGCTGGATATCGAACGTGGTGGAGGCGAGAGATGCCGCCTGCGGATTGTGCGCTGCGGCGCGGATGCCGCAGGAACTGGCTGCATTGCGGGCGATAATGCAGGCGCGGTCCTGCGCAATTTGGACGGACGTCTTTTTGGCGATGGTGGGATCGATCGCACGCATGTTCATGCTTGGGCTCCAATCGTTTATGCGGGTCGGTGCGCGTACGACGCGTGACGCTGCCCTTCCCGTGTTGGCTGACCATCGCAAATATATTCCTGTCGAGATGTGAAATAAAGATGCGAGTGGCAGGGCAGTAGCGTTGCTCGGCGGTCGGTTTGATGTGGGCTGCTCAGTCGTGGTGGCCGACAAGGAGCTGCTGGCGCCATCGTGATGAAATATGTAGGACCTATGAAAATGTGACGAAATAAACCTGTCGACTTTTTGTCACAGGGGGAAGCGGGGTGGGGAGTGGAGTCGGTATACTGGTGGGCAAAACGAAAAAAGGAAGGGAAGTCGGTGGCGGATATCAGCGCATATGAGGGTGTGGATCTTGAGGGGACGCGGCTGTCGGGGCCTGCGTGTCGCGTGTTGTGCGCGCTTGAGGCCGCAGGCCTCGAGGTATGGGTCGTGGGTGGCTGGGTGCGCGACGCCCTTATGCATGCGCCTTCCCACGATGTCGATATGTGCTGCTCGGCTCCCTGGCAACAAAGCAAGGCGGCGCTCGAGGCCGCAGGCATCGATGTGGTTGAGTCGGGCATTAAATTCGGCGGCATTACCGCCATTGCAGATGGCGAGCGCATCGAGGTCACCACGTATCGCCTTGACGGCTTCTATACCGACGGCCGTCATCCAGAGGAGGTAACTCGCGCCGAGCGCGTGGAAGACGACCTCGCCCGCCGCGATTTTACGGTGAACGCCATGGCGTGGCATCCCGTTCGCGGCCTACTGGATCTCTATGATGGCGTGGGCGACCTTGCGCGTCATGAGGTTCGGGCGGTGGGGGAGCCGCGTCGTCGTTTTGAGGAAGACGCCCTGCGCATGCTTCGCGCCGTGCGTTTTGCCTGCCGTCTGGACTTTACCGTGGAGCCCGCCACGCGAAAGGCCTTGGCGGATTGCGCGCCCCTGCTCGATGCCGTCGCACGCGAGCGCGTTGGTGTGGAGTTGCAGGGCATTCTCGCAACTGGCCTTGGAGGAGATGCTCTTGAGCGCTATCCCGAGGTGATGTGCGCTGCTATTCCCGAACTTGCACGTGGACGGGGCTTTGATCAGTGCAGCATCTACCATGATTACGACGTTTACGACCATACCCATCGCGTGCTTACGGTGGCATGCGTGCTCGCTCGCGTGCGAGACGATGGAGGGGCGCCAACTACCGCCATTTCGCCCTCCCTTATGTGGGCGGCTCTTCTGCATGATATTGGAAAGCCCGAAACGTTCTTTAAGGATGAGGAGGGACACGGTCATTTTTACGGCCATCCCGAGCTTGGCTCCACGATGGCGCAGAAGATTATGCATCGTCTGGCTTTGCCAAACGATTTGATTCGCGATGCCTGCCTTCTCATCAAATATCACGATCGTCCGCTTAAGGCCAACCGAAAGAGCTTGTTGAGGATGATGAACCGCTTTGCGGCGGTGGGTGCGGATACTCCTCGACTTATGGACGAGCTGTTCGATCTTAAGCGCGCCGACGCGCTGGGCAAGTCTGCGCTCTGTTTTGAGTACGTGTGGGAAGTCGAGCGCATGCGAGAGATGGTCCATGAGCTGCTCGAGGCTGGCGAGGCATATAGCGTGAAGACCTTGGCTATTTCGGGTCGCGACCTTATTGCTGCGGGCGTTGAGCCTGGTCGTCAGATCGGCGAATTACTGGAGCAGGCCCTTGCGGCGACGATGCAAGGTGCCGTTTCCAATGATCGGGATGACTTGCTGGGGTATCTCGTGCAGGAGGCGGGTGTCTGTGCGGATGCTTCTACCTCGACGCTTCATGATTCATCCATAAATTAGGACGATTTTAAATCACCCCTTGCGCAAAAGCCTCGGTATCCCGTAATATAGCTTTCGCGTTGAGGCAGCACTGCTTCAGTACATGGCCCGTTCGTCTAGCGGTTCAGGACGCCGCCCTCTCAAGGCGGAGATCACCGGTTCGAATCCGGTACGGGCTACCATCGATTGTTCAGGGCTCCTTCGGGAGCCTTTTTTCATTTCGAGGATTCTTTGATGCTGCGTGTCGTGGCTGCTTCTCATCGTCCTTATTCGATCGGTTTTTGCGCCGACGAAAAAAAGTTTAAATTGAGGCTTGCTAACCAGTTGCATCTGCCGTAATATACTTTCTTGCGCAACGGCAGCAACCGAGCGCGACTGGATGCATCTTGGGATGTCGTCTAATGGCAGGACAGCGGATTCTGGTTCCGTCAATGGGGGTTCGACTCCCTCCATCCCAGCCAGTGCATCTTACATATGGCCCGTTCGTCTAGCGGTTCAGGACGCCGCCCTCTCAAGGCGGAGATCACCGGTTCGAATCCGGTACGGGCTACCATCGATTGTTCAGGGCTCCTTCGGGAGCCCTTTTTCATGTCAGTAAACTTCCCGGCGTTTGGCGGATCGCGTCAAAGCGTTACCTTTCAAAAATGTGATGCCGGCTTACATGGAAGTCTGGGGATAATGGCGCGCAGGACGTACAATGGAACACGTTCTACGTCCAATTAAAGGAGAACCATGACGGGGCCCCTTAAGCACAAATCTTCTCATCCGCAGGTTGACGTTCAGGTCGCTGGCGGTGACGATACCAAGACCGCGCGTCGCGGCGCCATTTTCATCGGCTTTGTTCTCATCGCCTATATCGTCTATCTGGTGGTCACAGGACAGATGGCGCAGTTCTGGGGTGCCATGGCGTCCGTGAAGGGCGGCTGGCTCTTCGTTGCCTGCTTCTTCATGTTCCTGTACCTGGTCTTTGGCATTCTTGCCTACGCGATCGCCGTGTGGCTCGATCCCAACTCGCCCGTGGGCATCCGCGATCTTATTTCCGTCGAGGCTTCGGGCATCTTTTTCGGCAATCTTACGCCCATGATGATGGGCTCCACGCCTGCCCAGATCTACCGCCTGACCAAGGCGGGACAAAACGTGGGCGAGGCCGGTGCCACGCAGTTCACGCGATTCATCGTGTATCAGTTTGGCCTTGTTGCCTGGGGTGCCATTCTGCTTTTGGCCAGGATGCCGTATTTCGCCGAGCATTACGGTGACATCACGCTGCTGTGCGTCTTCAGCTTTGGCGGCCACTGCCTTATCTTGTTGGGTATCTTTGCCGTGGCGCTCATGCCGGGCATGGTGACGCGTCTGGCGCATTGGATTATCAATCTGCTCGAGCGCGTTGGCATGTCCAAGTCGAAGATTGAGGGTTGGCGCGGTTTTGTCGATAACGAGATTTACTCGTTCTCCGACAAGTTCAAGCTTTCTGCCGGGCATTTCTCCTCGATGGTACTCACCGTCGTCATCACCATGATGCAGCTTGCCTTCTTCTACTTGGTGCCGTATTTCTTGATGCTTGCCTTTGGTAAGCACGAGGTCGATTTTTTCTCGGTCATGGCGGCAAGCGCCTTTGTGCAGCTGCTTTCTTCTGCTGTGCCTCTCCCGGGCGGCACCGGTGGTGCCGAGGGCGGTTTCGCGCTGTTCTTGGGCCATTTCTTTGGCTCTGCCGCAACGGCAGGATATCTTCTGTGGCGCCTTATCACGTTTATTGCCCCAACGATCCTGGCGGCTCCACTTCTGGGTCTTAAAAGCGCTCACAATGCCAGTATTCATGCCCGTTGGGACCGCGTGTTGCGTCGCTTTGGTAAGGATCCGTCCGGCTCGACCAAGTCTGCTTCGTCCACCTCTGCACACAAGAAGGGCAAGAAGCGAAACCATGCTTCTCATCATGAGGACGAGATTGTGGCCCCGTCGGCCGTTATCGGGTCTGTTGAAGGGGTATCTGCTTCGGCTTCTCCGCGCGCGGCGACCAGCGCTGTCTCGTCTACGGGCGCTTCGTGCAAAAAGCCCGCTCCGCGCAAGACGGTGCGTCAGTCTGCGGATGGCATCACCGTGTCTCCATCTCAGTTTAAAAAGAAGCCCCGCGCATAGGTGGAGTGTCTGCTAGGCAGTTGATATCGGCAGCGCTGCGGATCCCCCTGATACAAGGCTCATCAGATGAAAACGCCCTCTCGGCATTGTGCTGGGAGGGCGTTCGTCAATCTATGTGGAGGACCTGCGAAAATGTGACAAAATAAACCTGTCGACTTTTTGTCACGTTATTGCTTGAGGGTGCGGCCTTGGGCGGCGAACTTGTGCATGTCGGATTCGGCCATGCCTTGCATGCGATCGTCGCGACGCTTGAGGAAGAGCGGGTCGCTTTCGTCGGTCCATAGGCGATCGGCAACGGGACTCCAGGCGTCAGCTGCCGCCTTCGTCTTCTCGCGCAGTTGCTCGGGCGTCTCTTTCTCCACAAGGTCTGTGGAGTGCGCGCCGGATTCTGCGACCATTTTTGGCAAAACATCGGGATTTTCGAGCATGGGGCACGGCTTGAGGTAATTGTCGTTGAACGGCATGTTCTCGTAGTACTTCATGAACAGGGGAGAGCGCAACGCATCGAGCAGGCTCACATCGTGGATGTTCGCATTGGAGTAGTGGATGAACACGCAGGGCTCGACATCGCCTGCTGCGTTGATGTGCAGGTAGCGGCGGCCACCGGCGATGCATCCGCCCACGTATTCGCCGTCGTTTTGGAAGTCGAGGGTGAACAGCGGCTTCTTTTCGCGCATCTCGCGCACGAAGTGATACATGCGTTCACGCTGCTCGGGCGTGGGGATGAGCTCGGCCGTGGCGCCGCGGCCAACCGGCATGAAGTGGAAATACCAGCAGAAGAGCGCGCCCTCGTTGATCATCCAGTCGATGTTCTCCTCGGTGGCAACGGTATCTGCATTGGCCTTGGTCCAGCAGCAGGAGATACCAAAGGGAAGATCGTGTTCGCGCAGGAGCTTCATCGCACGTTCGATCTTCTTGTAGGTGCCCTCTCCGCGGCGGGCGTCGGTGGTGTGCTCGTTGCCTTCGGCCGAGATGGCGGGGACAAAGTTGGCCACGCGGATCATATCCTGGCAGAACTGCTCGTCGATAAGCGTGGCGTTGGTAAAGCACAGGAATGCGCAGTCGGGATGCTTTTCGCAGATGCGAATGAGGTCTGCCTTGCGCACCAGCGGCTCGCCGCCGGTATAGATGTACATATGGGTGCCCAGCGCCTTGCCCTGGGTGACGATGGAGTCGATGTCTTCGAACGAGAGATTCTGCTTGTGGCCGTATTCTGCAGCCCAGCAGCCCGTGCAATGCAGGTTGCATGCGCTTGTGGGGTCGAGAAGGATGGCCCAGGGGATATTGCACTGGTACTTATCGCGGTTTTGTTCCTGCACGGGCCAAGCCAAGATGTTGCCGTCGACGATGAGGGTCTTGAGCAGGCGTGTGCGCATCTCGGGATTAAGCTTGAACACACGCATGATGAGGTCGTACCAGTTGCCGCGGCTTTTGATGACGTTGGTGAAGGCCTCACGCTGCGTGGGGAAGACGTTATCCGGCACCAGCTTGTTGATAAGGTCCATGATCTTGTCAACGTGGTCTTTAGGATCTTCATCCAGATAGTCGATGAGCCTGTTGAGCGCAGCGCGCTCCGCGGTTTGCTTGAGTGCCATGTGTACCCTCCTGATTGACATCGACGAGTGGCTGGGCGGTGCGGAGTCTCTCTGTCTTGAAGAGAAGCGGCTGGGGATCACAGATGCGGTAACGAGTCGCTTGTGGACAGCATCTGCGAAATTGCACCGCCCGGCGCATTCGCTACAGGAATAGTACCCAAACGTGATATATTCAACAAACGTAGAAATTCCTTTTGTGTCTATTCAACAAAGGAAACAGGGCCCGTATCTTTTTCTACAAAGGGGTTTGCGATGGCCAATACTAAAACGGAAAAGGGCGTGCGCGTCGACCGTCGTGTGGTGCGCACGCGCAAGGCGATTCTTGCCGCGTTCGAGAAGCTTCTTGAAAAGAAGGACTTGAGCGAAATCACCATCAGCTCGATCGCACGCGAGGCAGACATCGATCGAAAGACGTTCTACCTGCATTTTGGCAGTATCGATGGCCTGCTTGACGCTGTTGCCGAGGATTCGGTCGACTATATCGTCAATACGGTAGAGGAGGCTTTGAGCGGGCATCAGGCGGGAAGTGCCGAAGACGTGCAAATTGCCGCGGATACGTTTTTCGCTACGGTGAATCGCGTGGTAAGCCAAAACATCGTTATCAACAAGCGTCTGTTCGAGCTGCTGCCACCCGAAGAATTCATCACGCGTATTCGTAAGCCGCTCGAACGTGCACTACTCGAGGGCAATTTGGTGCCGAGCGATCTGCCCGATGAGCTCTTTGAGTACTATCTCTCGTTTTTGCTCAGCGGAATCGTGGGCATCTATCGCACCTGGGTGCTGTCGGATGGGTCGATTCCCATCGAGCGGGTTTCTGAGGTGGCAAGTGATCTTACTCAACATGGCTTGATGTCGTTGGAAGGACGTCTTGAAGCCTAGGCCCATGCATGGACAGTGCGTTGATTGTAAAAAGCGGCGAACCCGATTTCAGGGGTTCGCCGCTTTTCACTACTGTTTAGGTTTGCTGCTAGTTGTGTACAACCACGCAGTCGCCAACGCTGATCATGTCGTAGAGCTCTGCTGCTTTGGCGGGCGGAAGGTTGATGCATCCGTGGCTGCCCACGCTCAAATAGGCGTTGGGGTTGGAGAAGCTTGAGGATGCTTGCCAGTTGGCGTCGTGCAGGCCTACGGCGCCGCCGATGTAGGACATCCAGTAGTCGACGTAGGAGATGTAGATGGGCTCGCCCGTCTCGGGGTCTTTCTTGCCGGTGAGCTTGACGTTTCGCTCCTTGTTATTGATGGAGTAGATGCCCGTGTTCGAGCCATTGCCCTCGTTGGGGTTGCCGGAGATGATGCCCGATTCCCATTTGAGGTTGCCATCGGCGTCGTAGTAGCGCGCGTGCTGCTCGGAAAGGTCGACGTCGACATAGGCACCCCAATCGGCCTGGCCGGCATCGGTGTACTTTGCAGCGGTCTGTTTGGTGGGGATGTCGATATCTCCCGTCTGCTTGTTGGCAACGGCATCTTGAATCATTTGGGCAAGGGATGCCTCGTCGCTGATCCAGCCATAGGTGCCGCCGCCGATGGTGACCTGCTTGCCGTCCGGGCGCGTATAGGTGCGCTCGCTGCCGGCGGTATCGAGTTTGGTCTCCGCTAGGTTGTGGATCCATTCGGCAAGTTGGTCGTGATTGAGCGTGGGGTTGAGTGAGTCGTCAAAGGTGATCCACTTGCACATTTGGGCACCGTCGAGCGTGGCTACGGTGGCCCCGCCCATCTTAAGGTTCACATTGACGCCAACAAGCTCGTTCGCGGCGTCGCAGGCCTTTTGGAGCTGCTCGTCTGTAGCGCCTCCAGCGAGGGGCTCGTAGGAAGAATCGTCAAGGGAGCAGGTGGTCTGTGCATGCTCGATGGCTTCCGTTGCGGCCTTGGTCACCGCATCGGCATCGAGGCGCTGGCTCGAACGGGCCTTTTCGACGGTGAACTTGCCGGCATCGGCATCATAGGCGCCGGCGGCATCGAAGGTGCCGGGTCGATCTTGGTTGAAGGCCTCGATGGCGGCAGAGAGCTCTTGGTTAAAGGCGTTTTTGTCGTAGGTTGCCTTTACCGTCTCGTCGAGTGAGGCGAGGTTTTCTTTGGCGTTACCTGTCGCAAGCGACTGGATGAGCTTAACGGGCCAAGCGAAGGCGCCGTCGCCTGCCAGAACGGCTTTCGCCTCGGCTTGAGCGTCGATGGAAAACGTCCCCTCGGCAGGCGTAAAGGTCCAGTCCATGCCGCAGCCGGTGAGGTGCATCGAGTAGTTTGCAAGCGAGGACTCGATGCGCTCTGCAGCAGTGCTTGCCGTAGCGAGTGAGACGTCCACGCCCGCAATCGACGTGTTGGGATAGTAGATGTTGGAGAAGGTGATGACGCCGGCGATATAGGCTACGACAGCAACACCTCCCACGATGGCGGTTGCAATCTTGCCGCGCCTGTGGTTCTTGGGCTCTTGGGGCGTGGAGTCGCCTGCATTTGAGGCTACCTTGGGGGGAGCCATATGGCTCGGCGCGCGATGAGTGCCCGAGGGCTGCTGAGCGCGCGTGTTTGCCGAGTTGATGCGGGTTGCCTGCGGAACAGGGGGCATGATTCGGGTGGAGTTGGACGTCACGGGCTGGGGCGGGGTTACGCCGCCGTTCCCGGATTGTGCATCAAATGCCATCGGGTCTTTCCTCGATTTGATTGAAAACTTGCCATCTAGCATAGGCGATTATACCTATTTGACCTCAAAGAGGGCGCGCGATATGGAGTTTTCACCACTTTGCGAGAAGCATTTGGGGCGCGGAAACGGCGGTGTCATCACGCGCTAGGCGCAAATGCCGCAGCGGGCACACGCCGAGAGAGCGGAAGGCGCCTGGGCGATGCCGCCGCGTGCGGTCTCGCGCAGGCTTGCGGGCAGGGCGTGACCTACGCTGAGCATGACTTTCGCCATCTCATCAAAGGGGACAAGGCTGCCTACGCCGGAGAGTGCGAGCTGCGCCGAGGAGAAGGCTGCTGCCACCCCGATGGCGTTTCGTGTCTGACAGGGCACTTCCACGAGTCCGCCCACCGGGTCGCACACGAGGCCCAAGAGGTTGGAGAGCGCTAGGGATGAGGCGTGGAGTGCTTGCTCGGGTGTGCCGCCCATCATCTGAACGAGCGCTGCGGCCGCCATGGCCGCCGCACTTCCCACTTCGGCTTGGCAACCGCCTTCGGCTCCTGCCACGCAGGCGGAGGTCGTAAGGTTGAGTCCGATTGCCGCTGCGCAGAAGAGGGCCTCGATAATGGTCTCGTCGCTGGCATCGAGATGTTCGGCTAGCGCCAGGACGCATCCGGGGACGATACCCGAGGAGCCCGCCGTGGGTGCTGCGACGATGACGCCCATGGATGCGCTTCGCTCGAGCACGGCCATGGCTTTGGCGGTCGCAGCGGTTTGAACCTCGCCCAGAAGGGAAAGGCGCACTTGTTCCGAGGCGGTTGCTACGCGCTGCGCTTCGCCGCCCAGAAATCCGCCAAGAGAAGCTGTGGGGTTTGCAAGGGGTGCGGAGGTTTCTTCGCGCATGACATCGAGGGTGCGCGCCATGGAGGCGCGGGCGCGCTCTTCGCCGATAAGACGGTGCTCGCGCAGCTCCATGACGGCGCCGATGCTCATGTTGCGCTTTCGGCAGGCGTCGAGGAGCTGGGCTCCGTCATCGAAGAGCTCAGGCGTCGAGACGCCGGGGGAGAGCGAAGATGCAGATCCGGGCAGCTCGATGAAGGTGGCGAAGTCTACGTGATCGAGGTTTTTGAGTACGGGGAGCACCTCGCCGCAGGCGGCGCCGTCGGTCTCGAAGACGGAGTAGGCTTGACCGCCCTGCTCGGTGCGGTATGTGCGACAAAAGGCGATGTTGACATGCGCATAGGCGAGCAAGTTGGTGAGCGCGGCGAGCACGCCTGGAAGGTCGCGATGGGCTACGAACAAGGTGCTGTACATGCCGGAGATATCGACGCCCACGCCGTTGATGCGGCTGATGCGCATTTTGCCGCCGCCGAGGCTCTCGCCACGCACCTGCATGGTCTCGCCGCGGGCGTTTTTCATATCGATGTCGACGGTGTTGGGATGGATGGAGCCATCGTCGCCGGCGACGTTGAAGGCGTAGGTGAGCTCGCGGTCATGTGCGATGTCGAAGGCGTTGCGAATGCGCTCGTCATCGGTGTCGAGGCCCAGGATGCCGGCTACAAGGGCGCGGTCCGTGCCGTGGCCTCGATAGGTGTGGGCAAAGCTGTTCCAGAGGGTGAAGGTCACATCGGTGACATCGCCATCGACCAGCGAGGCGGCAACCTGTGCGCACCGCAGCGCGCCTGCGGTGTGGGAGGAAGAAGGGCCCACCATGATGGGGCCGAGGACCTCGAATGCTGAGGTTGTGGCAAGTGTTTGCGGGGTTCCAGACATGAGGGCTCCTGTTCGGTCGAGGGGCTCTTCCGGGTACCGTGCCGTTTGATTTCGCTTCGGTCAGGTCCTGCTCACGACGGAGCGTCCACTGGACGCTCCTGTTCGTGCGGAATCTAGCGAAATCAAACGGCACGGCACCCGGAAGAGCTAGCTACTAGAATAGGGCATTCGCGTTCCTACGGCTAAGCGGGGAGAGGAAGAGAGTGTGCGCTTCGCGCGCGTTGGATAGGGAGAGAGCCCGGCGGTGGGGCCGGGCTCTCTTGAAAAGGCTGTATTTGCGTAACTGCTGGGAATTACAGGGCCATCGTCTTGGCGCGGGCGATGCGGGCCATGCAGTCTTCGCGGCCGATGAGCGCCATGGTGTCCGAGAGCGGGGGGCTCACCAGGTTGCCGCAGATCGCCACGCGAACGGCCTGGAAGACGATGCGCTTCTTAAGATCGAGCTTCTCGGGTAGCGGCTCCAGGGCGGCGTCGATAGCCGCAGGCGTCCACTCGGCGTCGGCAAGTGCCGCCTCGGCCTCATCGAGAATGGCACCCATGCCCTCTTTGGCAAGGCCCTTCGCCACGGACTTCTCGTCGTACTCGAGCGTCTCTGCGGTGGCGAAGATGGGAGCGGCTACGGTGACGACATCGGCCGGGAACTTGGTACGCGGCTTCGCGATGGCGGCAAGTGCGTCGATCCAGGCCTCATCGTACTCAAGGTTGCCCTCGATCATGCCGGCCTCATGCAGCTCGGGAACCATGATCTTATCGGCGAACTCCTCGTCGGTCATGGTGCGAATGTACTCCGCCTGAATCCAGTCGAGCTTCTTGGGGTCGAACGTCGCCGGGTTTTTGGACACGTGGTCGAGCGAGAATTTGGAAGCGAGCACGTCGCGGGGAACGATTGTGGTCTCGCCGTCGAGAGACCAGCCGAGCAGCGCCAGATAGTTGACGAAGGCGTCGGGCAGGTAGCCCTGGTCGCGGTACTCCTCCACCGAGGTTGCGCCATGGCGCTTGGAGAGCTTCTTGCCGTCGGCGCCCAAAATCATGGAGATGTGCGCAAACGTGGGCACGGGAGCGCCGAGCGCCTCGTAGACCATGACCTGACGCGGGGTGTTGGACAGGTGGTCGTCACCGCGAATCACGTGGGTGATGCCCATCATGGCATCGTCGACCACAGTGGCGAAGTTGTACGTGGGGGTGCCGTCGGAGCGGAAGATGACGAAGTCATCGAGCTCGCGAGCGTTAAAGGTTACCTCTCCGTGGACGGCATCATGGATTACCACGTCGCCGCGGTCCTCGGGGACCTTGATGCGCAGGACGTAGGGCTCGCCGGCGTCGATGCGGGCGCGAGCCTCTGCAGGGTCGATGTTGCGGCACGTGCGCTGGTAGCCCTGGAACGGGTCCTTGCGCGCCTGGGCTGCGGCACGATCCTCGGCGAGCTTTTCGGGCGTGCAGAAGCACGGGTAGGCGCGGCCCTCGTCCCAGAGCTTTTGGGCGGCGGCTCGATACAGCTCCAGGCGCTCGGTTTGAGCGTAGGGGCCGTGCTCGCCGCCAACCTCCGGGCCCTCGTCCCAGTCGAGGCCCAGCCAACGCATGGCGCGCAGGATAATCTGGGTGTTCTCGTCGGTAGAGCGGGTGGGGTCGGTATCGTCGATGCGCAGGATGAAGGTGCCGCCGTTGGCGCGGGCAAATGCCCAGTTGTAGATGGCGGTGCGAGCGCCGCCGATGTGTAGCTTGCCGGTGGGCGACGGTGCGAAGCGGACGCGAACGTCTGAGCTCATGGATGCTCCTTGCATAGATTGGTTCAACGGTTTGACCCATGCATTATAGAGCACAAGCGGAGCGAACGTTATAGCGAGCGCGGTATCAGCGTAAATGACGGATATCAACATCCGGCGGGAGACACAGGGGTCACGGGACGTTCCGTGCGTCGCCCGTCGCCGCCAGCGCTACACCATCAAAGCGATAAGCGGAATGGTCAAGATCGAGGCCACGATGGTCACGAAATTCGCTTGCATCATCGGCTTGGGATCAACTCCGTACAGCAGGCTGAACAGCACGCCGTTGCTGGCGGCGGGCATGGCGCTTCCCACCACGAGTACGCCGCGGGCCAAAGGATCGGTGATGAAGCCGCCCAGGATGACGAGGATGGCACACGGGACGAGAATCAGACGTGCGGCTCCCGCCACATAGGCACGCCAGTTTCCAAGCATCTCGTGTGCGTTGTAGCTCGCAAGGGTGGAGCCGAGCATAAGGAGTACCGCCGGCGTGGTGAAGTTTCCAATCGTCGCCAGGCCGTCTCCGAGGATCCCGAGGTCGTGTATTCCCAGCAAGACCAGGGCGAGCAGGATGAAGCTTGCAAAAAACGTGGGGTTCGCCGCATCGTGGATAAGCTCGCGCAGGCGTTCGCCAAGCGTCCGGCTGCGCTGCCCGCTCGCATCTTGGGCGCCCGCTTTGACCATTGCCGCGCCGATGCTGAAGTTGAACAGGTTGAAGGGGATGTTGGCGATCGCGGCGTAAAGCACCGCTTGCGGCCCGAAGATGGCGGAGAGCGCCGGGTAGCCGATAAAGCCCACATTGCCAAAGGTGATGGAGAAGTGCCAAGCGCTGCGCTCCGCCGCGGGCGTGCGCATGAGCGCCGTGACCGCGAAGGCGATGATTGCGGCGATGGCGTAGCCGATGATGGAGGCTGCGAGAAGCGTGAGGAGAACGGGCGTTTCCGGCAGGGTCTCGTTTGCGCCTACGGAGGAGACGACCATGCAGGGCAAGGTGATGTTCATGACGAGACGCGTGAGGGCGGTATTCATCTTTTGGTCGAGAAATCCCGCGCGCGCGGCGACGATGCCGCCGACGATGGGGATACACAAGGTAAGCATCTGCAGGAAGATGGTCATGAAGGTCATGGGCTCGCCTTTGGTGGTCATGGTGGGTCGCAAGGTAAAACAGGGTGTGATTCTACCACGTGAGGGTTTTGGTGCCGTCTTGGGCCACTTGTCGAATAATTCGGTGCAAATGGCACAACTGACGGAAGCGTTAATGACCCGGGAGGGCTACACTTGATTGCATCAGATAGGCAGTAGAGTAGAATGTCTGCCTACACATATGCCCGACGGAATGGTAACGGTCGTCGGGCGCGTTATTGAAAGGGGCATGCCATGCCAGCTACCAATCGTTCCACCTCCGATCGCGGCAACTTCGTGTTCACATCGGAATCTGTGACCGAGGGACATCCCGACAAGATCGCAGACCAGGTGTCCGACGCCATCCTCGATGCCATCCTTGCCAAAGAGGCCGCATTGCAGGCCCAGGGCTACGTGGCCCCCAACGGCGTACCCGCTAACGTCGACAACGTCCGCTGCGCATGCGAGACGCTCGTGACCACGGGCACCGTGATCGTTGCCGGCGAGATTCGCACGCAGGCCTATGTTGACGTGCAGCAGATCGCGCGTGACACCATCCGCCGCATCGGCTATGACCGCGCAAAGTACGGTTTTGACTGCGAAACCTGCGGTGTCATGAGCCTCATCCACGAACAGAGCCCCGATATCGCGCAGGGCGTGGACGAATCTTTTGAGACCCAGAGCGGTGCCACTACCGACCCGATCGATTTGATCGGCGCGGGCGACCAGGGCATGATGTTCGGCTATGCTTCGAACGAGACCTCGACCCTGATGCCTATGCCGCATTATCTGGCGAGCCGCCTGGCTGAGCGCCTGGCTGAGGTCCGCCACGATGGCACCTTGGAGTACCTGCGTCCCGACGGCAAGACTCAGGTCACCGTTCGCTACGAGGACGGTAAGCCCGTAGGTGTGGACACCATCGTCGTCTCCACGCAGCACGCTGCCGAGATCGAGGATATGGGCATCATCAAGAACGATATGATCGAGCACGTGATCGCTCCCGTTATGGATGCCGAGGGCATCGATTGGCGCGACGCCGACATTTACGTGAACCCCACCGGTCGCTTTGTCGTCGGCGGCCCGATGGGCGACACCGGTCTTACCGGCCGCAAGATCATCGTCGATACCTATGGCGGCATGGGCCGTCATGGCGGCGGTGCCTTCTCGGGCAAGGACTGCACCAAGGTCGACCGTTCTGCCGCCTATGCCGCGCGCTGGGTTGCCAAGAACGTGGTCGCTGCCGGCCTTGCCGATCGCTGCGAGATCGAACTCGCTTACGCCATCGGCGTTTCCAAGCCGCTTTCTGTTATGGTCGATACCTTTGGTACCGCCCATGTGGACGAGGACCGCATCGTCGAGGCTATCAACAAGACCTTCGACCTGCGCCCCGGCGCCATCATCCGCGACCTCGACCTGCGTCGTCCAATCTACGAGAAGACGGCAGCTTATGGTCACTTTGGCCGCAACGATCCGGACTTCACGTGGGAGAAGACCGACCGCGTCGATGAACTTCGTGCGCTGTGCGGCGTGAGCGCATAGCCTGGGTTAGAATTGAGGCATGAACAAGCAGCCCTCGCTCTTTCCCCAATTGGATAGCAAGCCGAAGGAGGCGCCTGCTCCCGCGGGCGCCTCTTCCTTATCTGCCGCTCCGTGCGCTTACGTGCGCGTGGTGGTCGATATCCCCTCGCGCGCACTTTCGGAGCCGTTTACCTATGGTGTGCCAGATGAGCTCGCCGCCACGGCGCTTGTTGGCGCCACCGCGCTCGTGCCCTTTGGGTCTCGCATGGCCCTGGGTTATATCTGCGAGCGTATGGACAGCCTGCCGTTGAGCGGGGAGGGCTCCGTGCCCCATTCTTCGCGCATCAAGTGCATTCGCGATATCTTGGCTGCACCGGCCTTTACCGAGCAGTCTGCTCATATCGCCTTCTGGATGGCGCACGAGTATGTGGCTTCGGTCTCAGAGTGTTTGAGGCTCTTTTTGCCCCCGGGTGGGACGCCACGCCTCGTGCGCGACGCCAAAGGGTCCTATCACGTGGAGGCTCCTGCCACGCCCGAAGCGCATGAGCGGTGGGTGTCGCTTACCGAAGAGGGCCGGTCGTTTGAGCCGGCTGCACGAGCGGTGCGTCAGCGACAGGTGCTCGATGCTTTGGCCTGCGGGCCGGTGGCCACGCGCGAGCTGCGCGTTCTCTATACCGATATGTCCGCTACGGTGCGCGCGCTCGAGCGTCGCGGCGTGGTGCGTGTCGAAGAGCGCCGTGCATGGCGCGGGTGCAAGGACGAAACGACTCTGTCTTCCGCCAACGGTGCGGCGCCTGTCTCGCTCACGGCGGGGCAGCAGGAGGCGCTCGAGGCTATCGAGGATGCGTATGATGATGCGGCTGGCCGCGTGATCGTTGTCGACGGCGTGACCGGTTCGGGAAAAACCGAGGTCTACCTTTCTGCCATCGAGCGCGTGCTCGAACACGGCAAATCGGCGTTTGTCCTCGTGCCCGAGATTTCGCTTACCGCTCAGACCGTCGGGCGTTTTCGCTCGCGTTTTGGCTCGCAAGTCGCGGTCTTTCATTCGCGTCTTTCTGCCGGGGAACGACGTGACCAATGGGATATGGTTGCGGCGGGAGCCGCCCGCGTGGTGGTGGGAGCGCGCTCGGCGCTGTTTTGCCCCTTGCGCGATCCCGGCATCATCATCATCGACGAGGAGCACGAACAATCCTATAAGCAGGGGTCTTCGCCGCGCTATCACGCGCGCGAGGTGGCGGCGCATATGGCTTCGGTTTACGGGTGTCCTCTCGTGCTCGGTTCTGCGACGCCTAGCTCCGAAGCCCTCGCTCGTTGCCGTGCGGGCGAGCATGCGGGTCAGCGGTGGCTTCGCGTTTCCATGCCCGAGCGGCCCGGTGTTGCGCGATTGCCGGAAGTCACCATCTGCGATCTGCGCCGTGAGTTTGTCGGCGGGAGTCGCTCGATGTTTTCCAAGGAGCTTCGCGAAGCGCTTCTGGGCGTGGCGGAGCGTCGGGAGAAGGCTGTCCTTCTGCATAATCGCCGAGGATTCGCACCCTTTTTGATGTGCCGGGAATGCGGCTGCGTGCCAACCTGCAAGCACTGTTCGACGGCGCTCACCTATCATGAGCGCACGCATACCCTCGAGTGTCATACCTGCGGTGCCACGTATCACGTGCGCCCCTATCCTGCTGTGGGCTCTTCCTGCCCCAAGTGCGGAAGTCGATATCTTGCGAAGATGGGGCTGGGCACCCAACAGGTGGAGGATGCCCTTATCCAGCTGCTGCCCGACGATGTCGAGGTCATCCGCATGGATGCCGATTCGACGCGCGGCAAGGACGCCCATAAGGAGCTGCTCGAGCGCTTTGACGCCGCAGAGTGCGCGGTGCTTCTGGGCACGCAGATGATTGCAAAAGGACTCGACTTTCCCGAGGTGACGCTTGCTGCCGTGGTGAATGCCGATTACGCCCTTAAGATGCCCGATTTTCGTGCCTCCGAGCGCGCGTTCGACCTGTACGAGCAGCTGGCTGGCCGTGCGGGCAGGGGAGAGCAGGCGGGTCGCGTGATCATTCAGACCTATCTGCCCGACGACCCGGTGATTCGTGCCGTGGCGACGCACGACCGCTCGATATTCACCGAAAACGACCTTGCTCAACGCGAAGAGGCCGTCTATCCGCCTTTTGTGAGACTGACCAATGTCGTGGTCTGGGGTGCCGATGAGCGCGCTTGCCGTCGCTATATCGAGGAACTTGCCGCGGCGGTGCGCGCTCAGATGGGCATTGACGATCCGACGTCTGCCATGGGTCTTACGCCGCTTTCCGATGATGGGGAGTCTGAGCCTGTGGCGCGCCCTGTTCTGCTTGGTCCCGTGCCTTGCGTAATCGAGCGCGCGAAGGACCGATTCAGGTTCCACTTTATATGTAAGACCCCGGTGGGGTACCATGTTTCAGACTGTATACGCGCCGCACTTGCGAGCGTCGGTTCCCGCGAGGGCATCAGCCTGAGCGTCGATGTGGACGCATACGACCTGATGTAGATGCGGGACCGCATAAATGAGAAAGGAGCGATGGCGTCTATGGAGATGAACGGCATCGTGATATCGCCCGACCCGCGTCTTCGCCAGGAGTGCGCCGAGATCACCGAGATCGGGCCGGAGATCGAGCGCCTGGCCGAGCGCATGAAGCAGATGATGTTCGACAACGGCGGCTGCGGCCTTGCTGCTCCGCAGATTGGCGAGCTTATCCAGCTTGTTGTCATCGACACCGATTACACGGGTGCCGATGACTTCGACCCTTACGTGCTCATCAACCCTGTTATCGTCGAGCAGTCGGATACGCTTGCGCCCTATAACGAGGGCTGCCTGTCCATCCCAGGCATCAACTGCGAGATTTTCCGTCCCGATCATGTGGTCGTTGAGGCATATGACCTCGATGCCAACCTCATGCGCTATGAAGCGGCGGGCGACCTGATGTGCGTGTGCCTGCAGCACGAGATCGATCATCTGCATGGCAAGACGATGTTCGAGCGCTTGGCTCCCGGCAAGAGGATCGCTGCCCTCCATGATTACCAGGAGGCGCGCGCTCGCGGTGCCAAGCCTGGCGAGACCGAGTAGCATCTGGAAAGGAGCGCACGAATGCGCGTTGTATTCATGGGCACGCCGGATTTTGCGGTGCCGTCCCTGCGCGAGCTCGCTTCGCGCTTTGAGGTGGTTTTGGTGCTTACGCGCCCCGACGCCGTGCGCAGCCGCGGAAAGAAGCTTGAGCCCTCACCCGTTAAAGCCGCAGCCCTTGAGCTCGATATCCCTGTGATGGAGGCTACGCGTATCACGCCTGAGGTTATGGATCGCTTGCGCGAGGCCGATGCCGATATCTTCTGCGTTGCCGCCTACGGATGCATCTTGCCCGACGACGTTTTGCATATGGCGCCGCTCGGTATCGTGAACGTGCATGCGTCGCTCCTGCCGCGCTGGCGCGGTGCCGCTCCCATTCAGCGTGCGATCCTTGCTGGCGACGAGCGCGCAGGCATCTCTATCATGCGTATCGGTCATGGTGTGGATACCGGCGCCTATTGTGCGCAGGCGAGCTGCTCGGTGGCGGGCAAGACTGCCGACGAGCTTACTGCCGAGCTAGCTCAGCTGGGTGCGGACCTTCTGTGCGACACTCTTCCGTCGCTTGCCGATGGGACTGCAGTGTGGACCGAGCAAGACGAGTCCCTTGTCACTCATGCCCAGAAGATCTCGAAGGCCGAGATGCGCTTGGACCCCCAGGAAAGCGTCCTGGTCAATCTGCGTCGCGTACTCGCTTCTTCCGATACGGCCCCTGCACGCTGCATCGCTGCGGGCAAGCCCGTCCGTGTTATGCGCGCCGAGGGCGTGGACGCGGCCGCTCCTGTTTGCGCTGTGGGCGAGCTCGTTTGCCAGGGCAAGCGTGTCTATATCGGTTGCTCCGATGGCGTGCTCGAGGTCACGTCCGTTAAACCCGATGGCAAACGCCAGATGGATGCAAGTGCTTGGGCAATGGGCCTGCATGGTGATGCCCTTACCTGGGAGATGCTCTCGTGACCAAGCTTTCGCCTGCGCGTCGCCGCGCACTGAGCGCGCTGATGGAAGCCCGGGATGGTCGTGGTTTTGTCCGCGACATCCTGGCGGCTTCTGCAGGAACGCTGTCCGATGCACGCGACGAAGCATTTGCCTTGACGCTTGCCCTGGGCGTAACCGTCACTGCGGGCACGCTCGACGAGGCGCTCGATCGCTATATCGCCAAGCCTGCAGAAGTTTCCGCCCGCGTGCGCGTGGCGCTGCGCATTCCTGCATTTGAGATGCTCTATCTCGACACACCGGGTCATGTTGCGGTGAGTCAAGGCGTTGAGCTCGTGCGCTCTCAGGCACGTTCTGCAGCGGGGCTCGCCAATGCGGTGCTTCGCCGTATTGACGAAGGGCGCGCTGCATTTTTTGCGGCTCAAGATGTTTCCGAAGAACGGCGCGAGCTTGTTGTGCGTGCGCGCCGTCAGGGGATTCCTGTTTGGCTCGCTCGTATGATTGATGATTCGCTTGCGCGCCATGGCATTGATGGGGAATCGCTTTGCTTCAATGGTGCTGCTGCCCCGGCTTGTGCCTGCACGCGCCCTGGTGCTGTTTATTCCGATGATGTTTCCGGCTGTTTTGAACCTTCTGTGCTCGAGGGGTCATATTTAGTGGGGGCTCCTGCGGTTGTCGCTGCGTCGAGGGACCTGGTGCAGGGCGATCTGGTGATTTCCGATCTTAACGCCCAGCTCATTGCCGCCTCTGCCGTACGGTCTGGTTCATGTCTGGAGATTGGTGCCGGACGCGGTACCAAGACGTATGTGATGGCATGTCGCGCGAACCGACGCGGTTTGTGCGGGCGCCATGTTGCCGTAGATCTTTCTGCAGCCAAATGCGACATCAATCGTCAGCGCCTGGAGCAAGCCGGTCTTGCTGAGGGTATTGAATTTGCGCCGGGTGATGGCTGCGACCTCGATGCGACGCTCGCGCACCTCGATGTTGCGGATACACGTACCTTGTTCGATACGGTCTTTTTGGATGCCCCCTGTTCGGGCACGGGTACCATGCGTCGCCACCCCGAGATTCCCTGGCGCTTGCTTTCGAGCGACATCGAGGATGGCCTGCCCAAGCTGCAATTGCAGCTGTTGCAGGAGGCTTCGCGCCGCGTGAGACCAGGGGGCGAGTTGATCTACGCCACCTGCTCGGTGCTCACGGTGGAAAACGAGCATGTTGTCGATGCGTTTTTGCAGTCAGAGCAGGGGCTTGCGTTCGATATTGCCCCACTTCATCAGGCATCTGCCTTCCAAGAGGAGCCTGCGGCTGTCGATTACCTTCGTGCACGTGAGGATGGGCGTGGATTGTTCCAGTCCTTCCCGCTTGAGCCCAAGGACTTCGATGGGCACTTTTGCGCTCGTCTTATTCGGCACGAGGTCTAGAATCGCCAGACTGCCTGTTGTTTTATCGCTTACGCAAAGCGCCCGGCTGCTCATCGAGGTGGGCAGCCGGGCGCTTTTGACGTTTTATGTTGATAGCGCTAGTTGTTGTGGGGGCAATCGGCGCATGCGCAAGAGTGCGTCTCGCTGGCAGCTCCAGATGTTGCCGAGGTGCTCGAAGAACCACCGCGCTGATCGGTGTTGTAGAAGCCCGAACCCTCGAACTTGATGCCGCTTGCGTTAAAGACGCGCTCGGTGGCGCCGCCACAATCGGGACACACGATGTCCGGGTGCTCCGTCATACCGTGCTCGACCTCAAAGACTTTGCCGCATGAGTCGCAGCGATAGTCGTACCGTGCCATGAAACTCTCCTCTTAAGCCATACAATGTAAGCAACGTTGCCTACTGTACCCGAATCTGCCCCGATTAGTTCTCGAAAACTCGAGACGTCTATTTCCGATTCATATGCGAGCGTTCGCATTGAAGCGCCAGATCCCGCATGCGCTCGATTGAGGCGACGAGCTTTTCCTCGCTTGCTTGCCACGACCAATTGTCACCGGTGGTTCCGGGGACATTCATGCGCGCGTCATCGCCTAGGAGCATCACATCTTGGAGCGTGAGCATGACAAGGGGCGTGTTACTCTTAAAGGCGCGCTCGATCATGTCGAGAGCGGTATGTTGGAGCTCGGCATCATGTTCGCTTGCATTCGCAAACCAACGGGCACCTATCCAGCCCATGAGGGTCGAGGTGTCATGGGTCGAGGTATAAACCACGTTTGCGGGGTTGTTGGGCATCGAGAAACGCGGGTCGTCATCGCAAAATTCAAGCACATCCATGCCGGGGAAGCCGCACTGCGCTTTAAGTGCGCGCACAGCGGGCGTGAGATATCCCAGGTCCTCGGCGATAAACGGTAGCTGCCCTAACTGCTCGCGGACGCATGCGAAGAGCTCCAAGCCTGGCCCTGGAATCCATCGGCCGGCAGCGCCGGTCATTCCGGCGGGGATGGAAAAATACGACTGGAAGCCAAGGAAATGGTCCAGGCGTACCTCGTCGTAGAGCTCGAGGGAGCGGCGCAGGCGCTCGGTCCACCACACGTAGCCGTCGTCGTGCATATGGCGCCAGCGGAATGTGGGGTTGCCCCAAACCTGTCCGGTCTCGGAGAAGCGGTCGGGCGGGGTGCCTGCGATCTCTGCCGGCATTCCCGTTGCATCGAGCTGGAACATCTCCGGTTCGCTCCAGGTGTCGGCGGAGTCGTCCGAGACGTACATCGGGATATCGCCGATGATGCGAATGCCGCGCTCGTTGGCGTAGCGTTTAAGCTCGCGCCACTCGCAGTCAAAACGATATTGCGTGAAGGCGTGGTAGCGCGCACGCTCACGATAGGCGGGGTCGTCGAGAATCGCGACGTCATAGCGCGAGAGCTTGGCTTCCCAGGTATGTCGAGAAGCTCCGTTGTGCGCATCTTTCACCGCGGCGAACGCGCAATAAGGATCGAGCCAGGTGCTCGCTCGCTCGGCAAACGCGCGATAATCCGCCTGGCGTTCGCCCTCGTTTGCGATAAACGCACGGAACTGTGCCTGAAGCTCGGCGGAATTCTCTTCAAGCAGGTCGATATTGCCTGCAAAGGCGGAGGGGCCGGCGTAGGGGGAGTGGTGCTCGTCTGTTGGGTTGAGGGGCAGGACCTGCCAGTACGATGCGCCCATCTCGTGCAAGTGGTCGATAAAGCGGCGTGCGGGAGCGCCCAATGTGCCGGGTTTGCCTTCGGCGGGGACGGATGTGATGTGACATACCACGCCCCAGCCGTGATCGAGCGGCTTTTGCAGGCGCGCATGCGGGTGGAAATAGATCGCGGCGCTGCCCAGGGGATAGAGCGTCACGGTTGTCATTCCATCGTCCTCGGCGCAGACGGTGCGCCCGGAGATAAGGTCGGTGGCGGCTTCTCCCGTAAAGGGTATGCGCACCGTATGCGTATTGCATGAATCGCGGTTGATGAGCATGCTTACGTGCTCGCCATGGATGCCTGTCCTCGTATACATAAGGACATCGGCATCGAGGGCGCATGCCTCGATGGACGCGGTGGCGAACAACGGCATGGAGCGGCGCAGGGAAGCGGCGTTTTTAATCATTGCCTGGAAGTCCAGGTCTTCATGCCCCCAAGGATAGGTTGAGCGGTTGCCAGGATCTGTGGCTCCCTGCAGACCGGCCTCGTCGCCGTAGTAGACGCAAGGCACACCCGGATAGGTCATCTGCATAAGGGTGGCGAGCCAGAATCGGCCCTTAGCAAGACCGAGCTTGTCGCCGGGCAGATGCCATGTTGCACGCTCGTTTTCGGGGATGGCATCGGGGTTGTCCATACCGCCCAAAACCGAGATGATGCGCGCACGATCATGGCTGCTCAAGAGATTGAGCGAGCAGCGCATGGCCTCGTCGGGGTAGTTTTCGCGTTGCGACTCGATCATCTCGGCAGCGCGGTACGCGTCAATACCCTCCGCGGCGGTGAGAAAACCGATCACCATGTCGCGGAACGGATAGTTCATGGCCGCGTCGAGCTCTTCGCCCAGCAGATAGCGACGAAGATTGCCGTAGCTGATCTTGTTGGAGGCATCTTCCCAGACCTCGCCCAGTACGAGCGCATCGGGCTTCTCGGCGGTTGCCGCTTGCTTAATCTCGGCGATAAAGCCATCGCTGAGCTCGTCTGCCACATCCAGGCGCCAGCCATCGGCACCCATGCGCAGCCAATGGCGAATCACGCCATCTTTTCCGAGCAAGAGCTCACGAACGGCGGGGGAGTTCTCGTTAAGTGCCGGCATGTTGGTTACGCCCCACCAGCACTCGTAGGTCCCATCTTCATTGAAGTTGAAGGCATCTTTCCAGGGTGATGCTCCACCTTGCCAGGCGCCGGGAGCGGGGTAGTTTTCGTAACGGTTGAAGTAGATCGAATCGTCGCCCGTATGGTTGAAAACGCCGTCGAGGATGATGCCGATGCCGCGCTCGTGCGCCGCTGCGCACAGGTCGCAAAAATCCTGGTCAGTTCCCAAAATCGGGTCGATATGCAGGTAGTTTGCCGTATCGTAGCGATGGTTGCTCACCGCTTCGAAGATGGGGTTGAGATAGATTGCCGTGACGCCCATCTCGCTCAAGTGAGGGAGCTTCTCCTCGATTCCCTTGAGCGATCCGCCATAGAAGTCCCATGAGGTTATCGACCCATCCGGGTTCCTGTCATAGGTGGGAGGTGTGGCCCAGTCATCTATCAGGTGCTTGTTGCTTCCACGGCGAGGCTTCGCGCACTCGGTGGCGGTGCGCTCGTGCCACGCGTCGTCGCGCGCGAAGCGATCGGGGAAGATCTGATAGGCAAGTCCGCCTTCGTACCAAGCGGGGCGTACCTGGCGCGGCTGATACACCGTGAGCTGAAACGAAGGGACCTCGGCATACTCGTAGACGACGCCCTCGCCGCCCTGTGCGCCCGCTGCGGCTCCGATGCGCACTTCTGAGCCATCGGAGTGGCAAACGATAAAGGAGTACCAGATGATCGCGGGAGTGTCCCTGGTAATGGAGGTCGAGAACATGCCGCCCGCGGCGCGTTTCATATCGATAAGCGTTTCGCCTTCGCCATCGACCCAAAGTCTCAGCGTGCACGTTGCGGTAGAGGAATTCTCGCCTTCGACTTGGCAGCTAAGGCGAACGGGGGTTTTACAGGGAACGGCTCCAAAGGGAGTCCTGAATTGAGGGGATCGGGAGTTGTGTCGGAAGATCATCGACTGCTGTTCCTTTGCTGGATGTACAAAAACCAAAGTACAAGTGTAGCGGAAATCCCAAAAGAAGCGGGATGCTGCAGCCTAAATGGCGCAACATCCCGCTTTGGTGGACGTGCTGTTTGGGGCAGGTGCTGGCTATTTGCCGGCGCTTCGACCATGGCCTTTTGCTGTGGCCGAAGATGCCTTGTGCACGGTGGATGACTTGCGCGCCCTGACCGACTTCGCGGGAGTTTCGGTGTCCTTCGCTTCGGTGATGGAGGCCTTGGGGGTGGGCTTCGTTGCGGTATCGTCCGTCGCCTTGGCCGGTGCAGCTGCATCGGCCTTGTTTGCGGCAGCCTTCTTCGTGCTGGTCTTCGTTGAGGTGGTCGTCGACTTTGCTCGCGTGGTCGTTGCTTTGGTCGAAGCCTGGGTCGACGTCTTGGCGCGCGTCTTTCGTGCCGCAGGCTTTGCGGCCGGTTTTTCGGCAGCCGGCGTGGTGGCGACCTTCTCTACAGTCTCGTCGTCTTGCTGCTCCTTTTTATCGGTGGCAGTGGCCTTCTTTGTCGATGCCGCCGTCTTGCGCGTACGCGTGGTCTTTGCTTTTGTCGGCGTGGCAGAAGCGTTCTTAGATGGAGCGGCATCTTCGGCCTCGTTTGCGGTAGTGGTCGCGGGGGCTTCAGGTGCTGCGGTGGTCGCCTTCGTTGCCCTCGTGGCGCGTTTGGGCGCGGCGGTTGCCTTCGGGGTGCGCTTCGCTGCGGGCTCGGGCTCGGGCGCCGGTTCGGGCTCGGGCGCCGGTTCGGGCTTGGGCTTAGGTGCCGGCTCGGGTTCGGGCTTAGGTGCCGGCTCGGGTTCGGGCAGGCTGCAATCGGGATGGAGGGTCAGATAGAGGTCGAGATAGCGTGCGGCGGAGGCGATCCAACTAAAGTCGCAGGACATAGCGTGCTCTACGAGCTTCTTCCATTCGGCAGGGTCGTCCCAGAACAGGCGAGCCGCGCGGAAGACGGTGTCGCCCATCTCCTCACCGTTGAAGTGCGCGAACGAGAAACCGTTGCCTTCGCCGGTGAATTGGTTGTACGGGGATACGGTGTCGCGCAGGCCACCCGTTTCGCGAACGATAGGCAAGGTGCCATAGCGCATGGCGATCATTTGGGAGAGACCGCACGGCTCAAAGAGGGAGGGCATGAGGAACATGTCGGCGCCGGCATACATGCGCTGCGAGAGCGCCGGGTCAAACTCGATGCGAGCGGCCATCTGGCCGGGGTAGACCGACTGGTACCAGCGCAGGGCGTCTTCGTAGTCGGCGTCGCCCGTGCCCAAGACTGCCACCTGGACGCCTCCTTCAAGGATGCGCTCAAGGCAGTACATGACCAGATCTATGCCTTTTTGCCTGGTGAGACGCGTGACCATAACCATAAGGGGACGGTCGTCGCGTACTTCGAGCCCCAGCTCTTCCTGAATGGCCTTCTTGCAGAGCGCCTTGCCCGACATGTCGTCGATCGAATACGTTGCGGCAATGCGCTTGTCATGTGCCGGGTCGTTGCGTGCTATGTCGATGCCGTTGACGATGCCGTGCAGAACATTTTGACGGCGGCATAGGGCTCCATCGAGGCCCTCGCCGTATTCGGGCGTGCGGATTTCCTCTGCATAGCTGGGGGAGACCGTTGTGATGGCGTCGGAGTAGTTGATGGCGCCGAGCATATAGTTGATGGAATCGGCATCGCACCTCAGCTGACGCGCAGCGGCCTCCACGCCGCCGAGTCCCAAGATGTCATCCAGCACGAAGTCGCTGTATTGGCCTTGGAAGGCGATGTTGTGGATGGAGTAGACGGTGCGCACATTTTCATAGAGGGGGAGACCCTGGTAGAACTCGCGTAAAAACACAGGCGCCATGGCTGTGTGCCAGTCGTTGCAGTGCAGGATGTCGCAGACAAATCCATCCGGTAGGTGCTGGAGAGACTCGCAGATGGCTTTGGAGAAGAACGCAAAGCGCTCGCCGTCGTCAAAGAAGCCATACGGATAGTCGCGCTTGAAGTAGCGCTCGTTATCTATGAACAGGTAGGTGATGCCATCGTGTACCAGGCGTTCAAGACCGCAGTACTCGTTTCGCCAGCCCAAGGGCACATAAAAATCGGTGACATGTTCCATCTGGTTAAGGAAGGAGTCGTCGATCGTGGAGTACTTGGGCACCATGACGATAACTTCTGCGCCAGCAGCCTTCAGAGCGTGGGGGAGTGAGCCCGCGACATCGCCAAGGCCACCCGTCTTGACAAACGGAGCGGCCTCCGCGCTCGCGAACACCACATGAAGGGGTTTGGTAGCCGCTTCGGTCATATGCTGGGTTTCCTTTCTCTGTCGCGGGACAAGTGAATTACCAGGGCTAGTCAAGGGTTGTAATCTCCTTGGTTGCTAGGGGCGCCTTGGCGATGATGAGCGTGGCATCGGGGGTGCCGCGCAGTTCGGTCTGTGCGGGAATCACGTTGTTCTTATCGACGATGGCGTTCTCCACGCGCGCTCCGCTATGAATCACACAGCCCTGCATGATGATGGAGTTCGACACCGAAGCGCCGTGCTCAACGACAACGTCGCGCGCAAGGATGGACCCTCGTACCGTGCCCTGGATCAAGCAGCCCGCGGAGACCAAGGAGTTGCACACCGTGCTTCCCGTGCAGAACTTCGCGGGCGGTGCGTCGTGAGCCTTGGTCATGATGGGGCGATCGGGGTTAAACAGGCGGTCGTTCAGATCGGGACGCAGCATCTCCATGGAGCGCTGATAGTAGGACTGCTCGTCAAAGACGCCAAGCGCCAGGCCCTTGAACTCGTAGGAGCATACGTCGATGCGGCCGAACTCGGGCTCAATGGCTTCAAAGAGATCCAGGTGGTCGACATCTTGATAGTTGTCGATGATGTCGAGCAGCACGTCGCGGTTGATGACGCAGCAGTCGAGGAACTTGTTGTCGCCAAAGGAGCAGCCGGCGTGCAGGGCGTGTACGCGTCCTGCGTCACCGATTTCCAGGGCGGTCACGTCCTCGTCATGCTCGCGTTCGGCGCGGCAGTATACCATCGTGGCGTGGGCACCGGAGCGCTCGTGGGCATTGATGATTTCGGCAAGGTCGATGTTGAAGATGATGTTGCATCCACACATGACAACGTAGGGCAGGTCGGAGCGCTGGAAGAGCGTCTTGTTGGCGATGATGTCGCGCAGCAAGAAGCGCATGCCACGCTTGGAGGCGCCAAATGCGTTGCCGGGGAGCAGGAACAGGCCGCCCTTCTTGCGGTCGAGCATCCAGTCGCGCCCCGACTCCATATGGTCGATGAGCGAGCGATAATTGCCCGGCATCACGACGCCGACGGTTTTGATGCCGGCATTCATCATGTTGGAGAGCGGGAAGTCGATCAGGCGATAACGGCCAAAGATCGGCAGGGCCGCCAAGGGACGGCATTCGGTGAGCTTGGAGCTCGTACGGCAGGTATAGTTTGCGGTGATGTAGCCGATGGCTTTACGGTTGATCATCGGTTCATTCCCCCTTCCCGATCACAACATCATTTCCAACGACGGCGGTGTCCTTCGTGACGTCGACGCTACCGAGCTTGACGCCTTCCTCAACTGTCGAGTTTTCGCCCAGAATCGCACGGGCCACGTGAGCCCCTGCCTTGACGTGGGCACCGGGCAGCAGCACCGAATCCTCGACGACAGCGCGCTCATCGATTACGCAGTCGGTCGAGATGATGGAATGACGTACGTTGCCAAAGACCTTGCAGCCGTTGGAAATCAGGCAATCCTCGACACGCGCATCGGGCCCGATGTAGTGTGGCGGGCGCGTGGTGACATTGCTCATAATGGGGAAGTTCTTGTCAAAGAGGTCGAACTCGGGATTCTCGCCCAGCAGGTCCATCGAGGTCTCATGGAAGCTCGAGATGGTGCCGACGTCTTTCCAGAAGCCATGGAACTCATAGCAGAACAGACGACGGTCATCATCGAGCAGCTTGGGGATGATGTCCTTGCCAAAGTCGTGGCTGGATCGAGGGTCGAGCGCGTCCTCTTCGAGAGCGTCGATCAAAAGCTTGGTGCTAAAGATATAGATGCCCATGGAGGCGAGGTTGGAATCGGGCTTCTCGGGCTTCTCTGTGAACTTGAGGATGCGGTCGTCCTCGGGGTCCTTGGTGATGATGCCAAAGCGGCTGGCCTCTTCCCAGGGCACGGGCATGACCGAAATCGTAAGATCGGCATTATGCTCGATATGGGTCTTGAGCATCTTGCGATAATCCATGCGATACAGGTGGTCGCCAGAGAGGATCAAGACGTACTCGGGGTCGTGCTCCTTGATGTAGCCGATGTTTTGCGCAACGGCATCGGCGGTGCCTGCATACCAGCTGCCGCCTTCCTGCGTGGCATACGGGGGGAGGATCGACACGCCGGCGCCGCGCTCGTCAAGATCCCATGCCTCGCCGGAACCCACATAGGAGTTCAAGAGGTAGGGGCGATACTGCGTGAGGACGCCCACGGTGTCGATGCCCGAATTGGCGCAGTTCGACAGCGAAAAGTCAATGATCCTGAACTTGCCGCCGAAGGAGACGGCTGGTTTAGCGATCTTGCTGGTCAATGCACCCAGCCTACTGCCCTGTCCTCCTGCGAGGAGCATAGCAATGCATTCCTTCTTGCTCATCGGTTTCTCCTTTTGCCGATTGACGGTTACCTATACGTGCCAGATGTCGCGAGCGTACTCACGGATGGTGCGATCGCTCGAGAAGTGCCCGGAATTCGCGATGTTGGCCAGCGCCTTGCGCTGCCACTCACGCGTGTCGTCGTAGGAATCCGTAAGCTCGCGCCAGGCTTGTGTGTAGCTTGCGAAATCGGCGATGACAAAGTCATAGTCGTTGTTGTTCATGAGCTCGGCGTGAATGCTCTCGAAGTTGCCGGAGAGTGCGGCGAAGGTGCCGTCGATCAGCTGCTCGACGCAGCGGCCGATATGCTCGCGATCGTTGTTCACCACGTCCCAGGCAAAGTAGTTGCCACGGCGCAGCGCCTCGACTTCTTCGACCTTCATGCCAAAGATCTTTTCGTTTTGCACGCCTGCGAGCTCGGCAATCTCGATGTTCGCGCCATCGAGGGTACCCAGGGTGAGGGCTCCGTTCATCATGAGCTTCATGTTCGAGGTGCCCGACGCCTCCTTGCCTGCCGTCGAGATCTGCTCGGAAATCTCGGTTGCGGGATAGATGAGCTGGGCGTTGGAAACGGCGAAATTGGGAACGAAGGCGACCTTGATGTACTCGTTGACGCGATCGTCGTTGTTCACGACGTCGGCCACGGAGTTGATGAGGCGAATTGTTTCCTTGGCGAAGGTGTACGCGCTCGCCGCCTTGCCGGCGAAGATGAACGAAGTCTTATGCGGCTTGTAGGATGGGTCTGCAAGCATCCTGTTGTAAATGTCCATGACCTTGAAGATGTTCAGCAGCTGACGCTTGTAGGCATGGAAGCGCTTGACCTGAACGTCAAAGATGGAATCCACGTCGAGCTCGACACCGGTCTGTGCGGCGATGTAGCGGGCGAGGCGTTCCTTGTTCTCGCGCTTGGATGCAGCGAGCGCATCGAGGAAGGCGTCGTCGCCTGCAAAGGCTTCAAGACGCTTGAGTTCCTCTGCGTCGCGCAACCAGCCATCGCCGATTTTCTCGGTGATGAGGCGGGCAAGCGAGGGGTTGGCGTTAGCGAGGAAGCGGCGCGGCGAGATGCCGTTCGTCTTGTTGTTGAACTTCTCGGGCGTCATCGCGTAGAAATCATGCAGGGTCTCGCGCTTGAGGATGTCGGTATGGATCTGCGCCACGCCGTTGACGGAGTGGGAGCAGATGACGGAGAGGTTTGCCATGCGCACCTGTCCGTCCCACAGGATAGCGGTGTTGCGCAGGCGGTCCTGCCAGCCCTCACCCTCGCGAGGGAAGGACTCCATGTATCGACGATTAATCTCGTCGATATACATGTACACACGCGGAAGAAGGCGCTGGAAGGTGTCGATCGGCCACTTTTCCAATGCCTCGGGAAGAACGGTGTGGTTGGTGTAGGAAACGCTTCTGGTCACGATGTCCCAGGCGGTATCCCAATCCAGACCCTCCTCATCCACAAGCAGGCGCATCAGTTCGGCGCCGCACATGGCGGGGTGCGTATCGTTGGTATGGATTGCCACGAGCTCGGGGAAGCGCTTCCAGTCTGCGCCGGGATGATCGAACTTGAAGTTGCGGATGATAGACGCGAGGCCGGCTGCAACAAACAGGTACTCCTGCTTGAGACGCAAGATGCGGCCATGCTCTCCTGCATCGTTGGGGTACAGAATCTCCGAGATGGCTTCGGCATCGGTGCGGAACTTCGCAGCTGCAGCATAGTCGCCACGGTTGAACGCATCAAGATCGAAATCCTCTTGCGCGGGCTCGGCGCTCCAGAGGCGCAGGCGATTCACGGTCTTGCCGTCCATGCCGATGATGGGCACGTCGTAGGGGACGGCCTTTACCATCTCGCCACCCTCTTGGCTAAACCAGAACTTTCCGTTCTCATCTTCATGGCGAACGACCTCGCCGCCAAAACGGACGATAACGGAGCTCTCGTCATGGCGCGTCTCCCATGGATAACCCTTGTCGAGCCAGTTATCGGTGACCTCGACTTGGCGTCCGCCCTCGATCTTCTGACGGAAGAGACCGTAGCGATAGCGCATACCGTTGCCAAATCCCAGGATTCCCTCTGCGGCCATGGAATCGAGGAAGCAAGCGGCAAGACGTCCCAGGCCGCCGTTACCAAGGCCGGGGTCGCCCTCTTCGGCCAAGACATCATCGAGCTTGATTCCCATGCTGTCCAGGCCCTCGGTGACGACGTCGCGGATGCCGTAGTTGAGTAGATAGTTATCAAGCAGAGGACCGAGCAGGAACTCCAGGGAGAAGTAGTAGACCTTCTTTTTGTCGCTCTTGGCGTTTTCGGAGTCGGATTGCGCAAACTGCTGGTTGGCCTTTTGCGCGATGAGCTTGGCGAGCGCCTGATAGCGCTCCGTATTGGTGCAGCCGGCAAGGTCCTTTCCAACTTCGGCGGTCAGAACGCGCAGGTACTCGTCGGCAAACTGCTGCGGGGTTTCGAAAATCTTCGTCATGCATTATCTCCTTTACGCGCGCTGCCGCGCTTGGTCTTCTTGGCTTTGCTTATATTGGACGCTTTGGCAGATGCCTTTGCGGGTGTCTTCGAAGTTGTTTTCGTTGACGTCTTGGACTTCTTGTGCTCGGCGGGTTTGGGCGGCTTGGGCGGAACGTAACTCGAAGGTCCAACCCTGCGGAACACGAGTCCGGCAAGACCGGGCACGGGAGTCTCTATCGAGTTCTCCTGGCCGTTCCAAGCGACGGGCTCACTCGAAACCAGCTCGCGCATGGGATAGTCCGAGCCTCCGTAGCGTGACTCGTCGCTGTTGAACATGAGCTTCCAGTCGCCTTCGCGCGGGGCACCGATGCGGAATCGCTCGTAGGATGCCGGATCAAAATTGATAAGGATGAGCAGGTCGTCTGCCGGATCATCGCCGTGGCGCACGAAGGTCACGATGGACTGATCGGTGTTGTCGGCATCGATCCACTCAAAGCCATTCGGCGTATAGGAGCGTTCAAAAAGTGCGGGCTGCTCGAGATAGAACGCGTTGAGCGCACGGATGAACTGCTGTTGGTTACGATGGGTTTCGTATTCGCTTGTGAGAAACCATTGAATGGACTCGTAGTAGCGCCACTCAATGAACTGAGCGATCTCGTTGCCCATGAAATTGAGCTTTGCGCCGGGGTGCGTCATCTGGTAGAACGCGAGTGTGCGCATGCCGGCGAACTGGCGCCACCAATCACCGGGCATGCGGCCGATGAGCGAGCATTTGCCATTGACGACCTCGTCGTGCGAGAGCGGTAGCACGAAGTTCTCGTTGAATGCGTACATCATCGAGAACGTGAGCAGCCCGTGGTTGCCCGGCCTCCAGGGGAAATCGGTCTGCATGTAGTGCAGGGTATCGTTCATCCATCCCATATCCCACTTGTAGTGGAAGCCCAGGCCTCCTTCGCTTGGCGGGTAGGTGACAAGCGGCCAGGCGGTGGATTCTTCGGCGATCATCATCACGTCGGGCATGCGCTCGGAGACGCAGGTGTTTACGGAGCGGATGAATGCGCTGGCATCCAGGTCTTCTTCGGTTCCCAGGGTGTTGAATTTCTTATCGGCTTCGTTGTCGATTCCGAAGTTGAGGTAGAGCATGCTCGAGACGCCATCCATGCGGATACCGTCGATATGGAAGTTCTCAAGCCAGAACAAGACGTTGGCGGTGAGGAAACTCACGACCTCGGGGCGCGAGAAATCGAACTTGTGCGTGCCCCAGTTGGGATGAATCTCGTGCTCGTAGAGCATGTGTCCGTTAAACGTGGCGAGTCCATGGGCGTCTGCGCAAAAGCCGCCCGGAACCCAGTCCATGATGATGCCGATGCCTGCTTGGTGGGCGGTGTCGACGAGCTGCATGAACTCCTGGGGCGTGCCGAAACGCGCCGTGGTGGCATAGTAGCCCGTGGTTTGATAGCCCCATGAGCCATCAAAGGGGTGCTCGGTTACGGGAAGGATTTCGATATGGGTGTAGCCCATATCCTTCGCGTACGGCACGAGCTCTTGCGCAAGGTCGAGGTAGCTGTAATACGTTCCGCGCTGGGTGGGGAAGGGATCGCCCGGGCCGGGATAGGTCCCGTCTTCGCGCGGTTCCCCCTGGGGCTCATCGCCATGACGATTCCAGCTGCCCAGATGCACCTCGTAGATATTGAGCGGCTGCTTCATGTGGTTTGAGGCGCGGCGCTGCTCAAGCCAGGCGCTGTCGTTCCAATCGTAGCCGTCGAGCGACCACAGCTTGGAGGCTGTTCCCGGTGGGAGCTCATCTGCTATCGCCAGGGGGTCTGCCTTGAAAAGAATCTCGCCGGTATCTGTTTCCAGCGCATATTTGTACAGCTCACCGGCTTTGAGGCCGGGAATGAACCCCTGCCAGATATCGCTTTGATGCACGCGGGCAAGGAGGTTCGCGCCTGGGGTCCACGCGTTGAAATCTCCAACGACGCTTACGCTTCGAACCGCTGGGGCCCAGACGGCAAAACTCCACCCGTGGGCTCCATCTTCGATATCAGGGTGGGAACCGAGCTTTTCGGCACAGCCGAGCCAGGTGCCCTGACCGAATAAATAGATATCGTCTTTGCTGATGGCGAGGGAGGACTCGACGGTGGCTGTGGCAAGGGTTTCGTTTTGTTTGCTCACGGTAAATCAGTCCATCGAATATCGGGGTCGTCCAAGAAAAAATAACCTTTTTCACAGTAGCACTTCGCAGCTCAATCACGCCCATTGGAGCGCGGGACGGTCGATTTTAATCCATGGGTGAACGACACTTGACAACTATTGATTTTCGTATTTTCGATTTCGATGCGTAGCTTTCGGTGTTCTTCGACTCGCGTTGTCGTTTTGCTACTATGGACAGCGTTTGGAGTATTGGTATTTTCAATACAGGCTCATCTGCCGAGAGGGGATTTCATGACACTCGACCAGAAGATGCCCCGTGCATTTATCTTCGATTGCGACGGCACTATTCTGCAATCGATGGGCATGTGGCTACGCGTTCAGCCCGCGCTGCTCAAAACCTATGGCGTTGATACCGTGGCCGAAGATTTCGCCGAATTCGAGTCTCTTTCCGTTATCGGTGAGTGCGAGGGATATCATCGCAAATGGGGTGTCGGTAAAGACGGACAAGAGGTCTATGACCGTCTTTTGGGGATGCTTGCGCGCGGTTATAGCGAAGAGGTCTCTGTTCGCGAGGGAGTGACAGATTTCCTGGAGTCGGCGCATGAGGCGGGTGTCCCGATGGCTATCGCCACCTCGACTCCTGCAGAGTCGGTTCAAATCGGTCTCGACGCGTTTGGCGTCGGTAAGTATTTCGATGTGATTGTCACTACGGCAGATGCCGGTGCATCCAAGGACCATCCGGATGTATACAATCTGGCGCTGGAAAAACTGAGCGAGATTCACGGCATGAAAGACGTTGACCATGCGGATGTCTGGGTGTTCGAAGATATGCCCTTCGGTCTTATCAGCTCTGCTTCTGCGGGGTATCGCCGTGTGGGCATCTTTGATCCCGAGGGCCGCGGCCCTCGCCTCGATGTCCAGGCAAACAGTGACATCTTTATCGATTCTTTTGCCGAGCTCACCCTCGATCGCATTCTTTCGTTTACGGATTGAATTCCCGGGCAGCTCTGTGCGAGTGGCTGCTCCCATTGCGGCTTGTGTGCAGAGCTGATGCGACGCCGCGCTGAGGCTGCGCAAGCCGCTTCTCTTGACGATATTGAGCTGTACGAAGGATTTGAGGAGGACGAGGGGCTTGTATAGCTCGGATGTCGATCGCGTGCTCGTTGTCGGCGGCTCCCCAGACCGCTCTTCCGTCAAGGCCATTTGCCGTGCGGCTCGTGATTGCGCTCGAATCGTTGCGGTCGATCGCGGCCTGGATGCCGTTATCGATGCTGGCCTTTCGTGCGACCTGTTTTGCGGAGATGCCGATACGGTGGGGGAGTGTGGTCTTCGCCTCGTTGAGGCGGCGCAGGCCGGACCCGAGTCGGCTTCTTTTGAGGTCGAGCGGTACAACCCTCATAAGGATGCGACCGATCTTGCCCTTGCGTTGCGTGCGATTGAGGAGCGTTGGCCCTTAGCCGAGATTGTGTGCACATGTGTGTCCGGGGGCGCTCCCGATCATGCGCTTGGGGTGCTTGGGCGCCTTGCCGGTGCACGGGCTTCGGTTCGTATTGTCGAAGACGATTTTGAGGCGCGGGTCCTGCATTCGGGTGATGCTTGGGAAATCTATGCAGCTCAAGGTCGCCGTTTTTCGTGCATTCCCTTAAGTGATGGCACGGAAGTTTCTGAGCGGGGCTTTCGTTGGAGCGTGGACCATGCCCAGATGCCCCTGCTTTCCGATTGGGGTATCTCCAATGTTGTAGAGGCTTCCCGGGCTTGCGTTTGCAGCCATGAGGGCACGATCGCTTGTTGGCTTTTTGACTGACTGCTCTAACGTTTGAATGTAGACGCCGCGGGTCGATGCATCTTCACATCGGCCCGCGGCGCTATGTGTTCAGGCTGTTTTAGCTGGCTCGTGGTACAAAGAGCGGCTTAATCGCGTGCGCAGCTTACTGGTAATCCATGACGTCGATCCAGCTGAGGAGCGCCCCGCGATCTTGACCTTCACGGTTGCGGGCGAGCTCGGAGGCTGCGACAACAGGCATCCACTGGCGAACAACCTGCATCGGCGTGCCGGAGCGCTCACAGTACATCTCCAGGAAGGTGTCTGCCTGCTGTTTATCTTGGATGGAGAGGAGCAGATATGTCATGGCTGCGTCGGCTGCGGGTTCGCCCTGGGTGGCGTGCGCCCAGTCGCAGACGTAGAGTTTGTCGTCCTCGCCAACGATGATGTTCGTGGGATTGAAGTCACCGTGGCATACACAGGTATCCTTCTTCATGCCATCAAGACGCTCAAGAAGGTTATAACGCGTGGTGCCGTCGATCTCGTCGAGGCTTTTGATCATGCGGGCATACTTGTCCTTCTGGCGATTAAGCTGCTGGCAGCGATAACCGTGGATCTCAATCAAGAGGTCGACGAACTGCTCAAGATACTCGTAGAAATGGCCAGGCTCCGCCTGCATTTTCTCGGCCATCACGGTGCCGGGGATCTTGGTGGTCTCCATGGCCCAGCCACCACCGTTTTCGATTTCGGATACTTGCAGCACCTTGGGGCTAGGGATACCGCACTCGTTGATGCGCGCAAGGTTAAGCGCCTCGTTGAACACATCGGATAGAGGCTTTGTCTCGTTAAAGACCTTTACGATCTTATCGCCCAGGTCATAGACAACTTTGTTGCCGCGCCTTACCAGTTCGACCTTGTTCTCCGGAAGTTTCATGATCGATGCGTCCCTTCTGCCCTGATGGGCAACCGACATATGAAAAAGGGAGGTAACCGCTGAAAGCGTGTTACCTCCCTTCAAACCCGAAGTTGCTACTGTTAGACGCCGTAGCTCTGCGGCTCGCGGCCGTAGTATGCGTCCAGGTACAGCTCCTTGATCTCGCTCATGAGCGGGTAGCGCGGGTTAGCGCCGGTGCACTGGTCGTTGAACGCCTGCTCGGTCATCTCATCAAGTGTATCCAAGAAATACTTCTCGTCCACACCATATTCGGCAATCGTCTTCTTAACGCCGATGAAGTCACAGAGCTCGGTGAGCTTGGCGATGAAGTTCTCGAAGACCTCAGCGTCGTCCTTGCCCTCGACACCGCAGTAGCGAGCCATGTCGGCATAAGCGTGCAGCGCGTTGGGGTAGGGGTACTGCGAGAACGTGCCCATCTTGACCGGGGCCTCGGCGGCGTTATAGCGCATGACGCGAGTCAGGATGACAGCGTTTGCCAGACCGTGGGGGATGTGATGGAAAGCGCCGAGCTTGTGGGCCATGGAGTGGTTGAGGCCCAGGAAGGCGTTGGCGAATGCCATACCGGCCATGCAAGATGCGTTGTGCATCTCTTCACGGGCGTGAGGATCCTTGGCGCCGTTCTCAAAGCTGGAGGGCAGGTTCTCGAACACCAGCTTGGCAGCGCGCTCGGAGAGGCCACGCGTGTAGTCGGAGGACATGATCGAGACATAGGACTCGATTGCGTGGGTCATGACGTCGATGCCGGAGGCAGCCGTCAGGCCGCGCGGAGCGGTCATGGCGTTGTCGACGTCGACGATGGCCATCTTGGGCATCAGCTGGTAATCGGCGAGCGGCCACTTGATGCCGGTGTCCTTGTCGGTGATGATGGCGAACGGCGTGCACTCGGAGCCAGTACCCGAAGAGGTGGGGATGGCAACGAAGTAAGCCTTCTGGCCCATCTCGGGGAAGGTGTAGACGCGCTTACGGATGTCCATGAAGTCCATGGCCATATCCTCGAAGTTGACCTCGGGGTGCTCGTACATGACCCACATGATCTTGCCGGCGTCCATGGCGGAACCGCCGCCGACGGCGATGATCACATCGGGCTCGAACAGGCGCATCTGGGCGGCACCGCGACGGGCGCACTGCAGGGAGGGATCGGGCTCAACGTCGTAGAAGCAGTCGTGCGCGATGCCCATCTCGTCCAGCTTGGCCTCGATGGCGCGGGTGTTGCCATTCTTGAACAGGAACTGGTCGGTCACGATGAAGGCGCGCTTCTTGCCCATGACACGGCCGATTTCGTCGAGCGCCACAGGCGTGGAGCCCTTCTTGAAGTACACCTTCTCGGGAGCGCGGAACCACAGCATGTTCTCGCGACGCTCCGCGACGGTCTTGACGTTGATCAAGTGCTTCACCCCAACGTTCTCGGAGACGGAGTTGCCGCCCCAGGAGCCGCAGCCCAGGGTCAAGGACGGCTTCATGCCGAAGTTGTACAGGTCGCCGATGCCGCCCTGCGAAGAGGGGGTGTTGATAACGATACGGCAGGCCTTCATGGTGTTCTCGAACAGGGCGATCTTCTCGCTCTGGGCGGGGTGGACGTAGAGCGACGCGGTGTGGCCCGGGCCGCCGGCGAGCACGAGGTGCTCAGCCTTGTCCACGGCCTCCTGGAAGTCCTTGGCATGATACATGGCGAGGACCGGGGAGAGCTTCTCGTGGCTGAACTCTTCCTTCTCGGGGTCGGTCGAGGTGACCTCGGCGATCAAGATCTTGGTCTTGGCTGGAACCTCGATGCCGGCGAGCTCAGCGATCTTGGCGGCAGCCATACCGGGGATGCGGTGGTCGAGAGCGCCGTTCTTGAACATGGCCTCACGCAGGGCCTCGAGCTCCTTGCCCTTCTTGACGAAGTAGCAGCCGCGGCGGGTGAACTCCTCCTTGACCTCCTTGTAGACGGTGTCGATGACGGTCACGGACTGCTCGGAAGCGCAGATCATACCGTTGTCGAAGGTCTTGGAGTGGATGATAGAGTTGACGGCCAGCTTGATGTCGGCAGTGTCGTCGATGATGACGGGGGTGTTGCCTGCGCCGACGCCCAGTGCGGGCTTGCCGGAGCTGTAGGCGGCCTTGACCATGCCCGGGCCACCGGTGGCCAGGATGATGTCAACGTCGGCCATGACCTTGCCGGTCAGGTCGATGGAAGGCACGTCGACCCAGCCGATGATCTCCTCGGGGGCGCCTGCCTTGACGGCAGCGTCGAGCACGAGCTTGGCTGCGGCGATGGTGCACTTGGCCGCAGCGGGGTGCGGGGAGATGATGATGGCGTTGCGGGTCTTCAGGCAGATCAGGGTCTTGAAGATTGCGGTGGAGGTGGGGTTGGTGGTCGGGATGACGGCACCGACGATGCCGATGGGCTCGGCGATCTTGGTGATGCCGTAGGCCTCGTCGTGCTCAAGGACGCCACAGGTCTTGGTGTCCTTGTAAGCGTTGTAGATGTACTCGGCGGCGTAGTGGTTCTTGATGACCTTGTCCTCAAGAACGCCACGGCCGGTCTCCTCGACGGCCATCTTGGCCAGGGGGATACGGGCCTTGTTGGCAGCCATGGCTGCTTCGTAGAAGATCTTGTCGACCTGCTCCTGGGTGTAGGTGGCGAAGACCTTCTGTGCCTCACGCATGCGCGCGAGCTTTGCCTCGAGTGCGTCGATATTGTCTACGATCTCGGGCGTGGCATCTGTCGTTGGCTTTTTGGCCATGCTAAGCTCCTCCTCTTAGTTGGGCTATGCCTACGAGCCGAAATTCTATGGCATAGGAGCGCGTTTGGATGCGAGCGGTAGAATTTTGTCGATAAACGGCATAAATGAAGCGTTTCACTTGCGATTTCGGCATTCATTTATGGCGAGAATCTGAAGGTGCCACGAGGTTAACCTCTTTACGATTGCGCAGATGAATAGGTATATCGCCTACGTTTTTGCGCAGGAGCGTCGTTTCTTCGTTTGAATCGAAAGATGAAACGTTTCAATAAAGAAATCGAAAGAAGTCGTCACTTCTTAACGTAAGTGTGCCCCAAAGGCTGGCTTCGCGTGAAGGATGAGCTTCAGCATATATATAGGTGCACTGCCGGTGTTCATAATCGCCACTCTTCACTTTTAACTCTTGCATGCAGGGAAAAGTGGGGTATTATAGCCTGCGCATTTACTTGGGAACGATCTGCTCCACTTATCTATGGTTTTCCAAGTTCATTGTGTAAATATCGCGCACTTTCCCACTTCTGTGATATAGTGCAATGCTGTTTGTTCACGCGGCATCTACAACACACGCCGCCCAAGGAGGGTATACACATGTCCAAAGTTTGCGAAATCTGCGGTAAGCACCCCGTTGCTGGTCGCTCTGTCAGCCACTCTCACCGCGTCTCCATCCGCAAGTTCCGTCCCAACATTCAGCGTGTCTACGTTGTCGTCAACGGCCAGCGTCGTAAGATGAACGTCTGCACCTCCTGCCTTAAGTCCGGCAAGGTCGCCCGTTCCTAAGTTCTTTCGCGGCAGCCACGCGTGAACATGCCGATATATCGGCTCCGTCACGAACTTGAAAGCCACCTTCGGGTGGCTTTTTTGATATTTCGCGTCGATCCTCTCCTGTTTGTTGGCACCATGCTCGATCATTTACTCCGCTCATCATGTGTGCGCTTGATTGATTACTGATTTACATGCGCTTGCGTTGTAGAATACAGGGATGATTGCTCCCGCAAACCGATGCCTGATATGCATCTGGAAAGGAGATTTCTGTGTCTGAAACCATTCCCGGCACCTTGAGTGTCTCCAACGACGTCATCGCCGATATCGCCGGTTATGCCGCCATGTCCTGCTACGGCGTAGTGGGTATGGCCGAGCAGCTTCAAGGTGCCGAGAGCGTGCGCCTGCTTCCCGGCCAGCGCCTGCGCAAAGGCGTTATGGTGTCGAGCACCGAAGGCGGCCTTGCTGTGGACCTCCATGTCGTGCTCGAAAACGGCGTCAACATGAAGTCCGTCTGTGCGAACCTCACCAGCTCGGTGTCGTTTACCTTGGCCGAGATCGCCCAGATCGATCCGGCTCACCTCAAGATCGCCATCCATGTCGATGCTCTTAAGTCCCGCGGCTAACCCTCTTCTTGTTCGGAGATTCACCCAATATGATTGCCAATACCATCCGCACCTGCTTTCCCATTGCCGCGAAGGCGGTAGCCGATAAGGCCGAGGAGATCAACAAGCTCAACGTCTTCCCCGTGCCCGATGGCGACACCGGTACCAATATGTCCTTGACTCTGGCTTCCGTTGTCAAGGAGGTGGCAGAGCTGCCCGCAGACGCCAATATCGAGGCCATCGCCGCCGCTATCACCCACGGTTCCCTGATGGGCGCTCGCGGCAACTCCGGCGTCATCACCTCGCAGATCCTTCGCGGTGTCGCAGAGGGTCTCGTCTCTGCTAGCAACCCCGTGAGTACTGCGGACATCGCTGCTGCCCTCCGCAACGCCGTGAAGGTGGCCTTCCAGGCTGTTCGCAAGCCGGTTGAGGGCACTATCCTCACGGTGCTTCGCGATATTTCCACCAAGGCTGACGAGTGCGCCAAGAAGAAGATGGCTCCCGCCGATGCGCTCGACGCTATCGTGGTCGAGGCCTATCAGTCCGTCGCACGCACGCCCGACCTCCTGCCTGTTCTCAAGGAGAACGGCGTAGTCGACTCCGGTGCGTTCGGTTTCGCTATCTTCGTCGAGAATTTCGTTTCGGCAGCTTTGGGTCGTACCTCTAACATCGAGGGCTTTTCGGCTACGTTTGATGCCGATGCCAGCTCTGCGAAGGAAAACGCACTCGGCCGTGTCGAGATTGAGGCCAATGACGACTGGGAGGGCTCTGAGTTCCGCTACTGCAACGAGTTCCTCTTCAAGGCGGAGAAGAAGTTCGATGAGGAGAAGTGCCTTAAGTTCCTCGCTTCCATGGGCGATTGTGAGCTTCTTGTAGGTGCATATCCCGACTATAAGGTGCACGTGCACTCCAATACTCCCGACAAGATCTTGGCCCACATGCTCAAGTACGGTCAGGTCTATGAGGTCTTCATCCACAATATGGATATGGAGTCCCATGAGCGCACGGCAAAGATCAAGGCTGATCAAGCCGCTGCTTCCGAGCCCGCGAAGCCGCTCGGCTTTGTTGCCGTGGCTGCTGGTTCCGGCCAGGCAGAGATCTTGAAGTCGCTCGGTGTCGATATGATCGTCTCGGGCGGCCAGACCATGAATCCCTCTACCGCCGACCTTCTGGCTGCGGTAGACCAGGTAAACGCCGAGTCTGTCATCATTCTTCCCAACAACGGCAACATCCGTATGGCTGCCGAGGCTGCTGCTTCTGCGTGCGAGAACAAGCGCGTGGCGGTTGTTCCCACTAAGACCGTTCCCCAGGCTTTCTCCGCTCTGTTCACCGTTGTTCCCGACGCCTCGCTCGATGAGGTTGTCGAGACCATGACGGAGGCCGTCTCGGAGGTGCGCGACGGCGAGGTTACCACCGCTGTGCGCGATAGCTCCGCTTCTGACGGTAGCCCGATCTATGCCGGTGATGTCATGGGCATCATCTCCGGTTCTATCGATATCGTGGGCTCCGATGTGGCGCAGGTCACTATCGATTGCATCAATCGCATGCAGGATGAGGAAGAGGGCGATACCCTCACTATTCTGGCCGGTGCCGATATGTCTGACGATGATTTTGAAGAGCTCCTTTCTGCTATCGAGGAGGCTCAGCCCGATCTAGAAATCGATTCGCACCGTGGTGAGCAGCCGCTCTATCCGGTGATCTTCTCGATCGAATAGGCCGTGCGATATGACGCGCGCAATCATGACACCCGAGGCTTCCGCGCGTCTTTCTCGGACGGGCATCCTTTCGCAGGATGTTTCGCGTCTAAAATATGTTTCGGGAACACGCGAGGAGGCTCTCCGCAGGCTCGGTATCGAGACGGTGGGGGGCCTCCTCCTTCACGTACCGCGTCGCTATCTGGACTTCACGCGTGGCTACAGCATCGAGACCGCGCCTCTGGGGCAGGTGTGCACGATCATAGCGACCGTGGACCGCGTGACGGAAAAGCGCCCAAGGCCTCGATTGACTGTGACTGAAGTGATGCTCGTAGACGATTCGGGCGTTCTGCGTGTTTCGTTTTTCAAACAGCCCTGGATTGCAAAACAGCTCAAGCCCGGTGACCGCCTTGCCGTTATGGGGAAGGTGGAGTTCGCCTACGGTTTTAAACAAATGGCTTCCCCGCATTACGAGCGTCTCGATTCATCTTCTTCTTTGGGCGCGATCGTGCCCGTGCACGGTGCATGCGAAGGTTTGAGTGCCGCTTGGATGCGTCGTATCGTCTCGGTTGCGTGCGAGACAGCTGATGTGTTTTGCGATCCCATGCCAGCCAAGCTGCGCGCGCGGCGTCATCTTATGAGCATCTCGCGCGCGCTGCGCTCCATTCATTTTCCTTCGTCTCTTGCCGAGGTCACGCTTGCGCGTCGCAGGCTTGCCTACGATGAGGTTTTATATTTGCAGCTCGCTCTTCGATTGCGCAACGATGCCAATCTTTTGGGTATCACGCCCGTGGGGCATGCGGTGGGGGCGCATGTGGCAGCTGTCCTGCAGTCGCTTCCCTTTGCGCTGTCCGATGAACAGCAAACGGCCGTCGACGAGATCTTGGCAGACATGCAATGTCCCGACCGCATTATGAATCGCCTGCTTTTGGGCGATGTGGGAACGGGAAAGACGGCCGTCGCGATGGTGGCACTGGCCTCGTGCGCGGACACGGGCACGCAGGCTTGCGTCATGGCGCCCACGTCCGTTTTGGCCCGTCAATATGCTTCCTCATGTATGCCCGTCCTTGAACAAGCTGGCTTACGCTGTGCGTTGCTCACCGGATCGACATCGGTTGCGGAGCGTGAGCGCATATTGGCTGCCCTCGCTTGCGGTGAGCTCGACATCCTCTTTGGAACCCATGCCGTGCTGGGCGATGATGTTTTTTTCTCGCGCCTGTCTCTTGTGGTGATCGATGAACAGCATCGTTTTGGTGTGGGGCAGCGTAACCTTTTGCGTGCCAAGGGGCCCGGCGCCGACCTGCTTGTTATGACGGCCACCCCAATCCCGCGCACGCTTGCGTTGTCGGTCTATGGTGACCTCGAGACGAGCATCATCCGTCATCGGCCCGTTGCGGGTGCGGGGGTGACTACGCGCGTACTCGCCGAGGCAAACCGCGACATCGCCTATGGTGCGCTGCGTGCCGCTCTTGAAGATGGCCAGCAGGCATACGTCATCTGCCCGCTCGTCTCTGAGAAGGACGATCAGGGGGAGCTTGATGCCCAGCCCGGCTTGGACCTCGATGAATTGGGCCGCCCTGTGGCTGCCCAGCGCCTGCACTCTGTTGAAGCGGAGGCCGAGCATCTGTCCCATCTGTTCCCTCAGGCACGTGTGGCAGCGCTTCATGGACGGCTTTCTCCACGCGAGAAGGATCGCGTAATCGATGCTTTTCGTGACGGCGAGGTGGATATTCTCGTTTCAACCACGGTGGTCGAGGTTGGCGTCGACGTTCCTCGGGCCACGGTGATGATTATCGAGAACGGTGAGCGATTTGGTTTGGCGACGCTTCATCAGCTTCGTGGGCGCGTGGGCCGTGGCAGCTTGCCGGGTACCTGCTTTGTTCTTTCGCAGCTCTCGGGTTCTCGCCATACCGTGGCTAGCGACAGGCTCGAATCGCTTGAGAAAAGCAACGATGGCTTCACGCTTGCCGAGGAAGATCTTCGTCTGAGGCATGAGGGAGAGATCTTGGGCCTTCGTCAGCATGGTGGCGTGACCCTGCGTTTTGTCGATCTTGATGCTGATACGGATATTATCGAGGCTGCCCACGAGGACGCGCGTGAGCTTTTGCGGTATGCTCCTACCTTGTCCTCGCAGGCTACATATCCGTTGCGCCTGCAGGTTGTTGAACGGTATGGAAACATCTTCAAGGAGGTAAGCGGAGGATGAGGATCATCTCCGGACAATGGCGCGGCCGCAAGATCGCCGAGCCGCAGGGGAGAGACGTCACGAGGCCTACGACCGATCGCGTGAGAGAGGCCATGGCATCGATGGTCGACTCTTCCCTCCCTCAAGGAATTGAGGGCGCTCGCGTGCTTGATGCTTTTGCTGGCTCCGGCGCTTTGGGAATCGAGATGCTCTCACGCGGCGCGACCTTCGCTGCTTTTTTCGACATCAATCGTTCCGCCGCCGCTCTTGTGCGCAAGAACCTTGAGTCGCTTTCCGCTCCGCGCTCGTCGTATCGTGTTTTTTGCGCCGATTGCCTTGCCTCGGCAGCGCGCGGCCGTATCGAAGGCGCACCGTTCGACCTCGTGATGATCGACGCTCCGTATGCATTGGGGGCCGAACCCGCCACGCAATTGGCGGAATCCCTTGCCAAATCGGGGCTCTTGGCTCCCGGTGCGCTCGTTCTCGTCGAGCATGCGGCCGCGGACGAGGGGCCGCGCCCGGATGGCTTTAGCGTCGAGCGCGAGAAGCGCTATGGCTCCACCGCTGTCGACCTCTTGCGTTTTGACGGCGCGGCTGCCATCGAGGACATCGATCGTTAGCTTTAGCCCGCTTTAACCGATACACATCAATGAAGGCAGATTATGATTCAAACCATCGACCATGCGCTCGTTCCCGGTACGTTCGATCCCATCACGTATGGGCATATCGACGTAGTGCGACGCGCATCCCGTATGTTCTCCCAGGTGACGGTTGCCGTTGCCGAGTCGCTCGGTAAGGGCGGGTGTGGTCCCGCGTTTTCGCTCGACGAACGCGTCCACCTTGCCACCGAGGCTCTTTGCGATCTTGAGAATGTGCAGGTGAAGCCTTTTTGTGGTCTTCTGGTTGATTTTGCCCACGAGATCCAGGCGGGGGCCCTTGTCAAAGGCCTTCGCGCTATGACCGACTTCGAGTACGAGCTGCAGCAAGCCGATCTTAACTATCGCTTGGACTCAGCCCTCGAGTCGATCTTTGTCATGAGCGCCCCGCAGTATGGGTATATTTCGTCTTCGGTTGTACGCCAGATCGCATCGCTGGGCGGTGACGTGTCCGGATTTGTTCCCGATAACGTGGCACATGCTCTTGCGGAGCGATTCAAGTAAGCAACACAAGCGGGCACTCTGTGCAAGCCGATGCGGTTCATGTGCTACTATTAGCGGTTGATTATAAGCAAACGAAGGGAGACAGGATGGCTGGGGACAACTTTCCTGGCGAGAGGATTGAGAGCCTCGTAGACGAACTCGAGGGGCTTATCGAGGAAGCGAAGACGCCTTTCGGCAAGAACCAGCAGTTCAAGGTCATCGAAACGGAGATCTTCTTCAATATTCTTGACGAGATTCGCATGAGCTATCCGGAGGAGTGGCAGAAGTCCCGCCGCATCCTCAAGGAACGTGACGAGCTGATGGCCAGCGCCACGGCGCAGGCCGATTCGATTATCGCCGACGCCCAACAGCAGGCACTCACCATCGCTGGCGAGCAGGAGATCGTTCGTCTGGCTCAGCAGCAGGCGGATGACATTCGCGATCGTGCCCAGCAGTATGAGCGTGAGACGCGCTATGCCGCCGAGGATTACGCCGAGCAGGTATTCACTCACCTTGAGGAGAACCTTAAGAGCTTGACCGGCACCGTTGCCCGTTGCCGTCAGCAGCTCAACGAGGGTGCCAACTCCGCTCAGCAGAATGGCGTTTGGTAATCATGTCGCAGTTTGCTTCTGTTGTCGTCAATCTTGAGGATGAGGTCGAGAATCCCGGCGATTCCCTCCCAGTTGCAGGGCATATCGATGCCGCGACGTATGAAGCGGGGGAGAAGTCCTTTTCTCTTGACGATGGCATCTCCTATGACGTTATGCTCACCAATACCGGCGATGGCATTCTCGCTACGGGCATTGTGCGTGCACATGTCACCGGTGAATGCGACCGCTGCCTCGATGTTGCGCATTTCGAGGTTGCAGGCGAGATCGAAGAGTACTATCTCTTCGAGGAGCCCGAGGACCCGGAGAGCTATGAGGATGGATTTGAGCTTGTGGGCGAGGATCACACCATCGATCTTTCCGATGCCATCGCCGACGCTGTCGTGATGGATACGCCTTTTGTGGTTCTTTGTCGCCCCGATTGCGCGGGCCTCTGCCCTACGTGCGGAGCGAACCTTAACGAGGCTCCCTGCGAATGTGCGAATAAGCTCGAGGACGATTACGTCGCTTCGGATGCCAATCCTTTTGCAGCGTTGAAACATCTCAAGCTCGATGAGTAGACCGCTATTGTATGGTCAACTCTTGATGGAGAAAAACTTCCACCAAAACCCAGTGGAATGTGATAGTATCGGTGCTTGCGCGTAATTGTGCCAGGCAATAGTTATGTATAAGGAAGGTCATCATGCCAGTACCTAAGCAAAAAAAGGGTCGTGGAGCTGTGCACACCCGTCGTTCCGCCAACATGAAGATTGACGCTCCGTCTCGCTCTGTTTGCCCTCGTTGCGGCGCCGTCAAGCTTCCGCATCACGTCTGCCCCAACTGTGGCTTCTACAAGGATCGCGAGGTCATCGTTACCGAGTAGCCTTTGCTTACGGTAATGCTGCGCGCTGCATCATCGATCTTGTTTTGCATGGCGTGAAAGATCTGGAACAGACATGGCCGGCTCTTTGAGTCGGCCATTTCGCTATAGAGGGAGAGTTCATGGATAAGGTTCGTGTTTGCGTCGACGTTATGGGCGGCGACGAGGAGCCGTCAGTCGTTATGGCTGGCATCGAGGCCGCGCTTGCTGCCGACGCCGATTTGACTGTTGTGGCGGTTGGCCCTCAGGATATCGTCGAGCCGTTTGCGAAGAAGCATGAGCGCGTAGAGCCTCTGGTGGCTCCCGACGTCATTACGATGGAGGACGATCCTATCCAGGCTGTTATGCATAAGCGCAAATCGTCTGTGGTAATCGGTTGCCGTGCTGTCAAAAAAGGCACGGCTGACGCCTTCTTCTCGGCTGGCGCTACCGGTGCCATCACCGCTGCCGCTACGGCTTATGTAACTCCTTTTAAATATGAGAGCGAAGGCGAGCGCCGCCCGATTCGTCCTTGCCTTACCTCGGCGGTTCCCAATCGTCAGGGTGGTCTGACCGTTTTATGCGATATGGGTGCAAATCCTGATGTCGAGGTGGACGATCTTGTCCGCTTTGCTCAGATGGGAGCAACCTATGCAAGGGTTGTCTGCGATATCGCTGAGCCTCGCGTGGGCCTGTTGTCAAACGGTACCGAGGATACCAAGGGCTCGCACTTTACCAAGGAGTGCTTCCCTCAGATGAAAAAGAGCGTTCCTGGTTTTGCGGGTAACTGCGAGGGCACGGATTTGACTTCTGGCAACTTCGATGTTGTCGCTACCGACGGTTTTGCGGGCAACGTTGCGCTTAAGGCAACCGAGGGGGCCGCCAAGCTGCTCATGGGGGAACTCAAGAGCATGCTCATGGGTTCTTTGGGTGGCAAGGTCGCGGCGCTTCTCGTTAAAGACGGCTTAAGGGAGCTTAAAGCGAAGCTTTCGGGTGATGCCAAGGGCGGAGCGATTCTTTTGGGCCTTCGCGGTGTTGTCCTGATCGGCCACGGTGCTACGAGCGTGGAGGCTATTAAAAACGGCACGCTTGCCTCTGCCTATGCGGTTCGCGAGGGTCTCGTGGATAAGCTTGCCTCCTCCATGGAGAACATCGTTCGCTAGCCGGTCCTTCTTGGGCCAATGCGGTAAAATCACACTGTTGATGCGTCGCGGCCCCGTGCCGTGTATGGGTGAAAGGAGCCCGCAATGGAGCATTCCGAGATTTTTGAGAAGGTTGCCGACATCGCCAACGATGTGCTTGGTATCAACGCCGACGAGATTACCGAAGAGACCACGTTCGACGATCTTGACGCCGACTCCCTCGATCGCCTTCAGCTTGTCACCGCGATGGAGGACGAGTTCGATATCGAAATTGACGATGAGAAGCTCGAGGCAATCAATTCTGTAGCAGATGCCATCGAGGCTATCAAGTCCGCTCTGGGGGAATGAGCGCGTGTATCCGATCGCTGAAAAAATGAATCGGGCGGAGACGATCTGCGGTCACACCTTTTCCGACCGTGATCTGCTTCGTTCTGCCATCACGCATCCTTCTGCCGTAGAAGGCCAGCCGGTCTCTGCTTCGTATGAGCGCCTGGAGTTTCTGGGCGACTCGATTTTGGGCTCCATTGTGGCGCTCGCCTTGTTCAAGGCCTATCCCGATTTTGATGAAGGCAAGTTGACCCGCCTTAAGGTCTCGCTCGTTTCGGGTGCCACGCTTTCCGATGTGGGCCGCGAGCTCGGCATCGACAAATGCATTGTCTTTGGTGCCTCAGAGACGGGAACGGGTGCGCGTGGTATGCATTCTGCGCTTGAAAACGTTTACGAGTCCCTGGTCGGCGCCATGTATCTCGATGGCGGCTGGGATGTTGCAGAGGCGTTTATCACGCGTACGCTTAAGCCGCATCTGGCGACTGAGCGCGCTGAGCACCCCTCGAATCCTAAATCGTTCCTGCAGGAGTGCGTGCAGGGCGACCGTCTCGACCCTCCTGCGTATAAGCTCGTGGATACAAGCGGCCCTGCTCATGCGCCTACGTTTACGGCGGTCGCGCTCGTCGATGGTATTCGTCGTGGCCGTGGCACGGGGTCTTCAAAGAAGGAAGCCGAGGCTGCGGCCGCCCTTGATGCGCTCGAGCGTATGGGCTATACGCATAACGGCGTCATTTTGAAGAAAAAGCTCGGATAAGCGAGGCATAGGTGTATCTCAAGTCCCTGACACTCAAGGGCTTTAAGTCCTTTGCCGATCGTGCGCATATGTCCTTCGAGCCCGGGCTGACGGTCATCGTTGGTCCCAATGGTTCGGGTAAATCCAATATCTCAGACGCCATCCTTTGGGTTTTGGGCGAGCAGAGCGCCAAGCAGCTGCGCGGTCAGGCCATGGAAGACGTTATCTTTTCCGGCTCGTCGGCGCGTAAACCCGTCGGTGTGGCCGAGGTTACGCTTGTTTTGGACAATTCCGACCATATGCTTCCGGTCGACTTTAACGAGGTCGCCGTTACGAGGCGTATGTACCGTTCGGGAGAGTCGGAGTATCTGATCAATTCGAGCCCCTGTCGACTCATGGACATCCAGGATATCCTCCATGATTCCGGTTTGGGCAAAGATACTCATTCCATTATCAGCCAGGGCAAGCTCGACGCTATCTTGCAGAGTCGCCCCGAGGAGCGCCGTGCGCTGATTGAAGAGGCCGCGGGTATCTCCAAGCACAAGCGCCGCAAGGAACGTGCGCTTAAGAAGATCGCCTCTATGGATGAGCACCTCAAGCGCGCCCGTGATATCAATCGCGAGATTACACGCCAGCTGCGTCCCCTCGAGCGTCAGGTTGACCGTGCTAGGAAGTATCGTGACCTTACCGACCGGGCAAACGAGCTTACGCAAATTCTCGCTGTCGATGAGCTGCGTCGCCTTCAGGCTTCCTGGGGCGATATGGAGTCTTCCTCGCGTGAGGCTGACGCCGCACTCGAACTTGCAAGCTATCGCCTGGGGGAGAAGCAACGCGAGCTCGAGAAGCTCCAGGTCATGCTTGAAGAAAAGGGTCTGTTTGTCGGCGACCTGGGCGAGCAGCGTCGTCATATGCAGGATGTTGTGGGTCGCATAGGTTCTGACATGCGCTTGCTCGAGGAAAAGGGACGCAACATGGTGTCCCGCCTTTCCGAGATGCGCGGCACGCTTTCTTCTTCCGAACATCAGCGCAAACGCGTTGCAGACGAACTTGAGCAGATTTCTGCTCAGCTCGACGAGGTGCGCGCTGCTGCTCGCATTGCGCAAGAGGATGTCGACGAGGCTGCTCCGGCTGCGGAGAAGCTCCACGTGCGTCGCAAAGAGCTCGATGTCTCTATCACCGCGCTCGTGCGCGATCAACGCGAGGCCCAGCGTGCCGCCGATGCGGCTGCGCTCGAATACGTCAAGGTCAAAGAGACGATCTCCAATGCCGAGCTCGAGGATTCGATGTATGCATCGCGTCTCGACCAGCTCGATGAGCAAATGGAAAACCTGGCAGCTTCTCTCGAAAATCGTCGTGGCCGCGCCGAGGAGCTGGATGCCGAGCTTGCTTCGACAGACCAGCGCCGCGAGGACGCAAAGGGCGCCATCGAGCTTGCGCAGCGCGCTCTTGAAGAGCTCCGCGCCCGCGAGACTGAGGCCCGTCAGCATCTTTCGGAAGTGAGAAGCGAGCTCGCCAGCTTGAAGAAGCTCGACGAGCGCGCGAAAGGAACCTCGCCGCTCGCCTCGACGATTGCAACTTCCCATGCAGAGGATATCGCCGCGCGCCTGGGGGATCTTATCGAGGCGCCGGAAGACCTTGAATCGCTTGTGGAGAGCCTGCTTGCCTCCGATATCGATGCGTTGGTCACTACCGATGAGCATGCGCTTGCCCGCTTGAGCTCTTTTGCCGTTGAACAGAAGAGTGCGTCTGGCGAGGCCCTACTGCTTTCCTGTGATGCTACGGGTGCCGAGCCGGCTGCTAACGCCGCTGGGTTCCGATTGGTTGAGCGCTTGAGCGTTCGCGATGGCTTTGCTGCCGCCGTTGCGTCTGTCCTCGGCGGCGTTTACGTCGTCGACTCGCTTGATGAGGCTTTGAGCGCCCCTGCCGTTCCGGGTGTCATCTACGTGACGCGTGATGGCGCCCGTGTTACTTCGGGCGGTGCTGTTCGCATCGGTTCTGCGGGTGATGCCGCCGATGGTGTACTCGAGCGCAAGCGTCGCATTCGCAGCCTCGAGGGCCTTGAGCCCGACCTTTCCTCCGTGTTCGAGCATGTTGGGCGTCAGGTCTCGGAAGCTTCCGATGCCGTGAGCCAGGCTCGTGCTGCCGAGGCAGAGGTCGCGGGCGATATCGCTCGCATCGAGGGCGAGAAGCGCTCCCTGCTTTCCGAGATCGGTCGTCTGGAACAGTCGTATAACCAGTCGCAGTCCGAGCGCAAGCAGGTTGAGCGCCGTCGTGAACAATCGGCGAGCGCCGTACGCGAGGCTCAGCCGCGCCTGGATGAGCTTGCAGCAGCACGTGACTCCGAGCGTGAGCGCGCTGATTCGCTTGCCCTCGAGATCGAGGACGCAAACGACGAGCTCGAGGCTTTGCGCCGCGAGGATTCTGAGGCCGCAAGCAAGCTTGCGGATGCCAAGGTTCGCCTGGCGCAATCTTCCGAGCGTCTGCGTAGCCTTGAGGTCCGCAAGCCCGAGCTCGAGCATCGACTCGAAGGCATCGATCGCCGCGTCCGCTCCACGCGTCAGGCATCGCGTTCACTTGAGGTTTTACGCCTTCGTGTTGATCCTTTGCACGACCGCTATCAAGCTTTGTCTGAGCGTGCTCTCGATTGGGCTGCTCGCTTGCGAGATCAAGCGTCTATCGAGGAGGCCGACTCCGCATCGCTCAAGAAGACGATCGCCGACGCGCGGGCAGAGGTGGAGCGCGCAAAAGGTGAAGTCGACGAGGCCAAGACCGCTCAAAACGAGGTCAAAATCGCGCGAGGAAAGCTTGAGGTGCAGGTCGAAGCTGCTATCAAGGCCATTACCGCCGATGGCAAGACCGTGCTCGAGGAGGCGCTGTCCCTACCTGCTCCCGACGACCGTGCGGCGTGCGAGCGCGAGCTTGCCGATCTTGCGCGCCAAATCAACAATTTGGGCCCGGTGAATCAGGTGGCATTTGAGGAGTACGAGCGCCTGCGCGAGCGTGCCGATTATGTTGCGACCCAGCTGGCAGACCTTGAGGGCGCGCGCACTTCGCTCACGAAGATTTCGCAGGCTATCGACCGTAAGATGCGTCGCCAGTTCTTGACGACCTTCGAAGCCGTCGACGCCAACTTCCGTGAGGTCTTCTCCATGCTCTTCCCGGGCGGCCAGGCGCATCTCGAGATGACCGATCCCGAGCATCCTGCTCAGACCGGTATCGAGGTGGTTGCGCAGCCCCGCGGCAAGCGCATCACCAAGATGATGCTCATGAGCGGTGGCGAGAAGAGCTTGACGGCCCTGGCGCTCCTGTTTGCGGTCTACCGCACGCGCACGGTGCCGTTTTATGTGCTCGATGAGGTCGAGGCGGCTCTTGACGACTCCAACCTCTCCAAGCTCATCGGTGCCATCGATGTTTTGCGTCAAAGCACGCAGTTGCTTGTTATCTCTCATCAGCGTCGTACGATGGAAGATGCTGATGTCTTGTATGGTGTGTCGATGCAGGCCGACGGCGTGAGCCGCGTGGTTAGCCAAAGGCTCGACCGTGAGACCGGAAAGGTAGTGAACGCGTAGATGGGTTTCTTCGATTCGCTTTCGCGCGGACTCGAGCGCAGCCGTGAGGCGCTCAACCAGATTTTCTATTTTGGCGGCGACGTTACTGAGGACTTCTGGGAGGATCTTGAGGATACGCTCGTCATGGGTGACATGGGTGCCGATATCGCCATGCAGGTTACCGATGACCTGCGTGATATGGCCGCGAAGCGCAACCTCACTTCCGCTCGTCAGCTGCGCGAGGCACTGACCGATCGTCTGGCCGAGACGTTTGTGAAAGCAGAGTTCGACCCCTTTGACGACACACCTTCCGTTGTCTTGTTCGTGGGTATTAACGGAGCCGGTAAGACCACTACGGTGGGAAAGATTGCGAGCGCTGCTGCCCACGAGGGCAAAAACGTGATCATCGGTAGCGCCGACACCTTCCGCGCCGCCGCTATCGAGCAGCTGGACGTTTGGGGCCAGCGCGCGGGCGTTCCCGTGGTCAAGCGCGATCGAGGCAGCGATCCCGCAAGCGTTTGCTATGACGTTTTGGATGAGGCCGACAAGTGCGGAAGCGAGCTGGTGCTGATCGATACCGCTGGGCGTCTGCATACGAGTGCCGACCTTATGCGCGAGCTTGCCAAAGTCGTCAATGTCACGCGTAAGCGTGCTGCCTCCGCCGCGGCAGGACCCATGCCCGTGCGCGTGGTTCTTGTAATCGATGCCGCCACGGGCCAAAACGGTCTGAATCAGGCCGTGGAGTTCAACGAGGCGCTGGGTCTTGACGGTATCATCATGACAAAGCTCGACGGCACGGCCAAAGGCGGTATCGCCATGGCGGTTGCCTCTAAGCTCAAGCTTCCTATCTTCCGTATCGGTGTGGGCGAGCAGGTCGAGGATCTGCAACGTTTTGATGCCCACGAGTTCTGCCGTGCCCTGGTGGGCAACGGCGACAAGGAGTAGTCGATGTTCAACAGCCTTTCCGATCGCCTGAACGATACCTTTGACCGCCTGCGCGGTAAGGGCAAGCTGACCGAGGCCGATATCACGAGTGCGATGCGCGACATTCGCATGGCGCTGCTTGAGGCCGACGTCAACTTCAAGGTCGTCAAGGATTTCGTCGCCAAGACCAAGGAACGCTGCATGACCGCCGAGGTCATGGAGTCGCTCACCCCGGCGCAAAACGTCGTAAAGATCGTGCTGGATGAGCTCACCGAGCTTTTGGGTTCCACCGAGAGCAAGCTCGTCCTCTCAAGCCGCATCCCCAACGTGATCATGCTCGTGGGCCTTCAGGGCTCCGGTAAGACTACGGCTGCCGTCAAACTGGCCTACCTGCTCAAGAAGCAGGGCCGCAGCCCCTTGCTCGCCGCATGCGACGTATACCGCCCCGCTGCAGCCGATCAGCTTGCCACCCTCGGTGGTGAGATCGGCGTGCCTGTTTTCCGCGGCGACGGCAAAGATCCGGTCGAGATTGCTCGCGGATCCATTCGCGAGGCAGTCGACAACATGCGCGACGTGGTCATCGTCGATACCGCCGGCCGTCTGCAGATCGATGAGCAGATGATGCAGGAGGCCGTCGATATCAAGCGTGCGGTCAAGCCCGATCAGGTTCTGATGGTCGTCGACGCCATGACCGGTCAGGACATCGTCAATGTGGTCTCCACGTTTGCCGAGCGCACCGACTTCGATGGCGTCATCATTTCCAAGCTTGATGGCGATGCGCGCGGCGGCGGCGCCCTGTCCGTGCGCCAGGTTACCGGCAAGCCCATCAAGTTTGTCTCCATGGGAGAGAAGCCCGATTCGCTCGAGACGTTCTATCCCGATCGCATGGCCAAGCGCATTTTGGGCATGGGCGACGTCGTTGGCATCATCGAGCAGGCGCAGGAGATGGCCGACGCCAAGCAGATCGAGAACGCCAAGCGTATGCTTCGCGACGGCTTTACCATGGATGACATGCTTGAGCAGATGGCTGCCGTCAAGAAAATGGGCGGCATGAAGGGCATTCTTTCCAAGCTTCCCGGTGGCCAGCGCGCCCTGAACCAGATGGGTGGCAATCTGGACGAGAAGATTTTCGATCGCAACGAGGCCATCATCCACTCTATGACCAAGGCTGAGCGTCTTAAGCCGTCGATCATCAACGGTCAGCGCCGCGCGCGCATTGCTCGTGGTTCGGGCACGACCCCGGCAGATGTCAACTCCCTCATGAAGCAGTGGGGCGAGATGAACAAGATGATGGGGAAGATGCGCACCATGCAGCAGCAGGCGAGCGGCAAAAAGGGCAAGAAGGGCAAGAAGATGCGCATGCCCGGTATCCCCGGCATGGGCAATCTGGGTGCCATGGGCGGCATGCCTGGTCTTGGCGGCGGTGCCGATATGGACATGCTACGCCAGATGGAGCAGCAGATGCGCCGCAAGTAGTTTTTTGCGCTTGGGTATAGGCATTTGTTTTGAGCGGGTCTTCGGGCCCGCTTTTTATTGTTGGGGTATCTGCGTGGGATACGGCTATGAAGGTATGAAGGCTTTGATGCTTGCTGTCGTACAATGGAGAGCATTGTTTGTATTCGTTTGGAGGCACCGATGAGCAAGGCCGATGAACTATTTGTTTCCATGTGCAAGGATATTCTCGAGCATGGTACGACGACCGAAGGCCAGAAGGTCCGCCCTCACTGGGAAGATGGTACCCCCGCCTATACCATCAAGAATTTTGGCGTTACCAATCGCTATGACTTGCGCGAGGAGTTTCCCGCGTTGACGCTGCGCCGTACGGCACTCAAGAGCGCTATGGACGAGATTCTGTGGATTTACCAGCGTAAATCAAACAACATCAACGACCTTCACAGCCATATTTGGGATGAGTGGGCCGATGAGACGGGCTCTATCGGCAAAGCATATGGCTACCAGATTGCGCAGAAGTCCCATTATGCCGAGGGCGATTTCGATCAGATGGACCGCGTTCTGTACGACCTGAAGCACACCCCGTTTTCACGGCGCATCATGACCAACATGTATACCTTTAGCGACTTATCCGAGATGCATCTCTATCCGTGTGCGTATAGCGTGACCTATAACGTCACGGAGCAGCCCGGTGACGAGAAACCCACGCTAAACATGGTGCTTATGCAGCGCAGCCAGGATATTTTGGCTGCGAACAATTGGAACGTCTGCCAATATGCGATTCTGCTGATGATGGTGGCGCAAAGCTGCGGAATGATTGCGGGAGAGCTGCTCCATGTGATCGTCGACGCGCATATCTATGACCGACATGTTGATGTCGTTCGCGAGCTTATCGCGCGCCCCCAATACCCGGCGCCGCGCGTATCCCTCAATCCCAAGGTGACGAATTTCTATGACTTTACAACTGACGATCTGATTGTCGAAGGGTATGAGCACGGCCCTCAGATCAAGAACATTCCCATTGCGGTGTAAGTCGATCTGGTCGACATGCTTCATGAGTGAGAGGTTAAAACCCATGGATAATTTGAAGGCGATCGTTGCCGTGTGCGACGATTGGGGCATTGGCGCGAACGGGGATATGGTTGTTTCCAACCGTGCCGATATGCGTCATTTTGTCTCCTGCACCAAGGGACATACTGTCATCATGGGCCGCAGGACCCTCGAGAGCTTTCCCGGTGCGCGCCCGCTCAAAGATCGCCGCAATATCGTCTTGACGCGCGATCCGCTGTTCACGTGCCGAGGCGCCGAGGTCGTCCATACCATCGAGGAGGCACTTGCCGCCCTCGAGCCCTCCGAGCTCGCTTGGGTTGTCGGAGGAGGCAAGGTGTACGAGCAGCTTTTGCCCTACTGCTGCGAGGCAGAAGTGACCCACAATCACTGTCTGCGCAACTCGGATACGTTTTTCCCCAATCTCGATGAGGACCCGGCATGGGTTCTTGTCTCTTGCTCCGAGATGCAGCAGGTTGCCGAAGGCGAGGGCGATGCCGGCGTCTCCTTTGAGTTCGCAACGTATCGCCGTCGTGACGAGAGGGCGGGGGAGTAGTCCGTGGCCGTTCAGCTCACATGCATTGAGTCTCTCGAAGATGCGCGTCTTGATGCCTATACAAAATTGACGGAGCGTGAACTTCGCTGCGTCCTCGAGCCCGAGAAGGGCATTTTCATCGCCGAGAGCGCGAAGGTGATCGAGCGTGCTGTCGATGCGGGCCTTGAGCCGGTGAGTTTTCTTTTGGGTGAGCGATGGGTCCCCCAGCTTCAGCCATTTTTTGAGCGTCTGGAGCAGGAACGCCCCGAGCTCGATATCCCTGCGTTCGTAGGGTCGATGGACCTTATGCGCGAACTTACCGGCTTCACGGTGACACGCGGGGCACTCGCTGCATTTCGTCGCCCGCCGTTGGCTGATGCAAGCTCCTTTCTCGCGGCTCTGAGCAAGCGCGCTGAAGGACGTCCCGTACGCGTTTGCGTGCTCGAGGGGATCGTGGACCACACGAATGTCGGTGCTATCTTTAGGAGCGCCGCCGCCCTTAACGTCGATGGCATTTTGGTGAGCCCCACGTGCTGCGATCCTCTGTATCGTCGTGCCGTCCGCGTGTCGATGGGGACTGTTTTCCAGGTTCCTTGGACGCGTATCGGAACCGAGGCGCGTGCCTGGCCACATGACGGCTTGGATGTTTTGCATCAGGCCGGTTTCGAGTGCGCTGCCATGGCTTTGACGGATGAATCCATTTCGCTTGACGACCCGGCGCTCCAGGAGTGTGGGCGACTTGCCGTCTTTATGGGCACCGAAGGGGAGGGTCTGCAGGCGCGTACCATTCGCGGCTGCGATAAGACCATCCGTATTCCGATGGCGCACGGAGTAGATTCCTTGAACGTGGCGGCGGCCAGTGCGGTTGCATTTTGGCAGCTCTGCCCTCATGTTCCCAATGATTATCATTACCGTCCCGGGATGTTCGCTTAATCTTTCTGGCAAATCTGCGAGAACGTTGCATGTATTGCAAAACATCGCTTGAAGCTATATGCGCGACGGCGTACTCTATGGAGCTGTCGCGCTTAAAGGAAGTGAGGGGAGCGAAATGGCTAGGTCCAAGGAAACTGCAGTCGACGTTACCGAGGGCGTTATCTGGAAGCAACTGCTTACGCTGTGCATCCCCATTTTTTTCAGTTCCTTTTTTCAGCAGGCGTATACGCTTATCAACACGTTCGTTGTCGGGCAATTCGGTGGTAAGGATGCCCTTGGCGGCATCCAGGCAACTACGTGCCTGACCGAGCTCGTCGTTGGTTTTTGCGTGGGACTGGGTGCTGGTTGCGCCGTTTGCGCCGGACAATTCTTTGGGCAAAAAGATGACGAGAGGCTCTCTCGTGCCGTACATACAGCCATGATGCTCTCGTTGCTCATCGGCCTTGCGGTTACCGTGTTTGGCGTTATTTTTATTCCCGATATCTTGCGCCTTATGGGTACGCCCGAAGAGCTTCTTCCCGATGCGATTCTCTATTCACGCTGCTATCTGGGTGCCATGACCTTTACGCTCATGATGAACATGGGTGTGGCCCTCTTGCGTGCCGTGGGAGATACGCGTGGTCCCGCCTTGATCACGGCGGTGAGCTGTGTCGTTAACATCGTGCTTGACCTTGTATTTGTGGTTTGGCTTCGCCTTGAAGCCCTGGGCTGCGGCATCGCTACGGCTCTCGCTATCGCGAACAGCTGCTTCTTGATCCTTCATCGTATGCATAAAGCCGAGGGAGCTTGGCGCCTCGAGTTTCGCCGCATGCGCATTGACCCTGCAATTTTGAAGAACATGGTGTCGTGCGGTTTGCCTCTCGGCATCCAATCTGCTGCCTATTCGATTTCCAATATTATCGTGCAGTCCACCATCAACAGTTTTGGCGCCGATGCGGTTACGGGCTGTGGCCTGGCAAGCCGACTCGATGTTTTTGTCTGGTTGGTCGTTGAGGCGCTTGGCGTGGCGCTGACGACCTTTACCGCGCAAAACTTCGGTGCGCGCAATTATAAACGCATGCGTGAGGGCTACCATACCTCGCTCGTCATGTCGCTTGTGCTCGTGGGCTCCTTATCTTCGTTGTTGATATGCTTCGTCGATCCGCTATCGCGCTTCTTTATCGATGATGCCGGTGTGACGTATTACACGCGCCTGATGATTCACTACGTCGCGCCGTTCTATATTTTCTACTCGGTGGTCGACAACGCCTCTGGAGCCATTCGCGGATCGGGCGTGAGCCTGCAGCCCATGATCATGACGCTGCTGGGCACGTGCGTTCTCCGTATCGTTTGGCTCTTCACCATCGTGCCACTGCATCATGAGATGGGCACCATGCTCATGGTTTATCCCGTTACCTGGGTTGTGACGGCGATTCTTTTTGCCATCTACCATCATTCCGGTAACTGGTTGGGTCGTGCTCGCGAGCGTCAGGAACGTTTCGAGATAGCGCTCTAGTACTCGATGCCTCGTCGGGCGAGAAGGCCTTCGTCAAAATAGTGTTTTACTGGAGTCATTTCGGTGACCAGGTCTGCCAGGTCGGTGAGGTCGAGCAATCCACGTCCTGTGAGTACCAACTCGGTTGTTGAGGGCTTTGCCGCAATGAGGTTTTCGATATCCGTTCGTGTTACGTAACCTCGATACATCGCGTAGCCCACTTCATCGAGCACGAGTATGTCTACAGGCTTGTTCCGTGGTGCGATGGGGATGCTTGCGTGCGGTGCTTCTCCCGTGGGTGCTATAGCCCAGTGCGCTAGATTTAAGATTTGTCGTGCGCAAAGCTCCGGCGTGTCCTGTGTTGCCTGCGCAATCTCGAGTCCTATCTGCGGCGCAATCTCATGTTCTGCGCAGACGAGCTTCTTTGCAAACTGGAGAAAGAGGACGTCGAGCCCCAGTCCACGCGCGCGTAGGGAAAGCCCGAGGGCCGCGGTGGTTTTGCCCTTGCCGTCTCCGGTGTAGATCTGTATTTTCCCGCAATTCAGATGAGCCATCTTATCCTCAGGTCTTTCGTGTTCTTGACGCATATCTTTATGAGCTTATCGCTTGCGCCGACATTGCCTCGTGCTGTTTTTGATTATCTTAGAGCCAATGGGGTATCAACCAGTAATCAATAATCCTCGAGATGGAGTTTTGCCAATGGAGATGGATGATCGCAAACGTAGACGGAATATGATCCTCTACGTTCTCATCGCGTTCGTTGTCTACCTCGTGCTCAGCACGGTGCTATTCCCCAACCTGGGGCGCACTCAGCAGATCACCGAGACAGATTATTCGACGTTTGTGACCGCTTTGAAAAAGAAGAAGGTCGATAAGGTCGAATACAACACGGACGATTACACGATTTATTACACCAAAAAGGGTGAAAGCGAAGACATCGCATATAAGACGGTCGGCGTCCCCAACGACTCCGGCTTCACCGATCGCGTGCTCGACGCTGGTGCCTCTTTGACCTCGGTGGTTCCCGATAAGAACTCCGGGTTGATGATGTACTACCTGCTCACTATGGTGCTTCCCATAGCTATCTTCTTCTTTGTGGGCTGGTGGCTCAACCGCAAGATGAAGAAGGCCATGGGTGATGATGGTCCGTCGATGAACTTCGGCGGCGGTTTTGGCGGCGGCGGTCTGGGTAAGTCCGGCGCGCGCGTGATCGCTTCTAAAGATGTGGGTGTGACCTTTAAGGATGTCGCAGGCCAGGAAGAGGCCAAGGAATCTCTCAAGGAAGTCGTCGATTTTCTCGAGAATCCCAAGCGTTACGAGGAGATTGGCGCCAAGCTCCCGCGCGGTGCCCTGCTTGTGGGACCTCCGGGCACCGGTAAGACTTTGCTTGCCAAGGCTGTTGCCGGCGAGGCCGGTGTGCCGTTCTTTTCAATCTCCGGCTCTGAATTCGTCGAGATGTTCGTGGGCCGTGGCGCCGCCAAGGTGCGTGACCTGTTCAAGCAGGCGAAGGAGAAGGCTCCTTGCATCGTCTTTATCGACGAGATCGATACCATCGGCAAGAAGCGCGACGGTGGCGGTTTCTCGGGTAACGACGAGCGCGAGCAGACGCTGAATCAGCTGTTGACCGAGATGGACGGCTTCGATAACCATAAGGGTATCGTTGTTCTTGCGGCTACGAACCGCCCCGATAGCTTGGATCCGGCGCTGCTTCGTCCCGGTCGTTTTGACCGCCGCATTCCTGTCGAGCTCCCGGACCTTTCTGGCCGCAAATCGATTCTCGAGCTTCATGCTAAGGACGTTAAGGTGCAGCCGCCGATCGATCTTTCGGCTATCGCGCGCGCCACACCCGGCGCATCCGGTGCCGACCTTGCGAATATCATCAACGAGGGCGCCCTTCGTGCTGTCCGTATGGGTCGCAAGCGCGCTACTCAGGAGGATTTCGAAGAATCGGTCGAGGTTGTTATTGCCGGTCAGCAGCGTAAGTCCACGGTTCTTTCCGATCATGAGAAGCAAGTCGTCTCGTATCACGAGATCGGCCATGCCATCGTGGCGGCGCGTCAGAAGGGGTCTGCTCCTGTTACCAAGATCACTATCGTGCCGCGTACCTCTGGTGCCCTTGGTTATACGATGCAGGTTGAAGAGGACGAGAAGTTCCTGACAACCAAGCAGGAGATTCTTGACAAGCTCGCTGTCTACTGCGGTGGCCGTGCTGCCGAGGAGCTCATCTTTGGCGAGATGACGACGGGCGCCGCCAACGATATCGAGCAGGCCACTAAGCTTGCACGCAACATGGTCACGCGCTTTGGCATGTCCGATGAGTTTGGCATGATGGCTCTGGGTACGGTTCAAAACCAGTATCTCAACCAGGACACCTCGCTTACCTGCGCCCCGGGAACGGCTGAACATGTGGATGCTCTGGTGGCAAAGCTTATCGAAGAGGCCCATGCCCGTGCTATGCAGATTTTGAAAGAGAACAAGTTCAAACTGCACGAGCTCGCTCGCTATCTCTATAAGAAAGAGACCATCACCGGTGAGGAGTTCATGACGCTCCTTTCGCGTGAAAATCCGCTGATGCCCAAAGCTCAGTAATCGATTGCTCGGGACCGCCGCTTCGCCTTTGATTTACGCCCTGCATGCCTCATGTGTTTGAGGCTGCGGGGCGTTTTTACGTATGGGTGTGCGAATCGTTTGGATTCGTATTGAGTCTGTGGCGTTTGTTAATGATTTGTTTCTCGTTACGTGAGTCGCGGTGCGTTATCAGAATTATGGCATTGCGCACAAGTGCGGCGGCCTTTGATGAGACCGCCGAATATCGTTTCGAGAAGGGTATTCCATGCGGACTGTTGAATTGAGCAATTACACCATCGGCGAGGATTGTTTTGATGCGATTCCCGAGGTTTTAGCTCTTCACGGGGTTAAAAGGGTCATGTTGATCGGCGGTGAGCGCGCTCTTGCGGCCGCGGCACCTGGTATTGAGGCGTCTCTTGAGGGTACTGATGTAGAGATCTTGGGCCGTCATGTGTACGGCAAGAACAGCACGCGCGAGAACATCGCCAAGATCGTCAACAGCCCTTTGGCTCAGGCTGCGGATGTGCTATTCGCAATCGGCGGCGGCAAGGCGATAGATACGGTAAAGACCGCCAACATCGAGCTCAATAAAAAGGTCTTCTCGGTTCCTACCATTTGCTCTAACTGCTCTGCCGGCACTGCTATCGCTGTGGTGTACAACGCCGATGGCTCGCTTGAAGGATATAGCTACCCGCATTGTCCGGACCATATTTTTATCAACCCTGCGATCATCGCGGCGGCTCCTGCGGAATACTTCTGGGCCGGTATCGGTGACGCGCTCTCAAAGCAACCCGAGGTGGAATATGCTACCAGCGCGGGAAACCTGGAGCATACCGCTGCTTTGGGTCTGGCATTGGCACATACGTGTTCTGAGCCGCTTTTCGCTTATGGCGAGCAGGGTTTGGCCGATGTCCACGCAAGGGTGAGCTCGGAAGCGGTGAAGCAAATCGCGCTCGATATCGTGGTCAACACGGGCTATGTCTCAAACCTCACCAATCAAAAGGACTTTTACTACAATTCGAGCGTTGCCCATGCGTTCTATAACGCGAGCTGTTCTATCGATCGGCCTGGAAGCTACCTTCATGGCGAGGTGGTGAGCTTTGGGGTCCTCGTGCTTTTGGCGTACATGGGCGATGAGGGGAATCTTGCGCGCTACGCTGCGTTCAATAAAAAGCTCGGACTGCCTGTGACCCTCGAGGCCCTGGGTCTTGATGAGGGTGCGATACCCGTTCTTTGCGAGGCGGCGCATGCGACGAATGAATGGAAGCAGGGAAACCCCGAACCGTTTACCGATGAGCGTTTCGCCCAGGCGATAAAGGATGCGGATGCTCTGGGCAGGAGCCTTGCATAGAGCATCGCCGTCGAAGGATTTTGTAAGGGCGTCTTAACAACTGCAGCGTTCATCACTATTCCACTCGGCTATGGCATAGTGTCTTTACATGATTGATGTTCGGCAAAACGCATTGAGAGGAATGGCCATGGGCTTTTTCGATGATCTTCAGGCTTCGATGAATCGCGGCATGGCAAGCGCTGGCCGTGCGGTGGATACACAGAAGATCAAGGTTCAGATGAACGATGCGGCGAAGCGTCGACAGGCACTTGCAGCGCAGCTCGGCGCAAGCCTTTATGATGCCACCAAGGATAATCCGGAGTTTCGATCCGGGCGTGAGCCTCTTTACGATGGCATCGCTGCCGTCGATGCCGAGCGCGCGTCGCTTCAGGCGCAGCTCGATGAGCTTGAGCGTCAAGCAGAGGAGGCCGCTCAGGCTGCAACCACGTTCGCTTGCCCCTTCTGTGGCGCTCGCATGGGCGTGAACGATCTGTTCTGCGCCGGCTGCGGCAAGCCCATCGCCGAGATTAAGGAGGCCTTTGCCGCCCAGCAGCAAACGGCGGCTCCGGCTACGCCGCCGGCTTCTGTGTGCCCTGCATGCGGCGCGCCTGTTACCGAGGGCGATGCCTTCTGCATGACGTGCGGTCAGAAGCTCGGTAAAGACGCTTCTGCGGAGTAAGACGATATTCAAACGGGGCAGAATCCTACGACGATTTTGTCCCGCTTTCTTTGCTTTGTAAAACATTGGTGCTTGCGCTGTTCGTTCGTGCTAGCATACAGACCTGTCAAGCGTTGATGGGGACGAGTAATCGGTCTTACGTGCACATCAGAGAGTCGGGCCATGGCTGAGAGCCCGGCGTGCGCACCCGTATGAAAATCACCCCGGAGCTGCGGCCCCAACGGGAGCATATCCTTAGTAGGCGTCGCCGGGATGGTCGCCGATATAGGCCAGCCGAGTATCGGATGCAGGGCATGTGTGGTGTGCCTGGGCATCTAAGCTGGGTGGTTAAACGAAGAGCATAACGGCTATGCCGTATGAGAGCGCTTCGTCCCAGCTGGTAGGGGACGGGCGCTTTATTTGTGCCCAAAGGGCGCGAGAGCGCCCGTGTGTATACGAAAGGGGTATTCGTGGCCAACGAGTACAAACAGACCATGAACCTGCCCAAGACCGGTTTTCCCATGCGTGCCGGTCTTTCCAAGTCTGAGCCCAAGCGTCTCAAGGACTGGCAGGATAACAAGGTCTATGAGCAGGTTTTGAAAAAGAACGAGGGACACAAGAAGTTCGTCCTGCACGATGGTCCTCCGTATGCCAACGGCCCGATTCACATCGGCCACGCCATGAACAAGATTTCCAAGGACATCATCAACCGCTATCAGGCTATGCAGGGCTATGAGACCCCGTATGTCCCCGGTTGGGACTGCCATGGTCAGCCCATTGAGCACAAGGTCGAGGAAAAGCTCGGCACCGCCAAGTTCAATGAGACGCCGGTGGCGAAGATCCGCGAGCTCTGTAATGAGTTCGCTGTCGAGAACATCGAGCTGCAAAAGGCCGGCTTCCGCCGCCTGGGCGTGCTTGGCGATTGGGATAACCCCTACCTGACGCTCTATCATCAGCATGATGCTGCCGACATCGAGGTCTTCAAGGCTATGTTCGATCGCGGCATGATCTATCGTGGACATAAGCCCGTTCATTGGTGCAAGCACTGCCATACGGCTCTTGCTGAGGCCGAGATCGAGTACTCCGACGAGACGTCTCCTTCGATCTTCGTTCGCTTTGAGCTCACGAGCAAACCCGCAGGTCTCGAAGGTTTCGATGGCCCTGTCGACTTCATCATCTGGACCACGACCCCGTGGACCATTCCGTCCGACCAGGCAGTGTCTCTCAAGCCCGGCGAGAAGTACGTCGCTGTTGAGCACGATGGCCGTGCCGAAATCATGCTCGAGAAGCTTGCTCCGTCTTGCTGCGAGCAGTTTGGCTGGGAGTACACCCCGGTTCAGGTCGATGGCGCCGATTACGTTGTCGATGCCGAGGTCTTCTATCACCTGCATTACAAGCAGCCCGTCTTCGACGGTATCGAGGGCGTGGCGCTCCTTGCCGATTACGTCGGTACCGAAGACGGTACCGGTATCGTCCACAACTCGCCTGGTCACGGTGCCGACGACTATTATGTCTGCGTCAAGGAGGGCATGGATATCTGCATGCCGGTCGACGACGACGGCAAGTTCTATGTGGGTGATGAGTTTGGCTGCGGCGGACCCTTCAGCGGCATGGATACCGACGAGGCTAACCCGCACATCATCGAGTTCCTTCGCGAGCGCGGCACGCTTGTGATGGAGAAGAAGATCACGCACAGCTATCCGCACTGCTGGCGCTGCAAGCATCCGGTTCTTTTCCGCGCCACCGACCAGTGGTTCGTCTCCATGGACAAGACCGGCCTGCGCGAGACTGCCGCCGATCAGATCAAGAATCATGTGAAGTGGTATCCGGCACACGCTGCCAATCGTATCGGTGCCATGGTCGAGCAGCGTCCCGACTGGTGCATTTCCCGTCAGCGCAATTGGGGCGTGCCTATTCCGAGCTATACCTGTGCCGACTGCGGCGAGAAGGTCATGAACGATGACACGCTCGACGCCGTGATCAAGCTCTTCCACGAGAAGGGCTCCGACGCTTGGTTTACCGATGAGCCGGCGAGCTACCTGGGCGATGCCTGCGTCTGCCCCAAGTGCGGTGGCCATCATCTCAAGACCGATCGAGACATCCTCGACGTGTGGTGGGATTCCGGTGTCTCCTGGAAGGCCGTCTGCGAGTATCGCGACGAGCTGCAATATCCCGCCGACGTCTATCTTGAGGGTTCCGACCAGCATCGCGGTTGGTTCCAGAGCTCGCTGCTCACTTCCGTGGGTACCAACGATGTCGCCCCGTACAAGGCGGTTGTCTCACAGGGCTTTACGCTGGACGGCAAGGGCCGCAAGATGTCCAAGTCACTCGGCAACGTGATCGACCCCAACAAGGTCTGCGACGAGATGGGTGCCGATATCATCCGTCTGTGGGTTGCCTCGGTCGACACCAGCTCCGATGTCTCTATCGACCACGAGATTCTCGCTCGCACTTCCGACGCATATCGTCGCTTCCGCAACACCTATCGCTTCCTGCTCTCCGAGCTTGAGGGACAGTTCGATCCCGAGCACGACCGCGTTGCGTTCGACGATCTCATGCCGCTCGATAAGCTCATGGTTGCGCGTCTGACTCAGGTTCAGGCCGAGGTCGATGACGCTTATGCCTCCTATGAGTTCCCGCGTGCCTACCGCGCTCTGTACGACTTCGTGGTCACCGAGCTTTCCAACGTCTATCTGGACGCTTTAAAAGATCGCCTGTACTGCGAGAAGCTCGGCTCTCTCGAGCGTCGCAGCGCCCAGACCGTGCTTGCGGAGCTGCTCTCCATGCTGTTGCGCGACATGCAGCCCATCCTTGCCTATACCGCCGACGAGGTTATGGCGTATGCGCCCGCGGGCGTTGTGGACAACCAGAAGTACGCCGCGCTGCTCGATTGGTACAAGGGTCCCATCACTCTTGAAGAGGCCAATGAGTTCGAGGGTATCCTCGAGGCTTCGCTTGAGCTTCGCTCTGTCGTGACCAAGGCGCTCGAGGAGGCTCGCGCTGCCGGTACCTTCACCAAGAGTCAGCAGGTCAAGGTCAAGGCTACTGTTCCTGCCGAGATGTATGAGCTGCTTTGCGGCGACAAGGCCGTAGACCTTGCAGAGTTCTACATCGTCTCTTCCGTCGAGCTGACGTCCGGCGATGAGCTGCGCGCCACGATCGAGCCGGCTGACGGCGAGTGCTGCGACCGCTGCTGGAACTACCGCACCGATGTTACGACGTATGGTGCCCATGAGCATATCTGCGCGCGCTGTGCCGCCGCTCTCGGGGAGTAGCGGTACCGTATCCGCATCCTTTATGTGCATGTCGAGGGGTCATCGATTTCATCGGTGGCCCCCTTTTGTGTGATATGGTTTTGCAGAAAAATTGCTGGCAAGGAGTATGAATGAAACAGCAACAGCCCGAAATGAGTCCCATCCGCGTATGGCGCTTTGCCGCTGCCGCTGGCGTTTCCGCCCTCTTTTTGGTGCTCGATCAGATCACCAAAGCGATCGTGCGAAACGTTCTCGTCCTGGGTGCGCCTGGCCCCGAGCTTATTCCAGGCGTGATTCGTCTTATCTATGTTCAAAACATCGGTGCGGCGTTTTCCCTCGGCGAGGGCCTGGGCGGGGCTTTTGTTTTGCTCGCCCTGGCGGTAATTGCCGCGACGGTATGGTATCTGTGGAGGACTCCGCTGGTCTCGCGCCTGGAGGTTATTGGTCTTGCCATGGTCGTAGGCGGCGCCGTGGGCAATGCCATCGACCGCTTGGCATGCGGCTATGTTGTCGACTTCCTTGCCACGGAGTTCATCGACTTCCCTGTCTTCAACGTTGCCGATATCGGCATCACCGTTGGCGTCGTTCTGGCGTTCATCGGATTCACCTTCTTTTCTCCTGCTAACAAGGTTGATGCGACGGCGGAGCTCAATCGCCGCGATGCCCAGGCGCGCGCCAAGCGCGAGGCTAAGCGTGCGGCTCGCAAGAAGGGTGACTCCTGATGGCCGACATGCATTATTTGGTCGACGCCGTCGACGCCGGCAAACGTATTGATGCCTATCTTGGCGCACAGTCGGGTATGCCCTCGCGCTCTGCTTGCACGCGCTTGCTCGAGGCCGGCTCCGTTGACGTGAACGGTGAGACCTGCGCTTCGAAGAAATACGCAGTTTCTGCCGGCGACCGCATTTCTGTAGAGCTGCCCGAGGTCGATGGGTGCACCGAGATCATCCCACAGGCGATTCCTTTGGATATTCGCTACGAGGATGATTACCTGATCGTTTTGTCTAAACAGCGCGGCCTTGTATGTCATCCTGCTCATGGGCACGATTCGGGCACGCTCGCAAATGCCCTTGTGTATCACTGTGGAATCGATCACCTGGGCACGGTCCAAGGTGAAGATCGCCCTGGTATCGTGCATCGTTTGGACCGCGACACCTCGGGCCTCATGCTTGCCGCCAAGGATGACGACACCCAGCGCGAATTGCAAAATCTTATTCGCACGCGCACCCTTGACCGACGTTATATCGCTTTGTGTCACGGATACATCTCGCTTGACTCCGGGACCATCAACACCGGTATCGCTCGGTCCACGCGCGATCGTGTGAAGATGGCCGTTTCTGACAATCCGTTTGCGCGTCAGGCCATTACCACGTTTCAGGTGCTTGAGCGATTTGAGGCTCAACGCGGGGACGATGGCTACACGCTTGTCGAATGCCATCTGTATACCGGGCGTACGCATCAGATCCGCGTGCACATGCGCCATATCAATCATCCGCTTGTGGGAGATCCGCTTTACGGAAAGCGCAACGCGGGACGCGCCGATCTGGGGCTTGATCGCCAGTTCCTTCATTCCTGGAGCGTTCGCTTTGCGCATCCGGTGACAGGGGAGACCGTCGCCTGTACCGACGAGCTGCCTTGGGACCTTGCTGCCGCCCTCGACGAACTTGAGGATCGCTCGATGGGGCGCACGGAGGCAGGGGAGCGTATCATTCCGCAGCTCAACATGTATGTTTAAGTGAGCACATAAGCTTCACCATCTGCGCCGGGCCCTGCGCTAGACTCTTTGCTGTTTGTCTGTATTTGAATGATCTCGAGGTTCTCGATGACTTTTGATTTTTCTGGTATGACCCCCATCGTCGCATTCAACTTCATCGTTGGTACCCTATTTGGATTGTGCTTTCTCTACCAGGTCGTTTTCTTTCTTATCGGCCTTTTTCATGGCGAGGTCAAGCTTCCTCCCGCTCGCAAGCAACACCGTTACGCGTTCTTTATCGCTGCGCATAACGAAGAGCCCGTTATCGCCAACCTGGTGAAGTCGATCAAGCAGCAGGATTATCCTTCCGAGCTCATCGATATTTTTGTCGTCGCGGATGCGTGCACCGACAATACCGCTCAGGCGGCGCGCGATGCGGGCGCCATCGTCTACGAGCGAAACGATCTTGCGCGCAAGGGCAAAAGCTGGGTTATGGACTATGGGTTCGACCGCATTCTCAACGAGTATCCCGATACGTACGAGGCGTTCTTTATCTTCGATGCCGACAACCTTCTTTCACCCAATTACGTGAGCGTCATGAATGATGCTTTTGACCAAGGATATCTTGCGCTTACGAGCTACCGTAACTCCAAGAATTTCGGAAGCTCGTGGATTTCCTCCGCGTATGCTACGTGGTTTTTGCGCGAGGCGCGTTTCCTTAACAACGCGCGCATGATCTGCAAGACGTCCTGCGCTGTTTCCGGTTCGGGCTACCTTGTTTCTTCCAAGATCGTCGAGGGCATGCATGGATGGGATTTCCATACCTTGACCGAGGATATTCAATTCTCTACGTTCTGTGCCGTTCACGGCGTACGCATCGGATATGCACCCGCAGAGTTCTACGATGAGCAGCCGGTGACGTTCTCGGCGTCGTGGAAGCAGCGAATGCGTTGGACTAAGGGCTTTTATCAGGTCTTTTTCACCTACGGAGGGCATTTGCTCAAATCGATTGTCCATTTTAGGCGTTTTGCTGCATACGACCTCATGATGACGATCGCCCCGGGTATGCTACTGACGCTCATTTCCATTCTCGCTAACGGCACGTTCATGCTCGTGGGTTCGCTTTCGCATGGCTTCCTGGCTACCGACCGCGAACTCGGTATGTGCCTTGGTTCGATTCTCATGACGCTCGTCTACATGTATGGAACGTTTTTCGTAATGGGTCTGCTCACGACAGTCGTTGAGTACCGTCATATCCACTGCAAACAGAAGTGGCGCATTGTTACGAATCTTTTCACGTTCCCGCTGTTTATGTTCTCCTACATTCCCCTTACGGTTGCAGCTTTGTTCCTTAAGGTCGACTGGGTTCCTACTCCTCATGAGGTTGCCGTTACGCTCGACGAGGTTATGGAAGGCGCTCAGTAGTATTTTGAGGGCATGTCTGTCTCCATCTCCGTCTTCGTGGTACATACCGTGCAGCTTTTGTGCGTATGGCGGGAGGTATATGCAGGCATGATGACTATCGGGGCATTGCGGCTAGGTTTCTTCTTCATCTATCTGTGTTTAGCGGTCGCAGCTGCAGTCTGTGATGTTCGGACGAATCGATGTCCTAACGGTGTCGCGCTTGCCTTGGCCTTGACGTCGGCGGCGCTTTTGGGTTTTTCGATTTCCGAGCGCGCATGTTTGCATCGACTGGTTTTCGCCGCGGTGTTACTTTTGCTGCTGGTGGCTTTTGAGCTTCTATGGCGCCGTGTAAAAGGTCGCTCCGGTTTTGGTATGGGGGATATCAAAGTATTCTTTTCCATGCTGTTGATTCATCCGCTGTGCGCATTCGTGGCGCTTGGTGTCGCATGCTTGTTCCTCTGCCTTTTTTGCTGGGCTCGTTCGTGTAAACATGCGCCGTTCCTTCCGTTTCTCGTTCCATCTTTCGTTGTGGCTCTCATATTGTTTGAATCCTGTGCATTGATTCTTTGATATGCGATGATGGTGCAAGACGAAGGGATGGTTCATGAGTGATTCCGCACAGGGCTTGCACGCCCGTCTTCTCGATATGCCAGAGACGCTTAGCGACGATCTGCTTGAACGTATGGAAGACGATCGCGCTCGTGGTTGGGTCAATCCGTACCGCTGCGATGATGGCGATGTCATTCGGCGTTTTCCGCGATCTCAGGACGCTTCCACCATTTTTCGTCCGCCGTTCGTGCGCGATATCGAGAAGATCATCCATCTTCCCGCCTATAATCGCTTAAACGGCAAGACTCAGGTTTTCAGCCTTCGCAGCAACGATGACCTGTCTCGGCGCGGCTTGCATGTTCAGCTCGTTTCGCGCATTGCCCGTGACATCGGCGCCGCGCTGGGCCTTAATTGCGATCTTATCGAAGCTATAGCGCTGGGACACGACCTTGGCCATACTCCGTTTGGCCATGCGGGGGAGCGACGCCTGAACGAGCTGCTCCAAGCGCATACGGGGCGGTCGTTCTACCATAATGTTCACTCTGTTCGTGTTCTCGACACGCTTTTTGGTCGCAACGTGTCGCTTCAAACGCTCGATGGCGTCCTGACCCATAATGGCGAATACGAACAGCGCGCGTTTCGACTCTCGGGGCTCTCTTCCTTCGATGCTTTCGATTCCGTCATGGAATCGTGCTATACCGAGGACTTCGGCCATATCAAAACGCTCTGTCCGGCGACCCTCGAGGGATGCGTCGTGCGCATTTCCGACATCATCGCCTACGTTGGGCGCGATCGTCAGGATGCCATTGAGGCGGGTCTGTTAGACGAAGACGCCTTTGATGATGGCTTTGGGAGCCTCTATAACTCTTGGATTCTGTCGCACGCTTCGGTCGATATCATCGAGAACAGCTACGGCAAGGACCATATCGAGATGAGCGAAGGGCTTTTCCGTGAGCTTTCGCGCGCAAAAGCTGAGAACTATAGCAAGATTTATCTTTCGGCAGGGGTTGAGGAAGAGCGCTCCGAGATGCTCACGCGTGCATTCGAGCTCATGTACGACCATTGCTTGGCTGATCTAAAACGCGAAGACGAGTCGAGCTATATATATCGGCACCATATCGCTCGCATCGAGCGCGCCCTTTCCCACTATGGTCGCGCTTACGATTGGAAAAGTGACCCCAACCAGACGGTCGTGGATTACATCGCGAGCATGACCGACAGCTACTTCACTGAGCTTGCCTGCAAGCTCTTCCCCGAACTTGAATTTCCCCGTCGTACCTATATCAACGAGCAATAACTATGGACACTCTGTTTTCTTCTGCCCAGCGGGAGCGTTCGCTGAGGCATGCACCACTTGCCGTTCGGATGCGTCCGGAGTCTTTGGATGAGTACGTCGGTCAGGAAAAAGCCGTCGGTCCCGGCTCCTGGCTGCGCCGTGCCATCGAACATGACGTTTTATCCAGCGTGATTTTGTACGGTCCTGCCGGCACGGGCAAGACCACGCTTGCGCATATCATCGCCAAGCATACGAGAAGCGAGTTCGTCGAGGTTTCCGCCGTCACCGGTTCGGTGAAGGACCTGCGCCGCGAGATTGAGGAGGCAAAGCATCGCCTGCTTACCTACGATCGACGCACCATTTTGTTCATCGATGAGATTCACCGGTTCTCTCGCTCGCAGCAGGATGCTTTGCTCCATGCTGTAGAGGACCGTACCGTGGTCATGATCGGAGCCACGACGGAAAATCCCTACTTTGAGGTCAATTCCGCGCTTCTTTCGCGTGGGCGCGTTGTGGAACTCGAACACCTTACCAATGAGGACATCGCTCGCATTGTTCGCCATGCCATTGTCTCTCCCAAGGGCCTTGATGGTGCATTTGCCGTTGCAGATGATGCTATCGAGGCTATCTGCATGCTCGCGGCGGGTGATGCCCGCTCGGCCTTGACGACGCTTGAGCTTGCAAGTGAGGTTTCGTTGACGTCTGACCATGGACGGGATAGCGCCGACGGCTCCTCAAATCCTATTCCCATCACGGTTGATGATGTGAAGGTTGCAAATCCGCGTCGGGGTTTTACCTACGATAAAGACGGCGATATGCACTACGACATTATCTCGGCTTTCATTAAATCCATGCGTGGAAGCGACCCCGATGCGACGGTCTACTGGCTGGCGCGCATGATCGATGCAGGGGAAGACCCCAAGTTCATCGCGCGGCGCATTATGATCCAGGCTTCCGAGGATGTAGGCAATGCCGATCCTCAGGCATTTTTAATCGCCGAGGCCGCTTTTAAGTCTGCCGAGGTCATTGGATACCCAGAGTGTCGCATCAATCTCGCACAGGCTGCGCTCTATGTGGCGCTCGCACCTAAGTCAAATGCGTGCGAGGCGGCGATCGATGCCGCTTTAGCCGATGTCCACTCGAGCGGTCTTCGTGAGGTCCCCTCTCATTTGCGCGATCGTCATCGTCCCGGCTCCGATTCCTATGGGCCATACCTGTATCCCCACGATTATCCGGAGGGATGGGTTGACCAGCGCTATCTTCCCGAAGGACTCGATCGAGGCGCGTTTTGGAAGCCCGATGGCAGGGGATGGGAGCAATGGCGTTTTGAGCAGAGCGAGCGAGATCGCACTGGTCGGGCGCCTGAGGTATCGGAATCAGCCGAATAGGAGGTTTCTTTTCGCTTCGGCTATATCTACTCTCGATTGTCTATCGTCCCCATATCAGGGGTATCCTTGTCTATCGATATATCTTTTTCAACGATTGTTTGATGCAGGAGGCATTGATGGATCCCATACAGATCGCCCTTATCGTTTTGATCGTAGCCGGCGTGTGGGCCGTGGTTGAACTCGCCCTCGTTTTGCGTCGTACGCGCGGAACGGTTGACACGCTCGACAAGACGGTGGGAAAGCTTAACGATACGATTGATGATGTGCGCCCCGTTATCAATAAGCTCGATGAGACCGTCGAGAACCTTCAGCCTGCTATCCAGCAGATCGAGCCGCTGCTTCAACGTTCCTCGATTGCCGTCGAGGCTCTTTCGGCCGATTTGATCGAAGTGAACGGTGTCCTGCGCGATGTTTCCCAAATCACCGGTGGCGTTTCGACTGCTTCGGGCGCTATGAGCAACATCGCTGGCGCTGCGACCGAGAAGGTGCAGAAGCTTTTTAACAAGAAACATCATGGCGAGCCCGCCTCTCCTGATCGCACATTGACTGAGTCTGTAGGCGATGACAGCTTGCATGCCGATGCTTCATCCGAGAAGAAGGACGAGCATATGGAAGAGACGCCAGACGCCGCAGTATCCAGCAAGTCGTATTACACCTACGGTGCCGATTGCGCGGCAGCGGGTTCGGAGGATAACCATGAATAACGTGAGCCTTCGTCTCGAGGCGACGCCCGCTCTCGCACGTCTTGTGCGAATGACCGCTGCAAACATCGCTGTCCTATCTTCCATGTCGGTTGATCGCGTCGAGGACCTTCGCATGGCGGCCGAAGAAGCATTCGTGCTTGCCTGCTCTTGCGTTCCCGGTCAAATGGTAACGGTAGATTTCGATGCCGATGATCAGCATGTGGGCATGACCTTCGATATGGGCGAAGCACCGCTTGTCGACGGTGATGATTCGGCATGCACGTATGCCGATCTTATTTTGACCTCTGTTTGTGATTCGTATGAAAAGCTCAGTTATCCCACTCGTCTCGTACTCGATATGAAGGCGGATGTTTAATGGCCGAAAAGTCCTCTTCGGGCAAGGTCGCATGGGATAAGGAGCGTACCCGCGAGCTCTTTCGTCGTCTTAAGGAAGATGGCGACATGGATGCCCGCGAGAAGCTTGTCATGTCCCATATGAACCTTGTTCGGTTCCTTGCCAATAAATTCAAGAATCGCGGCGAGCCCCTCGATGACCTGATTCAGGTTGGTTATCTGGGTTTGCTCAAGGCTATCGATCGATTCGATCCCGACCGCGGTCTTGAGTTCACAACGTATGCGACCCCTACCATCTTGGGCGAAATCAAGCGCCACTTTAGGGATAAGGGTTGGAGCGTGCGCGTCCCGCGCCGTCTTCAGGAGCTTTCTGCCAAGGTGAACCAAGCAACCGATGCCCTGACCATACAGCTTCAGCGTTCTCCGAAGGTTGAGGAAATCGCCGAGTATCTCGATGCCACGGTCGATGAGGTCCTGGAGGCTATGGAGTCATCCAGCGCCTACAGCTCCGTTTCGCTTGAGGCTCCCGCCGGCGGTGCCGATTCTGAGGACGCGCCTTCTGTTCTCGATCGATACGCCACCGAAGATTCCGAGCTTGATTTCACTGACGATCGGTTGATTTTGGAAGAGGCTCTGCGTGACTTTACTCCGCGTGAGAAAGAGATCATCGAGATGCGCTTCCTTAAGGGGATGACCCAAATCGAGATCGCCAAGGAGTTGGGAATCTCCCAGGTTCAAGTGTCGCGTTTGCTGCGTCGCACCCTCAAGAAGGTCCAGGATAAGATCGACCCCGAAGGAGTGATGGGGAAGTAATGGCACGGGATACCTCTGCGCGACGTCGTGAAGCTGCCGAGCTGCGGCTTCCCGCTGCCCGTTTGACGCTCATTCGCATTTGGTCCGTTGTGGGTGCCATTGTCATCGCCGCAACGATACTCAATGTCTTGGGCATCCTCTCTCCCGTCATCGAGTTTCTAGCCGTCGGATCGCTCATCGCCTTTGTCGAGTCGCCCATCGTCAACGGCCTTGAGCATCGTGGCGTTCCGCGCGGGCTTGGTGCCTTTATCGGCTTAATCGTGGTCATTGCTGTTGTCGCGTGCGTCGTCATGGTTATCGCCCCCATGCTCTTTGAGCAGTGTTTGGAGATCTTGTCCAACCTGCCTGCGCAGCTGCGTGAGCTCGGTACACTTATCACCTCTGCTTTGCAGCGTTTTCGTTCCTTCTCGCAAGGTTCTTGGGCGCTTGACATCGACTCCGTTTTCGCTTCGCTTGCAAATATCGTTCAGGTGTATGGCAAGCAGATCGCCGGTGACCTTGGCAAAGGAATGTTCCCCTTCATCACCGCCATCGCCTCGCAGTTTTTTGTTGTCTTCTTGGGCCTGGTGCTCGCGTATTGGCTTGCTTGCGACTATCCGCGCATCCATCGCGAGGTCAGTACGATCGTGGGCGAGGAGAAAGAGACGAGCTACCGATTTATGGTTGCCATTCTCTCGCGTTCGATTGGCGGATACATGCGCGGCATGGTTATCACGTCGATCGTTGGCGGTTTCCTTGCCTTTATCGGCTTTTTGCTCATCGGTCACCCGTATGCTTCGCTTATGGGTGTTTTGACGGGCATCATGCATCTTGTCCCCGTTGTCGGACCGTGGGTTTCCGCTGCTGCGGCAACGATTTTGGCGTTCTTTATCAACCCCTTCTTGGCGCTTTGGACGCTGCTGGTGACGGTCGTTGCGCAAAATATCACCGATAATGTCGTTTCGCCTAAGGTGATGCAGTCTGCCGTGCAGGTTCATCCGGCCATGAGTCTTGCGGCGCTTGTCGTGGGCAGTGCCCTTATGGGTCCGCTCGGCATGGTCGTCGCCATTCCCCTCTGCGCCGCTTTGAAGGGTCTGTTCATCTTTTATTTTGAGAACGACACGAATCGACAGATCGTCTCTTACGACGGAGCCCTTTTTAAAGGCACGCCTTTTGTCGATAACGAGGGCTTGCCGGTCCCCGCGTTCGACGCGCTGGGTGACGATAAGTTCGCCTCGGATTCCGAGATCATTAGGAATGATCACATGCCCGACGCGCAGGCAAAGCCGCGTCCCGATCTGGATAATCCCTGGTCGGCCCTGTCCATATTGCAAACGGGCGTGCGTCCTTCGCAGACGGGCATCTTCCGTATGTCTCGGGCAGATGAAGGTCATGCCGAGAGCGATGCGGGCGAACGGGCCGCTGCACAACATACGGAGAATCGTGAGGATGGCGAATAGGGGAGCGCATCCACTGCCTGATTGCCTCCTTTTCTGCTTCTCTGTGTCGATTTGACCCTTGCTGTGCGCCTTCGCTTTTCGACGGCGTACATGCTGCTTGTTAGCTGCTACAATCACTCTGTTTGAACAGAGGCACCCGACGACGGTGCCCGATACTGATCGAGGAGTTTTCTTACCATGGCTGTAGACTTCCCTACGATGACCACCGCTGAGATTCGCTCAGCCTTCCTTAAGTTTTTTGAGGAGCGCGGGCTTAAGCTCTATCCCTCGTCGAGCTTGGTGCCCGATGACCCTTCTTTGTTGCTTGCCAATGCGGGTATGAACCAGTTCAAGGAGTACTACCAGGGCAAGAAGACCATGAAGGAGATCGGCGCATGCTCCTGCCAGAAGTGCGTGCGCACCAATGACATCGATGTCATCGGCGAGGATGGCCGTCACCTTTCCTTCTTCGAGATGCTCGGCGATTTCTCTTTTGGCGGCGTCTCCAAGGAGCAGGCTTGCGCTTGGGCCTTCGAGCTCATTACCGATGTCTTCAAGCTTCCGCTCGACCGTCTGTATTTCACTGTCTTCACCGATGACGACGAGACGCATGATATCTGGCGTTCGCTTGGCGTTCCCGAGGATCACATTTCCCGTCTGGGCGAGGATGACAACTTCTGGGCGGCAGGCCCCACCGGTCCGTGCGGCCCGTGCTCCGAGATCTATTTCGATCAGGGCGAGGAAGTTGGTTGCGGCAACCCCGATTGTGCTCCGGGCTGCGACTGCGACCGATTCCTTGAGTTCTGGAATCTCGTGTTCACGCAGTTCGATCGCCAGGAAGACGGCTCTATGCCCGAGCTTCCGCATCGCAACCTCGATACCGGTATGGGTCTCGAGCGCATGGCTGCAATCATGCAGCACAAGAGTGCTAACTATGATGGCGACCTTATGCAGGGTCTGATCGCGCTCGGCGAGAAGATCTCGGGTAAGACGTATGATCCCGAGAGCTATGAGGGCGCGTCGCGTTCTTTGCGCATCATCGCCGACCATGCCCGTGCGGTCGATTTCATGATTTCCGACGGTGTTCTTCCTGGCAACGAGGGCAGGGAGTATGTCCTTCGCCGTCTTCTGCGCCGTGCCGTCTTCCATGGCCGCCTGCTGGGTATCGAGGGGGCATTCCTCAACAAGTTCATCGACGCCGTAAACGAGCTCATGGGCGAGGCCTATCCCGAGCTTCTGAAGAACGTCACGCTTGTGCGCGGTATCGTCGCTGCCGAGGAGGAGCGTTTCTCCACTACGCTCGATAATGGTCGCGTGTACCTGGACGAGGCGCTTTCCAAGCTCGAGAACGGTGCCGTTCTCGACGGTGAGACTGCCTTTAAGCTGCACGATACGTTTGGTTTCCCCATCGATCTGACGGTTGAGATTGCTCGTTCTGCCGGCCATGAGGTTGATATGGATGGCTTCAACGCCGCCATGGCTGCTCAGAAGGATCGCGCCCGTGCTGCCGCAAAGGGCGATGCGTGGGGTTCGTTCAACGATGTTTGGGTCGAGCTTTCCGATGAGCACGCCGCTACCGAGTTCTGCGGCTACGATGACTGCACCCTCGACGGCGCCCGTGTGGTCGCTCTTGTGATGGACGGCGCTTCCGTAGACGTTGCCGCTGCTGGTTCTGACGTCGAGGTCGTCCTTGATCGCACACCGTTCTATGCCGAGATGGGCGGTCAGATGGGCGACGCAGGCTCGATTACCGGTCCTGCCGAGCTTGAGGTTTCCGACACCAAGAATCACAACGGTCTGTATGCCCATGTCTCCCATGTGTCGTCTGGCGAGATCCATGTTGGCGATACCGTTTGCGCCTCCGTTTGCAACCATCGCCGTGAGCTCCTTCGTCGTAACCACACTGCAACCCATCTGCTCGATGCGGCCCTGAAGGCTGTTCTGGGCGAGCATGTTTCGCAGGCGGGCTCCCTTGTTGCACCCGAGCATCTGCGTTTTGACTTTACGCACTTCGAGGCACTTGATGCCGAGCAGCTCAAGCGCGTCGAGGATCTGGTCAATGAGCAGATTTTTGCCGCCAAGCCCGTTATCACTGCCGAGATGGTTATCGAAGAGGCCAAGGCTTCCGGTGCCGTTGCCCTGTTTGGCGAGAAGTACGGCGATGTCGTGCGCGTTGTCTCCGTGGGGGCAGAGGATAAGCCCTTCTCCCGCGAACTCTGCGGTGGCACGCATGCTCGCAATACCGCCGAGCTCGGTTTCTTCAAGATTGTGAACGAGTCTTCCACCGGCTCGAATGTTCGTCGCATCGAGGCTGTTACCTCTGAGGGTGTCGTTGCCTATCTCAGCGCTCGCGCTTCTCTTGTCGACGCGGTTGCTGCAACGCTTAAGTGCCGTGCCGAGGAGGTGCCCGCCCGCGTTGAGGCGCTGAATCATGACCTGCGTGAGACAAACGCCAAGCTCAAGAAGGCATTGACCGGCGGTTCTTCCGATGCAATCGGCTCTGCCATCGACGCAGCCATCGATGCAGGAGGCTATAAGCTCGTAATTGCCGAGGTGCCTGGTCTCGAAGCAGCGGATCTTCGCAACGTTTGGGATACCATTCACACCAAGTTTGGCACTCAGGCAGCTTGTGTCGTTGCCACGGTTACCGAGAAGGGCACGCCCGCGCTTCTCGCCGCCGGCGCCGAAGATGCCGTTGCCGCGGGATTCCATGCTGGCAACCTGATCAAGAAGATCGCGCCCGCTGTTGATGGTCGCGGCGGCGGTCGTCCTAACATGGCTCAGGCTGGTGGCAAGAATGCCGAGGGTGTTTCTGCTGCACTCGATCTTGTCCGCGCTGAGCTTGGTGCCTAAAGGTCGTCATCGTGGTTGCTTTGGCTCTTGATATCGGCGAGACGCGCATCGGCATTGCGGTTTCCGATCGCAGCGGCCGCGTTGCCTCGCCGGTCAAGGTGCTTCCGGCAGCTGAGGTTATCGGGCTCTCAAAGTCTTTTCGCTATATCGTTGAGGACTACGAGCCTGATGTTTTGGTGTCGGGACGCCCCATGACCATGGCGGGGGAGCGTGGGCCACAGGCCGAGCGTGTCGAGGCGCAGGCACAAAAAATCGCCGATTCCCTCGACCTCCCCTTATACTTTGAAGATGAGCGCTTGAGTTCGGCTGAAGCGAAGCGCATCTTGCGTGAGCAGGGGCTTTCGGAAAAGCAGATGCGCGGCAAGGTGGATATGATCGCCGCTTCGCTTTTCTTGCAATCATGGCTCGATTCTCGTCAGGAAAGGGATGAACGTGGCTAATACCCCTAAAGGACCTTCGCCTCGCGATGGCCGTCGTACGGCAGCGCCCGCTCGTCGTACCGCCTCGCCTGCGCATCGACCGGCGCCTCAGGCACGGTCTGCTTCGCATGCGTCCCGAGGGGTTTATTCACCGCGCCCCTATGCGCCTTCGTCTTATTCGGGTGCCACGCATTCTCGAGGCGCGTCGCGTCGTCGCCCCCAGCAGCAGCGTCGTTCAAAGGCTCCGGCGATTGCTGCAATCGTTGCCGTTATTGCTGTTGCTGCCGTCGCTTATTTCTTTGTGGTGCCAGCTGTCCAATCGATGTTTGTGCCTCAGCAGGAGCAGGCGGTTCCGGCTGGTCAGGATGTGACCATTACGATCCCCGAGGGTGCTTCGGGCGATGATATCGCTTCCATTCTTTCAAAGAATCATGTCATCGAGAATCCGAAGGACTATTATGCCGCCGTTGCCAAGGAGGGGGCGGAGATGTCCCTCAAACCGGGTGATTATGCGCTCAAGACCGGTATGAATGCCGTCGATGTCGTAAAGCAACTCGTTGCGGGCCCCAATGCTGGCGTTGTTCTTACCATTCAGGAAGGCCTGACATTGGAACAGACTGCCGAGCGCGTCGAAGCGGTCTATGGAATTTCTAAAGATGAGTTCCTCGCACAGGCTAAAGCATCGAAGTATATGGACGACTATCCGTTTTTAGAGGGCGCTTATAACGATTCCCTCGAGGGATATCTCTATCCGAAGACCTATACGTTCACGGGTACCCCTACGGCCGACGATATCATTCGCAAGCTTCTCGATCAATTTGTGTCGGAGACCGCATCTCTCGATTTGGATAAGGGTGCAAACGGCCTTTCTGCACAGCAGATCGTGACCCTGGCATCTCTTATCGAACGCGAGACCGCGGTCGAATCTGAACGCCCGACTGTCGCAAGCGTCATTTACAATCGCTTGGAAGCCGATATGCCGCTCCAAATCGACGCCGCCATTGTCTATGCGCGCGGCGGCGGTAGCCAAGCTGTGACCTACAGTGACCTTGAGATCGATTCGCCCTACAACGTGTACAAGAACTATGGTCTTACTCCGGGTCCCATTTGCAGTCCGAGTATCTCGTCGATCAAGGCTGCGCTCAACCCCGATTCAACCGACTACCTGTATTACGTTGCTTCGGCGGCGGGCGATGGCACCCATAAATTCTCTTCTGATTACGAACAGTTTGAAAAAGACAGCCAAGAGTACTCGGAGTCCTTATCATCATGAGTTGGTTTTCTCCCACCCGATACGTTTCCTGCGTCGAGCGCATTGATCTCGATGAGCTTTGGGCTCAAGGGAAGCGCGCCATTATGCTTGACCGCGACAACACGCTGGTTCCGCGCGATATGAAAAGTGCTCCCGAATCGGTTGCTGCTTGGTTGGATCATGCGCGTGAGCTCGGGTTTTCCCTTTATATGGTGTCCAACAATTGGCATAAAAACCAGGTTGCGCGTTCCAGTCGCGAGCTGGGCATGACGGCTATCTGCTTTGCCTGTAAGCCGCTTCCTTTTGCCATTCACCACGCTCTCGACCGTATGGGCGTGCCGCATGAGCAGGCGGTTATGATTGGCGACCAGCTCTATACAGATGTCTGGGCCGGTAATTTTGCCGGGGTCGATAGCATCCTCGTGAAACCTCAGACGCATGTCGACCTTTGGTACACCCAGATCTTTCGTATTTTCGAGCGCCGTGCTCTCGCACATGTTCCCTGCGAGGAGTAGCCGGGATGCCATCGCTTGAAAAACGAGGCTGCGACCATATCTTCTTTGTCGGTTTCCTCGGTGCGGGAAAATCTACCCTGGCTCGAAATCTCGGCCATATGTTTAATCGGCGCTATGTTGACACCGACCGCTTGGTGGAGCGTCGGGCAGGAAAAACCGTCACCCAGATTTTCGAATCTGATGGGGAAGCGGCGTTTCGCATTCTCGAGACCAAGGCTTTGGAATCGCTCTCTTCCGGTCGCAGCTTGCTGGTTTCCTGCGGCGGCGGCATTGTGGAGACCCCGCGCAATATCGAACTCATACATGAGCTCGGCTACTGCGTTTATCTCGATGGTGACATCGACGACTCCCTGCGTCAGATTAGACGAAGCGATACGCGTCCCGATTTTCGCTCGGAATCCCATGCTGCGGACCTCTTGCGTCATCGTCGGCCCCTCTATCAGCAAGCGGCGGATCTGACGCTCGATATCCGTGGAAAGACCTTTTCGGAAGTCGGCTTTGAATGTGCTGAACTCTTGCTAGAAAGTGGGTTGTTGTAATGATTCGTCGTCAACTTGTGAACCTCGGCGGCTTCGGTTGCGACTATCGAATTGGCTGCGGCGCCCTTGGGGACTTTTCGCGTTTTGCCTCCAATGTCGTGACCACTCCCAAACGCGCCGTTCTTGTCATGGAGTATGGTGTTGCAGATTCGACGCAGACACTTGTCAACCGCGGTCTTGTGGATGCCGGCTTCCGCGTTAGCACGATGCAGCTTGCGGCTGACGATTCGGTTTGCACGGTCGATTGCGCCCAGCGGATTCAGGAGTTCTGCGCTGAGTCGCAACTCACCAGCGATGACGTTATCGTCTCGCTCGGTGGCATGGATGTGGTATCGGTTGTCGATTATGTTGCCGTGAGCTGGTGCGGCGGTTGCGCTTGTGCTCATGTGCCCACGACGTTTGACGCCATGTGTCTCGCCGCTACACGCATGCGGCCCCTCGGTCTTTCTTCGGCTCAAGGTCTCGTTTCTTTTCATCCCCGGGTTTCGCTCGTTGTTTGCGATCTTGACCTCGTGATGGGGCAGAGCGCTGACGATAAAAAGCTCGGTTTGGTTTATCTCGTTGCCGCCGCAATGACCGAATCCACTCGTTCTTGGGACAATTTTGCCAAGAAGATCCCCGGTTATCTTGCGGGCGAAGAGGTTGCCTATATCGATATGCTCGGCATGGCGCAAACCGCCTGGAGCGGTGTTCTCAAGGCTTCTAATCCTTCTGCGCGCAAAGCCTTCAATTACGGTCAGCCTACGGCGCGTGCGCTTGCAACGTGCCTCAAGGATGCGTTTACCCCTGCCCAGTATCTTGCAGAAGGCCTTCGCTTCGAGGCCCGTCTTGCTCATGAGGTCTTCGGTCTTGATCTTGATACGGTTTTTGACCAAGATGATCGTTTGGATGATTTGGGAATCGAGGAAATTGCCTTCGATTTGGATCTCGATGTCTTCCTCGCTGCCTTGAAAGATGAAACATACCGACTGACCAATCGTTTCATGCTTTCTATCCCCAAGGCTTCCGGCACCATTCGCCTTGCAACGGTAGACGATGATGTTCTCGAACGCCACGCGAAGGCGTATCTGTCCTCGCGTGCAGAATTGATCGATAAGTAGATTCAACCTCGTTTTGGAAAGGTGATTGTTGATGGAAAACAAGCTTAATGGACCTGCGGGTCGTATTGCGCGTGTACGCAAGATGATGGAGGAGCGCGGCTACGATGCTGTGGTCATTCGCGACGAAGCCAACCTGCGCTGGCTCACGGGCGCTAAGGGTACGTTCGACTATACCTTCGAGTTCCCGCACGTTACCTTTATCACGGCCGACGAGTGCTTTTTCCACACCGATTCGCGCTACTTCAACACTTTCCAGGAGAATCTCCCGGCAGACTCTCCTTGGAAGCTCGACATGGATGAGGGTACCATGCCCCGTTGGGTTGCCGAGCGCGCCCGCGATACGCGTTCTCGCGTGATTGCCGTTGAAGATGATATGCAGATCTCTTTCTATTTTGGAATCATGCGCGCCCTCGAGGACCTTTCCATCACGGCAAGCCTGCCGCAGCTCCATCACGACCTTCAGCGCATGCGCGCCGTGAAGGATGATGAGGAGATCGCTCTCATGCGCCATGCGCAGTCGATCACCGACGCTGCTTTCCAGCACATGCTCACCTTCATCAAGCCCGGCTTGACCGAGAAGGAAATCCGTACCGAGCTCGAGAACTTCATGTTCAGCAACGGTGCCGATTCCCTTGCGTTCGGTTCCATCGTGGCCTCTGGCCCCAATACGGCCAACCCGCATGCAGTTCCTTCCGATCGCGTTGTTCAACGCGGCGACTTCGTGCTGATGGATTACGGCGCGGGCTATTGTGACTACCGCAGCGATATGACCCGTACCGTGGTTGTTGGCGAGCCTACGCCCGAGCAGCTTGATCTGTACGCTCTCGTGCGTCGTACGCACGAGGAGTGCGCCGCGGCAGTACACGCCGGCGTCGAGGGCAATGATATCTTCAAGCTTTCGCGTAAGATTATCGGCGATGCCGGCTATGGCGATTATTACAATCATGGTCTCGGCCACGGCGTGGGTATCGATATCCATGAGATGCCGAACTTCAACCGTTCGATGAATATCATCGAGGCAGGCTCCGTCATCACCATCGAGCCTGGTGTCTATCTGCCCGGCATCGGCGGTGTGCGCCTTGAAGACTACGGCGTGGTGACTGAGGACGGCTACGAGCCGTTCACCAAGTCCACGCACGAGCTTCAGGTCATCGACTGTTAACGTCGAAACAAACCTGCAACACGTCGTGTTTCCTTCCGTACTTTACCGTGGAAAACTAAGAAACGTGTATACTTTTAAGCTGTCTGTATAGAGCGCTTCGTCGCTCAGTGTTAGAAAGGTAATCATGGCTAGCATCACCACCGCCGATTTTAAGAACGGCCTCGGTCTCAAGATTAAGGACAAGATCTGCACCATCGTCGAGTTCCAGCATGTCAAGCCGGGCAAGGGCGGTGCCTTCGTTCGCTATAAGACCAAGGACCTCAAGACGGGTCGTGTTGTCGAGCAGACCTGCAACGCTGGTTCTAAGTTCGAGAGCGTTACCCTTACCACCACTGAGATGCAGTATCTCTATAACGATGGTGACAACTATTACTTCATGAACATGGAGACCTACGATCAGATTCCCGTTCCTGCCGATTTCATCGGTGAAAACGAGAAGTGGCTGCGCGAGAACGACGTTTGCCAGCTTCTGTACGCAGACGAGGAGCTCATGGGCGTTAATCCCCCCATGTTCATCGAGGCCGAGATCACCGAGACTGACCCCGGTTTCAAGGGCGATACCGTTCAGGGCGGTTCTAAGCCTGCAACCATCGACACCGGTGCTGTCGTTCAGGTGCCCATGTATCTCAACGTGGGCGAGAGGATCAAGGTTGATACGCGCGACGGCAAGTTCGTTTCCCGCGTCTAATTTCGGCGTACATCGATTCCGCATCGGGCGGGGGAATTTACCCCGCCCTTTTTATACCGAGAGCACGTAGATTGGGGTTCACATGGCTGATAAACGCCTCCGCGTGATGGACACGACCATCCGCGATGGACAGCAGTCGCTTTGGGCGACGCGCATGACTATCGGCGATATCCTTCCTATCCTGCCCAAGATGGATGAGGTTGGATATTGGGCCATTGAGGCGTGGGGCGGCGCCACATTCGATTCGTGCCTGAGGTTTCTTGACGAGAACCCTTGGGACCGCCTTCGCCAGATCAAGGCCGCTACGCCCAAGACGCCGCTCGCGATGCTCGTGCGCGGCCAGAATCTCGTTGGGTATCGTCATTATTCTTCCGATGTCGTCGATCGCTTCATCGCTTGCGCGCACAAGAACGGCATCGACGTCTTCCGCGTGTTCGACGCCTTGAACGATATCGACAACATGCGCGATTGCGCTCGTGCCGTGAAGGCCTGCGGTGCTCATTTCGAGGCTGCTATTTCGTACACGACCAGCCCGGTGCATACGCTCGATTCCTATGTCGACTATGCCTGTAAGCTCGCCGAGCTTGGTGCAGACACCATTTGCATCAAAGACATGGCCGGGCTGCTCACGCCGTACCGTACCGAAAAGCTCGTGAATGCTCTGCGTGCTGCCGTTGACGTGCCTATCCACCTGCATAGCCACTATGTTGGTGGCATGGCGCCTTCGTGCTTTATCAAGGGTGCCGAAGCCGGCGCTTCGATTGTCGATACCGCTTCTGCCCCGCTCGCTTCGGGCAATTCCCATCCCGCGGTCGAGATGATTGCGGCTTCTTTCAAGGAGTCTGCATTCGATACAGGGTTCGATCTTAACCTTCTCTTCGAGATTGCGAACTACTGGGAGGAAGTGCGCCGCCGCGGCCATTACAAGCGCGGCGTCTCCTCGCTCATTCATATGCAGGTCTATAAGCATCAGATCCCTGGCGGCATGATGAGTAACCTCATGAGTCAGCTCGAGGTTCAGCATGCGACCGACCGTCTGGAAGACGTCGTTGCCGAGATCCCTCGTGTTCGCGCCGAGGTCGGTTTTCCGCCGCTCGTTACTCCCATGAGTCAAATCGTCGGTACGCAGGCCGTCATGAACGTGCTTACCGGCAAGCGTTGGAGCATCGTGTCCAAGGAGATGCGTGACTATCTGCTTGGCGCTTACGGTCATGCTCCCGCGCCGTTCAATTCCGAGATCATGCATAAGGTCTTTGGCGAAAACGTCGACCTTGCCACGATTGGAAATGAGCTGGCGCTTGACGAGCCGCCGACCTTTGCCCAATGCGCCGAGGAGATCGGCGAGCTTGCGCATAGCGACGAAGACGTCTTGATGTACGCGATGTTCCCGGTGGAGGCTAGGGCCTTCTTGTCCAAGCACCCCTCGAACGAATCGGTTGAGTTTTTGCACGATGAGGACGCAAGTCAGACCAAGGAGGATGATTACGTGGATATGAATCAGATTCGCGAACTTATTCGCGCTGTTGAGGAGAGCAAGATCGGCGAGATCAGCATCAAGGATGCTGGTAGCGAGATCACCGTTCGCAAGCCCGAGGTCGCTCTTGCGGCTAACCTTGCTGCTGCGCAAGCCGCGCCGGCAGCGCCCGTCGCGGCTGCAGCTCCCGCCGCCGAGTCCGAGGCCGATGACGCTAAGCGTCCCTTGAGCTGGAAGCCGGTCAAGAGCCCCATGGTCGGTACGTTCTATTCGGCGCCCAGCCCGGACGATCCAGACTTCGTTGCCGTGGGCGATGAGGTTATGGCCGGTTCCACCTTGTGCATCGTCGAAGCTATGAAGCTTATGAATGAGATTGCTGCCGACGAGATGGGCACGATTCGCGAGGTGTGCGTCGAGAACGGCGATGCCGTCGAGTACGGCCAGGTGCTGTTCTATCTGGAGCCCATTACTTCGAAATAGGATTCTATTCGCCCCGTTCTGCCCGCATCACGAAAGGCCGATATCCGGATGTTCAAGAAGATTCTGATCGCCAACCGCGGCGAGATTGCGTTGCGTATCGTTCGCGCCTGCAAAGACTTGGGTGTGGAAAGCTGCATTGCCTATTCCGAGGCGGATGCGAACACTACCGCTGTTCGCGAGGCTGACGAGCGCGTTTGCATCGGACCCGCTCCTTCTGCAAAAAGCTATCTCGATTATGCTCGCATTATCGGTGCCGCCGTCTCGCGCGGATGTGAAGCTGTTCACCCCGGGTATGGCTTTTTGTCCGAGAACGCCGAATTTGCACGTGCCTGCGCCGATAACGATCTGGTGTTCATCGGTCCATCCCCCGAGGTTATCGACGCGATGGGCGAGAAGAGCAACGCCAAGCAGACCATGAAGGCTGCAGGCGTTCCCACCGTCCCCGGAAGCGACGGTCCTGTTGAGTCCGTCGAGCAGGCGTGCGCCTTCGCCGATGCGGTCGGGTATCCCGTCCTCATTAAGGCTTCTGCTGGTGGCGGTGGTAAAGGTATGCGCGAGGTGCATGATCCGGCCGATTTGCAGAAGGAGTTCGACGCCGCTCGCTCCGAGGCGCGTGTTGCCTTTGGCAACGACGAGGTGTATCTCGAGAAGCTCATCTTGCGTCCTCGCCACGTTGAGATTCAGGTCCTGGCCGATTCTTTCGGCCATGTTGCAGCCCTCTGCGAGCGCGACTGCTCCGTTCAGCGCCGTCACCAAAAGCTCGTTGAGGAGGCTCCGAGCCCGGCGCTTTCCGATGAGCAACGAGCTCAGATGTGCAAGGTCGCCATTACGGCTGTGCGCGAGGTGGGCTACGTTAACGCCGGTACCATCGAGTTCCTTCTTGACGAGGATGGTAGCTTCTACTTCATGGAGATGAACACCCGTATCCAGGTTGAACATCCGGTGACCGAGGAGATTACGCGTACCGATCTTGTATGCGAGCAGCTGCGCATTGCATCTGGTGAGCCCATGACGGTTCCTGATGGGGGTATTACGGTGCCTTCCGGTCATGCGTTCGAGTTTCGAATCAACGCCGAGGATCCCGAGCATGGATTCAGGCCTTGTCCCGGCACCATCAAGCATCTTCGTCTGCCGGGCGGCCCCGGTGTACGTGTGGAAACGCATGTATATGAGGGCTATACGATTCCGCCCACGTACGATTCCCTCGTAGCTAAGATTATCGTTTGGGGCGCCGACCGCACGCAAGCACTTGCCCGCGCGCGCCGCGCCCTTGATGAGTGCGAGATTGAAGGAATCGCCACAACGCTTCCATTCCATCGGGATGTTGTGCGAAACGCTCAGTTTGCCTCTGGAATCGTGTACACTGATTTCATTCCTGAGCATATGCCCGAGTATCTTTGCTAGAAATGGGTGAGTCATATGAGCCAAGAGATCAAGATTGATGGCATCGCTATTGCACCGGACGTTTTGACTACGATCGTCGTTCGTTCGCTTGCCGACGTTGAAGGTGTTGCATCGGTTGGCAATAACGACCTTGCCGCAAACCTCGTTTCGATGTTCTCGTCTAAGACTTCTTCTCCGTCTTTTCCTGCGGTCGAGGCTACGGTCGAAGACGATGCCCTCCACATCGTCGTTCGCTTGACCGTATTTTTCGGCTATCCGTTTAAAAAGCTCGCCGAGGCTGTTCGTACCGCTGTTTCCAAGGCGATCGATGCACAGGTTGGCGTAGCTGTTTGTGCTGTCGATGTTTGCATCGACAACCTGGTATTTCCCAAGGAGTAGCTCTTGAGCTCTAAAGTCAATCGCGGCCGTACGCTTGCGCGTAGCCAGGCGCTTCAGATTCTGTTTCAGGCCGAGGCTCTCGATAAGCCCGTAGACGCCGTTCTTGCCGGTGACTATCTTTTGTCCAAGGGTCCCCTGGACGATTATGCCATCGAGCTTGCTCGCGGAGCTTATGAGCATATCGACGAGATCGACTCCGCTCTTGTCGCGTGCTCTAAAAACTGGGATCTTAACCGCATGCCGGCTTCTGATAGGAACCTGCTGCGCATCGCTGTTTTCGAGTTGCGTTGTGCCGATCCGAGCGATCGCCTCGATACCGCCGTTGTGATCAATGAAGCCGTCGAGATTGCCAAGGCATACGGCACCGATGAGTCTGCCAAGTTCGTTAACGGCGTGCTTGGCCGTATCGCTCGTCAGGATCAGCTGCCTGCCGACGCCGCCTTCGATGCGGCTCTTTCTCCGCGCGATGACGAGTCGAATGAAGAGTCGAGCGATGATGCCGACGCCGATGAGCCTATCGTTCTCGATACGACGGATGTGGATGACTAGACATGTCCGAGACGACGGTCCATACGTTCGATGACGTCATGGCGCGCATGGATGATATCGTAGCCGCCGTGCGTGCAAAAGATGCTTCTCTTGAGCATAGCCTCGATCTTTTTGACGAGGCTATTGCTCTTGGCTCTAAGGCGGTTGAGATGGTAGATAACTTCGAGTTATCCGACCGCGAGGCTGCTCAGCTTGAAGAGACGTCGACGAAGGATGATTCGAATTCCGAATCCACAGTAGAATAGGTGCTCGCATGAAGCGGCGCCGTTTAGATGACGAGATGATTGCGCAGGGTATTTGCCAAACGCGCGATGACGCTCTGCGTATGTGCATGGCTGGTCTTGTGTCTTGTGCCGGGGAGCGTTTTTCTTCCCCTGCAGTGCGAGTCGAGGTTGGATGCGACTTGCATGTTAAGGGCCGTATTCCTTACGTGAGCCGTGGTGGCCTCAAGCTCTCCGGGGCCCTGGACGCCTTCTCTGTCGATGTGACGGGACTATATTGCCTCGATATCGGTTGTTCTTCCGGCGGTTTTACCGATTGCTTGCTCAAGCGCGGTGCCCGTGGTGTTGTTTCGGTCGATGTCGGTCATGCGCAGTTCGATTGGTCGCTTCGAAACGATGAGCGTGTCGATTTGCATGAACGAACCAACATCGTGGATCTTCCTGCCCAAGGCTTTAATTCCTCATTTGACCTCGCTGTTTGCGATGTTTCCTTTACGAGCATTCGGACCATTCTGCCTGCAACGCTTGAATTGCTTGCACCGCATGGTGCATTTGTATCGCTCGTGAAGCCTCAATTCGAGGCGGAAGCCCATGAGGTGGGGGAGGGCGGTATCGTTCGCGACCCACGGGTCCATACTCGAGTTCTCGCTCAAACTATCGACCTTTTTGCTGATCGCGGTCTCTATCCGGTCGATATTTGCGTATCGCCTATCCATGGAGCGAAGGGCAATCGTGAGTTTTTCATTTATGGCGATCGCGTTCGCTTTATCGATAGTTCGTCTGACGATGTGAGGTTCCAGATTTCGCGGCTCAAGGAGAAGGCTGAGGAGCTATGAAAGTCTTTTTGGTTCCCAATTACTATAAGGACGAGGCGATTCAAAGCGGCTTGACGCTTGAGCTTTGGCTTACACGTCAGGGTGTCGAGGTTGCCTGGGCGGTAGATCAGCGCTCTGGCATTAAGGATGAAACGGATATCTCCGATTTCGATCTTGTCATCTCGCTTGGTGGCGATGGTACGTTGCTGCGAGCGGCTCATCTTGTGGGCGTAAATGAGATTCCCATCCTAGGTCTTTCCTATGGTCACGTTGGCTTTCTGACGGCCGCGAACCCCGAAGAAGGCGACATCTTGCGCGTCGTTTCCGATGCGCTTGCAGACGAGATGCACGTAAGCCGTCGCGCCACGCTTTGCTGCGAGGTGCACAGCGTTTTGGCAAATGGCGAGGAGCGAATCATCACCGCTCAAGCCCTCAATGATTTGGCGCTTACGCGTGGACCGCTTTCCGACATGGTCGAGTTTGACATTTCTGTCTCCGGCCATCATATCGATCGACTGCGCGGCGATGGCGTCGTTGTGTCCACGGCAACGGGCTCTACGGGCTATGCGCTTTCTGCTGGAGGGCCTATCGTCAGTCCCGATTTTTCCGGCATGGTTTGTGTTCCCATCGCACCCCATACCATTCAGGCCCGCGCGTTTCTCACCTCGCCATCCGATATTGTGGAAATTGCCATGTCGCATGATCGCCCCTCCGTTCCCGCCATCGCGGTGGATGGGCAGTTTTTGAATCCTGAGGGTGAAGTGGAATACGTGGCCGTTAGGCGCGGTGACGCAGACGTCCTGTTGCTCGATTATGGCCCCGAGAGCTTCTACAATTCTGTTTCACGCGTTTTTTACGGTGTTCGCCATGATTGATGAGTTGGTTGTCCACAATATCGCTCTGATTAGCGACGCGCAGATTTCGTTTGCCCCTGGTCTTACGGTCCTTACCGGTGAAACGGGAGCTGGCAAGACGGCGCTTCTTTCTGCTCTCAAGTTATTGATGGGCGAGCGCGCAGATTCCTCGTGTGTTCGTGAGGGCGAGGCAGGAGCTCTTGTTCAAGGCCGGCTCTATCGCAGTGATGTGGATGCTGAGGGTTTTGTTGTTGAGCGCCGGCTTTCCGCTGATGGCCGCAGCCGCGTGAAAATCAATGGCTCTTTGGCAAGCGTATCGGAGCTTGCGTCTCGGGTGAGCCCTCTTGTTGATATTTGCGGCCAGCATGAGCATCAACGGCTGCTCGACAACTCATATCATTTGACCATGGTCGATACCTGGTCGCGTGATACGATTGCCCCCGCTCAAACTGCGTATATTGCTGCTTTTCGCGAACACAAGCGCCTTATGAGGGAGTATGACGAACTTGAGCGGGCTGCGCGTACCCAGGGTTCTCGTCTCGAGGAAGCTCGTTTTTGTGTTGAGAGGATCGAAGAGGTCGATCCTAAGCCCGGAGAGCTCGAAGAACTGGAAGAGATTCTTCCTCGCGCAGAACATGCAGAGGCGCTTGCCACCTGTGCAAACGATACACAGGAGTATCTGTCTGGCGAAGGGGGAGCGCTTGATGCTCTTAACAGCGCTATTGCCGAGCTTTCTCGTATGGGAAGTGTCGATGCGGCTCTCGCTGGATTTGCGGATGAGCTGAGCGGTGCTGCCATCACCATGGAAGACGCTGCTGCTGAGCTCCGTCGCTATCGTGATTCCGTCGATTTTGATCCTGCCGATCTTGCTCGTAAGCATGAGCGTCTGGGCGCGCTCAATGCTCTAAAACGCCAATTTGGACCATCGATGGATGATGTCTTCGAGCGCTATCGTCAAAGTTCCGAACTTTTGGGCCTTGTAAATGATTCTGATGCGCGCCTTGCCCAGGCTCAGCGTCGCCTGGACGAGGCCGAGGCTGTCCTTCAAGAAGCTGCGAAAAAGCTAGCACGTCGTCGTGCGGCTGCTGGCCCTCGATTCTGTCGTGAGGTGGGAAAGCAGCTTTCCCGTCTCGAGATGGGCAACGCCGAGCTTGTCTGGCAGGTTCGCGACCTCGACCGCAAGGCTTGGACTGAATCGGGCTCTTGCTCGTATGAACTGCTGTATCGCAGCGGTGCTGGCTTAACGCCGCGTCCTTTGCGTCGCATCGCTTCGGGAGGCGAGCTTTCGCGTGTCATGCTTGCCTGCAGCGTTGTCCTCGGCGAGGCCGACGGTGTTTCGACGATGGTTTTTGATGAAATCGATGCTGGCGTGGGCGGTGCAACCGCTCGCTCCCTTGCGGCGGTTCTTTCCGATCTTGCGCGCACGCACCAGGTGATTGTAGTCACGCATACCGCGCAGATTGCCGTTGCAGCATCGCGCCACTATCTTGTCACCAAGAATACCGATACGGAAGTTCCCATTACCTCCATCGCTCCGATTGCGGGAGCTGACCGCGTCAGTGAAATCTCGCGCATGCTTTCGGGAGACACCGAGCAGGTTTCGATCGATCATGCTCGAGCCCTTTTGGAAGAAGCGGGCACCTTGGATTAACCCGATGCCCGCCATCTACTTATCGCGATAGGTGCTCTTTGAGAATGTGCAGCGCGTGGGCGTAGCCCACAAGGCCCTCTCCGACCACACGGTCAAAGCAGGCCATGCCCGCATAGGATAGTTGTCGGAAACCCTCGCGCTCATCGACTGCCGAGATGTGTATCTCGACCGCAGGAATCTGAACTGCCTTGAGTGCATCGAGAATACCGACGCTCGTGTGCGTATAGGCGGCAGGATTGATGACGATGCCATCGTAGACTCCAAGGGCTTGCTGAATCGTGTCGATCAGGTCTCCCTCGTGATTTGACTGGTAGACGTCAACCGTGTCAAAGCCTTCGTTTTGTCCGGCGACTCGACATAGCTCGACAAGGTCGTCATAGGTTTGGCGACCGTAGATGTCAGGCTCTCGGATGCCGAGCATATTGAGGTTCGGCCCGTTGATAACAAGTGCATTCATGGTTACAACCTTCTGCTAAATCATGGGCGGCAGGGTGTCGCGAATCAGCGATGCTGTGCGCATCGGGGAGTCCTGGGATGCGACTTCATAGTCGGCCCAAGCGTGATAGATCGGCATGCGAGCAGAGGCCAGTGCCTGGATGCCGTCTCGAGCTGTAATGGGGCGACCATGGGTCGCGAGCTGCGAGAGTGCACGATCAATCATGACAATCGCGCTGTTCTGATGTAGAAGCGGGTAGTTTTCGGGGCGTGTGACCACTCCTCCTCCGCAGGAGATGACCTGTCCGCTGCGCTTGGAGACGTCGGCCAGGCAAGCGGTCTCTTGCTGGCGGAATGCCTCTTCTCCCTGCTGTTCGATATATTCTGAGCAACTGCAGCCTAGGCGCGATTCAAGTTCTTGATCGATATCAACAAAGGGTCTATCAAGAAGCGAGGCCAAGGCTTTACCGCCGCGCGTCTTGCCGCATCCGGGCATGCCGATGATTGCGACGTTTTGCTCAGTAGCCGCTAAGCGCCTGGTCACGTCATATGTGCGAGCCAACTCGATGGGTTTGCCGGTGTAGCGCTCGACCGCTTGCGCCGCTTGAGCGACAAGCATCAATAGACCGCTTGTGCAAGGGATGCCGCGCTTCTCTGCTTCGAGGATGATCCCGGTGCGCGCTGGGTTGTAGACGATGTCGACAACAGCCTTGAGGTCGGGTAGGTCATCGAGGCTGCACGGCGAATCGGGGCAATTGGGATACATGCCTACGGGCGTGCAGTTGACGGCAAGTTCAATTTCGGCAAGATTTTTGAGGTTGTCGTAGGTATGCTCCCCATGTCGGCTGATGGAAATCGCTTCGACATCCATATCGGCCAGTACTGCCATGACGGTTGCGCCGGCGCCTCCCGTTCCGCCGAAGACCGCGGCTCGCATACCTGTGACATCGATGCCAAGGGATTCGACGAGGCACTTGAATCCATAGTAATCGGTGTTGTCACCATAGAGCGTACCGTCTTCGCGGCGCGTGATGGTGTTGACGTTGCCCAGACGACGAGCGATATCGCTCATGTCGGCGAGGTGGGGGATGACTGCGCGCTTATAAGGGATGGTAACGTTGACGCCTTCCCATTCATCGCCCTTCAGAAAGGCCTCAAGTTCTTCGGGTTCTCGCTCAAAGCGTCGGTAGTCAAGTCCCGCAAGCTCTCTGTAGATGGTGGGGGTGTAGGAATGTCCTAGCACTCGTCCCAAAACGCCATATGGTCTCGTTGCCATTACAGCACCTCCGTATATGTACCGAAGTAGACATAGGAATCGCAGATGTCGTCTAAAGAATCCAGGAGCGTATCGAGCTCATTGCTCGCTGCGGGGGCTTCAAGATCGAAATAGAAGACAAACTCGAAATCGCGTCCCGGTATGGGTCGGCTTTCAAGTTTGACCATATTGATTCCCAGAGCATAGAAGCGCTCAAGCATTCGATAGAGCGAACCGGGCTCATGCTTGAGGGTAACCATCAGAGATGTCCTGTTGGCGCCGGGATAGATTTTAGGCTCTGCGGAAATGACGACGAACCTTGTGTAATTGGAGTCGGCATTTTGGACATCGCGGGCGGCCACTTCGAGCCCGTAGAGCTCAGCACAGCTTCGAGACGAGATTGCGGCGATATCGTCTCGATCGGATTCAGCAACCATTTGAGCGGCCATTGCCGTGTTTTCTGTAACGGTCACCTGAGCACCAAGGCGCTCGATGATATCGGAGCATTGAGCGATTGCCTGTTGATGGGAGCAGATTTCAGTAATGTTCTCAAGATCGGTTCCCGGTGTTACCAGAAGCTGATGGTCGATCTTTTGTCGCAAGCTCTTGACGATGGACACACGGTACTGTGCCATGAGGTCATAAACCTGGTTGACCGAGCCTGCCGTGGAGTTTTCGATGGGCAGCACGCCATACTCGCAAAGACCGCTTTGAACGGCGCGAAAGACGCCTTCGAATGTGGTGAAATACGATATGACGGGCACGCGGAACAGGCGGCATGCGGCAATTTGGCTATAGGCCCCCTCAACGCCCTGGCAGGCAACGTGCGCGGTGCTGGGGAAGGCTTCCGAAGACGGAAGAAGTGAAGCACGTGCTCGTGAGGAAAGACTTTCGGCGTCGTTGGCATGAAGGATCTTTTGCTGTTCCGCCTTGTTCATGGTCATGAGAAGTGAGAAAAGCGAGACGGCTTGCGAGGCGTAGCGCTCGGGCGCGCGGTCCATGATGTCGGCGAGTTTGGCACGCTCGCGGGCAGGGTCGAAGACCGCCTTCTTCATGCCTTTTTTCGCAGCGGCGACTTCTTGAGCCAGGTCCATGCGACGACAAAAGAGGTCAAGCAGCTGCGTATCGATCGAATCGATTTGAGTTCTGACGTCGGTGAGTTCCATCGGGCTTCCTTGTGCGAGTAGTGATGATCGGTTACTGTCCGCAACGCTCTGGGCGAAAAGCGGGCGAGGGAGGGACGTTAAAGCGGCCGTCTTCAAGAAGTGCGTCGAGCACGGCAAGGGCAGCTGCTGCTTCTACAACCGGCACCGCGCGCGCGACGATACAAGGATCATGCCTTCCCTTGACGGATAGGGGCGCATTCGTTCCATCCGGCAAGTTGACGCTTTGCTGCTCCTGCGCGATAGACGGAGTTGGTTTGAGCGCGAGGCGAAAGACGATCGGCGCACCGGTGGTGATGCCGCCGAGAGCGCCGCCAGCGTGATTGGTCTGGCAGCAAACTCGGCCGTTATCCATGTGATAGGCATCGTTGTTTTGGCTTCCGAACATCGACGCCACCTTGAAGCCCGCGCCGAATTCGAGGCCCTTGACGGCAGGAATGCCAAATGCGATTTGTGCGATACGATTTTCGATGCCATCAAACATGGGGTCACCGATGCCCGCGGGCACACCGTATACCGCACACTCCACCGCGCCGCCCACGGAGTCAAGGCGCTCTTTAGCGGAAAGAATGGTCTTACGCATCAAAGCCGCAGCTTGAGGGTCGATGCAGGGGAGTTCGTTTTGAAGGATTGCCGTTGTCTGAGAGCTGTCGCAGGACAGGTCGTTAAGATGCACATCTGTGACGTCGCCGACCTGCTGCATATGGGCGCAGACGGTGATACCGACCTGTGCGAGTGCTTGCAGGGCAAGGCCGCCTGCAATGCAGAGCGGGGCGGTGAGTCGCCCTGAGAAATGTCCGCCGCCAGCGACATCATGCCAGTTGCCGTAGCGTACATATGCGGGCCAATCGGCATGACCGGGGCGAGGGATGCGGCGCAGTTCGCTGTAATCTTTGGAACGCGTGTTGGTGTTTTCGATAACGGCGGCAAAAGGCGCTCCGCACGTGTGGCCATCGGTGATTCCGCTTAGCACATGGACGGTGTCTGCTTCGCGTCGCGGCGTCGAGGTGTCATTTTTGCCCGGCGCGCGGCGGTCGCAAAACGCCTGAAGCGCCTCTACGTCAACAGGGATGCCTGCCGGCAAGCCGTCCAACGAGCACCCGATAGCGGTAGAGTGCGATTGGCCGAAAATGCTCAGGTGAATGCGATTTCCGAAGGTCGAAGACATGCGTTACTCCTCAATGAGCGCTACATCGCCGCCCAGAAGTCGGTAGTGATCAAAGAAATCGGGATAGGATTTGTTAACCGCCTCGGCTCCGTTGATGAGTACCTGAGAAGTGCAGCGTGAGGCGGCAACTGCTGCCATCATGGCGATGCGGTGGTCGTTATGGGAATCAACGGTGCCGCCGTTGAGCTCGGCCGTGCCCTGAATAATCAAGCTGTCGCCGTCAACTTCAACATGGGCGCCCAAGGCATTGAGCTCGGAGGCGGTAGTAGCAAGTCGATCGGACTCTTTGATGCGCAGGCGCGCACAATCGCGAATCACGGTTGTTCCCTGCGCGCAGGAGGCTACAGCCGAGATAACGGGAACGAGGTCGGGGATATCCTGCGCGCTCATCTCAAAACCGTTGAGCGCGTCGGGCTGGGCAGTCGCACACTTCGGTGCGCGCTGGATACGTGCACCGAAGCGTGAAAGAGCCGCCATCACGTTCCTATCTCCTTGGGCGGAGTTGAGGGAGACTCCTTCGACGGCGATCGGGGCGTCGCTCAGGGCTCCCGCACAGAGCCAGAATGCTGCATTAGACCAATCGCCTTCTACCTGAACGGTGCCGGGGGAGCGGTAGCCACGGGCATTGACTGAAAACGTCGTTGTTTCGGGTTGGGAGGGCGTTGCGTCCGTGTGGCGAACGGCCACCTCAACGCCGAATTCCTTCATCGCTTGAATCGTGAGATTGATATAGGGGCGACTCTCGATCTTTCCCATGACGGCAACTTCGCTTGCCCCGTCAAGGAGAGGGAAGGAGAGCAAAAGGCCGGAGATGTACTGTGAGCTTACATTTCCAGGAAGAACGAAGCGGCCAGCGCGCATGCGCCCCGAGGTCTTGAGCGGAAAGCCTCCGAGGCCATCGAGATCGCATCCCGCAGCGATGATTTCGTCGGATAGCGGGGCCAGGGGACGGGAACCGAGCCTGCCCGCTCCGACGAAGGATGCCTCGGCGCCTAGGGCACAGGCTACGGGAAGCATGAAGCGGAGGGTGGAGCCCGACTCCCCACAATCCAACGAGCCGCCATGAAGGGCTTTGAGCAGACCGAACTCAACGCTTCTTGGAGCGGGGCGTACCGAGAATCCGTCTTCCGTGTTCTCAATCTTGGCCCCAAGCGCCTCAAGACAGCGAACGGTTGCCTCGATATCAGCGCAGGTCGTGTTGCATGTCACGTGAGTAACGTCGTTTGAAAGCGCCGCAGCGATGATGAGGCGATGTGCCATGGATTTCGACGCGATTGCGGGTACGGTGCCGGCGAGAGGGCGCGGATTGATGATAGCTTTCATGTTCCTGCCTTGTGGTTACAGTCCCTGTTCGATGAGCTTGCGGAAGTCATCAAGGGATAGGTTTTTGATGTTTACGGATCCAATCGCCTCTATCGCGACGATGTTCAAGGTGTCTCCATGGCGTTTTTTATCTGCCTTGGCATGCTTGAAGAGCGTGTCGACATCGAATTCGGTCGAGATGGGGAGACCGTGGGCCGCGACGACCGCCTCGATGCGGCGGGCGGTCTCCCCGTCGCACCAGCCTCGCTTTGCGCATGCGCGCGCCATGATGCACATGCCTGCGGCCACGGATGAACCGTGGCCAAGGCGATACTCGTTTGCGCTTTCCACGGCATGTCCAATGGTATGTCCGAGGTTGAGCGTCTGGCGAAGCCCACGTTCGCATTCGTCGTTCGAAACGACGTCACGTTTGATTTCAACGCAGCGGGCGATAACGCTCCCGAGTCGCTCGTGGTCATCGCGCGACTCGGTGAGCGGAGTTTTTTCGAGCGAGGCGAACAGGTCGGGGTCGCACATCACGCCGTATTTGATTACTTCCCCGCAGCTATCTGCAAATAAGGTTGGGGCAATGGTGTCGAGCGCTTCAACGCTGGCTACCACTGCGCGCGGCTGAAAGAAAGCGCCTGCAAGATTTTTGCCGTGCACAAGGTCGACGGCGGTCTTTCCGCCAACAGAAGAGTCGACCATGGCGAGGAGGCTTGTCGGTACCTGTACGAGCTTGCAGCCGCGCATATAAGTTGCTGCGGCAAAGCCAGCGAGGTCGCCGACGACGCCGCCGCCGAGCGCTACCACTACGTCGTCACGGGTGAGTTCGGCTTCGGCGCAGTGCTCGAGCAGTCGTGCCAGCTCGGCCATGTTCTTAACGGTTTCGCTCGACTCGACAACATGGATATGGACGTCGTATCCGGCATCCCGAAGCGATGCGAGAACGGTATCGGAGTAGAGTGGAGCCACGTCGGTGTTCGACACGACCATAGCTCGGGAGCCGCCGGCGGTACTGCGCGCAATCTCGCCTACACGTGGCAAAAGCTCGCATGCGATGTGGACATCGTATGTCCTCGATGAGGTGGCAACTTCAATCGTCTGCACGAGGCTTCCTCCTGGTGACTAGTCGTTATCGGGGGTGTTGGCGTCGAGAGCGCGCTTGATTCGATCTCCCTCGGCAAGCAGTTCTTCGAGGCGATTTTCGTCTTTCTTGTCGAGCGCGTCGCGGTAAGCCGCGAGCGAATCAATAAGGCAGGTTATCTCGTGGCTGAGATTTTGCGCGTTATCGGTCATGAGCTCTGCCCACATGGGCGCATTGAGGTGCGCGACGCGTGTGAGGTCGCGATAGCTTCCTGCCGAGAAGCCATGGTGTTCTTGGGCGGTTGGGCTCTTTACATAGGCGTTGGACACCACGTGCGCGAGCTGACTCGTAAAAGCGATCATTCGATCATGCCCATCGGCGTCGGTAACGCTAAAGTTTTCAAAGCCCAGGGGGCGCACCATCTCGCGTACCTGACCTAAGAGCTCAAGCTTAAGGGAATCGTCTACAGCAGGCGGTACGAGTACCAGCGGCGCACCTTTGAATAGGTCGACGCGGGAGTGCGCGTAGCCCGAGAACTGCGTGCCTGCCATGGGGTGCGCGCCCACAAAGTAAAAGCCATTCTCGCGTGCCAGCTCAAAGGCGCGCTCGCACACGATGCCTTTGATGCCCACGGTGTCGATCACCACGGGTCCCATGATGGCCTCGGTGTCAGTGGCGTCGGCAAGCGCCCGGGCATGAAGCTCGAGCCATTCGATACAGGCTTCGGGGTAGCAGGCGAGGACGATGATGTCGCACTCGCCGAGCGTCTCGTCGTTAAGCTCGCCGGCGACGGTGCCCATGCTGGCGGCGGTCATGACGTCTTCATCAGGATCCCAGGCCAGCACGCGAACGCCTGCCTGTGCATAGCCGCGGGCAAAGCTGCCGCCGATAAGACCCAGCCCCACAATGCCGGCGCATTTGGGTCCGCCTTGGTTAACGCGCGCGTTTCTCACCGTTCCCATGAACTACTCCTGCACGGTCTCTTGGCAGACAACCTCGCGAATCGCCTGGATGCGACGCATAGTGTCGTCGAATTGATCGGGCGTGAGCGCTTGAGCGCCGTCCGACCATGCCTTGCTCGGGTTGTCGTGAACCTCGATCTCCAAGCCGTCGGCGCCGGCTGCCGTGGCAGCCAATGCCGTGGGCTCAACATAGCGGGTGTAGCCCGTGGCGTGGCTGGGATCGGCCACAACGGGAAGATGCGAGAGGTGATGGAGCACGGGCACGGCGTTGAGGTCGAAGGTGTTGCGCGTGCGCGTCTCGAAGGTGCGAATGCCGCGCTCGCAAAGAATAACGTTCTCGTTGCCTTCGCTCATGATGTACTCGGCAGCCATGAGAAGCTCATCGAGGGTACCGGACATTCCGCGTTTGAGCAGGATGGGGGTATTGGTTTTGCCAACCTCTTTGAGGAGGGGGAAGTTTTGCGCATTGCGCGCGCCGATCTGCATGACCTCGATATTCTTGTCCAGGAAGAGCTGGACGTCACGGGGGTCCATGATTTCGGTGACGATAGGCATGTCGAGCTCATCGGCTGCTTCGCGCAGCAGATCGAGGCCCTCGGCACCCATTCCCTGGTAAGCGTACGGAGAGGTACGGGGCTTGAAAGCACCGCCGCGCAGCATGGTTGCGCCGGCTTTCTTGACACGCCGGGCAATGCGAATGAGGTTTTCGCCCTCGACGGAGCAGGGGCCCGCGATAACCTGGAACTGACCGGCTCCGATTTTCACCCCATGCCCGCAGTCAACGCAGGTATCTTCGGGATGAAATTTGCGGTTGGCTTTCTTGAAGGGCTCGGAGACACGCTTGACTTGGTCCACGATATCCATGGATTCAAGCAGAAACGGATCGATTCGGCTCGTGTCGCCCACGAGTCCGATAATCGTCTCCTCCTTGCCGCGGCTGATGTGCGTGTCGAGGCCTTTTTTGTGAATCCAGCTCACGAGGTGGGAGACGGACTGATCCGAGGCGCCCTTTTTAAGAATGGCAATCATGTCGTCGGTTTCCTGTTCTGTAATAATTCGTTCAATGCGTAGCACTCGAGTGTATACCAAATAAGCGTATGTATCAGGTCAGATGAACAAGTTATGCAATCTGTAACGTGGCGCTGTCGTAAGCTCGTTAACAATGGGGTAACCGTTGTATACTATCTGCTCGTTGGCCCCATTAGCTCAGGGGATTAGAGCGTCTGCCTCCGGAGCAGAAGGCCGTTGGTTCGAACCCAACATGGGGCGCCACCTGCGTATGCGAGGATCGATTGAGGTACGCCTCGTCGATCCTCTTTTTATATGCCTCGATCGAATGGCGGTAACCATGAGCGATAAAACCGTGAACGTCTCCGAAGCAGAAGGAGCCGCGGCAACTTCCTCCATGGCAGTAGCAGAACCCCTGTTGGGCTTGTCGAGCGCTGAGGTTTCGGAGCGAATCGCTGCGGGCAAGGTCAATGTCAACACCGACTTAAAATCCAAGTCGGTCAAAGAGCTGATCATCGAAAATCTTTGTACGCTGTTCAACCTCATCAATCTTGTTCTTGCCATTCTTGTCATCCTTACCGGATCCATCAAGAATCTGAGCTTCCTTTGCATTGTCGTGCTCAATACCGGCATCGGCATCATTCAGTCATGGCGCTCAAAACGCATGGTCGATAAGCTTACGCTCCTTGCAAGTAAGCGCGCGACGGTGGTTCGCGACGGCTCCGAGCTCGAGGTGGATTTGGATCAAATCGTTCTCGACGATGTCGTTCGTCTGGGCCGAGGTGACCAGATTCCCGCCGACGCCGTTGTTGTCTCGGGCGATGCCCAGGTTAACGAAAGCCTTCTTACCGGTGAAAGCAACCTCATTCGTAAGCAACCCGGTGCCGAGCTCATGAGCGGCAGCTTTGTCGATTCCGGCCTGATCTATGCTCGCGTGATCCATGTGGGCGCCGATAACTATGTTGCAAAGATCAACAACGAGGCGAAGTACGTCAAAAAGGTCAATTCCGAGATCATGAAGGCGCTGAATGCTATCGTGCGTTTCGCGAGCGTCATCATGCTGCCTTTGGGCATCGCCCTGTTCTATTCGAGCGTGCATGTGGCATTTGAGCAAGATGGCGGCTCGATGACGTTTTGGGCATGGGTCTTCTCGGGCTCTCAAGCATGGTCTGACGTCTCGGCTGCGATTCTTTCGACCGTAGGCGCGCTTCTGGGTATGATTCCGCAGGGGCTCGTCTTGCTCACCTCATCGGTTCTTGCTATCGCGACGATTCGATTGGCTCGACGACGCGTTTTAGCGCAGCAGCTGTATTGCATCGAAACGCTTGCTCGCGTCGACGTGCTCTGTTTGGACAAGACCGGCACTATTACCTCCGGAAAAATGCAGGTTGCTGGTGTGTATACCGCTTCGGATGAAGGCGATGCCGTCTTGCTTGGCGACTCGGATTCCGAATCCGCTGCGCTGGTCGATTTTGCGCTCGCAAATATCGCCAAGGCAACGTCTGCGGATGCCAATGAGACGTGCCAGGCTGTCATTTCGTACTATGCCGGTACCGACATTTCATTTGGCCAGCCTCTTGCCGTGGTTCCTTTCTCCTCTGCCAAGAAATGGAGCGGTGCTTCTTTCGAACAGGGTTCCTATGTGATGGGGGCGGCGCAATTCGTTTTGGCCCCCGATGTATATAAAATGTTTGAGAAGGTTGTAAATGCCCTTGCGGATACGTGCCGCGTTCTCGTCATTGCGTCTGTTGACGGTTTTACCGATGAGGGCGATATGGAAGGCGAGGCAAAGCCTCTTGGTTTCGTGACCATCCGCGACGAGATTCGATCTTCCGCTGCCGATACCATCGCGTATTTCTGCGAGCAGGGCGTTGCGCTCAACGTTATCTCGGGCGATGACCCGCGCACAGTTTCGTCTATCGCAAAGGTGGTCGGTATTCCCGGCGCCGAAGCGTTTGTGGATGCAACCACGCTCGATACGCCTTCGAAGATTGATGCTGCGGTCGATAAATACCATGTCTTCGGTCGCGTAACGCCTCAGCAGAAGCGCGAGCTCGTCGTCGCGCTTAAATCGCGCGGCCACACCGTTGCCATGACGGGCGACGGCGTAAACGACGTGCTGGCTCTAAAAGAAGCGGACTGCTCTGTTGCCATGGCTGCCGGCTCCGATGCCGCGCGCAACGTGGCCGAGATCGTCTTGATCGACAACGACTTCGCTTCTATGCCGGCCGTTGTTGCGGAGGGACGACGCTCCATCAATAACCTGCAGCGTTCCGCTTCGCTCTTTTTGACGAAGACGCTGTTTTCCATGGGGCTGGCTGCGCTCTGCATCTTCTTCCCGCCCTATCCCTTCCAGCCCATCACAATGACGCTCATCAACTTCTTCTGCATCGGTTTTCCAAGCTTCGTGCTTGCGCTTGAACCTAATAAATCGCGTATCAAGGGCAGCTTTCTCGTCAACGTTCTCAGGCGCGCTGTTCCCGCTTCGGCGGCTGTGCTCATCGCTTCGTGTTTGTGCATGTTTGCTGCTTCCGTTTTTGGGTTCAGCAAACCCGTGCTTTCCACGATGTGCCTCATCTCCACCAGCGCGATTGGCTGTAGCCTGATCTGGCGCATCTCCTTCCCGTTCTCGCCGTTGCGATTGGCGGTGTTCATCTTTGTCACCGCGGGACTCGTGGTGGGTGTCGTCTTTTTCCCAACGTTTTTCTCTATTGCGGCTCTTGGCATAGGGCAGCTTATCGGATCGGTTGTCGTGGCGGTTCTTGGTTGCCTCCTCTTCTTCCTGCTTGCAGACGTATTCGATAAGGTTCCGCAGCGTGTAACCAAGCGCGCTACTGGATTCGGACGCGGAGTGCGGATGTCTCTTCGCGGCGGAAAGCGCACCGTGAGCTCGACCGGCTCCTCGTTTGAGAGAAAGGCGGGCGCGATTGCGCGAAGGGTGTCGCGTGCTCACGAAGAGCGTGAGCTTTCTCGGGCCCAGGCGTCCGCGCGGCGTGCGGTTGATGATGCGACTCCTACCACACGGGTTCTCAAGCGCGTCACCAAGGCCGGCGGTGGAATCCGCGTCGCTATGCCCTCCTCTAAAAAAAGAAAACCTGATACCAAACGGTAACAAACAGCACGTAGTATCGACGATTACCACCAACGACCAGAGAGGGTTGAACATGAGCAAAGAGGGGATGCGCATTGGTTATGCGCGCAATGAGTTTTCCTGCGGGGGCGAATCGATCGCGTATGCGCGCGTTCTGGATATTCCCGGCGCGGACCGTCTTCCCGTTTGTTTGCGTGTCTTGCTCGAAAACGTCTTGAGGCGTGCGGAAACCGAGCAGCAGGCCCAGGCTTCCGCCCAACGCATTGTCGATGCTGGCCTTGCTGGCGAGGCTGGCGGCGAGATCGAATTCATGCCTGCCCGTGTTCTCTTTCAAGACTTTACGGGTGTTCCGGTATTTGTCGATTTTGCTGCCATGCGTGATGCCGCTTCGGATAGGGGCGGCGATGCCGACCGCATCAACCCGCAGATTCCCTGCACGCTCGTAGTCGATCATTCCGTGGCCGCCGATGTCGTTTCGTGCTCCTGTGCTGCCCTCGAAAATGCTCGTATCGAGGCCGAGCGCAACGCAGAGCGTTTCTCCTTCCTCAAATGGAGCGCTAAGAGCTTCGATAACGTACAAATCGTGCCGCCTGGTGTCGGCATTTGCCATCAGCTGAATATCGAGCGCTTTTGTCAGGTTGCGGTAAGCGATGGTGACGAGATTCCTGTCATGTATTTCGATTCGCTCGTGGGTACCGATTCCCATACCACGACAGCAAACGGCATGGGCGTGCTCGGGTGGGGCGTTGGCGGTATCGAAGCGGAGGCCGCGGCTTTGGGCCAGCCGATCACGATGCTCGTTCCCCCTGTTGTGGGCGTTCGACTCACCGGTTCGCTTTCTGCCGGCGTCACCGCAATGGATCTTGCCTTGACCTTTGCCGAGCGCCTTCGTTCGGTGGGCGTCGTTGGCAAGCTTGTCGAGTGCTTTGGCGAGGGCGTGTCCACGCTTACTGCCACCCAGCGTGCGACGGTCGCTAACATGACTCCGGAGTACGGCTGCACCTCGACGTTCTTCCCTGCGGATGAGAAGACGTTTGCTCAGCTTGAGCTTTCCGGCACGGATAAGGCCTCTATCGAACGAGTGCAGGCTTACTTGCGCGTTCAAGGTGTCGATGCCGAATCGCTCGTCGGCGCCGATATCGTTTACTCTCAGGTCATCGACATCGATCTTTCCGAGATCGAGCCTTCGCTGGCGGGTCCCTCGCGCCCGCATAATCGCGTCGTGGTTTCCGGTCTGCAACAGCGCTTCCGCGATTCGTTGGCGCAGCATGGACGTGCTCCGCAGGATACCGTCAAGACCGTCTCTTTTGATGGTGATGACTTTGAGCTAACGCACGGCGCGCTTGGTATCGCTGCCGTGACGAGCTGCACCACGGCAACCGATCCGGCCATGATGATCGCTGCCGGCCTTGTGGCAAAGAAGGCCCAAGAGCTTGGATGCACCCCGCTTCCTTGGGTTAAGAAGGTCTTGGCACCCGGCTCCCACAGCACTACCGAGATTCTTTCTCGTGCCGGACTTGTCGAGCCGCTGGCGCAAATGGGCTTTTCCGTTTGCGGTTGGGGCTGCATGAGCTGCATCGGTAACTCCGGTCCGCTTTTCGACCCCATGCATGAGGTCGCCGAAGATCTTGAGCTTACGAGTATCCTTTCGGGCAATCGCAATTTTGATGGGCGCATTAGTCCCGATGTGGCTCAAAACTATCTTGCTGCACCTGCATTTGTGGTGGCTTATTCCCTTGCCGGTACACTCGATATCGACCTTTCAAATGAGCCTGTGTGTACGGGAGCTGCCGGTCCGATCTACCTTGCCGACCTGCTTCCGCAAGACCAGGAGGTCGAGGCGCTTCTGCGCGAGGTCGTTTCCGCCGATCTATTTGCTGAAACGGGAAAGACGCTGTTTGACGGCGATGAGCATTGGCGCTCTCTGTCCGTGAATGCCACTTCTACGTTCGAGTGGGGCGATGAATCGACCTACGTTCGCCGTCCTCCCTATTTCGAAGATGCCGTGACGAGTGACTCTTTTGAGCTTTCCGGTGCCCGTGCGCTCGCTAACCTTGGCGACTTTGTGACAACCGACCATCTTTCTCCCGCAGGGGCTATCGCGCCGGATTCACCTGCTGCGCGTTACCTGCGCGAGCGCGGTATCGAGGAGTCTCAATTTAACACCTATGGCTCGCGCCGCGGTAACCATGAGGTCATGATGCGCGGTTGCCTTGCCAATGTGAAGCTTGTCAACAAGCTCGCGGAAGGTAAGGTCGGCGGGTACACGTGGGACCACTGGGACGCAAGCGTCTCCACTATTTTTGATGTTTCCCAGCGTGCTGCTGCCGAAAAGACTCCTCTGGTTATTTTGGCCGGTAAGATGTACGGTTCAGGCTCTTCCCGCGACTGGGCGGCCAAGGCCCCTCAGCTTTTGGGCGTACGCGCGGTCATAGCGCAGAGCTTCGAGAGGATCCATCGTTCCAATCTGGTGGGCATGGGCATCCTGCCGCTTCAGTTTAAGGAAGGCGAGAGTGCCGACTCCTTGGGGTTGAACGGCCACGAGGTTTTTGACATCGCTCCCGTGGATTTTTCGCAGGGTCTTCCTTCTCCGTCGTATGCTCAAATCACGGCATTGCGTGAAGACGGCTCCACCGTCAAGTTTGAGGCCGAGGTTCGTGTGGATACTCCGACAGAAGGCGCGTATTTCCGCGCTGGCGGAATCCTGCCTTTCGTTTTCGATACGCTGATGGCGTAGTTGTTTGTTCGTTTTTGAATGGAGTTGTGCGTGATCTGCCCGAACTGCCTCAAGACTGTTGAAGACGGAACCACGTTTTGCCCTCACTGTCATGCCTATGTGGGCAGTGAGGCAGGGGGGGACCGTTCTGACTTCGTCTTTTGCGAGGGTTGCGGAGCACGCCTCTCCATTCATGATCGAACATGCCCAAAATGCGGCAGGCCGGCCCCTGGCATTCTCTCTGTGGAATCGGCCTCTTCAGATCTCGCTGCAGGGAGAACCGCCAGCTTCCCTCGCCTCACTCCCGACCTCATTAATACGGAGAGCTCCCGTCCATCTTCGGTTTCGGTTGCCGAGGTTCTGAACGATACGATGAGTCCTGCTGAGACCTCGGTTTTGCGTGCGGCCGATCTTGAGCAGCAGGCAAGAAAGTTTGCTCCCGCATCTTCGCAAGAAGATCCCTATCATTCTCGACGTCGTCCCCGTAAGGGGCTTATTGTTGCGCTCATCTCCCTTCTTGTTGTGGGCGGAGCTGCGAGTTTTGTCTATTTTGATCCCATGCATGTCATGCCGGGGTTCTACGAGTCTTTCCAAAATGCCGCGCACGAGATGTTCCCGAGTCGACAGCTCCCTGAAGATCCGGACACCTCGGCTGTGACGCCGGCGGAGTCGGACAATGAGGAGGAAAAGCAGAACTCCCGGCCCCTTACCGATGACCAGGTATTCGATAAGTTGACAACCATCTATCAGCAGATTGTCGATTATGGTTCCGCCGACCAATTTGGTTCTTGTGTCGATGCTTTTAATAGCGCATATCTTGCCAAGTCGCATGCCGATCGCGAAGAAGCTTCTGCCTCGGCATACGAGCTTCGCGACAGTGTTCAAAAGACGATAGACGAGCTTGATTCGCTGCAAGCGCCCGACGATACGGTTTACGCCGAGGATATCGATCATATGAAGCAGTTAGCCCAGTGGATGTACGGTCGTATCGATCAGATCTGTGCTTCTTGGGATGTCTCCCTTTCCTATGAAGACGGCGATCTGCCGCGCGATCATCAGGATGAGATTTTGGCGCCCATGCGTCGGGCTGGCAGCAGCGATTACGATTCCTACTATGAGAATATCGAGGCATGGGAACCTCAGCGTAAATAGCACCTCGTTGCATGCCGAATTGATGAATGGCTCCCCTTCTTGCTACACTAGGAGGGATATATCCAACTTCATGTCCAAGGGGTTTTAATATGTTCGGTATCGAGCTGTATACACCTGAATATAAGGTTGCTGGCGATGAAGTGGCGATCGTCGAGACTTCTAAAGGCACTATCAAGGTTGAACTTGACGGCGCCGGCGCTCCGATTCATGTTGCCAACTTCTGTGAGCTTTCCACCATGGGTTTTTACGATGGTCTCAAGTTCCATCGCTATGTTCCCGGTTTCGTGATTCAGGGTGGAGATCCCAATACGCGCGATATGACAGGCGAACAGGTTGCGGCCGGGGTTCCCGGTCCCGACGGCATGCCCGGTACCGGTGGACCCGGTTATTGCATCAAGGGTGAGTTCAATACCAACCCCCGCAATAGCCATGATGACGGTGCACTCGCCATGGCTCGTTCCATGAACCCCGATTCTGCAGGTTCTCAATTCTATTTCTGCCTTGGCGCCCAGCATAATCTCGATTCTGGGTATACCGTCTTTGGTCAGACCCTTGAGGGTAAGGATGTTATCGCCGCGCTTCGCGCTGGTGACGAAATCGTCCACATCGACATCGTCCATAAGGAGCAATAGTGAACGCTCAGTATCTTGAACAGGCACGCGCGGCGTATCGTGCCGGCGACTTCTCGACTGCCTCTAGCATGTTTCTTGCTTCCAAGGATCCCGGCGAGTTGCTCGGTGAGGCCGATCACCTCCGCGGCAACTGCCTGATGAGGCTCGGTCTGTATGCCGATGCGGCGTCGGCATATGCCGACGCGCTGCAGGACACTTCCTACGGCAAGCAGGGCGCTCTTTTGACGAACCAAGGTAAAGCGCTCTCCGCTGCAGGAGATTTGAACGGCGCGGTTCAGGCGTTCTCCGCCGCGACGCGTGACGCCTCTTACGCTACACCCTATAAGGCCTATCTTGGCCTTGGTAATGCTTTGCTCACCTTGGGCAATGTTACCGAGGCTGGGGTTGCATTCCGTTCCGCCGCAATTGATGGAACGAATCCGGCTCCCGCTTCGGCCCTTTCCAGTCTCGGATCCTGCTTTTTGAAGCTTGGCCGTCCTGCCGACGCCATCGAAGCGTATCGCACTGCCTTGGATTATGTTGGTCCGCATGACGACACCCGTTCCATCAATGCGGGTCTAGGTGAGTCTCTTGTCGCCGATGGCAAGATTGTCGATGCCATCGATGCGTTCCAAAGGGCTACGGCCGATGGTCTGTATGAGCTGACTGCCGATCAACAGGCTGCGTTCGATAGTGCGCGCGAGGCCGTTTCCTCGCAGGGCGCCATTGCCCCCACGGAGGCGGGAGAGGTTGCCTTCGATACCGGTACCGACCCCTTGGATCCTCTGGGCAAATCCGGCAACTTCATGCCCGATCCTTCTGATACGGGTTTCTTTACCCTGTCTGAATCCGAGATGATTCAGCAGGACAAGAAGGACATGAAGGTTCGCCGCAAGCATCGCCATACCGGCCTTAAGGTGTTCCTCGTCATCCTTATCGTTTTGCTTCTTGTTGTTGGTGGCCTTGGATTTGTCTATACGCGCGGTTTCGGTTTTCCCTCGCAGCAGGATGCCGTGAACGGTCTGTTCCAGGCAGTGACCGATGGGTCTGATGCCTCTGCTTACCTTTCGCCGTCGCTTTCTGAGGATGCAAAGTCTGCCATCGTTTCGTCCATCCCGTCTGGGGCCACCGTGACGATTTCGGCAATGGATCAGAATATGACGACCTCCACCGCTAAGGTTACGGCTCAGCTCTCTAAGGGTGCGACCGTTGTCTATCAGGTTGAGTTCGATCGTTCTTCCAACCACATCGGCTGGGCCGTCAAGTCGATTTCGGCAGATTTCGGCACGGCCGGCACGGGTGGATCGGCTACGGGCGAGGCGGCTGTTTCTTCCGACGATTCGGGCACACCTGATTCAGGAACATCCGATTCTTCAACGGACGGTTCTTCTGATGATTCTGCTGACCAGGATCAGGTTTCTTCGGATAGCGCGTCCGAGCAGTCTTCAGATGCCGACTCCGAGGTTTCTTCGACGACCGATTCTGCACAGTAACGTGTGGCTGCTTGATATGTTCTTTTGTGCGGAGGCGCCTCTGGCACCTCCGCTCGCTTTATAGTGACGTAAACTTTCTCACGAGTATGCTTCGTCTTCACGACGATTATCGTAGGAGTCGACTTGTTTTCTTTCATGGATATGTTCTTCGGTCAGTACGGGGGAGACCTCGCTATCGACCTGGGTACGGCCAACACGCTTGTTTCCGTTCGCGGCAAGGGCATCGTAATCCGCGAGCCGTCCGTTGTCGCTATCGATAAGAACGATGAGCGCATTTTGGCTGTCGGTATCGAGGCCAAGCGCATGCTTGGCAGGACGCCGGGCAATATCGTTGCCGTCCGTCCTCTCAAAGATGGCGTCATCGCCGATTTCGATGTTACCGAGGCCATGCTTCGTTACTTTATCGACAAGGCGAGCGATAAACGCTATCCGTGGACGCCTCGTCCGCGTGTTGTCGTTTGCGTTCCTTCCGGCGTGACGAGCGTTGAGAAGCGTGCCGTCTTCGAGGCGACGATTTCTGCCGGTGCGCGTCAGGCCTACCTTATCGAGGAGCCGATGGCTGCAGCTATCGGTGCCGATCTTCCCGTTGAAGAGCCCACCGGTTCCATGGTTATCGATATCGGCGGTGGCACTACCGAGGTTGCCGTTATCGCCATGGGCGGTATCGTTGTCTCCCAGTCCATTCGTATTGCTGGCGATGAGTTTGACCAGGCGATTCTCACGCATGTTCGCGATGCCTACAATCTCGCAATTGGCGAGCGTACAGCCGAGGACATCAAGATCAAGGTCGGTTCCGCCGTGCCGCTGCGCGACGAGCTTGATGTTGAGGTCAACGGTCGCGATGTGATCAGCGGTCTTCCTAAGACGGTTCGCATCGAGAGCGAAGAGATTCGACGTGCGCTCAATAAGCCTCTCGATGAGATGACCAAGGCCGTCAAGGACGCTCTTGATGCAACGCCGCCCGATTTGGCTTCCGATCTTATGTATTACGGCATCCTTCTTACCGGCGGCGGCGCGCTGTTGCGCGGTTTGGATGTTCGTCTTCGTGACGAGACTGGTGTTGCCGTTAACGTGAGCCCCACCGCGCTCGACAACGTTGTCAATGGTTGCGCGCGTGTGCTCGAGGCCAATGCTTTCGATGGCGGATTTGTCCAGAGCAACGCCTAGCTCGATGTAGAAGGGTAATCTTTGCCGAAGTCTAAAGGGTTTTCGTCACATTTGAATACGCAGCGACAATCAACGGGGGTTCGCCCGTTGATTGTTTTCTGCTTGGTCTCGATTCTGCTCCTCACGTTTTATATTCGTGAGGGCGAAAGCGGCCCTATTCACTCGGTGCGCGGTGCTGTCTCCGTGGTGACTATCCCTGTTCGCGTGCTCGGCTCCCTTGTTGCCACGCCTTTTAATGCTGTGGGTAACGTTGCCAGCAATCTCACCGCTTCGCAGGAGACGCTCTCCGAGCTTAAAGAGCAAAACGCGCAGCTTACTGCCCAGGTTGCCGAGCTTTCGGAATCTAAGAAGACGTCCGAGCGCTTGGAGTCTCTGCTCAATCTTCAGTCTACGTATAGCCTGACTTCGACCGCTGCGCGCATCATTGGCAATTCTTCTGATGCCTGGTCGCGTGCCGTCACCATCGACAAGGGCACTGCTGCCGGTTTTTCCTGTGGAATGGCGGTGTGCAATTCCGGCGGTGTCATTGGGCAAATCGTGGAGGTTTCGGCTACAACTTCTACGGTCCAGCTCATCACTGATGAGGCTTCCGGCGTCTCGGCGATGATTCAGAGCACGCGTGCCCAGGGCATGCTGCAGGGTCAACCCGATGGCTCTCTGCGTCTCTCGTATGTCTCGACCGATTCGGACGTGAAGGTGGGGGATATCGTCATCACGTCTGGTATCGGCGGTGTGTATCCCAAGGGTTTGCCGCTTGGTACCGTCTCCTCCGTCGAGAAATCCGACAATGACGTGTATTACACCATTGTGGTACGGGCTCAATCTACCGCTGAGAATAACGAGGAGGTACTGGTGATCACGTCCCTCACGGATGATCAGATAGCCTCCGATCAAGATGTCGCTAGCGCCAACAAGAGCGGTGCCATCACATCGACGACCACTAAAGATGACGATTCTTCCGACGATTCGTCCGATGATTCCGAGTAGGGAGGGGACGTATACATGCAGCTTAAAGATACGGGAAAAACTCGTTCGGCGACCGTTGCCCTTTGCGTTGCTTCCGTTGCCTTCCAAATCGGTTTTGCCCCTCAAATCGAGGTCATGGGTGGCAGGATCAATTTCATGCTTATCCTTGCGTGCGTTTTTATCTTGAGTGGCGATACGCATCGTGCGACAATCGCCGGTTTCCTGTGCGGCCTTGCATATGATTTGACAGCACCGGTCCCCGTGGGCCTCATGTCTCTAATTTTGACGGTGACATGCTTCATCTCGAGCGGCATGTTTCGTGGTGTTCAGATTGGCCTCAATCCAAATGCGCTGCGTTGTACCGCTATCGTGATGCTCGTCGTCAACATTCTCTATGGTCTGCTTCTCTTCTTTATGCATGTGCAGACCGATCTATTCTGGGCAATTATCGGTCATGGCTTTTCGAGTACCCTTCTTTCGCTTTTTGTTGCTATACCGGTGTATGTTCTCGCCGGTAATGTGTTTTCACAAGGCGGCTTTTCCGCGCGCTCTCGTGGAACGCGCTATAAGGGCCTTCGCTAGGGGCTCATATCGTGGATGCTAAAATTCTTGTCATCATCACCGGCGCTATCCTGGTGATTGCCATTCTGGTTTCGCTTGCGATGATGCGACGCAATCCAAATCGATTTACATACGACACTGCTCATGGCACGCGTCCTCGCGCCTCTGAAGGGGAGGGCAATACTTCTCAGGTTGCCTTCAAGGGTCGTTTTACTATGCTGACGGCTGGCGTCGGCGCGGTCTTTGCTGCGATTTTCGCCAAGCTCTGGAGCATGCAGATGGTCTCCTCGGATTATTACGAGGAGCTCTCCAATCAGAATCAAACTCGTACGGTAACGACTCCTGCGCCGCGCGGCCGTATTCTCGATCGAAACGGTACTCCTCTTGTTACCAATCGTCCGTGTTTGACCGTCGCTGCTTACCGCTCGCTTGCTGATGACAGCGTCACCGTTCGCCATCTTGCAAACGTACTCGGTATGCCCTATATCGCCGTCAAGCGCAATATTCAAAACTACAACGAGAGCGCCCAGAGCCTCCATACCGTTGCCTCTGATGTTCGCCGCTCGACGGTCGCCTATATTCAGGAGCATGCCTCTCTTTTCAATAATGTCGAGGTTGTCGAGCGCACGGAGCGTTACTACCCGTATGGCTCGCTTGCCGGCCATCTCCTTGGGTACACGGGTACCATTACAAGTGAACAGCTCGAAAAGCAAAATGATGATGAGGACACAAACGCTGGGGCGATCGTCTACAAATCGGGCGATATCGTGGGCCAGACCGGTGTCGAGCTGCAGTATGAACGCTTGCTTCAGGGTATTCGCGGTGAGCAGACTGTTCAGGTGAACGCTGCGGGAACGGTGACCGGTCGTTCTGGCGCCGTGCCGGCAGAACCGGGCAGTGACGTTAAATTGACCATCGATCTTACGATTCAACAGGCTTGCGAGGACGGTCTCGCCCATGCAATCCAGATTGCACAGCAAAATGGCCATGATACGAATCGCGGTGCCTGCGTGTGCCTCGATTGCACCAATGGCGATATCTTGGGAATGGCGAGCGCTCCCCAGCTTGATCCTTCTGTCTTTATCGGTGGCGTTTCAAACGACGTATGGAGCGAGCTCAACAGCGAAGATAGCGGGTTGCCCATGATCAATCGCGCAATCTCCGGTCAGTATATGTCCGCATCAACCATCAAGCCCCTCTCTGCCCTCGCTGCTCTCAAACATGGTATTTTTACCGAGACGCAAACAACGGTATGCAGTGGCTGGTGGACTGGATTTGGCGAGGCGGACGGCAAGTGGTGCTGGCTTCATTCCGGCCATGGAACCATGACTCTTCGCAACGGCATCGTCCATTCTTGCGACCCCGTGTTTTACGACATCGGAAAGGGCTTTTTCTACGATAAGGATAATCCCGAAGGGTTGCAGGAAATGTATCGCAGCTGGGGTCTTGGCTCTTCTACGGGCGTTGACCTGGGCGGTGAGGCTTCGGGTCGAGTTCCGGATGCTGAGTGGAAATCGGAGTATTTCTCCAGTTGGAGTGAGTCTGATCGCACATGGAACGGCGGCGATATGACCAATATCGCAATTGGTCAGGGCGATATCCTCGTTACTCCTCTTCAGATGGCTTGTGTATACGCGGGCATTGCGAACGGCGGTAAGGAGTACGTGCCACACGTTTTCCTCTCGGCGGTCTCTCGAGACGGAGAGGGAGATGCCGTGACCTACAAGCCCAAAGAGCGCCTAAAAGGTGATTTCGCAAAAGAGTCCCATTTGGATCTTGTAAGAGATGGACTGAAGGGCGTTATCTACGAAGAATCTTCAGACCAAGCTTCGCATTTTACGAGTTTGAGCACGACGGTGGCGGGCAAGTCCGGTACCGGCCAGAAATCGAACGAGGATGACTATTCCTGGTTTGTTGTCTATGCGCCCTATGATGACCCTAAATACGTTGTCGCCTCGCTTGTCGAGGAGGGCGGCTATGGCGCTACGGCTTCGCTATATGCCGTGCGTGATGTTCTCGGTGCAATTTACGGTGAGCCCGATACGGTTGGCACCACTGCAGGCGATGGGGCGCGATAAGGAAGGGGGAGAGACGCATGGCTCAACGTGCAGTTTCGACAAAAGAAGCATTAAAGCATGTTAATAAGCGAATAGGCCAGGCACGCGGGTCGTTGCGTCGTCAGGTTAGCCTCCCCGTTCTCCTTGGTGCTGCGGGCCTTGTTGCGTTTGGCTGCCTTATTATCTGGACCGCCTCTCTCACCATCTCTGCCGCATCTTTTTCTCGACACCTGGTAGGCATCGGCTTGGGTACCATCCTTGCCATATTCTGCTGGAAGACCGATTTCCGCGGGCTCTCCAATATCACGACCGTACTTATGGTCATAGATATCATTGTTATTTTCTTGCCATATGTTCCGGGCCTTTCTTATAGCGCTAAAGGCATGACGGGATGGATTCAGGTTCCCCTTACCCACTTGACGTTTCAGCCGGTCGAGCTTGCGAAAATCATCACCGTATTTATCGTGGCGGCGCTTGGGGCGCAATATAACGGGCGCATCGATTCCGTTCGCAATTACGTGAAGCTCTGCGGCATGCTCGCTATTCCGTTTTGCTGCGTCGTTATCGCTGGCGACCTTGGCAGTGGCCTCGTTGTCTTTTTCTCTGGTGCCATCATCATTATGATGAGCGGTCCACGTAAGGAATGGGTGCTATCAACCATTGCCATCCTGATCGGTCTCGTTGCTCTGCTTCTTGCCGCGGATTCGCTGGTGGATAGTATTGTTGGGCGCGATGTTCTGATTAAGGCGTATCAGATGAACCGTCTGCTGGTTTTCCTCGATCCAACGGCAGATACCACGGGTTCTGGCTACAACCTGATGCAATCGCTTATCGCTGTTGGATCCGGTGGGTTCTTTGGCAAAGGCATCGGCAATGCAACACAGTCTGCTTCGGGTTTTCTCCCAGAGGCGCATACCGACTTCATCTTCGCTCTTACGTCCGAAGAGTTCGGTTTTGTCGGGGATATGCTGCTGCTTTCCCTGTTTGCCCTCTTGATTTTCTCGACGATTCGCGTTGCCTACAAGAGTGACTCTCTATTCTTGCGCCTCGTTGCCGTTGGCATTGTGGGCATTTGGACGTTCCAGGTTCTAGAAAATGTCGGCATGTGCATCGGTCTTATGCCAATTACCGGTATCCCCTTGCCCTTTATCAGCTTTGGCTCGAGTTCGATGCTGATGCAGCTTGCCAACGTAGGTATCGTACAATCCGTATGGAGACATCGCTCGCAGGCTCGGTAGAAAGGAGCGCCCATGCGCATTCCCTTGAATAAAATTGCCGATACGGCAAAGCTTGGTGCCACAACGGTTAAGCAATCAGACGATCCCGTTCGCGTCGCCGTTGTCGTTGACGATACGGCTACGCCTTTTCTTATCGAGACGGTGCGCGACGCGTTTGTTCCGCAAACCACGTCTGCCATCGTCCGCGTTTCGCGCATTCATGATTTTGACGTCGCCTGCAAGCGCGATACCGACATTGTGCTTGTTTTGACGTGCGGATCCGATGTGCTGCAGGATGCTGTACAGCGTATCGTTATCGCTGGTGCCCCCGTGGCAGTCCTTTGCGAATCGAGCGTAGAAGTGCCATTTATCGAGCAGGATACGAAGATGCTCGGGCTTGTTTCGGCAACGGATAAAACAACGCTTCTCGAGACCCTTGCCCGCTGGATTCTCGATCATACGGAAAAGCAGACGGCATTTGCCGCAAACTTCCCCTTTATGCGCATTGCTGCCGCGAATCGCGTCCTCACCTCCAGTATGCTCACCAATATGGCGACCGGCGCTCTTGTCTTCGTTCCAGGGGCTGATTATCCCGTTATGGCAGCCGCCCAGATTGGTATGATGATTCAGCTGGCTTCGATTTTTGGCAAGCCGCTTTCTTTTGATCGCGCCTACGATGCGGCGGGTATTCTCGTATCTGGTTTGGGTATGCGTGCTGTTACACGCCAGCTTTGTCGTGGTGCCGGCCATTATGCCTTCATTATCAAGGCTCTTGTGGCTGCTGGCGGCACCTACGCTATGGGCCGCGCCCTTTGCTCCCTGTATGAAAGCGATATCGATTACTCACGCGCAAATGACGCGGTGTCTTCGTTCGCTTCGTTTGTTAAACGTAACGTTTCGACCAAAGATGCTCAGCCAGACGTGGTCGACATGACCGCTTAGAGGATTTAATCGTGCGAATTCCATACGAAGACAGATTTAGCGACTTGGAGCCGCTCCTTGCTCGCGTTGAAAAGCCAAGTCGCTATATCGATCATGAGTGGGGCACACTGAGCTCCGCCGATGCCGATTACCGCGCCTGCTTGATCTACCCCGATGTCTATGAGGTCGGCTTGCCCAACCAGGGTCTCACCATCCTCTATAACATCTTGAATCACCAAAAGGGCATTTCCTGCGAACGCGCTTATTTGCCCTGGATTGACATGGCCGATGCCATGCGCGAGGCCAACGTGCCCTTCCTCTCGCTTGAGGGGGCGGCACCGCTTGCTTCGTTCGATGTCGTAGGTTTCCATATTCCGCATGAGATGGCGTGTACAAACTATCCCGAAGCGCTTGATCTGGCTGGTATTCCGCTCTATGCAAAAGATCGCGACGAAGAGGACCCTCTTGTTATTGCGGGTGGCCCTTCTGTTTACAACCCTGAGCCTGTTGCGGCGTTTTTCGATGCTATCTTGATCGGTGAGGGCGAGGAGTCCTTAGTTGAGGTCTGTCGCACACATCAGCGATTGAGGGGCGCGGGCGCATCTCGTATCGAGATTCTTCGCGCGCTTGCTCTCGTGCCCGGCACCTATGTGCCGGCACTCTATGAGGAGTGCCACGAGGGTCCCTGCACGGAGCATGGATATGTGATTCCCAAGCAGGGGGAGGATGTTCCACCCGTTGTCTACAAGCGCGTTATCGCCGACTTCGCCTCGACTAATCCGGTTCCGCAGACGGTCATGCCGTATGCGCAGCTCGTTCACGACCGTTTGTCTGTTGAAGTCCTGCGCGGTTGCGCCCGCGGATGTCGTTTTTGCCAGGCGGGCATCACGTATCGACCCGTCCGCGAACGCACTCCCGATCAGGTTGTCTCTGCTGTCATGGGGGGCCTTAAGGATACCGGCTACGACGAGGTTTCCCTTACTTCGCTTTCCACGACCGATCACTCCTGTTGCTCGCAGATTCTGGCGCGCCTCAATCGTCGTCTTGCCGATACCGGCATCCGCGTGTCTATCCCTTCCCAGCGCCTCGATTCCTTTGGCGTGGATATGGCGCTGCAGGTAGCGGGGGAGAAGAAGGGTGGTCTCACCTTTGCTCCCGAGGCGGGAAGCCAGCGCCTTCGCGATGTCATCAATAAAAATGTGACCGAGGACGACCTCGAACGCGCGACCCGCGCTGCCTTTGAGGCTGGCTGGCGTCGTGTCAAACTTTATTTCATGATGGGCCTGCCCGGAGAGCGCGACGAGGATATCATCGCTATCGCAAATCTCGCCGATAAGACCTACGAGCTCGCTCGCGAGGTCGTCCCTAAGGCACAGCGTGGCAATGTTTCCGTCTCCATTTCCTGCTCCGTCTTTATCCCTAAGGCACAGACCCCGTTCCAGTGGTGCGCCCAGACGCCAGATGAAGAGGTTAAGCGCCGGCAGCAGCTGCTGCTCGCGAGCGTGAAAAACCGTGCCGTTCGCGTGCATTATCACGATGCGGACACTTCGCTCCTCGAGGCGGTTCTTTCCCGCGGCGGCAGGGACATCACGCCGCTTATCGTCGGGGCCTGGAAGCGTGGTGCACGCTTTGACGCCTGGACCGAGCAGTTCGATCTATCGCGTTGGGATGATGCAGCGGCCGAGCTCGGTATCGACCTTCGCGCCGTGGCCTCGACTCCTTTTGATCTGGGCATGCGCCTTCCGTGGGAGCACGTAAGCCCTGGTATCAAGCGCGGATTCCTTGAGCGCGAGTACCGTAAATCCTTGGAGGGCGAGACCACTCCCGACTGCACGCGCACCTCGTGCACCGGTTGCGGAATCTGCCCCACGATCCACGCTGCGAATGTTTTGGTGGGTGAGCGCGGATGAGCGACCCTAATGCACAGTCTTTGTTCCGCCTGCGCGTGCGCTATCGCAAGGCAGGTCGCTTGGCCTATCTGGGCCATCTGGAGGTCATTCACACCATCGAACGCATCGTTCGCAGGGCTGGCCTTCCCTATGCTGTCACGCAGGGCTTCTCGCCTCATATGCGCGTCGGATTCTCTTCGGCACTTCCCGTGGGCACGAGCTCGACCTGTGAGTGGTATGACCTATTCTTAACCGATCTGATTCCGGCTCCCGAGGCATTCGAGCGTCTCCTCGCAGCCTCTCCGGCCGATTTGGCGCCCGACCTTGCTGCATACATCGATGTCAAGACGCCTGCCCTCACGGCGCAGATTACCCGTTGCGAATATCGCGTTATGCTGCATATGGCTTCCGGTTATGAATCGCGTGGCGAATCGATTTCCGGCCTTATAGACGATCTGCTTGCGGAGGGTCCCATCGAGTATCAGCGCGGGCGCAAGTTCAAGAAGCTCGATCTTGCAGGTACCATCGTTTCCTTTAACGCCATCCGTGCGGATGATAAGACGATGGCGCTTACGTTGGATACACGCGTGTCCAACGAGGGTGCGCTTAGGCCCGAGATCTTCCTGGCGGCGCTCGATCGACGTATCGTTGGGGGAGCGTTCGCATCCGAACCGATCGTCTCAACAGGAATTCAAGACCTTATTTCCGTCGAACGATATGATGTTTGTCGGATTTCTCAGCATATTGAGGATGAAAACGCTACACTGAGACCCGTACTCGAGGTGTTCGATGTGCCGTCCAGACCCGTCGCGGCAACGCATGTGCCGTCCTTGTGAATTAGCAGGGAATTCTTTCTCTCAATTCGTTGACGGGTGCATACGCACCTGTTACTATATTCGGCTGTTGCACTAACTGATGCATGAAGGGCAAAATAATGTACGCAATCGTTACAACTGGCGGCAAGCAGTATAAGGTCGCCACCGATGATGTTCTGAACGTCGAGAAGATCGACGGCGAGGTTGGTACCAAGGTCACCCTGCCGGTCGTTTTCCTGAATGACGGCAAGAAGATCGTCACCGATCCTGCCAAGCTTGCGAAGGCTAAGGTCACTGCTGAGATCGTCGAGCAGTTCAAGGGCGAGAAGCAGCTCGTCTTCAAGTTCCACAAGCGTAAGCGCTATCGTCGCCTCAAGGGCCATCGTCAGCAGCTTACCCGTCTGAAGATCACTAAGGTCCAGGCCACGACGCGTGCCCGCAAGGCCGCTGCCACCACCGAGGCAGCTGCTGAGGCTCCCGCGGCCGAGTAGTCTCGCACGAGAACTGTAAGAAAGTAGGTAATAGACATGGCACACAAAAAAGGTCTTGGCTCGTCTCGTAACGGCCGCGACTCCCGTGGTCAGCGTCTGGGCTGCAAGCGCTTTGCCGGTCAGACCGTGACCACCGGTACTATCCTCGTCCGTCAGCGCGGTACGCACATCCACCCCGGCGCCAATGTCGGTCGTGGCAAGGATGACACCCTGTTTGCTCTCGTCGACGGTACCGTTGAGTACTCGCATGGCGTTAAGCATCGCGTCAGCGTTCTTCCGCTGGTCGAGGCTTAATCGCACCCTTCATCTCAAGCATCTATGGGAGACCCTTGCCCGAACAGGACAAGGGTCTTTCTTTTATGAGAAAGGCATCCGATGTCTCAGTTTACCGATATCTGCCGTATCAATGTCAAAGGCGGAGATGGCGGCGCCGGCTGCATGTCCTTTAGGCGCGAGGCCTACGTGCCCAAGGGCGGTCCCGACGGCGGCGATGGCGGCCGTGGCGGCAACGTAGTGATCCAGGCTACGTCTCAGCTGTCTTCCCTGGTTGATTATCGCTTCAAGCATCACTTCCGCGCTGAGCGCGGCACACACGGCCAAGGTTCGCGCCGTGACGGTAAATGCGGCGAAGATCTGATTCTCAAGGTGCCTATGGGTACGATCGTGCGAGAGCTTGACCCCGAAACCCAAGAACCTCTTTATGACATCGCCGACCTTACCCATGATGGCGAATATGTCACGGTTGCCCCCGGTGGATGTGGTGGACGCGGTAACACCCATTTCGTGACTTCGACACGCCGCGCTCCTGCCTTTGCCGAAAAAGGCGAACCCGCAGAGGAGCATTGGATCGAGCTTGAGATGAAGCTCATGGCAGATGCAGCCCTCGTGGGTATGCCGAGCGTTGGCAAGTCTTCCTTGATTGCGCGTATGTCTGCTGCTCGTCCCAAGATCGCGGACTACCCGTTCACCACGCTCGTGCCCAATCTTGGCATGGTGCGCGCGGGCGATTACTCCTATGTCGTCGCCGATGTTCCAGGTCTTATCGAGGGTGCAAGCGACGGTCGCGGCCTGGGTCACCAATTCCTTCGTCATATCGAGCGCACCGCGCTCATCATGCACGTTATCGATGTGACCGGCAGCTTTGAAGACCGAGATCCGCTCGAGGACTATCGCGTCATCAATGATGAGCTTGCTGCATACGCTTCCGAGCTCGCCGAGCGTCCTCAGATCGTTGTTGCGAACAAGTGTGATGTTAGCGGTATGACCGAGCGCGTCGCGGCACTTCGTCAGGCGGCTACCGCTGACGGTCACATGTTCTTCGCCGTCTCCGCTCTTACGGGTGCTGGCCTCAACTCTTTGATGCTCTCTGTTGGTGAGCAGGTTTCCAAGCTTCGACAGGAACTTGCCGAGGATGTCCCTGCAGAAGAAATCGATACCGAGCAGTGGGAGCGTGCTCGCCATGAGCGCGATAGACGCTTCAGAGTCGTGCCTGAAGGTAATGGTATCTGGCGCGTTCTCGGTCGTGGTATTGAACGCATGTGCGTCCAAACCGACTGGGAAAATGAGGATGCCATCATTTATCTCCAGCATCGTCTTTCACGCATCGGTGTCGACGACGCCTTGGAGAAGGCGGGCTGCCGCGCGGGCGATGAGGTGCGCATCACGGGCTACTCGTTTGCCTATGAAGGCGCTCTTGACGATTTCGAGGACGAAGAGCCCGAAGATACCGACTTCATAACCGAAACCTCGTTCGATGACGGGGAGTCCGATGAGTAGCATCCCTCATCTTCCTGAGCTTGGAGCCGATCCCAATCGAGAGTATCGGCTGGGGATTATGGGCGGAACCTTCGATCCCATTCACTATGGTCACCTGGTAACTGCTGAGCAGGCGAGGGAGGCGCTTTCGCTCGACCTCGTCCTGTTCATGCCTGCCGGGTCCCCGGCGTTCAAGCAGAATTCATCGGTCACCGATGCCGAGGACCGATATGCCATGACTTTGCTTGCCACGGCGGCAAATCCCGCCTTCGACGCTAGCCGATTTGAAATCGATCGCGAGGGCATCACCTATACCATCGATACCCTCGAGGCCCTACGTTCGCATTACCCTTCGAACGTCAAGCTTTATTTCATTACGGGTGCCGACGCGGTTCTCGATATCATGACCTGGCACGATGCGGAGCGCATGGCAAAACTTGCGACGTTTATCGCTGCCACGCGTCCCGGCTATGACATCAATCATGTTTGTGAGCGTATCGAGGCGAGTGGGATTGAGTTCAATGTTCGCTACATTGAGATTCCCGCCCTGGCGATATCATCTACCAACATTCGTGATCGCATCCGTCATGGCAAAAGCGTGCGCTATCTGACTTCGGAGTCTGTAATCGGCTATATTCTCAAGAATCGGCTCTACAATACAGATTCACGTGAGCGCGTGGACGCGCTGAGAACCGTCGGAGAGGGGTGAGTGATCATATCTGATATCCAGAATGCGACCAAAGGCGAAAAGGCTTCTTATTTAACTCGTATGCGCGAGCTTTTGAGTGTTCGCATGGAGGAGGTTAAGCCTCGTCGTTATAAGCACTCGCTTGGTGTTGCGCGAACTGCTGCGCACCTTGCTGAAGTGTACGGAATCGATCCTTTCTTGGCTGAGGCCGCTGGCCTTGTTCACGACTGGGACAAAGTGCTTGATGATAGCGAGCTATTGGCGCGGGCGGCACAATACCGCATTCGGCTTGCAGGCTCGCCTACGTATAGCACCCCTTTGCTGCATGGCCTTGTTGCGGCTGTTGAGCTGCCCCATCTGTTCCCTGAGCTTCCTCAAGATGTATGGCAGGCGGTTGCGCGCCATACCGTGGCCGCTGTCGACATGACGCCGCTCGATATGGTCGTCTTCATCGCCGATGCCATTGAGCCCATGCGTCAGGGGGACTATGCCGATGAGCTTCGGACGCTTGTGGGCAAAATCTCTCTCGAAAGCCTCTTCTTCAAGTGCTTTTCCCAGGGCCTCTCGTTTGTTATCTCCACCGGCCGCTACCTTTATCCCACGGCTATTACCATCTACAATGCCTATGCTACGAAAGGACTCGCATGACCGATTCGATCGATATGTCTGCTCCCATTGCCGACGCTGACCAGTTTTCTGTAGACTCCGAGCGCTCTGCGGCATCGCTATCGTCTTCTGGCGTCGATGCTGCCTCTGTTGCGCGTCGTGCCGCACAGGCGGCTTATGATAAGAAGGCGGAGGATGTGTGCGTCCTTGACCTCACCGAGCTTTCCGATGTCTGCGATTACTTTGTTATCGCTACGGGTGCGAACGCCCGTCAGTGCGATTCGGTGATTGATGAGATTGAGGAGAAGGTTGCCGAAGCTTTTGGTGAGCATCCCTTCTCCATTGAGGGTCGCGACGAGAAGACCTGGATTCTCATGGACTACGGCTCGGTCGTCGTTCATATCTTCACGCCTGAGGTCCGCGACTTCTATCGCCTTGAAAAGCTTTGGGGAGATGCTCCTCAGCTCGACGTAGAGCTCGTTTAATCCCTCTTTTGCGGATACTTATCTTTTCGGACGACATCGCCATCGAAGCGGGCGGCTCGGCCAAAGCCTACCGCCCCTTCGCCGAATTTTTCGCGCACCTGGTCTATCGTCACCGATAGTTTGCGGCGTTCGGTGGTTTGCGCTCCACGCTCGTCAAGCGTACAAAACAGGTCGGTCTGGACTTCTTTTGGGCTGTCGAAATCGCTCATGCCAAGGCCTGCTAGTCGTACATGCATGCCTTCAGACCAAATCGATGGAAGCAGCTCGAGGGCAACGGGTACAAAGACGTTCTCGTCATCGGTGGGATGGGGGAGTCTTCTCTGTATCGTTTTTCCCGTGCCCCAGCTGTATTTTAGTTTTAAGGTGACTGTGCTGCCCAACAAGGCCTTTTGGCGCATGCGACGTGCAATCGATTCGCCAAGCAACGCAATGGCCGCCTCTATGTCCGCCTGTTCGGTAAGGTCATGGGGGAAGGTTCGTTCGTTGCTCACAGATTTGACGTTTTCAGGTGCATCGATGGGGGAGACCTCGCTCAGCTCCTCGCCTTGCGCGCGCTGGCGCATAAGGTCGGCATTTACTCCAAACACCGCAACTAAATCACTTTGCCGCGCTGACGCGATAGCCCCAAGCGTTCGAATGCCGCGATCGTTAAGCATGCGTTCTGCTGCGGCTCCGATGCCGCTCATCGCACGTACCGGCAGAGGGCTTAAAAACGCTCGCTCGGTTCCCGGCAACACGATTGTCAGGCCGTGAGGCTTGTCGCGCTCGCTTGCGATCTTGGCGACCGTTTTGCTCGATCCCAGGCCGATGGAGCACGTGATCCCTAATTCGGAAACGCGCGATGAGATGCGTTTGCAGATTTCGACAGGGTTTTCGGTGTTGAATCTACCGGGTGTGACATCGAAGAATGCCTCGTCGATCGATACCTGGTCAACATAGGGTGTCTCATCGGCGAGAATCGCCATGACACGGGCGCTCATCTCCCGATATCGGGTGAAATTTCCTTTTGTCCAAAAGGCATTTGGGCAGAGTCGTTGGGCCTGAGCCGACGACATCGCTGAATGCACGCCAAACTTCCGCGCCTCATACGATGCGGTGGAGACCACGCCGCGTGACTCGGGGGAGCCGCCTACGATAACAGGTTTGCCACGCCATTCGGGATGGTCTAGCTGCTCGACGCTCGCAAAGAAGGCGTCGAGGTCCAGAAGTCCGATAGCGGGCCCATCCCATACGCCGAATAGCGAATAGAATGCCTGGTTCAAATCGTATGTATGTTCGGTATCCATGATGCAAGTATAACGCGATTACGTGGAAACCCTTGCATTTTGCCAATTCATGGTTAAGATATGAAAACGCTGTTGTTCATACCGAAGAAGTTTCTCTCACGACTTCACCTGCTCCGAACGATGGCGTATCATTACAAATCGTTTGTTTGTTGTTGCAGCTCAGCTGCTTGGTTGGAGGAGTTTTCATTGGCAGTCAAAATCCGCCTCGCTCGTCATGGTTCTAAAAAGCGTCCGTACTACCGCGTAGTCGTTGCTGATTCCCGCAGCCCGCGCGATGGTCGTCTGATCGAGGAGGTCGGCCGTTACAATCCGCTGACCACGCCTAAGACCATCAATCTTGATCTCGAGAAGATCGCTGACTGGCAGACCAAGGGCGCTCAGCTCACCGACGCCGTTGCTGCTCTGGTGAAGGCCGCCAACGAGGGCGAGAAGGCCGCTGCCGCTCCCAAGAAGTCCAAGAAGCAGCTCGCTCGCGAGGCTGAGGAGGCCAAGAAGGCCGCCGAGGCTGCCGCTGAGGCTACCGAGGAGTAACGTTGTCCGAGGAGCTCAACGCAATCGAGGATGAGCTTGAGGTTTCGAGCGCTGACGAGGAGATGGTCTCCGATCGCATTGCCGATTTGGTGGAGTATCTCGTTGTCAACATCGTTGATGATGCCGATTCCGTGAGCCTTGAGGTTATCGACGGCGAGGATTCCTCCACGATTGAAGTTAGCGTTGCCGAGCTTGATGTCGCGAAGGTGATTGGCCGTCATGGTCGCACCATCAAGGCGGTTCGCACGCTCGCACGCGCTCTTGCGGCGCGTCTTGGAACGTCAGTCGAAGTCGAAGTCTTGGGATAAAGCCTTGACTGTTCGTTATCGCAACATTGCCTGTGTGGTGCGTCCGCACGGGTCTAAAGGGGAGGTTCTTGTAGCACCGCTACGAGGCCTTCCTTTCCTTTTGGAAAAAGGGCTCACGTGTGCCTTGACGCCGCCCGCGCTCGATCGCGATCGATTCTGTTTGATTACCTCTCTTTCGTTCGGTGGCTCCGAGGCACTCGTTTCATTTAGCGGTGTCGATTCGCTCGATGCTGCTGAGGCTATTGCCGGATGCTATGTTCTTGTAGCCGAAGACGACCTGAATCTTTCGCCTCTCGATCACGCTGTAGACGATCTGATCGGAAGAAGGGTTCAAGACGCTCGTTATGGCTATCTTGGAGTGATTACCGAAGTCATCTGTACGCCGGCAAATGACGTCTGGACTATCGACGAGGGTCCTTTTGGGGAACTCCTCATTCCTGTCATCGATGAGGTGATCGATTCGATTCCCGATGACGGCCCCATCCATACATCTATCATGGACGGTATCGTTACCGAGAGCGAACGCGAGGACGCCTGATGATCATCGAAACCCTTTCCGTTTTCCCTGAGATGTTCGACACCGTGATGTCGACATCCATTTTGGGCCGCGCTAAGGCATCCGGGCTTTTTCACTTTCATGCCTATAACCTTCGCGATTGGACGCACGATCGCCACCGTACCGTCGACGATGAGCCTTATGGCGGCGGACAGGGCATGCTCATGAAAGTCGAGCCCCTGGCCACTGCCATCGAGGATATCTCCTCTACGGGCCCGCGCCCCCATGTCATCTTCTTCACACCATGCGGTGCTCCGTTCAACCAGCACGTGGCCGAGCGACTCTCGCATGAGGAGCGAATCTTGATGGTTTGCGGTCGCTATGAAGGTATGGACGAGCGCGCATATGACTATGCCGATGAGCGCTTGAGTATCGGCGATTACGTTTTGACCGGCGGCGAGCTTCCCGCAATGGTTGTCGCCGACTCGGTTGTCCGCCTTTTGCCAGGTGCACTTGGCGATGAGATGTCCAATGTCGATGAGTCGTTTGCGACGCGGGCTGGTGGCGGGCTTTTGGAGTATGAGCAGTACACGCGTCCCGCAACCTTTAATGGCAATAGCGTTCCCGACGTTCTCCTCTCTGGCGATCACGCCAAGGTCGACGCATGGAGGCGGAAAAATGCTATCGAGCGCACCTGTCGCTGGCGTCCCGATCTTATCGAAACCGCCGATCTTTTACCCGAAGAAGCCGATTTTGCCCGTGAACTTATCGAGCGATATCAAGGTATTCCCCTTGAATAACGAGAATTGGAGCCATCGTGACGCCGCATAACGGTTCTTTCTTTCGAGGTCTTGCTGAGTGGGCAATCGTCATCGCGATTGCTTGCGTTGCAACGTTTGTCATCCGCTCTTTTATCATCGAGCCGTATGTTGTTCCCACCGGATCCATGGAGTCCACCATTGAGATCGGCGACCAGGTTCTTGCCGAAAAGGTAACTGTCGAGCTAGGTCGGGGAGTGCGCGCCGGCGATATCATCGTCTTTCATAACCCCGATTCAAGTTCAGAGCATGATGTGCTGGTCAAACGTGTCATTGCGCTTGGCGGACAGATTGTTGATATGAAGGATGGAGTCCTTTATGTTGATGGCGAGGCGCTCGATGAACCGTATGCGACAGGGGAGTCATGGCCGCTTGCCGCGCAGGCAACGGGAACCACGGTGGCATTTCCGTATACGGTGCCTGAGGGCAGCGTTTGGGTTATGGGCGATAACCGAGAGAACTCCGCCGACTCTCGCTACTTTGGAGCGGTGAGCCAGGAGAACATCATCGGCGTGGCCGTTTTGCGCTACTGGCCTCTGAATCGCTTTGGCACCCTGTAGAAATAGCGCAGCATCTTAAAACTTTCGCCTGAGCCGTACGCATTAGCTCTGCACTTGGGCTACCATAGCAAACCGTATGAACCGATCGCGAATCGAGGGGATCTAGGGCATGGAGAAAAACGCTCTTACGTTCCAAGAAATCATTTTGCGTCTCCAACAATATTGGGGAAAACAGGGCTGCGTCATCATGCAGCCGTATGACTCGGAGGTCGGTGCAGGCACCTTCCATACCGCAACCCTGCTGCGTTCTCTGGGCAAAGATTCTTGGAGGGCTTGCTATGCGCAGCCGTGCCGTCGTCCTGCCGATGGTCGTTATGGCGAGAACCCCAACCGCATGCAGCACTACTACCAATTCCAGGTGCTTATCAAGCCTTCGCCCGTTAACAGCCAGGAACTCTATCTTGATTCTTTGGCGGCTATCGGTCTGGACCCGAACGAGCACGATGTTCGTTTCGTCGAAGACGACTGGGAGAGCCCGACGCTCGGTGCCTGGGGTCTTGGCTGGGAGGTCTGGCTCAATGGCATGGAGGTTACCCAGTTCACGTATTTCCAGCAGGTGGGCGGTATCGAGGTCAATCCCGTTCCTGTCGAGATCACGTATGGCCTTGAGCGCATCGCAATGTACGTTCAGGGCGTGAATTCCGTGTACGATATCGTGTGGAGCTACCTGCCCGACGGAACTCCCATGACCTACGGAAATGTCTTCCTCGAAAACGAGCGTGAATTCTCGGCTTATAACTTTGAAGTCGCGAACATCGACATGATGCGTCAGAAGTTCGACGATTATGAGGCAGAGTGCCATTCCTGCCTCGATCGCAAGCTTCCGCTTCCTGCTTACGATTGCGTCATGAAGTGCAGCCATGCATTTAACATTCTTGACGCCCGTGGCGCTTTGTCCGCTGTCGAGCGTGCGAATTACATTCTCCGCGTTCGTGCCGTCGCAAAAGCCTGCTGTGAGTCCTATCTCGCCGAGGTTGCCGATGGGTCGAACGGTACCGCTCCGTCTCAGAAGGAGGCATAGAGACGATGTCTGAAAAGAAAGACTTCCTGCTCGAGATTGGAACCGAGGAGATGCCCTCGGCACCTTTGATCCATGCTTCCAAGCAGTATCGCGAGCTTTTGGCAAAGGGCCTCGATGACGCTGGCCTGGCTCACGGGGATATCAAGATCATCACCTCTCCGCGCAGGCTCGGTGCGGTTATCGCCGACGTTGCAACCGAGACCGAAGAGGTGCATGAGGTCAAGCGAGGCCCCGCGGCGAACATCGCTTTCGATGAGTCCGGCGTTCCCACCAAGGCTGCTTGCGGCTTTGCGCGCAAGTGCGGCGTTGAAGCCTCCGAGCTTGTGCGCCGTGAGGACACCGATGGACGCGAGTATGTTTTTGCCGAGCGTTTCGTTCCCGCCGCTCCTGCCCAGCCTATTTTGACTGCACTTGCCGAAAACGTGATTTCGTCTCTCGAGTGGCCCAACTATCGTTCCCAGCGCTGGGGTGCCGAGACCGCGACGTTCGTCCGTCCGATTCGCTGGATTTGTTCTCTCCTAGGCAACCAGGTCGTTCCGGTGCACTATGCAGATGTCGAAAGCTCCAACAAAACTCGTGGTCATCGCGTTTTAGGCCCCGGCGATCATGTTGTCGCTTCTCCTGCCGACTATGAGCGCGTTCTTGAGGAGAACGGCGTTCTGTCTGCTGAGCGCCGCCGCAGTGTTATTCTGGATGGCATTGCTAAGATCGAGGCAGAGCGCGCGGGCGCTCATGTGGATACTCCCAAGAAGGTCTTTGACGAGGTCGTTAATCTTTGTGAGTGGCCCACGGTCCTCGTTGGCGTTTTCGATGAGGAATTCCTTGCTGTTCCGCATGAGATTATCTGCGAATCGATGCTCTCCAATCAGCGCTATTTCCCCATTTACGATGCGGATGGAAAGCTGACGCGCGAGTTTGTCGTCGTCTCCAATACCAAGCCCGAGAACAACGAGAGTGTCATCGACGGCAACGAGCGCGTTGTCCGTGCTCGTCTCTACGATGCTAAGTTCTTCTACGACGAGGATCTTAAGGTTTCGCTCGAGACCTTCCGCTCCCGCCTCGCCAGCGTTGCCTTCCAAGAGAAGCTCGGAAACGTCTTGCAGAAAACGGAGCGCATCGAGTCTCTTTCTTTGGCGATTTGCCGTGAGGCGCACATTGGCGCCCATGTTGCATCCGATGCCCAACGTGCCGCTCATTTTGCCAAGGCGGACCTCGTTTCCTCTGCCGTTGTTGAGTTTACTAACCAGCAGGGCGTCATGGGCGGCTATTACGCGAAGGCTTCCGGCGAATCCGACGAGGTGGCCGAGGCAATTCGCGATCACTATCGCCCGCGTTTTGCCGGCGACGAACTTCCCTGCGGCCTTGCTGGCTGCGTTGTCGCTGTTGCCGATAAGCTCGATACCATCACCGGTATGTTTGCTATTGGCGAGCCTCCAACCGGTTCTAAGGATCCGTTTGCGCTGCGTCGTTCCGCCATTGGCGTTATCAACATCTTGGCAGACCGCCTGCGCTGTGGTTATGGCGCTTTGGTCGATGCCGCTCTCGATGCCTATCTTGAGCAGGGTCTCTCATTTGATAAAACTGAGGTAGCAAAGGATATTTGCGCATTTATCAAGGGTCGTATGGAGCAGATTGCTCGCGATGCGAAGATCAAGTCCGACACTGTCGCTGCTGTTTCTCGCGGAACCATCGAGGCGCCCGTCGACTTCTTTGCGCTCGCTCATGCGCTCGACGACGCTCGTGCTAACGATGCCGAGACGTTTGACAACCTGGCTACAGCTTATGCTCGTGCAAGCCATCTGGCAGATTCGTCGCTTGGTGTCGATGTAGACAAAGCGTCTCTCCTGCCCGTCGAGCACAATCTTCTTCTCGCCACCGATGCTGCGCAAGAAAAGGTTCATGCTGCGATTGACTCCTCTTCCTATGCTGAGGTCATCTCCGCTCTTGCCGAACTGCGCGAGCCTATCGACCGCTTCTTTGATGATGTTCTGGTAATGGACAAAGACGAATCGATTAAAAACAACCGCCTGCGTCTGCTCAATCGCTTTGTTGCCGTATTCCACGATGTCGCCGACATGGGAGAACTTGCTCGAAAGTAATTACTTTCGACATATTTTGATTCGAAAGCGAATTGCTCTTCTTCTGAGCAATTCGCTTTCGTTTTATTCCGGTCAATTGAACTTACCCCATTGTGGCGCCTTAAAGCGGGGTACTATGAGAGCTGTACCCACCAAGAGGACAAAGGGGGCAATAATGCCGGAGAGCTTTAATGAGACAACGCCTATCGTTCATGTCATATCCGATTCTCTTGGCGACACGGCTTGTGAGGTCGTGCTTGCAGCTGCGGGACAGTTTGACGAAGGTTGTATTCGCATTTCCCGCCTGCCCAAAGTCACGGATATCTCGCAGGTGATCTCTTATCTCGATATGCATTCAATGCATAATGTGAAGTGCGCCGTATTCCATACGATCGTTAATACCGCCCTTCGTCATGCGGTAATGCAAGAATGCATGAACAGGAATATTCCCAACGTTGACCTGATGGGTCCTGCTAGTTGCATCATCTCCCAGCTCACCGGCAAAGAGCCCCATGGTATCCCCGGCACGATTCACCGAACAGACCAACGATATTTCAAACGCATCGAGGCCATGGAGTACTTTGTTGAGCACGATGACGGCAGGGGAGCCGATGACATTCGTGATGCTGACATTGTCTTGCTTGGCATTTCGCGAACTTCTAAAACTCCGCTTTCCATGTATCTTGCCTTTCAGGGATACCGTGTTGCCAACATTCCCCTTGCGCTCGAGATGGAGCCCCCGCAATCCATTTTTGAGGTTGATCCCATGAGGCTTTTCGGTCTTCTCTCCACAACGGATGTCATCGCAGATATTCGCGATCGTCGATTGGGGGATGACTATTCGCGTGCCTGGGCTTCTTCTTATTCTGACCCGGAGTCAATCACTCAGGAGATGGAAGAGGCCCATAAATTGATGAAACGTCTTGGTTGTTTTGTCATTCGTACCGACCGAAAGGCAATCGAAGAATCTGCTGCGGAAATCATCAACCATCTTGAGACAGTTCAAGCAGCTCGAGCCGCTAGAGCAAAGAGGAATTCAAAATAGGTATCTACATCAAGTAACCACATGTGTAGCCGTTTACGGTAACTTTCGTTACGGTCACGGGTCATGTAAGGTAATACGAAAGATTCCGTAGGTTTTTGCCTATGATGCTAATTGCCCGGACTCCAACTGAGGTCCGGGCTTTTCATACCACGATAGTGCATCCGTGTGGATGCGATGAAAGGGGATTATCGTGAGCACACAGCAGCGCGTCTACCGTTTTGGCGTTGACGAGCACGGGAACGATGTGACAGAAGGCGCATCGAGCATGAATTACACCCTTGGTGGCAAGGGTGCTAATCTTGCCGAGATGGCACGTATCGGCCTTCCTGTTCCTCCGGGATTCACCATCACCTGCCAGACTTGCGTCGAGTACTCGGGTGCCAACAACACGTGGCCCGAAGGCGCTCTTGACGAGATCGCTCAAGCAGAGGATGACCTTGAGCGCCGCATGGGCAAGAAGCTCGGAGATGCCAACGATCCGCTTCTTGTTTCCGTTCGCTCCGGTGCCCCGTTCTCCATGCCCGGCATGATGGACACCGTCTTGAACCTCGGCCTTAACGACGAGTCTGTCCAGGGTTTGATCAAGCAGACGGAAAACCCCCGTTTCGCCTGGGATTCCTATCGCCGTTTCATTCAGATGTTCTCGAACGTCGTTTTGAATGTCGATGCAGATCTTTTTGAAAATGCCATTACGAAGAAGAAGGTCATCGCCGGCGTTCGCAACGACTCCGATCTTTCCGCCGAGGACCTTGAGGAGCTCGTTGCCGAGTTCAAGGAGATTTTCTCTACGCATGTTTCCGCCGAAAGTCATCCGGAGCTCGTCGTCGATGGCGAGGTGCGCTTCCCGAACGACCCGAGCCTCCAGCTTCGCCTTGCCATCCAGGCTGTTTTCGGCAGCTGGATGAACGAGCGCGCCATCCTGTATCGCAAGCAGCATGCAATCTCCGACGACCTGGGCACCGCTGTCAACGTGCAGGTCATGGTCTTCGGCAACAAGGGCGAGACCTCCGCTACCGGCGTTGCCTTCACGCGCAACCCGGCCGATGGAACCAAGGAGTTTTACGGTGACTTCCTTGTCAACGCTCAGGGCGAAGACGTTGTTGCCGGCATCCGCAACACCGAGCCCATCACCGACCTCAAGAAGACTCCTGGTCTCGAGGAGGCCGGAGCGGAGCTCGAGCAGGTTTTCGTGACCCTCGAAAACCACTATCGCGATATGTGCGACATCGAGTTCACTATCGAGCAGGGCAAGCTTTGGATGCTCCAGACTCGCGTGGGCAAGCGTACCGCCACGGCAGCTTTGCGCATCGCCATTGAAATGGTCGAGGAGGGCCTTATCACGCGCGATGAGGCTGTCTCGCGTATCGATCCAGCCCAGCTCGACCAGCTGCTCCATCCGCAGTTTGACACCACTGCCAAGGTGAACGTTCTTGCTCGCGGCCTCAATGCGAGCCCCGGCGCCGCAGTGGGCAGGGTCGTTTTCTCTTCCGACGACGCTGTCGCTAGTGCCGAGGCGGGGGAGCCTTGCATCCTTGTCCGCTGGGAGACTAACCCCGACGACCTTAAGGGTATGGTCGCTGCCGAGGGCATTCTCACAAGCCATGGCGGCAAGACCAGCCATGCGGCCGTTATCGCACGCGGCATGGGCACGCCGTGCGTCTGCGGCGTCGAGGCCTTCCGCATCGATGCGGCTAAGAAGGAGGTGCGTGTCGAGGGTACCGATACCGTTCTCCACGAGGGCGATATGATCTCCATCGATGGTGCACAGGGAATCGTTGTCTTGGGTGCTGTGCCGCTGGTTTCCGCTGAGCTTTCGGGTGATCTGGACACGATTTTGTCCTGGGCCGACGAGATTCGTCTTGATGAGACCGACGGTCACGCCAACCATGTTCGCGTGAATGCAGATAATCCCGAAGATGCCGCGCTTGCCCTTGAATTTGGTGCCGAGGCCATTGGCCTTTGCCGTACCGAGCACATGTTCCTCGGTGATCGCAAGAACATCATCCAAAGCTTCATTCTTTCTGACGATGAGGCTGTAAGGCAGCAGGCTCTAAACGATCTGCTGAAGGTGCAGACCGAAGATTTTCTTGCTATGTTCAAGACCATGACCGGTCGCGACGTTGTTGTCCGTCTGATTGACCCACCGCTGCATGAGTTCCTGGATGATCCTCGAGAACTCGAGATTTCCATCATTAAGAAAGAGGCTGCCGGGGCCAGCCGGGAGGAGCTCGATACTCTCCGTGCGCGCCTGCGTCGTATCGACGCTATGGCTGAGTCCAACCCCATGTTGGGCCTGCGCGGTGTGCGCCTGTCGGTCGTTTTCGGCGATCTGCCGCTTATGCAGGTGCGTGCCGTTGCCACCGCTGCTGCTCGCCTTATCAAAGAGGGTTTCGACCCACGTCCGGAAATCATGGTGCCGCTTGTCTCCATTACGGCAGAGCACGTTCAGACTCGTGAAGTCATTGAGCGCGTGATCGCCGAGGTCTCCGCAGAAGAAGGCGTAAAGCTTGATATCCCCGTGGGCACTATGCTCGAGCTGCCCCGTGCCTGCATCGTTGCCGACGAAATCGCTCGCCACGCAGATTTCTTCTGCTTTGGCACGAACGACCTCACCCAGACGACGTTTGGTTTCTCTCGCGATGACGCAGAGTCCAAGTTCATTCCGCTGTACCTTCACAAGAATATTCTGAAGGTCAATCCGTTCGAAACGATTGATTCTGCCGTACTTGAACTTGTTCGCATGGCAGTAGAGAAGGGCCGTTCCACCAATCCCACCATGCACTTTGGTGTATGCGGTGAGCACGGCGGCGATCCCAAATCTATCAAGAGCTTGTTCAATGTCGCGAATGTCGACTACGTGTCCTGCTCGCCCTATCGTGTGCCGCTCGCTCGACTCGCCGCGGCGCAAGCTAAGCTTGCTAATAAATAATTGCATGTAGCATCGCGTTGCGATAATTGCGTCCCCCTTTCGCGCCCCTTCCTCCAGGAGGGGGCGCGTTGCTTTAAGGAACCTCCACAAACTCAGGTTTTGTTGCCATTTCATCTTGCTTCACGCAGGTACTTGCGTATAATTACTTTCGTTTGTTCAACTACGTGTCGACATTCGTGTGCGGCACCTCTAGAAGAGTAAGGAAATAACATGGACTACATCCGCGCAATTGAGCGCCAGCAGATCCGCGAGGACATCCCCCAGGTTCGCGTCGGCGACAACGTCAAGGTGCATTACCGCATTAAGGAAGGCGATCGCGAGCGCATCCAGGTCTTCCAGGGCGACGTTATCCGCATGAGCGGTGCCGGTGCTCGCGAGACCTTCACCGTCCGCAAGATCTCCTTCGGCATTGGTGTCGAGCGTACTTTCCCGCTGCACAGCCCCAAGATCGGTAAGCTCGAGGTCGTTCGCCACGGTCGTGTTCGTCGCGCCAAGCTTTACTACCTGCGCGACAAGGTGGGCAAGGCTGCTCGCATTCCCGAGAAGCGCTAAGCACAACTGCGAGTCGGTTGTTAATTGCATGGTAAGGGACCGCCTCCGGGCGGTCCCTTTTTAATGATAGGAAGTCCTATGGCCAATATGACAAGTTCCGCTCCTGCAGCCGTCATCTCCGCAGAGCTTGCTTCAGCTCAAATCGAGGAACTTGCAACGCTTATCGAACGCTATCGGGACGACCCGCGACAGCAGGTTAAAAAAGCCTGCGATCGTGCCGCTCGCCGCCTGGAAAAGGAGCATCGCGAACAAGAACGCGTTCGCGAGATGTATAAACAGATGGTCGAGCTGGGCGGCAATGGCATTGTTGTTGGCGTTGACGAGGTGGGCAGAGGGTCTGTTGCCGGCCCGCTTACCGTGTGCGCCGTTTGCCTTCCTGCAGAACCTATCATTTGGGGTATCAATGACAGCAAGCAGCTTACGCCGGCGCGTCGCGAATTGTTGGCGGTCAAGATTGCAGATGTTGCCACAGCTGTCGGCATCTGTCATATCGCACCGGAAGTGATTGATGAGATTGGAATGGCCGCGGCTCTCAGGCGCGCTGTCGCCGGAGCGGTTGAGGATACTGGGCTTGTGCCGGATTGCGTCTTGATGGATGGCAACCCGCTAGGGGCGGTTCCTCGCGAGCGAAACGTCGTGCATGGCGACGCACATGTTGCCTGCATTGCAGCTGCATCCATCGTGGCAAAGGTAACTCGTGACGAGATGATGGTCGAACTTGATGCTGAATACCCCGGGTATCATTTTGCACAATCAAAAGGCTACGCATCTGCAGAGCATATCCAGGCCATCAAGGATCAAGGTCTCTCGCCGGTGCATCGTGTGTCGTTTTGTGGCAATTTCCTAGAAACAGAGACTCTTTTCTAGGCGGCAATTGAACGAAATCTCTTTTCTGAACTTACTTTCAGCCTATTTACCTGCGTTGTTAGATTTAGGAGAGAAACAGGGGCTATTTAAATAAGCTTCCTGTGAGCTTCTGCGGTTAGTTTAGGCACTCGTGCCGTCGATACTTCCTCCAACACGGAAAGGAAGTGATCGTTATGTCTACAACGGATCGGCAGGCTGAGCGAATCAGCAACTCAAGGCGCGTCGCGGAAGAAGCCCTTAAGAGCGGCGATGATTTCCCTGAGTTCATCGAAACGCTTACACCCAAGGAGCTTGGTTATCTCGGAGAGGCGCTCGCTTGCTCGTATCTTGAGGAGCGGGGACTCGAGATAGTCGAGAGGCAGTACCGCTGTCGCGAAGGCGAGGCGGACATCATCGCCCATGACCTTGATTCGGATGAAATCGTACTTGTCGAGGTTAAGACAAGGCGCACTGCAAGATCTTCTACGATTAATATTTATCCTGAAGAAGCGGTCGATGAGCGCAAACGTCTTCGGTACGCCCGCATTGCTTCTTGTTATGTGATGGAGCATTACCCAGTCACGTCTCTGCGTTTTGACATCATCGCCATTACCCTGCTGAGCGGAGGCGCCGCGCGCATCACCCATGTTCAGGATGCATTTGAATGGGATGCTCAACGATGAGCGGACGCGAAGTCTATGCGATTCATGCTGCCTGCATTCGTGGCGTCGAAGCCTTTCCCGTGACTGTGGAGGTTTCGATGGCGGAGGGGATTCCCGGGATCACAATCGTCGGAATGCCCGATTCGACTGTTTTGGAAGCTCGAAGCAGGATTCGTTGCGCGCTACGTTCAACCAGTTTCGAAATCCCTCGCAAGAGCATTACCGTCAATCTATCTCCAAGCGATATAAGAAAGACGGGGTCAAGCCTCGATTTACCCATTGCTGTAGCGATATTGGCGCTTTCAAAGCAAATTCCGCGCGAAGGCCTTGAAGAGTACCTCTTCTTTGGAGAGATCGCACTCGATGGCAGCGTTCTCGCGACGCGAGGGGAAGTGCCCTATCAAATTCTCGCCCGAGAGATGGGACTGGATCTTGTTGGGGGAGAGATGGGCGAGGCGGTCTCGCTTGCAGGTGTTAACCGCTATCTCGTTCAAAGTATCAGTGCCTTTCGCGGTGGGAAAGATTCTTGGGCGGGCTTTCACGTTCAGGATAAATACTCGCCGAAAACGTCGCCGCCTACTCTTGACTACGCCGATGTCGTTGGCCAGGAAATTGCGAAGCGCGGGATGGTCATCGCTGCTGCAGGCGAACATGGTCTGATGATGATCGGAACGCCCGGTGCGGGAAAAAGCATGCTTGCCCAGCGGCTATGCGGCATATTGCCGCCCATCGACGATGCGGAACTTCAGGAGGCCTTATGCATTCATTCGGTTGTCGGAGAACCGATGGAGGCGCTCCTCTGCGGCCAGAGACCGTTTCGTCGCCCTCACCACAGCATTTCCGCCGCAGGTCTTTTGGGCGGCAATCGTCCCGTCCGCCCTGGGGAGGCGAGTTTAGCTCATGGGGGAGTGCTCTTTCTGGAAGAGATGGGGGAGTGGCCCTCTCATGTACTGCAGATGCTCAGGCAGCCCATTGAAGAAGGAACTGTTCGCATTATCCGGGCGGACGGTTCGTATCTCTTTCCTGCGCGTTTTCAGCTGCTCGCCGCAAGCAATCCATGCCCTTGCGGCTATTTGGGCGACCCGGAAGTCGAATGCCGATGCACCCCGGCAGCAGTCGAGCGCTATCAGGCAAAGCTTTCGGGGCCTCTTGCCGATCGAATCGATATTTCCATCAGCGTCATGCGCCCCTCAGCCGAACTCATCGTTCAAGGAAGCGAGGGGATGTCAACCGCGGAAATGCAAACGCAGGTGCTTGAGGCAAAAGAATTCCGAGCGGCACGCATACGTCGAATCGAACGGGCTTTCGCATCGGATGCGCCTGCTTCGGCCGAAGCCTCTATCCAAACGCTCGATTTCGATGAGGACGGTCAGGATACTCTGCTTGCCTATTCAAAAAGGAATCTTCTTACGGCACGGGGCATCGTGCGCTTGGCTCGAGTAGCAAGAACGGTCGCCGACCTATCGCATTCTGCTTCTGTAACGAGCGCGCATGTTCTTGAGGCCGCAATGTTTCAAGGAAGGGCGCGTGCGTAAGATGGAAGCCAACTGCTATGAAATCGAGCGCTTGGACCCACGCTTTCCTGCCAGCGTTCTCGAGTTGCCCAGTCCTCCAAATAAGCTGTACGTGCGCGGGGATATCGACCTTCTCAATAAACCCGCGCTTTCCATTATCGGAGCACGATCCGCTTCGCCCTATGGCCTGGCTATTGCCGAAATCGCTGCGACAATCGCCGCTCAATCAGACGTCTGCGTTGTGTCGGGAGGGGCAAAGGGCTGCGATCAGGCGGCGGGCCGCTCTGCTCTCGCCGCCGGCGGTAAGCATATTGTTGTTTTGGGGTGCGGTGCCGATGTCGTCTATCCGCGCACTTCTAGGTCGCTCATAGATTTGACGCTTGCGCAGGGCGGCGCAATTGTCTCGCTTGACCCATGGGGAACGCCACCAAGAAAATATGCATTTCCTCGTAGGAATCGAATTATCGCTGCTCTCGGCACCGCTCTATGCATAACTGAGGCAGGCCTGCCTTCAGGCACGTTTAGTACGGCAGAAACGGCCATTGAGCTTGGTCGCGAGATATTCGCCATCCCCGGTTCGATCTTTTCTCCCGAGTCACGCGGGACCAACTACCTTATTGCCAATGGAGCTTGCTGCATTGCCGATGAAGATTCACTTGAAATGGCGATTTCGCGCGTGTTTGGAAAGCTAAGGATGTTTAGAGAGGGAGCTCGCGATCCCTTCGAGCAGCGCTCGTCCCTCGAACAGCGCATTTTACATGCTGTAATCGCAAATCCGATGTCCATAAACGAGCTGTCTTTATTCCTTAATCTCAATTCGATAGAGACGCTGCAGGCCATGAGTGGGTTGACGGTCGATGGATTCGTCGAGCGTTTGCTCGATGGACGATTTGCGCCGAGCAAAGAACTGCTTCAGGCTTCCTCGGCAATCATGCACAATACAACATGATGAATTGATTGACGGGGGAGTGTCTTCTATGGATCAGATTGTGAGCGTTATCGGCGGAGGCCTTGCCGGGTGCGAATGCGCATGCCAGCTTGCTGATCGTGGCGTACGCGTGCGACTGTACGAAATGAGGCCGCACAAGATGTCTGCTGCACATCATACGGAGCACCTTGCAGAGCTCGTCTGCTCTAATTCTTTAAAATCTCTGCGCGAAGACTCTGCGGCGGGTATGCTGAAACGTGAGCTCACGCAGATGGGCTCTGTGCTTCTTGAGTGCGCCAAGGACGCTTCCGTGCCCGCTGGTGGCGCATTGGCTGTCGATCGCGATGTCTTTGCGTCTCGTGTTGAAGAGCAGATAGCGAAACGCGACCGCATTGAGGTGATTCGCGAGGAGGTAACATCTATTCCAGACGGCCCGGTTGTCATTGCGGCAGGTCCGTTATGTTCCGCTGCGCTCGCCGATGCCATCTCGGAGCTTACTGGGAGCACGCGTCTTTCGTTCTTTGATGCCGCCGCACCGATTGTCGAAGCCGATTCCCTCGATATGGACATCCTCTTTAGCCAATCGCGATATGAAGATTCCGATATGGGTGACTACCTCAACGCCCCTTTTTCAAAGGATGAGTATGTGGCGTTTATCGAGGCGCTCACTACAGCCGAGCGCGTCATCATGAAAGACTTCGAGACGCGCGACCTGTTCCAGGCTTGCCAGCCGGCAGAAGAAGTTGCCCGGAAGGGAATCGACGCAATACGATTTGGTGCCATGAAGCCGGTGGGCCTCACCGACCCGCGCACAGGCCGAAGGCCCTGGGCCGCAGTTCAGCTTCGTGCCGAAAATCGCGACTGCACCGCTTATAACCTTGTAGGATTTCAGACGAATCTGACGTTTCCGGAGCAAAAACGAGTTTTCCGCATGATTCCCGGCCTGGAGCACGCGGAGTTCTCGCGCTATGGTGTCATGCATCGCAACACCTTTATCGACAGCCCTCACGTCTTGGACAAGACAATGCGTATACCTGGCACAAACGTGCGCTTTGCAGGACAAATTGCGGGAACCGAGGGTTACACCGAGGCTATAGCCTCTGGTCTGCTCGCCGCTCTCAACACCTTTGCAGACCTTTCGTCGCTTGCTCATCTCGAGCTCCCCACTACATCTGCACTGGGTTGCCTGATCGATTATGCGACCGATCCCACCGTTGAAGACTATCAGCCGATGCATGTGAATTTCGGCATCATGCCGCCTCTTGAAGACGGCGTTCGTCGCTCCAAGCGCGACCGTTATGCCGCTTATTCTCAGCGGGGTAAAGATGCGCTTGAGCTGATGATTCTTGATAGGGGAGACCTTTTTGACCGCAGCGCTTTATAGCCATATCGATGCTTTCATCGGGTATATTTCCCGCGTCCAAGGCTTGTCCCCAGAAACTGCACGCGCCTACCAGTCGCACCTGGGGGCGTATGCGCGGTGGTGCGAAAAAGAGCGTATTGAGGGCCTTTGTGTATCGGTCGCCGAATTGAGAGGGTATCTGGGTGACCGCCAGCGTGCAGGAGATGCGCCCCGTACGTTGACGGCACATCTATCCGCTATCCGTTCCTTTTATCGGTGGCTCAACATCAAGGGAATCATCGACAGGGATCCTGCGGCGGCTCTGCAGTCCCCCAAGCTTCCCTCGACGCTTCCCACTGTCTTGAGCGCAACTCAGCTTGACGCATTGTTTGAAGCAGTCGATGACTCTGCTCCCGGCGGCATCCGCGATCGCACAATGCTCGAATTGTTTATTGCAAGCGGGGCTCGCATTTCAGAGCTTTCACGCATCTGCCTTGACGATTTCGACCGCTCCCATCAAGTGCTGCGATTGCTTGGTAAAGGGTCAAAGGAGCGAATCGTGCCTCTCTATCAGAGGGCGTTCGACTCTCTAGATATCTATATTCAGCAGGCTCGACCTGCCTTGATCGCAAAGGCGACGCCCCCTCAAGCCAAGACGACCCGGCTTTTCATCTCTGACCGCGGTCGTCCCATGGACGCAGCTGCCTTGCGGAGGAGGTTCGACTCGCTTGTGCGCAAAGCAGGGCTTCCTGTAGGCATAACACCACACACCATGCGTCATACGTATGCGACGGAGCTTCTTGAAGGAGGGGCGGATTTACGAAGTGTCCAGGAGCTTTTGGGCCACAGTTCGCTTTCTACAACGCAAATCTACACGCATTTAACGCCCGAGCGCCTTCGCGCGGCGATGCATCAAGCTCACCCGCGAGCATGAGACGTGTCTGATTCGTGTTGGACCGTTCTTTTTATCAGAATCGTCTCTTGCGAATTTTCCTCTGGCTGTTATTATTTTGCAGGTTGTGCTTGGCACAGCTCTATTCATTTCACACGCACGGCTACTTGTCCGCCGCGGTGCTCGTCCCTAGGTAGCTCAGGGCCGAGTGGTGGATAAGGTCGACCCCGTGCGGAGGCAAACCAGGAGGTAAAACATGGCTACCAAGATTAATGTCCGCACCCTTCTCGAGGCTGGCTGCCACTTCGGTCATCAGACCCGTCGCTGGAACCCCAAGATGAAGCCGTACATCTTCGGCGAGCGCAGCGGTATCTACATTCTCGACCTCAAGCAGACCATCATGGAGGCCGACTCCGCTTACACGTTCATCAAGAACACTTGCGCACATGGCGGCAAGGTCCTCTTCGTCGGTACCAAGAAGCAGGCTCAGGATGCTGTTAAGGCCTCTGCTGAGCGCGCTAACATGCCCTACATCAACCAGCGTTGGCTGGGCGGCATGCTCACCAACTTCGTGACCATCCGCTCCCGCATGAACCGCATGGAGGAGCTCGAGGCCATGATCGAGGATGGCCGCATGGCCGTTCTGCCCAAGAAGGAGCAGGCTGTGCTCGGCAAGGAGCTCGCTAAGCTCCAGGCCAACCTCGGTGGCGCACGCGATATGAAGGCTCTGCCCCAGGCCCTCTTCGTTATCGACACCAAGCGCGAGGAGAATGCCATCAAGGAGGCCCAGCGCCTGAACATCCCCGTCGTCGCTCTTATCGACACCAACTCCGATCCCGACGTTGTCGACTATGGCGTCCCCTGCAATGATGACGCCATCTCCGCTGTCGCCCTCATGTGCGATCTGTTTGCAGACGCCTGCCTCGCTGGCTCTGGCAAGGAGCAGATCACCGAGGCCGAGATGACGGCTCCCGCAGCCGAGCAGACCGCTGAGCCGGCTGCCGACGCTGAGTAACACAGTTTCGCGATTGTACCTGGTTCAAGAAAGGACCCAATCATGGCACAGATTACCGCCGCTATGGTCAAGCAGCTCCGCGAGATGACCGACTCTCCTATGATGGAGTGCAAGAAGGCTCTCGTCGAGGCTGATGGCGATATGGATACCGCCGTTGACGTTCTGCGCAAGAACGGTCTTGCTAAGGCTGCCAAGAAGGCCGGCCGCGAGACCAATGAGGGCGCTGTCGCCGCATTCGTTTCCGAGGATTCCAAGACGGGCGCTCTGCTCGAGCTCTCCTGCGAGACCGACTTCGTTGGTTCGAACGCCAAGTTCACCGGCTTTGCCGCCAACGTTGCCGAGGTTGTCGCTACTACCGAGCCCGCTGATGTTGATGCCCTGCTCGCTGCTCCCATGAACGGTGCCACCGTTTCCGAGGAGCTCACCGAGATGATTCACGTCATCGGCGAGAACATGAAGATCGCTCGCTTTACTGCACGCAAGGTCGAGTCCGGTGCTCTTTCCACCTACATCCACATGGGTGGCAAGATCGGCGTTATGGTCGAGTTTGCTTTCGAGAAGCCCGAGACCGCTTCTGCAGACGCATTCAAGACCTTTGCGCACGACGTTGCCCTTCAGGTTGCTGCCGCTGCCCCCATCTGTGCCACTCGTGAGCAGGTCCCTGCCGAGACCGTTGCCCACGAGAAGGAGATCTACATGGCTCAGGCTGCCGAGTCCGGCAAGCCCGAGGCTATACAGGAGAAGATGGCTGTTGGCCGCCTGGAGAAGTTCTACAAGCAGTGCGTCCTGAACGAGCAGGAGTTCATCAAGGATTCCAGCCTCACCATCAAGAAGTACGCAGAGCAGGTTTCCAAGGAGCTCGGTGACACCATCACCGTTGTCGACTTCGACCGTCTGGTTCGCGGCGAGGCAAACTAACCTCTCTTTTGAGCCTTTGAAAAGCAGGCTGTGGGTTTTGCCCATAGCCTGCTTTTTTATGGGTCGCAAGCTCATTCCTGATAGAATGAATCCAAATGAACAAGTAAGGAGGACCTCTTGTCTGATTACCTTTATAAGCGCGTCTTGCTCAAGCTCTCGGGTGAGGCTCTGATGGGCAACAACGGCTACGGTATCGATCCTTCCGTCACCGAGCGCCTGGCCACGCAGATCAAGCATCTTCATGACGATGGTGTCGAGGTTGGTATCGTCGTGGGCGGCGGTAACATTTTCCGTGGCCTTGCCGGTGCCGCAGGCGGCATGGATCGCGCGCAGGCAGACTATATGGGCATGCTCGCTACCGTTATGAACGCGCTTGCGCTACAGGATGCTTTTGAGCGCGTCGAGTGTCCGTGCCGCGTGATGAGCGCCATTCAGATGAACGAGGTCGCAGAGCCCTACATCCGTCGCCGCGCAATGCGTCATCTTGAGAAGGGTGACGTTGTGATTTTTGCCGCAGGTTCTGGCAATCCGTATTTCACTACCGATACCGCAGCTGCCCTGCGCGCATGCGAAATTGGCGCTGATTGTCTCGTCAAGGCGACTAAAGTCGACGGCATCTACGACAAGGATCCCGTCAAGAATGAGGACGCTGTAAGGTTCGACAAGATCACGTATCACGAGGTTCTTGTGCGCGGTCTTCAGGTTATGGATTCAACGGCTGCTGCCCTATGCCAGGACAATCGCATGCCGATCATGGTCCTCAATATCGAGGGCGAGAATAATATCCAGCGTGCTCTTGCGGGCGAGTCCGTGGGCACCATCGTGGTTCAGGAGGATTAATCATGTCTGACACTCGTGAAAAGATGGATAAGGCGATCGAGGCTCTCAAGCATAATTTCTCTAAGGTGCGCACTGGTCGTGCTAGCGCTAATATCCTGTCTGACATTACGGTCGATTATTACGGTGTTGCCACCCCGATTACTCAGGTTGCTGCCGTAAAGACCCCCGAGGCCCATATGCTCATGATTGAGCCTTGGGACAAAGCGTTGCTTAATGCCATCGTAAAGGCCATTAGCTCTTCCGATTTGGGTATTACCCCCAACAGCGACGGCAGCGTTGTGCGCCTTCCTTTCCCGGCACCTACCGAGGAGCGTCGTCGTGAGCTCGTTAAAGAGTGTCGCGAAATGGCCGAACAGGCTCGTGTCGCCGTGCGCAATGTTCGTCGTGAGGCAAACAATAAGCTCGAGCGCGATGAGGAGCTTTCTGAAGACGATGTCCGTCGCGAGCAGGCGAAGGTTCAAAAGCTCACCGACGAGTACGTCGCCAAGGTTGAAGAAGTCCTGAAGGCCAAAGAGGCCGAGGTCATGGAGATCTAATCTTGAAATACGACCAGGCTAAATTCGAGGCGTACTTTGCAGGCGCCCCCGAAGATATCGATATGAGTCTGCTTGATATGGCGCGCATTCCGCGCCATATCTCCTGCATTATGGACGGAAATGGACGCTGGGCAACCTCGCGTGGTCTTGCGCGCACCGAAGGCCATAAAGCGGGAATTGTTTCCCTTCGGGAGATAATTACTGCATGCGTTCGCCTTGGCGTCGATGTCCTTTCGGCATATGCGTTCTCAACCGAAAACTGGAATCGACCTCAGCACGAAGTCAATGTGCTTATGCATCTGTTTGCTAAGACGTTTATCGATGAGCTGCCTCTGCTCAAGCGCGAAAACGTTCGCGTTGTCTTTCTGGGGGACATTTCCGCTCTTCCAAAGAAGACGCGAGATGTATTTGAGTATGGTCTCGAGGAATGCCGCAACCACACAGGCATGGTTCTTGCACTCGCTGTTAACTACGGTGGTCGTGCCGAAATCGTTCGCGCGGCTCGCAAGATCGCTTCTGCTGTAGCCGCAGGCGATCTTAAGGTCGAAGATATCGACGAAGCTACCTTTGCAACAGGTCTTTATACGAATGATTTGCCTGACCCCGAACTCATTATTCGCACTTCGGGGGAGATGCGCGTTTCGAACTATCTTCTGTGGCAGATAGCTTATTCCGAGTTTTTCATCACCGATACCTATTGGCCGGATTTTGACCGATGGGGGCTTATACGCGCCATCTTGGGGTACCAACATCGCGATCGTCGATTTGGCGGCCTTAGCGCTGAATCCAAATAACAATGCACTTTCTAGGACGTTTTAATCATGGACCAAAGCTCAAATAGCACAACGGATAGCGCTGATACGGCAAGTGAGAACCCCTCTCAAAATAAAGGGAACTTCAGCTCGTTTTTCGTTCGCGCTGCCTCCGGTTTAATCTATGCCGGATTGTTTATCGCTTGCCTGTATTTTGGCACTATTCCTACAACAATCTTTGTCTCTGCCATGAGCTGGCTTTGCTGCTTTGAGTTTTTCCGCATGATGAGGCTCGACGGTAAAGTTGCCAATGAGTTTATCGGTCTTACGGCATCGATTCTTTTCCCGATTGCGTCCATGTTCGGGAGCCTTTGGGTAACGATGCTATTCGCCGTGCTCGTCCTCGCGCTTGGCCTTTGGTATGTCTATTCTCCGCGCACGCGTATCGCTGACGTTGCAGTTACCGCCTTCGGTCCCCTCTATACCGGCTTCATGCTGTCTGCGATCGTTTTGCTGCGTGAGCAGGTTTATGGACCGCAAGGCGCTCTTCTTACCATCGGCGTATGCGCGTCTCTATGGGTGAGCGACTCGTTTGCCTATATCGTGGGAAGTCGCTTAGGCAAACACAAAATGGCTCCCAAAATTTCTCCCAAGAAAAGCTGGGAGGGCTTTTTCGGTGGAATTGTCGGCTCCATGATTATCTGGGGCATCCTGTGGTCAACTCAGTTCTATACCTTTGATTTGCCCTTTGCAATGCTTTGCGGCGTTGTCGTCTCTATTCTTGGTGTCTTTGGAGACCTCATCGAATCGCGCATTAAGCGCGGTGTGGGCGTAAAAGACTCTGGCAATCTCATTCCCGGCCACGGCGGTATGCTCGATCGTTCTGATTCCCTCATTTTTGGATGCATCACCGCTTACCTGCTTCTTGGTGCCGGAGGAATCCTGTAATGACAATGCTACGCTCTGCTCAAGAAGCTGAACGCAAGCGCATTGCCGTACTTGGTTGCACGGGCTCCATCGGGCGGCAGACACTCGATGTTTGTCGTCAACATGCAGACAAACTTGAGGTTGTGGCGCTTTCCGCTCATGGTAATACCGCCGAGCTCGTTGCCGCGGCTCGCGAGTTCAATGTTAAGCGTGTCGCCGTTACCAGCTCACAACACGCTCACGATTCCATACTCGAAGATCTTCCGCAGGACGCGAAGGTCTACACGGGCCCACGCTCCGCTGTGGATATCTGCCTATTCGACGATGTTGACGAGGTGCTTGTAGCCATCGTCGGTGTAGCCGGCCTTTCAGCTAGCGCTGCAGTCTTAGCTTGCGGAAAACAACTGGCTTTGGCAAACAAGGAATCTCTTGTTGTCGGCGGCGATCTTTTGATGCCCATGGCACGTCCGGGCTTGCTGCTGCCTGTCGATTCCGAGCATGCAGCGATTTTTCAATGCTATCAAGGGGAAAATCCAAAGGACGCGCATTGTATCTGGCTTACCTGCTCTGGCGGTCCTTTTTTCGGAAAGAGCCGCTCGGAACTTTCCCGCGTTACGGTGAAACAAGCTCTCGCACATCCCGCTTGGAACATGGGCGCCAAGATTTCCATCGATTCTGCGACGCTTATGAATAAGGGGCTCGAGCGAATCGAAGCCCTTCACCTATTCCATGTCGACATAGACTTCGTCAATGTTGTGATTCATCGCGAAGCGAAAATCCATTCGATGGTCGAGTATATCGATGGTTCGGTTATGGCGCATCTTGGCGCCTCTGATATGCGCATTCCCATCCAATACGCTCTTTCATATCCTGATCGATGGGATAGTTCCTCGCCGCGTCTTGACTTTAGACAGCTCGCATCCCTTTCCTTCGGAGAGCCCGACATCGATACATTTAGATGTCTGAAGCTTGCCGACATTGCAGGAAGGGAGGGCGGAACGCTTCCTTGCGTGCTCAATGCCGCCAACGAGGTTGCCGTTGACGCTTTCCTTCATGATCAATGCTCGTTTACCGATATCGATGCCATAGTCGAATATGCAATGAACCAGCATGACAACAGCCCTGTTTACTCGCTCGATCAGCTTTCAGATACTGATGCCTGGGCTCGCAACCAGGCACGATGTGCACTTGACCGTATTTCACATCGATAATCGGAGCTTACATGCCTATCTTCCCGTCATTTATTGCCCCCATCTTTTGGGGTCTTTTACTCCTATCGGTCCTTGTATTCATTCATGAGGGCGGACATTTTCTTGCTGCGCGTGCCTGTGGCGTTCGCGTGAGTGAGTTCTTTCTGGGGCTCCCTTGCCGCTTTCGTCTGGCGCATCGCTCGCGTCGATGTGGAACCCTCTTTGGCATCACGCCCATTCTCTTAGGAGGGTATGCTGCCATTTGCGGCATGGAACATGATGATTTGCCCTGCGCACCAAACGTTTTAGGCGAAATAAATCGACGCGGAAAAGCCTCAGTTCAAGAAATCTCCGAGGCTCTTACCCTTGATTCCGAAGACGTCCTGAATGCGTGCATCATGCTCATGGGCTGGGGGTCTATCGCTCCGGTCTACGAAGGAAACGACCGTCAATCTCGCGCATACTATGCTGAAACGTACGCTACGGTATCCCGCGACCGTATGGGCAATACCATTTTGGATGGAAAGGCGTTCGATAAAAATCATACAACGACCGAAGGCGAACCCTGGTCGGGCGATATCGACAGCAGCCAGCTCTTTATGCAAGAGAAGAGCCGCACCTATGATGGTGCCTCATTTCCACGTAGGGCCTTCATTCTCCTGGCGGGGATTCTCGTAAACATTATTGCTGGCATGCTGCTGCTCATGAGCGTCTATTCGCTTATTGGGTTCACGGTGCCCCAAGATGTCAATCGCGTCGGTGAAGTTATCGAAGCCTCACCTGCGGCTAAAGCGGGAATCGTGGCTGGCGACAAAATCCTGCAGATCGACAATGTCGAAGTTGATACCTGGACAGACCTTGTCACACGGCTACAAGAGCATGAACAAGAAAATTCAGACGCTCCTATTTCGATTGTTTACGAGCATGAAGGAGAACAGCGTACGGCCGACGTGACGCTCGATGATGGAAAGCTCGGCATCTACGCAACCACCGAACATATCAGGTTCAATATCGTCGACTCAGCTCGTCTCTCGCTCTCCTATGTCGCTCAAACCGCAGCAGGCATAGCCCAGCTTCTTATTCCAACTCAGACAATGCAGGTACTCGATCAGTCTACGTCTATTGTTGGCATTTCCATCATGTCTGCCCAGGCGGCGGCAGCGGGACCCGCGACTTTCCTCACGTTTGCTGGCCTCATCTCCCTCTCGCTTGGCCTGATGAATCTGCTTCCTATCCCGCCGCTCGATGGTGGAAAACTTGTTATCGAGATCATCCAACGCATCAGGCGAAAGGAAGTCTCGCTGCGCGTCCAAACGATCATCTCTTATGGGGGCATAGCTATATTCGCCCTGTTATTTATTTATATGTTGCGAGCCGATATCCTTCGATTCTTCTAAGGAGCACCAATGGCTGAATCACTAGCACGCACCCTGACACGCCCCGTGCACGTGGGCGATGTGGTCATCGGTGGGGGAGCACCCGTCGTCGTTCAATCCATGACGTGCACGCCCACGGCAGATGCCAGAGCCACGTTGCAGCAGGTCGCCAATCTTGCCGAAGCGGGATGCGATATCGTACGCGTTTCAGTTCCAACCAAAGAGGCGTTGGAAAGCTTTCGCGAAATCTGCAGCGAAAGCCCTGTTCCGATTGTGGCTGACATCCATTTTGATTACCGCCTTGCCCTTGGGGCGCTTGAGGCGGGCGCCGCAAAGCTCCGAATCAATCCAGGCAATATCGGTTCTTGGGATAACGTCGATGCAGTTATCGATAAGGCGGGTTCACTGGGTGCGGCAATCCGCATCGGAGTAAATGCTGGATCAATCGAAAAAGACCTTTTAGAACGTACGGACCTCACGCAATCTGAAAAACTTGTCTCCTCGGCAATGCGATTTGTCGAACATTTTGAATCGCGCGGATTCAAAGACATCGTCCTGTCCGCCAAAGCACACAGCGTGAACACGACGATTGACACCTATCGCAAGCTGTCAAAAGAACTGCCTCAAGTGCCCCTTCATCTGGGCATCACGGAAGCGGGCGGCGTACGGCAGGGGACCATTAAAAGCTCTATCGCATTAGGTTCTCTGCTGGCGGAAGGCATAGGAGACACCATGCGCGTGTCTCTCACCGCAGACCCTATCGAAGAGGTTCCCGTTGCGTGGGGCATTCTTTCAGCACTCGGCCTGCGTCGTCGTGGCCCCGAGATGATCTCGTGCCCCACGTGCGCGCGTTGCCAGGTCAATCTTATCGAAATTGCGAATGAGGTTGAGCGCCGCTTGAGCTCCTGCTCAAAACCCGTTTCGGTTGCAGTCATGGGATGTGCCGTCAACGGTCCGGGCGAAGCCAGCGATGCCGACGTTGGCGTGGCATGTGGCAAAGGATGCGCCCTTTTGTTTAAACATGGCGAGATTATTCGCAAAATTCCCGAAGATGCCATTGTCGATGAACTATTGAATGAAATCTCAAAGCTCTAATATCCTCTGCGGTATGATGAGAAGCTAACTGAACCTATTAGTTTGAGGAGTAACCGTGGCTACCACTAAGCGCGCGATGAAAATGTCCAGGCTTTACGCACCTACGCTCAAAGAAGATCCAGCAGAGGCTGAGCTTGCAAGCCATCGCCTGCTTCTTCGCGCTGGCATGATTCGTAAGGAAGCAGCTGGTCTTTATACCTATCTTCCTCTTGCCTGGCGCGCGATTCGCAAAATCGAAGATATTGTTCGCGACGAGATGGACAGCCATGACGCCCAGGAGCTCATGATGCCCATTATGGTCGACGCTGAGCTTTGGCGCGAAAGCGGCCGTATTGACGCCTACGGCAAGGAGCTCGTGCGTTTCGACGATCGTCATGGACGCGAGTTTGTCTTAGGCCCCACGCATGAAGAGACGGTCACGGCCCTCGTGCGCAATGAGCTGCGCAGCTACAAGCAGCTTCCCGTCAATCTCTATCATATCCAGGATAAATTCCGCGATGAGTTCCGTCCTCGCTACGGCCTTATGCGCGGGCGCGAATTCATCATGAAGGATGCGTATTCCTTCTCCGCAACGCAGGAAAGCCTGCAGGAAGAGTACGACAAGATGAAAGAGGCGTACGCCAATATCTGCACTCGCTGCGGCGTGCACGCCCTTCCCGTCGTGGCAGACTCTGGAGAGATTGGCGGTGATACCTCGGTCGAGTACATGGCGCTCGCCGATGCGGGCGAGGCAAGTCTTGTCTACTGCGACGACTGTGGATTTGCCGGTGATGACGAGGCGGCAAGTACTCAGGTGACCGTCACCGAGGGCCCCGGTGACGGAACGCTTGAGAAGGTGGAGACCCCGGGCCTCGGCACCATCGAAGCCGTTGCCGAGTTCTTTGGATTCCCCAAGAACGGCACGCGCAAGTCGCTCGCCCTTATTGACTCCGAAGGTAAACCGGTTGTTGCGATCGTTCCCGGCGATCACGAGCTTAACGAGTGCAAGGCAGAGCATGTCTTTGGCAAGGACTATCGCATGATGACCGAAGAAGAGCTTCAGGAGTTTGGCCTGTTTAAGGGCTTCATCGGTCCGGTAAATCTCCCTGCAGGCATCAAGCTCGTATGCGATTCCAGCCTCAAGGAATCCAAGCGTTGGGCATGCGGCGCCAACGAGGTTGACTATCATTATACCGGTGCATGCCCCGATCGCGATTTCACGGTAGATGAGTGGGCGGACCTCGTGACCGTACTCGCTGGTGACCCGTGCCCGCATTGCGGTAAGCCCCTTTCCGCCGCCCGCGGCATCGAGGTCTCCCAGGTATTCCAGCTCGGAACCAAGTACTCCGAGGCAATGGGCGCCACCTTTATGGACGAGGACGGCAAGGAAAAGCCTTTGATCATGGGTTGTTACGGTGTAGGCGTTTCTCGTACGCTCGCTGCCATCGTTGAGCAGCACAATGACGAGAATGGCATTATCTGGCCTGTCTCCGTCGCTCCCTACGAGGTCTCCGTTATCCCCCTTGATCCCAAGAAAGAGGATTGCGCCGCAGCCACCGATAAGCTTGTTCAGGAACTCCTTGATGCCGGCCTAGATGTTGTCGTTGACGATCGTGACGAGCGCCCCGGATTCAAGTTTGCCGATAACGACCTTATGGGCTTCCCGTATCAGATCGTCATTGGCAAGCGTGGCCTTAAGAACGGTACGTTTGAGCTCAAGGATCGCGCGACAGGGGAGCGCGAGGACATTTCAATCGAAGAAGCTGCTACAATTGTTGCCGCACGCGTCAACGAAGCGAAACTAGCACTTGTTTAGTCTGGAGCTCAATATGGACGATTTTGAGGGTATCTCACCTATCCAAAACGGCATTGCAGAAGGCAAGCCCATCTCTGTACGCCTCTACAATTTCATCATCGCCGCTTTGATCTTTATCGGCTTTTGTGTCATGGGCGCGGGGTGCTACATCACTCACGACATTCGTTTTCTGATGTATTTGAGCTCTCATGCCTTTTCCGTCATGGGCATCACCTTCATGGGCACAATCGGTGGTTTGATTTTGATGAGCGTCGCGCAAAGCCGGCAAAGCGTTCCCATGTCGCTTGGCGGTTTTATTCTCTTTATATTGACGTTCGGTTTTATTTCCTCGATTGGGGTCATGTCAGCCGACCTCCCCACGATCAATGTGGCCTTCACTGCAACGGCCGCTATTACCGTTATCTTTGGAGCGCTAGGGGTTCTCTTCCCGCGATTCTTTGCCAAGGTTTCAGGTGTATTCCTTGGAGCACTCATGGCAGTGGTGCTTGTTGAATTTGTTTTGATGCTCATGGGCATCGATCAAACCGTGACTGACTACATCATCGTCATTCTTTTTGCTGGTTTTATCGGATGGGATACCTATTGCGCTACCCAGGTTCCGCCTACAGTGCCAAATGCCGTGCTTATGGCAAGCAACCTGTTTGTCGACATCATGAACGTTTTCCTCCGTATTCTGAGCATCATTAACCGTTCGAACAACTAGACAGAGGACGGCACGAAATTGATTGAAACTTTTTCTTGCATCATCGTCCCGCTTCTCGTATAGTTATTTCCGCACCGCTTGGGGGCGTAGCTCAGCTGGGAGAGCGCTTGACTGGCAGTCAAGAGGTCAGGGGTTCGATCCCCCTCGTCTCCACCATTTGCACTTTACAGCCTTTGGGAAACCGAAGGCTGTTTTGCTATACGGGCTCATGGCGCAACGGTTAGCGCAGGGGACTCATAATCCCTGGGTTGCAGGTTCGAATCCTGCTGGGCCCACCATCAAAACAGCAGGCCGGGCCGTGTGCCCGGCCTTTTGCATAAAGAGGCGGCGCGTCTCCACCGGGCTCCAAGGGGTCACTCGCCCATGATTCTATGCACCGCGCGGGCCGCGTCCTCCGCCTGCTCCGCGCCCGGCCGGAGGTAGTGCCTGTAGTCGGTCTGGAGGTCGGTGTGGCCGTGCAGGCGCGAGACGAGCGTGTCGGGGAGGCACGCGGCCTGCATCAGCGTCTCGGAGGTGTGGCGCAGCATGTCCGGCGGGATGTACCGCAGGCCCGCGCGCTCCAGCTCGGCGCGCCAGACGCGCGCGAACCAGTTCCCTCCCCACGGGACGATGCGCGAGGCGGCCCAGGCGGCCGCCTCCCCCGGGTCGGCGGGACGGGCGTCGTCGAGGACGGCGAGCAGGCGCGGGCGGCCCGCGACGAGCACCGGGACGGTGCGCGCGGAGAACTCCGTCTTGGTCTTCCCCCTGAGGCCGTCGTCGTCGGTGTAGGTGCGGTCGACGATCACCGACACCGTGCGGTCGACCTCGCCGGTGGCCGCGTTGACCGTGGCCGAGACCGATATGCGGTCGGGCGAGACGGCCAGCGCCTCCTCCTTGCGCAGGCCGCTGAGGCCGAGGATGAGGTAGGCCTCGACGGGGGAGCCGCGCAGGGCGTCGAGGGCGCGGGCGCACTCCTCGGCCGTCCACGGCCTGACCTGCTCGCGGCGGCGGCGCGGCGTCGGGACGCGGCGCGAGAACGGCTTGGAGTCCATCAGCTCGTCGTCGTAGGCGGCCCGCAGGACGGCGCGCAGGACGGTCTTGCACCCGTGCGGGGCGCTGGCCGCCTGGACGACGGCCTTGACGTCGCCGTGGGTTATCTTGCAGACCGGGCGGTCGCCGAGGGCGGGGAGCACGAAGCGCTCCATGGCGGCGTCGTACTGCCGCAGGGTCGCGGCCGAGCGCGGCTCGCCCCTCGTGCTGGGGGCCGGGCGGAAGATACCGTAGTAATACTGCCGCAGGGTCACCGAGCCGCCGAGCGCGGCGGAGGCCCCCATCTCCGCCGAAAGGCGGATGCACTCGGCCTCGGCCTCCTCGCGTGTGTCCACGGTGCGCGAGACCGTCCGCTTCCTACCGTCCGCCTTCCGGCCCTTCGTGACGCGCACGCGCCACCGTCCGGACTCGGTCCGGTATATCGTCCCGGCCCCCCTGCTTCTCTTCTGTGGCATAATGGTGCCGTCCCTTCCGAGAACTCCGTCTCCTGGGATGCGGCCTCCGCGCGACGTTCCGATTCCGCGCGGGGGCCTTTCTATTTACTTGTCTCCTTTTTTGAGCGGGCTACTGGCCGCTGACCACGACGAGCGAGCCGCCGACGGTCCTTATCTTGCTGTCGTACCGGTCGCCGTCTCGCCAGATGTGCACGCGCGCGGCGTAGGGCCTCGCGTCACGGTCCCAGTCGGCGTGCACGATCACGGAGTCGCCCCCGCTGTAGTCCCAGACGACGAGGGTCCTGGCGACGCACTTCGGCACGAGGCCCGTCTCCGTGAGCGGGGACCAGGCAACCTCCAGGCGGTCCGGCACGCGGTCCTCGCGCACGCGCGCCGTGCACAGGCGGTTCGCGATGTCGAGCGAGTCGACGACGGCGCGCGCCGGTGAGATCGCGTCGACGTTGACGCCCTCGACCTCGAGCAGCTGCCGCAGGAGGTCCTGCTTCCTGTCGTCGCGGTCGCGCCTGGCCTTCGCGGCGGCGCGGGCCTTCATCAGCTCCTTCTCGCTCATCTGGGCGCCGTCTAGGCCGTACACGGTGACGCCCTCCTTCACGACCTCGTCGTCGCCGAACATGAGGCCGTCGCGGTAGGCGACTGCGACGGCGCTGTTCCTCGCGGCCCTCTTCGCTGCGCCGGCTATCTTCCCGAGAACGCCCATACCGTTACCTCGCGTCCTTCTCGCCCATGTACCAGACGACGCGGCCCTTGCAGACCACGGGCTCGTCGTCTGGCCCGGCGAGGATGTCGTCGTACTCGCCGCTGTGGCTGTCCGCCGTGAGCATGACCGTGGAGCGGCCCCGGGTGTAGTTGCGCACGACGGCGCCGTAGTCGGCCGTCTCGGCGAGCACCGGCTGGCCGTTCACCGGCTCCATGTCGGGGTCGACAAGCAGCAGGGCGTCGTGCGGGAATCGGTTGTCCATGCAGCCGCCATGGGCGTGGACCATGAAGCCGCGCGGATGCGCGTCGGCGATGGAGGCGGGGACCTCGACCTCGTCGGCGAGCTCGCCCTCGTCCTCGAAGTCACCCATGTGGGCGTATCCGAGGAGCGGGACCATGCGGGAGGTGCCCTTGATCGCGGCCTCGGTGGTGTCCTCTCCCATGAGGTCAGCTGCGCTTGTCCCTAGAAGTTCGGCAAGCTGCCCTAACTTTGTTAGGCGAGGCTTCGCTCGGCCGTTTTCCCATGCCCCAATGGCCGCTGCCGACACGTCAAGCTTTTCGGCAATATCTAGCTGGGTTAATCCTGCTTTCGTACGTAGCGACCGGAGCTTTTCACCAAATTCCATAAAGCCTCCTAACTGCGGTGTCTTTATCCTAAACAAAAATAATTTTGGTTTAAAGCAAAAAGTAGTTGTGGTTAAACCCAAATTAGATTATGATTAGGTCAACGAAAGGAGGAGCGGATGCAAAACCTTAAGGAGTTTCGAGAAGCCGGAGCCAAGCGATTCCAGAAGAAAGAAATCGCCGCAGCTCTTGGAATTACCGAACCGACGCTAACGGCCATCGAGGACGCACAAGCGGACAAGCTTACTCCGACGATGGCGGACAAGCTGGGAAAGCACTTCGGCATTGACGGCAATATTTTTTTGGGTATCGACCCTAAATAAATTAGGGTGCAAACGAAACGGAGAGACCGTGAACGAAAACTTCATCGACATCGAGCTGGGCGGATGGAACATCCCCGAGACGATCGTGACGGAGCCGCAGCCGGTCGACGTGACCGACTACAGCGGGTTCGAGCTGTAAGGGTCGCAGGCGATGGCGACGCAGTCCCGCGCGGGAGGCGCGGCCCCGCAGGGTTCGTGTCTCCTCTCTCGCGGGCGTTCCGACCGCGCCTCCCGCAGGGGGCTGCGGCCATCGACGGAAGGGGGAGCTGATGCAGGGAAGGACGACGGAGAGGTTCGGCAGCCCGTGGCTCACGCCGGACGAGGCGGCGGCCTACGCGAGGTGCAGGAAGGACCTCGTGCGGCAACTCATGGCCACTGGCGCGCTCAGGGCCGTGACGAGGCTCGGCGAGAGGCCGGGGCCGGGGGCGAGGGTCCTCATCAACAAGGCGGACCTGGACGCGTGCATGTACGAGAACGAGGTCGATGCGGGGAGCATCGCGAGGGCCGTCAACGGGGCGGCATGAGAGGGGAGAAAGGCGTGAAGGGAACGCTGGTCAAGGTCGCCTACATCGCCGGGCCGATGCTCGCGCTGTGCGCGCTCATCAGGCTCGCCGAGGTCGCGGCCGTCGCGCTCGGCCTCGCGCTGGGGACGCTATGACGAGGCTCGATTCCGTGACGTTCACGGTGCCCTGGGTGCGCGGCAAGGCCCGCCCGAGGTTCACGAGGCGCGGCCATGCGTACACCGACGGCAGGACCGAGCGCGCCATGGACGAGGTAGCCTGGCGCTTCCGCGAGGTGCTGGCCCAGGGAGGGCGCGGCGGCGAGGTGCCGGCGTTCGGGGGCGACCCCGTGGAGGTGTCGATACACGTCCACTGCGAGCTGCCGAAGAGCAGGCCGAAGCGCGTCGAGAGCGAGGAGTACACGGTCACGCCCGACGTCGACAACGTCGCCAAGCTTGTGCTCGACGCGCTCAACGGCGTGGCGTGGGAGGACGACCGGCAGGTCGTGGGCCTCACGGTGCTCAAGCTGCCGAGGGTCAGGGGGTCGGGCACGCACACGGACGTGCGCGTCTCCAGGGTCAAGAGATAAGCAAGCAAGGAGAACGGAGTTCCAAAAGTGGCTAACGAGATCATCCAGTACAAGGACGACGCGGGGGAGACGGTGCGCTTCACCCCGCAGGAGATAAAGGAGCGGCTCTGCCCGACGGCGACCGACAGCGAGCTGGCGCTGTGCATCGAGCTCTGCAACCGCAAGCACCTGAACCCATTCACCAAGGAGGTCTACCTGGTCAAGTACGGCAGCGCGCCTGCGAGCATCATCACGAGCTACCAGGTCTTCAACCGCCGCGCTTGCCGCAACGATAACTACAACGGCATCAAGTCCGGCGTGGTGGTCATGCGCGGCCGCGAGATCGTCAAGAAGCGCGGCAGCGCCGTCTACAAGCAGGTGGGCGAGCAGCTCATCGGCGGCTGGGCCGAGGTGCAGTTCAGGGACGGCAAGGAGCCGGCCTACGCGGAGCTGGCGCTCAGCGACTACAGCACCGGCAAGAGCAACTGGGCCAAGATGCCGGGCGTCATGATCGAGAAGTGCGCCAAGGCGGCGGCGTGGAGGCTCGCCTTCCCGGACGACTTCAGCGGCATGTACGCGGCCGAGGAGATGGACCAGGCGCAGCCGCAGCCGCGCAAGGCGGCCGCCGAGGTCGAGGCGCCCAAGCCGGTCGACCTCCAGCCGGTGCGCGACCTCTTCAAGCCGTTCTGCCAGGCGCTCGACATCAGCTCGGGCGACGCCGTGGACCTCATCTGCGGCCAGGTCGGCGCCGAGAGCATGCAGTCCATGACCGAGATGCAGGCGCGCCGCGCGGTGTCGTACATGGAGGAGGAGATGGCGCACACGGTCGCCGTCGAGCCCGCCCCCGAGCCGGAGCCGATGCCGGATGGACCGGACGAGTACGTGGCCATGGGGTACGGCGACATCGAGGGGGAGTTCTGATGGCGGCGGAGATGGAGGGCACGGCGCTGGTCGTGTCGAGGGCCGGTATCGCGGAGGCGTCGAGCTTCAACGAACAGCTGGTCAAGATCACGGCCGACTGCAGGGAAGCGCTGGGGGCCACGCCGCCGATAGGCGAGGTCAAGGACGCCGAGGACTACCGCTACCTCAAGGCGGCGCTCGCCAACCTCAGGAAGCAGAGGAAGGAGGCCGATGCGTGGCGCAAGTCCATCACGGGGCAGCTCGACGAGGCAAAGCGCGCCGTCACCAAGTGCGTTGGGCAGTCCACGGCCGAGCTGGACGACGCCGTCGCGAAGATGGCGACCCTCAAGGCGTCCACCGAGGACGGATGGCGCGCCGAGAAGCGCGGCCGCCTGGAGGCCTATTGGGAGCGGAAGTACCCCGCGCTGGCGCTCTGCACGGGCGAGGCGGCCGAGCCGCTGGTGCCCTTCGGCCGCATCCTCGACCCGGACTGGCTGAAGCGGGTCTCGGAGCTGTCGAGCGACGCCAAGGCCGAGCGCGCGATGGACGCCATCGCAGACGGCATCGCGGCGGGCCAGCGCGCAATCGAGTGCATCGAGGGCGACGACGACCTGAGGTCGCGCGCAATGGCGGGCCTCTTCCGCACGCTGGACGCGGGCGCGGCCATCGAGGCGGCCAAGGAGGAGCAGCGCCGCGCGAGGGACATCGAGCGCGTCGCGTCGCGCCCGGCACCGGTCACCGAGGTGCGCGCGGCCGACGCCCCGACGGAGCTGTCGCAGGCGGTGGCCGACGTGGTGAGGGCGGCTGGCGCACCGGCACCGGAGCCGAAGCCGGAGCCGGAGCCGAGGGGATGGCGCATCGTCATCGAGTGCGCGACGCCCGACGAGGTGCGGCACGTGAAGGAGATCATGGTGGGCCACGGGGTCCACGGCAGAATTGAGAGGATGTAGAGATGTCGATTCCCGAGCTCGAGAACTGGCAGCGCCGACAGGCGCTGAAGAGGGCCATGGCGGCCAGGCACGAGCGCGCGTGCTTCCTGGCACGCTGCAAGGCGGGCGAGGTCGCCCCGGCGGAGGCCATGGCGGCCCCGGTGGCGCAGGGCGTCCCGGCGCGCCGCTTCATCGAGTCCTTCCCCGGCTTCGGCCGTGCCAGGGCCGAGGCGGTCATGGAGGACGCGGGCATCAGCTCGACGCGCCGCGTGCGCGGCCTGGGCTGCCGCCAGCGCGAGACCGTGCTGGCCGCGCTCGAGGGGAGGCGATAGGCATGGCGATCAACCGAGTGGCCATCTCCGGCAACCTGACCCGCGACCCGGAGCTGCGCTTGACCGCCGGCGGCATGCAGGTGCTGTCCCTGGGCGTGGCGGTGAACGACCGCCGGAAGAACCAGGCCACGGGCGAGTGGGAGGACGTGCCCAACTTCGTGGACTGCACGATGTTCGGCACCCGCGCCGAGGCCGTGAGCCGATACCTCTCCAAGGGGACCAAGGTCGCCGTCGAGGGCAAGCTGCGCTACAGCTCCTGGGAGACCAAGGAGGGCCAGCGCCGCAGCAAGCTCGAGGTCATCGTCGACGAGATCGAGTTTATGAGCCGCCGCGACGGGCAGGCGGCCCAGACGGCTGCCCCGGCGACGGCAGCGCCGGTGCAGACCGAGCCACTGGACGTGTACGACGAGGACATCCCCTTTTAAGGGATAGAGGGCGCGGGAGATGGAGAACTTCAACTTCAATCGGGACTTCTACGAGGGCTGCAAGTCCCTCGGCGAGAAGGACGCGGCGGCCCTCGCGTGGGCGCTCCTGGCCTACGGCTACGAGGGCGTCGAGCCGAACCTGAAGCCCGCCCTCAAGGCCGCCTTCTCCTTCGCGAGGGGCCGCGTCGACGCCATGGTCAAGGGGTCGCAGGGAGGCAAGAAGCGCACGCGCTCGGCTTCCGCGAGCAAGGCCCCTTCCCATGGTGCTTCCCAAGGGGGTAGCCAAGACCCTAGGCAAGACCCTAGCCAAGGGGGTAGCCAAGACCCTAGGCAACAGAAAGAGAAAGAGAAGGAGAAGGAGAGTAAGCACACTAGCGTGTGCTTACCAGAGATCGCCGCGCCCTCGGCTATCCCCTGCGGTGAGGACGAGGGCTTCGAGGCCCCTTCCCTGGAGGCCGTCAGGGCCTACTTCGGGGCCAACTGCCTTCTGGGCGACCCGGAGGCGTTCTGGAGCCACTACGCCTCCCAGGGCTGGGAGAAGGGCAACGGCTGCCGCGTGAGCGACTGGCGCGCGCTGGCCCTCAGCTGGGCGCGCCGCCAACGGTACATGGACGCCGAGGACAGGGCGCGCGGCAAGCCCACGCAGGGCGAGGTCGCCGAGGCGGCCTGGAAGCCGGTCGAGGACCCGGTCGCCAAGGCCAGGGCCGACGTGGCCAAGGCGGAGGCGGAGTACGCGAGGCTATACGGGGAGGTGCCGAGATGATGACGACTGCCGAGCTGCTGCGGCGGTACCCGCCGAGCGGCAGCAGGTACCGCGAGGGAGACGTGCCGCTCATGGCGCTCCACCGGGCGAACACGATCACGCGCGCAGAGTGGGCGGCCTACGAGCTGGAGCGCAAGCGCGAGTGGGCGGCTCAGGTGGCGGCCGAGCGCGCGGCGATGGAGGCGGCCCCATGGCAGTGACCGAGGCGACGTGGGCGGCGTGGCAGTCGCTCGACGACCGGGAGCGCGGGCAGGGCGCATGGGAGCCGCAGAGGTGCGCGGCGTGCGCGCTGTCCGGTAGGTGCCGCCGGGAGACGGCGGACGGCCCGGAGGGCGGCTACTGCGCCTGGTACGAGGATGTAGACGATGAAGGGAAAGACGATGGACGAGAAGACGGCTGACGACAAGGCGGGTGCGGCGAGCGAGCGACTAGAGGACGTGTACAGCGACGCCGAGACGGTGTTCGGCTTCGACAAGGAGCTGCGGCCGCAGGACAGGGCGCACGCCTACCTGGCGGAGCGCCGGGTGCAGCGCGGGTTCTGCGACACGGCGATGCTGTGCGCGTGCCGCGACATGGTGGCGAGGGCCTACGGGCTGGGCGTCGAGGACGGCCGCGCGGAGGCGACGGGCGTCGAGGCCATGCGCGGCGCGATGGAGCAGATGGGCCGCGCGCTCATCGCGGCGGCGGGGGGGCGAGCGCTGATGGTGGACGGCTACCTGCTCGACTTGCGGGCCTTCCGCGAGGTCGAGGACTGCAAGGCGCAGGCCCTGAAGCCGCTGGAGGAGGCCGCCGAGGCCTTCGGCGCGTGGCAGCGGCGCGACGCCTACCGGGGCTGCGCCGTCGGGCCGTGCCGCGACGAGCTGAGGCGCGACCTCATCGACGAGTGCCTGGACGCCGTGCAGGCCACCGTCAACCTGCTGGCCGCCGTCGGGGCGACGCAGGGCGAGGTCACGGCGGCCATCGCGCGCCTGGACGCGCGCAACGCCGAGAGGGGGCGGCTGTGATCCGCGACGCGCGCGTCCTTCCCGATGGCGAGGTCATGAGGACGATGAGGAGGCTGGCCCCGCCTCCCGGCGGCGACCGGCCCCCGCTCGAGGTGCGCCTCGCGGGCAGGCCCGGCAGCATCGGCCTTTGCGGGCTGTGCAGCCGCAGCGGGCACTGCCTCCGCAAGGGCACGCGCAGGGCGTGCCGATTCCCGGCGTCGGCCGTTGCGATCGCGCTGGTCAGGTGGGACCGGGAGCGAGAGAGAAGGGAGCGCGGATGACGGAGGAGAGGGAGTGCCTGATGTGCTCGAGGAGCATGCTCTCCCTGGTGAGGCGCGACGACGAGAGGTGCGAGGCGTACGACGTCCTGCTCCTGTGCAGGAGGGAGCCGATGCGCGCACGCCGGGTCGAGTCGCACGGCACGTGCGAGAGATGGAAGGGATTCGATGACGATGGAGGAAAAGACGATGGGGAGTAACGGGAAGATCGCCCTGCCGAAGGATGCCGAGGGGCGGAAGATTCCGCTGGACACAAAGGTGCTGTATAGCTTGAGCGGCGAGGAGCACAAGGTGGACGAGTTCACTTATTCGCCTTCCGAGAATATCTGGAGGGTGGCCCTCGCTAAGCAATCCGTGCATTTTTACACCTGCGACATGCATCTGGCTCCGGTCGTAGTTCTTTGCGCAGACGGGAAGCCCGTCAGAGTCGGGGACACGGTCTACTGCGACGACGACCCGGAGCCGTTGACGGTGAATAGTTTCAGCGTCAACGAATGCGGTCCCGTAGGCGTCAAATCCGCTGGCGGCGGGTACTACACCGTCCCTGCCGGGAGATTGACACACGAGTGCCCCGACAGCTGGGAGAAGCTGCTGGATGACCTGGACAACGCGGCCAAGGGCGGGGACAACGCCGAGTGCCTTTACATGCGAAGGGACGGCATAGAGCCCCAATGCCCAGAATGCAGGCTGTGCGTTGACGAGAGCGACCTAGAGTGCGCCTACCTCGCCTACGCCGACATCGCCGCACGAATCCGCAAGCTAAGCGGTGAGGGCGATGCCTAGCGGCTTGATGTCGTGGCTCTGGTTCATCGTCGCGCTTGCGTATGCCTTGCGTGTCTTTGCGGCACTCGCCGCCGGGCAAGGCGCGTTAGCGGACACGGTGCCGATGCTCACGGCGCTCGCACTCATGAAGCTCTACGACATGGACGGTGATGACAAATGAAGCGAGAGAAGACCGTAACCGCGTACACCTGCGACTGCTGCGGCGCCGAGATTGACGACAAGGCGAGTGCATCTATCACCGTTGGATTCAACAGCGAGATCTGGTACGAGTGGTGGGTATGCGGAGACTACTGCAAAGAGTGCGGAGAGCTTTTGGCAAACGCGATCGTCAGGTCAATCCAGCTGCCCGAGCGCTACGATGACGCCTTCCGCGATAAGGAAGCGCGAGTCAAGGCAGAGGTCGAGATGATTGAAGAGCAGCGCGAGAGGACATGGTGAGGACGATGCCTAAGTACTTAGTCCAAATGAGCTACTTCCTCGACATTCCCGACGAGGAGCTTGAAGACGTGATGGAAGACACTGTGGAAATCGCCAATGACGCTCAATCGTTTATCGATGAGTTTGCATACGAATCCTACTGTTCGTGGGTTGAAAGGGATAGTGACGATGCCTAGACCGGAGCTGAAACCCTGCCCGTTCTGCGGGATTACCGATACGTTCATCACAAAGCAGACGCTTGACATGGATGTTGACGGCTCAGCAATCTACTGCATCCAATGCAGGTTCTGCCTTGCGTGCGGGCCTTGGGCTAGCAGCGAGAACAGAGCGATAAAAGCATGGAACAAGGAGCGTGGTAAAGATGACTAAGACCCTCACGCTGGGCAAGCCGAAGCTGTGGCCGGATAGCGGCGGAGTGTACTCAGTCAAGTGGGATTTGCTTGATGAGGACAGAAAGGGCTACTGCATCTCATGGATTGAGAAGGCATTCGACACCCTAAAGCCTGAGTGCATGGCCTTTCTTATCGATTACAACAGGCGTGGCACGCCATGGCTTGACTACCGTGAGAAGGCCGTGAGCTACAACCCCGATGCGGCGCTGGCGCTGAGAGACGTGATGGCGCAGCTCAAGGAGAAGCACGGATACGAGTACAACACGGAGGTAGAGGTTCAACTTCTGCCGGGAGAGGTGGTCGCAGATGGTGACTACTAGGGAACCTTGCTGTGGAACTAGGGAAGTCAATAGCTCCCTAGTTGACCGAGTAACCGATGAGCAGCGGCGCGAGGTGGCGCAAACCCTTCGCGGACTGAGCGAGGGCAATTCCTTCGCAGCGGAAGTTCTCGACCGAGACGTGTATTACGACGCGCTTGTGCTGCGGGTAATCCGCGTAGCCGTGGGCGAGGGTGATATATTCCAACGTCTCGCAGATTTGATTGACCCTCAGACAACACCTTACATCTGCGAGAAATGCGGCGGCGAGTGGCCATCCGACATCATGTTCGAGCGTTGCCCATACTGCGGAGCGGAGGTGCTTGATGATTAACAAAAAGGAGCGCAGGCGAGCGGTGGCCGAGTTGCGTGAAGCATCGACCGGGGCATACCGCCACGTCGATTCGCTTGACGTGATCGCAGACGCAGTCGGTGTCGAGATTGACGGCAAGTTCGGCCACGAGGTCGAGAACGAGACGTACGCGGCCCTTGCGGACTTCATCGACCGTCCGACATGCGAGTTCAAGCCAGCCTATGGACCCGACTTGATGGGAGAAGTTTCACTTGTCGAGTGCACCGCGTGCGCATGGACGATTGAGCCTTGGATTGCATACGAGTTTCGCTATTGCCCCATGTGCGGAGCGGAGGTGCTTGATGAAGACGGCGCGAATTAAATGGCGCAGCACCTATAAGTTGCGCTACGACGAGGTGCATCAAGACTACCAATGCACCTGCTGCGGCACGTGGCTCCAAGATGACTTTGTGACCACAATGGACGAGAACGATGTCCCAGGGATACGAGACATGAGCTATTGCCCCGTTTGCGGGGCTGAGTTCACGCAGCAGGAGGGAGTGATTTAGCGATGGCGAGAAAATCATACGTCATCGACGGCAAGGCCATCGGCCATTGGCTAATCGACAACGACATGACGCGCAATCAGCTCGCGGCGGAGGCCGGGATAAGCGGCTCGACCCTGAGACACGCGATCAACGACGGCCGCAACTGCGGCATCGACATCTTGTTGAACCTGTCCCGCGCCATGGACGTCCGCCCGTGGGACCTCGTGCGGGAGGCCGGGCCCATCGGGGGAGGCGCGCGATGACGGAGGCCAAGAGGGACGCGTGGAGCGACGTCATCCTCGTCCCGGTGCGCATGTGCGCCGTGTGCGGGAAGCCCTTCATGCCGGGGAGCAAGACGGCGCGCTACTGCTCGCTCTCGTGCCGCGACGAGGCGACGAGGGAGCGCAAGCGCAGGTGGAACCGCGAGCACCCGAGGGCCGTCGAGCGGCCGCAGAAGAACGCGAAGGTCGACAGCTACTGCCCCTTCCGGGGCGACGTCGCCGACGAGATCAACCGTCTGAGGAGCGAGCTTGGCATGTAGGGGAGATGGCACAACTGTGCCATCCACGAGACGCACACAACATTATAAGAAGCGCTACGAGCGATGGACCCCGGAGAGGGTCCGTAAGCTCCAGCGCTACCCGGACGCGACCTCCCAGGAGGCCGCGTCCCTCCTGTCGACGACGCCGGAGGCGGTGCGCCACGCCCGCAGCCGGTACGGCAGGTGGCCGGCGTCGCCGGGAGACATCTGCTGCGCGTGCGGCGAGCGGCCCGTGTGGGCCGAGAGCGCGGCGGCGAGGGCGCTGCACCTGTGCAAGGGGTGCTGGCTCGAGGAGAAGGCGCGGAGGCTCGACGAGCGCCGCGAGGAGGTGCGCCTGCGGCAGCGGGAGCTGAGGATAAGGCGGCAGGAGGCCGCCGCTAAAAAGAGGAAGCAAGGCCGTTGATGGACAAGGGTAAGAGGCAGCCGGAGCTGGAGGTCGTGCGCGTGCCGCTCGGCGAGCTGCACGGCTACGAGGGCAACGCCAAGCAGCACACCAACGCGCAGCTGGACGCCGTGCGCAAGAGCATTTCGGAGTTCGGGTTCATCAACCCGGTCCTCGCGTGGCACGACGCTGACGGCCGCGCCGTGATCGTGGCGGGCCACGCCCGCTGCCAGGCCGCCAAGAAGGAGGGGCTGACCGAGGTGCCGGTGGTGTTCGTCGACCACCTCGGGGACGCGCAGCGTCGTGCCCTCACGCTCGCCGACAACCAGACGACGATGATGACGGGGTGGGACGTGGACACCCTCAAGGCGGAGCTGGACGCGCTTGCCGACGAGTTCGACATGGCCGACTTCGGCTTCGATTTGGAGGAGATGGCCGGGGACGACGACGTCGAGGTCACCGAGGACGAGCCGGACGACAAGGCCGAGGACCGCGTGAGGCCGGGCGAACTGTGGCGCATGGGAGGGCACGTCCTCCTGTGCGGCGACTCCACCGACCCGGACGGGATCGCGCGCCTGATGGCGGCCATGCCGGAAGCGGGGGGGGGCGGCGAGCGCGGACCTGCTCCTGACCGACCCGCCGTACAACGTCGCGCTCGGCCAGCACGACAGGCCCAGCGAGGCCAAGCAGCTGCACAGGCGCACTGACGGCCTCGTCATCGCCAACGACAGCTGGAGTAGCGACGAGGGCTTCGTCGAGTTCCTGCGCGGCGCGCTCTCCAGTGCCATGTCAGCCATGAGGCCGGGAGCCGCCTTCTACGTCTGGTACGCCTCCATGCAGGGCGTCAACTTCCTCGAGGCGGCGAAGCGGGCCGGGATGGACGTGAGGCAGATTCTCGTCTGGGCCAAGAGCACGTTCGCGCTCGGCAGGCAGGACTACCAGTGGAGGCACGAGCTGTGCCTGTACGGCTGGAAGGGCGGGGCGTCGCATTACTTCACCGACAGCCGCAAGGAGACGACCGTCATCACCGACGACCGCAGCCCGCAGGGCATGAGCAAGGCCGAGCTAGTCGAGTTCGTCGAGGACCTGCTCGCCCAAAAAGGCGCGACGACGGTGCTGGAGTTCGACAAGCCGACACGCAGCGAGCTGCATCCGACGATGAAGCCCGTGGGCCTGTTCGCGTACCAGATCATGAACAGCACGAGACGCGGCCAGACCGTCCTCGACGTGTTCGGCGGGAGCGGCACGAGCGTCGTCGCGTGCGAGCAGACCGGCAGGCACTGCGCCTGCGTCGAGCTCGACCCGCACTACGCGAGCGTCATCGTCGACAGGTGGGAGCGCCTGACCGGCGGCACCGCCGAGAGAGTGCAGCCAATGCCTCTCTAGGGTATAATTGCAATATATACCCAAGGGAAAGGGCGCGACATGGGCACACCGGCGCAGACCAAGGCGACCGTCAAGTATATCAAGAACAACACGAAGACCTTCGTTGTGAGGTGCAACGTCAGGACTGACTCGGACATCATCGAGTTTCTGGCCGGCAAGGACAACGTCGCTGGGTACATAAAGGGACTTCTAAGGGAAGAAGCGCGAAAGAATCTATAGTTTACTATATACTTGCCGTTGGATATATAGTATAATATAGACAACGGCAGGGGAAAGGAGCCTTTGCCATGGAAGAGACGGAGTACACGGAAATGACCAAGGACGAGATGCAGCGGTTCATCGACCAGCAGATGCGCGACGGCAGGAGCTGGGCGGAGGCGCTCGAGAGGCTGGCCGAGGTGATCGGCATCAAGCCGAGCACCACGAGCAAGTAGCCGCAAGGCCCCGGGGAACCGGGGCCTTTTCTTTTGCCGTTACGCACCCGTTACGCTATGCCGCGCAAACGCGGGCGCTTGTGCGGCGACGCGTAACGGGGCGGAACGTCTTTCAGAACGGTATCCGCTACATCATCTACCAGCGGAAACGGTGAGCAATGGCAGGACGCGGCAAGGAGAAGCTTACGAAGGACGGCATCAAGACCGCCCTCAGGCTGTGCCGCGCTGGGCTGCCGGACTGCCAGATCGCGGCAGTGCTGGGGGTGTCCAAGGAGACCTACAGCCGCTGGATAAACCACCCCAAGACGGACAACCAGAATCAACTTCGTCAACAACTAAAAAAGGCCGACGCCGAGCGCGAGGCGGCCCTCGTGACCCGCATCATGCGCGCATCCGACGACACGTGGCAGGCTGCCGCGTGGCTGCTCGAGCGAAGGTACCCGGACCGCTACGCCAAGCCCGTGAGGCCGGTCGAGGACCGCTCCGCCGAGAGGGACGACGAGCGCATCAAGGGCTACATCGACGCGCTGGGGCTGCGCTGATGCAGGCTTACAGCGAGAAGCAGCGGGTCCTCGCCACGTGGTGGGCCGAGGGCCGGGAGACGAGCGGCATGGACGGCGTGATCGCCGAGGGCGCCATCCGTTCCGGCAAGACGCGGTCGATGGTGCTGGGCTTCATGCTCTGGAGCCAGCGCCGGTTCAGCGGCCAGCGGTTCATCATGGCCGGCGTCACGGTCGAGGCTTTGAAGCGCAACGTCGTCGGGCCGCTTGGGGAGATACTCGCGGACCTCGGCTGGGCGTGGACCTTCAACCGCAGCGAGAACCGCATATCGGTGGGGACGAACGTCTACTACCTGTTCGGAGCCAACACCGAGAGGAGTCAGGACGCGATGCAGGGCCTCACGGCCGCCGGGGGCTACGCCGACGAGGTGGCGCTGTTCCCCGAGAGCTTCGTGGACCAGATGGTCGCGCGCTGCTCGGTGGAGGGGTCGAAGCTCTGGTTCAACTGCAACCCGAGCTACCCGACGCACTTCTTCAAGGTGCAGTTCGTGGACCGCGCCGCCGAGCTGAATCTCCTGCACCTGCACTTCGACATGGCAGACAACCCGACGCTGTCGCGCGCGATCATCGACCGATACGAGCGAATGTACACGGGCGTCTTCCACGACCGCTACATCAAGGGGCTGTGGACGCTGGCCGAGGGCCTGGTGTACCCCGACTACGCCGACGCCGTGGAGGAGGAGCCTCCCGCGCCGGAGGGCATCGCCAAGTGGGCCGTGAGCCTCGACTACGGCACGCAGAACGCCTTCGCGGCGCTGCTGTGGGGCTTCGACGGGCGCGTCTGGCACGTGTGCCGCGAGTACCGCTACAGCGGGCGCGACGAGGCCCATCAGAAGACCGACGCGGACTACGTCGAGGACATGGCCGCCTTCGTCGACGGCCTGCCGGAGCGGCCCTCATTCATCGTCGACCCGAGCGCGACCTCGTTCATAGCGGCCATGCGGCGCGCCGGGTTCAGGGTCAAGAAGGCCCGCAACGAGGTGATGGACGGAATCCGCGAGACCGGTGCGTGCATGGCGCAGGGCCGCATGAGGATAGCTGCGGGCTGCACGGGCCTCATCAAGGAGCTTGGCGGCTACGCGTGGGACTCCCGCGCAGACGGCGACAGGCCCGTCAAAGTCGAGGACCACAGCTGCGACGCCCTGCGTTACGGCGTCGCGACGCTGCGGATATACAGGGACGTCGGAACCGGTGCATACCGGGAGAGGATATGGGGGAAACGATGAGCACGAGCACGATCATCACGGCGGAGGACATGCGCGCGGCGGCGTCGCCGGAGGCCTTCGCTAAGGACGCCGTTGAGCGCCACATGCAGTCGGAGATGTACCGCAACGCGGTCGCGGCCGATGAGTACTACCGCCAGCGCAACGTGACCATCAACCAGTTCGTGCAGAAGATCTTCTCGTGCACGGGCGAGGCGGCGGAGGACTTCACCGCGTCGCGCCTGCGCATCGCGTCGAACCTGTTCAAGAGGCTCAACGTCCAGCGCTGCATGTACAGCCTGGGCAAGGGCGTGTCGTTCGTGGACTGCCGGGACGAGAGCGGCGAGGACACGACCAAGGAGGCGCTGGGCAAACGCTTCGATGACGACGTGAAGGAAATCGGCCTGTACGCCCTCATGCACGGTATCTCCTTCCCGTTCTGGAACCTGGATCACATCGACGTGTTCACCGCCGACGGGTTCGCCCCGGTTTGGGACGAGGTGAGCGGCGCGCTGGTGGCTGGCGTGCGCTTCTGGCGCATCGACCCGCAGCACGCCTGGAACGCCACGCTCTACGAGGAGGACGGTTACACGCCCATGGCGGCGGCTGGCGCCGGGTCGCTCGCCTTCGCCGCGACCGGGGAGAAACAGGCCTACAAGGTCACGTACCGGAGCGTGCCGGCCGACGGCCTCGCGCTGGCGGTCGACTCGGAGAACTACTCGCGCCTGCCCATCGTGCCGGTGTGGGGCAGCGACGCGCACCAGTCGACGCTGGTCGGCATGCGCGAGGGCATCGACGCCTACGACCTCATCAAGAGCGGCCTGTGCAACGACGTGCGCGACTGCGCGCAGGTGTACTGGCTCGTGAGCGGCGCGGCCGGCATGAAGCCGGAGGAGCTGGACGAGTGGCGCGCCCGCCTGAGCCTTACGCACATCGCGACGGCCGAGGACGACCAGGCGGTCACGCCCTACACGCAGGACGTTCCGGTCGCGTCCAGACGCGAGGTGCTGGCCGGCATCAAGGCCGACATCTACGAGGACTTCGGCGCGCTCGACGTGCACACCGTGGCGGCGGGCGCGACAAACGATCACATAGACGCGGCGTACCAGCCCCTGGACGAGGAGGCCGACGAGTTCGAGCGCCACATCCGCGAGGGCATCATGGACCTGCTCGAGCTCCATGGCATCGTGGACACGCCCGTCTTCACGCGCAACCGCATCAGCAACGTCAAGGAACAGGTCGAGACCGTTACCCTCGAGGCCCCGTACCTGGACGAGGAGACCATCCTGCGCAAGCTTCCGAACATCACGCCCGACGAGAGGGCGAAGATTCTCGAGAAGCGCGACGCCGAGGACAGGGCGCGCTTCGGCATGGCCGACGCGGAGTAGCGCATGACGTACACGGACAAGGGCCACGACGCCGCCGAGGAGGAGATAGCCAAGCTCTCGAAGCGCCTGCACGCCGAGTACAACAAGGCCCTGCGCGAGATGAAGAAGAAGGCCAAGACGCTCCTCGCCGAGCAGGCCGAGAAGGATGCGAAGATGGCCGCCAAGGTCGACGGCGGGGAGATGACGGCGGCGCAGCTGAAGGCGTGGCGCGAGGAGAGCGCACGCAGGGCCGGCTGGTATTCCGATATGGTCGACCAGCTGGCCGGTGACCTCGCGAGGTGCGACGCGCAGGCGGCCGCCATCGTCAACGGCCGGTCGCCGCACGTGTACGCGGAGAACGCCAACTTCGGGGCGTTCCAGGTCGAGAAGCTGACGGGGGCCGGCACCATGTGGACGCTCGTCGACGGAGATACCGTCGCGAAGCTCGTGAGGGACAGGCCGGACCTGCTGCCTCAGGTGGCTCCCAAGCCCGACAAGGCCGAGAGGTGGGCGCGGAGGAAGATCACGGCGGCCGTGACCCAGAGCGTGCTCATGGGCGAGTCGGTGCAGGGCGCGACGTCGCGCATCGCGGCCGTCGTCGAGATGGACGAGCGCGCGGCGATGAGGGCCGCGAGGACGGCGCTGACCGGCGCGGAGAACGCCGGCAGGCTCTCCTCCTACGAGAGGGCGCGGTCGATGGGCATCGATGTGCGCGCCCAGTGGATGGCGACGCTCGACGGCCGTACACGCAGCAGCCACAGGCTGCTCGACGGCGTGATCGCGGACGGTGAGGGGAAGTTCCCCAACGGGCTGCGCTATCCGGGCGACCCGCAGGGCCCGGCGGCCGAGGTCTGGAACTGCCGCTGCACGCTCGTCCCGTCGATGCCGAGCTACGACGCCTCCAAGGGGCGCGGCACATCGAAGATAGGCGACGATTACGACGCCTGGAAGTACGGTGTCGAGGGGAAGCCAGACGAGGCGAAGCTCGCCGACATGGCGGCCGAGGAGGCGCTTCTCCGGAGGAAGCTGGCGTGGCTTGGCGCGGAGAAGTCATACGGCGGAATCTGGAAGGACCCCGTCACCCTCGCCGACTGGTCGGAGAAGCAGGGGAAGGTCCAGGCGAAGCGCGACTACTTCGAGGCGCACCGCGCCGAGGACCCGGCCAAGTTCGACAGGCTGCTCGCGGACCTCGATGAATTCGACAGGCTCGGCCGCAAGTACGCGGGCGAGGCGCAGCCGGTGCTGGACAGGCTCGAGGCGCTGAAGGCTCAGCGCACGGCGCTCCGCGACGCCATGGTCAAGAGCGGGAAGATGAAGGACCCGGCCATCGACGCGTACAGCGCCGAGAGGAAGGCGGCCGCGCTCAGGGCCAAGAAGCCCCGCGAGGCCGATTCCGTGCTCAGGTCCTCCGCCGGAAGGGCGTGGAAGGCGGCGACGGACGCCGAGAGGGACGCCGTCTACTACTACACCGGCTCGTACAACGGCATCAACTCGCCGCTCAACGGCTACGCAGCGCCATATGGCGAATGGTACGGCCAGCAGTACTTCAAGGGCGTCGGGAAGGTGTGGATCAACAGCGCCGGCGAGGGGGAGCGCATCAGGAAGATGACCGACTACATCGAGCGCTGCGAGCTGCCTGAGGACGTGTGGCTGGTGCGCGGCGTGAAGGGCCACACGACGCTGGACAACCTCCTCGGCTTGCCCGCCGGCACGGTCGACTCCATGACGGACGACGAGCTGAAAGGCCTGGTAGGCAAGGGCGGCGAGTTCGGAGCGTTCACCTCTTGTGGTACAATGTCAGGTAAGGGTTTCGGCGGCGACCTGCGCATGACCATATACGCGCCGAAGGGCACGCACGCCGCATACGCCGAGCCGTTCTCGCAGTTCGGCAACGGTGCCAAGCGCTCGTGGGACGGAGAGTCAGGGCAGAAGACCTTCTCGAGCGAGTTCGAGACGATCATCCAGCGAGGAGCGAGCGTCGACGTCACATCCATCAAGAGAAGCGGCGGCGTCATCGAGGTCGAGCTCGAGCACCATCCGGAACGCGGCTATGACCTTTTCCAACAGGACCCGGACGAATGGACCGGACCGAAGAAGCGAATGGCCTAAGGAGGCTAACATGATTCATCCAGGGGAGCAGATGGGCGGCAAGCCCGCCGACTGCAAGGCGTGCCAAGGGTGCCTGTTCGCGCACGGGCCGGCACCGTTCGAGGACGCCCCGGATAAGGCGTACTGCCTCATCTACCGGCGCGGGGAGAGCACGGGGAAGCCGCGCTCCATCCTGTTCGACGGCTCGCCGTGCGAGCACTTCAGGCCCGATACCGAGCCGCAGCCCTAGAGACAACAGATCGTAAACGAAAAAGGCCCCGCCCCGGCGGGGCCTTTTTCATGCCGCGTGACCTTGGCCGGAACATCCTCCCGAACGAGGGAGGACCAATGAACCCCATAACCGAATGCAAGCGATGCTCCGACTGCGCCATCAGGCTAGGCTTCGGCTTCACCCAGCCCGACGTGCTGATATGCACCGTGCGAGGCGACGAGATTGGGCCGGGCGACGGCTGCACCCTGGGCAGCCCCGGCGAGCCCGTGCAGGCCGTCGAGGCGTGCGAGGTGGATGTGTCCGGCCGCGTCGGCTACGGGTGCGAGGTGCTGGACGCGTGACAGTGGCGCGACCATGCGGCCATCGGGCCCGCGCGCTTCGAGGGACAGGGACCGCAACCCTGGGCGCGCGGGAAGCCGGCGGACACCCCACGGGGTAAAAGCGCCGACAACGGGAGAGGCCGGGGGAGACCCCGGCCCTTTCTTTACCGGGAAGGGGAGCACATGGGCCTGGAGGTCGTAAAGGACAACACGGAGGAGGCCGTCGACGCCATCGGGTCCGCGATCGCTGCGGCGCTCGAGGAGGTGGGCCTCGCGGCGGAGGGCTACGCGAAGGCGATATGCCCGGTGGACACGGGCCGTCTGCGGAACTCCATCACCCACGTCGCGCGGCCGGACGAGAAGGCCGTGTACATCGGAACCAACGTCGAGTACGCGCCCGACGTTGAGCTTGGCACCGTGCACCAGAAGGCGCAGCCCTACCTCAAGCCGGCGGCCAGCGAGCACGCCGACACCTACCGCGCCATCATCGAGAGGCGCCTAGGAGGCGCGTGACGCCGGGTCGACCATTCAGGGGCCGCGAGGGAACGCGGCGCGCGGCGCGCCCGAGGCAAGGGGAGGCGGCGCGTGAACCACTCTGAAGAACGGGAGAGAGAAGTTGGCACTCACACGCAAGATGCTCAAGGCAATGGGCATCGAGGACGAGAAGATCGAGCAGATCATCGAGGAGCACGTCGAGAGCGTCGACGGCCTGAAGGCCGAGCGCGACCGCTACAAGGCGGGAGCCGACGAGGCCGAGGGCCTGCGAAAGCAGCTCGAGGAGGCCAAGAAGGCCGGCGAGGGCGCCGGGGAGTACGAGGAGAAGTACAAGGCCAAGTGCAAGGAGTTCGACGACTTCAAGGCGAAGGTCGACGGCGAGGCGGCGGAGCGCGAGAAGCGCGGCCTGTACCGCGAGCTGCTGGCCGGCGCGGGCGTCGACCCCAAGCGCATCGACACCGTCCTCAAGGTGTCCGACCTGTCGGGCGTGACCGTCAAGGACGGCGCCATCGAGGGCGCGGACGACCTGACCGAGTCCATCAAGTCCGACTGGGCCGACTTCATCGCAACTACCAGCACGAAGGGCGCATCCGTGCCCAACCCGCCCAAGGGCGGCGGAGGCGCCGCAACGCCAAAGAACCTGCGCGAGGCGCTCCATCAACGCTACGAGAACAAGGAGTAACACATGCCAATCACACTCGAAGAGGCAAAGGTCGGCATGGCCGACCACGTCGACCAGAACGTCATCGACACCTTCCAGCGCTCGTCCCTCCTGCTGGACAAGCTGACGTTCGACAACACCATCTCGCCCGGCACCGGCGGCTCCACGCTGGCCTACGGCTACACGCAGCTCAAGACCCCGGCGACCGCCGGCGTCCGCGCCATCAACGCCGAGTACACGGCGAACGAGGCCAAGCGCGTGGAGAAGACCACCAACGCCGTCATCATGGGCGGCTCCTTCCAGGTCGACCGCGTGCTGCAGAACACCTCCGGCACAGTCGACGAGATGGCCTTCCAGCTGGAGCAGAAGATCAAGGCCGTGGCCAATGAGTTCCACTACCTCGTCATCAACGGCAAGTCGGCCGGCACCGCCGGCGCGGGCAAGCCCGACGGAACGTTCGACGGCCTCGCCAAGATGCTCACCGGCACCTCCAACGAGATCGGCTCCGAGGTCGACGTGTCCACCGCCGACCTCATGACCAAGAACGCCCAGGCGTTCCTCGACGAGGTCGATTACCTGCTCTCGCAGGTCGACGGCCCGAACATGCTGATGATGAACGGCAAGATGCTGACCAAGTTCCGAGGCATCGCCCGCCGCGCCGGCTACTACGAGCGCACCAAGGACGATGCCGGCCGCTACATCGAGACCTACAACGGCGTGCCCATCGTGGACCTCGGAAAGTACTACAACGGCACCGCCTCCGTCGACGCCGTCGCCGACACCGCCGCGACGGCCTCCGCGCTCGGCAAGTCCGACATCTACGCCGTGTCCCTGGGCCTCGACGGATTCCACGGCATCTCGCCGACCGGCACCGGCGTGGTCCAGTCCTACATGCCCGACATGGCCCAGCCCGGCGCCGTCAAGACCGGCGAGGTCGAACTCGTGGCCGGCGTGGTCCTGAAGAACACGCTCAAGGCCGGCGTCCTCAAGGGTATCGGCACCGCACCGAAGCTGGCCTAGCCATGCTGGAAGCGGTCCTGGAGTACCTGCACAACTGGTTCGAGCGCAACCCCGTAACGCGGGAGCGCAACGTGGCCAAGGGCCGCTTCGAGGTCCGGGGCGGCACGCTGACCGGCGTGCCCTCCGGCCTGCTTGCCGACGGGCAGTTCTTCCGCATCCGTGGCTCGCGCTTCTCGGACGGCCTGCACACGTGGCCGTGCGAGGGGCAGCTGGAGGACGAGGAGTTCACCGGCTCGGTCTGGGCGCTGGCGGTGCCCAAGGCCGTGACCGACCTCGCCGACGAGATAACGGCGTGGTGCAAGGAGAACGGCGACGTCCAGAACAGCCCCTACGCCTCGGAGAGCTTCGGCGGGTACTCGTACACCAAGGGCGGCGGCAGCGGCTCCTCCACGTCGTCTCAGGGCGGCACGTGGCAGTCCGTCTTCGCCGCCCGCCTGGCACCTTGGAGGAAGCTATGACGCGGCTGTACGAGCGCATGCGAGTGCCGTGCGTGAGGATGCTCCGCAGGAGCGTCGCCGACGGCGAGGGCGGCTGGGCCGAGACGTGGGCCGAGGGCCGCGGCTTCGCCGCGACGATCGTGCACGACACGTCGTCCGAGGCACGAATCGCCGAGGCGGCCGGCGTCGCCAACGCCTACACCGTGACGTGCTCCGAGGAGCTGTCGTTCGGCGACGTCTTCAAGCGCGTCTCCGACGGGCAGGTGTTCCGCGTCACGTCCAACGCCGACGACGGCCGTCCGCCCGCATGCGCGACGTTCACGTTCACGCAGTGCACGGCGGAGGAATGGAGGCTGCCGGATGCCCAGTAGGACCGCAGCCCTCCAGGCGTGGCTCGAGGGATTCGGCATGCCCGCCTACGCGGCGCAGGCCGTTCCCGACAACGCCGCGCTCCCGTACATCACGTACACGCCGGTGGCGGGCGCGTGGGGCGACGGGGAGCAGGGCGTGACCGTCGAGACCTGGCGGCGCACCGGGAGCGAGGCAAAGGCCAACGCCGACGCCGAGGCCATCGGGCGCGCGCTGGGGCTGGGCGGCCTCATGCTGCCCTGCGACGGCGGCGGGCTTTGGGTCAAGCGCGGCTCCCCGTTCTGGCAGGCCGCAGACTCGGGCGAGCCGGGCGTCAAGCGCAGGTACATCAACCTTTCCATCGAGAACATCACAACCTTTTAGGAGGTACCGTCTTGAAGTTCACGCAGATCCCGCAGGACACCTTCAAGAACATTCAGATGGGCGCAGGCGTCCTTCTGAAGAGCTTCAACCCGACCGAGGGCACGCTCGAGGCCGGCGGCATCATCGGAGCCACGAGCGGCGGCGTCAACTTCACCGCCGTCCCGACCTACAGCGATTTGGGCGAGGACATCGACAACTGCCCGAAGAACATGAAGGAGCTGAAGCGCCTGGACTCCTGGGAGGTCAAGATGTCCGGCACCTTCGTCAGCGTCACCCCGGCAACGACCGGCATGCTGACCGGCCCGGCCGACGTCGAGGGCACCAAGGTCACCCCGCGCAACGACCTCAAGGACTCCGACTTCACCGACCTGTGGTGGGTCGGCGACTACAGCGAGGTCAACGAGGACGGCGCCAAGACCGGCAAGGCCGGCTTCATCGCCGTCCACATGACGAACTCCCTGAGCACCGGCGGCTACGCCATCCAGAGTTCCGACAAGGCCAAGGGCCAGTTCGCCTTCGAGTTCACCGGCCACTACTCCATGAGCGCGCAGGACACGGTGCCCTTCGAGGTCTACACCGTGGCCGGCACGGCAGATGAGGCGGCGGCCTGATGAGAATCAACGATTTGACGGCGGACGAGTTCGCCGCATCCATGGCGCTCATCGGCGAGGCCGTCGAGCACATCGCCAACGGCGAGCTGGGCAAGTCCCTGTTCGATGAGATGAAGGCGGGGGCCGGCAAGGCATCAAGCGAGGAGGACGCGGCCGAGTGGGGCATGGGCATCATCGCCAAGTACCTGCCCAAGGTGCTCGAGATCTCGGTCGAGGACGCCTACCGAGTGCTGGCCGCAGTCGACGGCATGGGCCTCGACGAGTACAAGAAGGCCTTCACACCGGCGAAGTTCGCAGCGGACGTGCGCGCGCTCATCAAGGCGTGCGGGGAGGACGGCGACCTCCGCGCGCTGTTCGGCTCTTTTTTCGTCTAGCCCTGGACGGCGAGGGGCGGCAATGGCTCTACATGGGTGCGTACGCGGGTCCACCGCGCATGCACCCTTTCTTTTGCTACCTCGACGCCCGCGACAGGGCGCACGCGCGCGACGAGGCCTTCCGGGTCTACGTCGCGGAATCGCTCAGGCTGGCCCCGCAGAACAGGGCGCTGGCCAAGTCGTACGCGGAAGTCATAGCCTCGCTGGGCGAGAGGCCCGACACGAGGACCGGCGACGAGATTGCGGCGGACGTCATCACTAGGCTCGGATTGGAGGTAACCGGATGAACCTCTTGGATTTGATGATCAAGATCGGCGTGGACGACCAGGCGTCGTCCCGCATCGGTGCCATCGGCAGCGGCATCGCGGGCGCCGTCGGCGGCGCGGCGAAGGTCGCGGCGGCGGGCGTCGCCGCGACAGCCACGGGCCTGGCCGCCATCACCAAGGCGTCGCTCGACGGCTACTCGGCGTACGAGCAGGCCGTGGGCGGCGTGCAGAAGCTCTACGGCAACATGGGGCTGAGCCTCGAGGAGTACGCGGCGAGTGTGGGGCAGACCACGGACCAGGCGCGCGCCAAGTGGCAGGCGCTGGGCAACGCGCAGACCACGATGCTCAAGCAGGCGCAGGGGGCCTTCGCCACGTGCGGAATGAGCGCGAACCGGTACATGGAACAGGCCACGAGCTTCTCGGCGGCGCTCATCAACTCGCTGGGCGGCGACACCGAGAAGGCGGCCGCGCAGACCCAGAAGGCCATGGTCGCAATGGCCGACAACGTCAACACCTTCGGCACGTCCATGCAGGACGTGCAGAACGCCTTCCAGGGTTTTGCCAAGCAGAATTACACCATGTTGGACAACTTGAAGTTGGGCTACGGCGGCACGCAGTCGGAGATGCAGCGCCTCATCGACGACGCGAACGAGTACGCCAAGAGCATCGGCAAGGCCGGCGACCTGAGCATCGACAGCTTCAGCGACATCGTCGACGCGATCGACCTGATTCAGCAGAAGCAGCAGATAGCCGGCACGACGTCGCGCGAGGCGGCGACCACCATCGAGGGAAGCGTCACGATGATGAAGGCGGCCTGGGAGAACTGGGTCACGTCGCTCGGCGCGGAGGACTGGGACGTCAGCGAGACCACGGTGGCACTCGTCGAGTCCATCGAGGCGGCGGCGTCCAACATCGTGCCGCGCGTCTCCGAGATCGTGACGACGGCAATCGAGGAGCTGCCGAAGCTCATCGGCACGCTCGCGCCGGAGCTGGCGGCGTTCCTCAAGGAGCTGTTCTCCACGGCGCTGGACACGCTGTGGAAGTCGCTGCCGGGGGACATCCAGGTAATGCTCGCGTCGGCGTTCCTGGCGCTCGACGAGAGCGGCCTGTCGGCTACGGTGAAGGGCATGCTCGAACGCGTGTTCGGAGGGGCCAAGCCTGACTTCTCGAGCGTGACCAAGGGCCTGACGGAGGCCTTCCAGTCCGACGCTTTCGTGTCGACGCTGGGGGCGCTTTCCACGGCGCTGCAGGTCGTGCAGAGCTTCTTCGACGGAATCGCGGAGACGGCGCAGAGCAACCTCGTCCCGGCCCTCTCGCCCCTCGTCGACGCATGGCAGCAGCTGATGGACGCCATCCAGCAGGCGCAGCCCTGGCTCGACGTCGTGGCGGCCGGCCTCGGCGAGACGTTCGTCATCGCCGTGACGGGAGCGGTCGAGATACTGACGACTTTCGTCGCGGGCATCGCCGAGATCATCCAGGGATTCACGGACTTCGTCAACTGGCTCGCGCAGGCGGCGCAGGGCGCGGCGGACTTCGTATCCGGCGTCGGCGAGACGCTGGCGGCGCTGCCGGGTCAGGTGGCCGCATGGCTGAACGGCGTGATCCAGTCGGTCGTGGGCTGGGCGACCAGCATGGCCACCCAGGCCGTAAGCGCCGGAACGTCCTTCGTCTCCGGTATCGCGGGCTTCCTGTCGGCGCTGCCGGGCAACGTGTCCTCTTGGCTGTCGGGCGTCATCTCTATCGTCGTCGGCTGGGTCGCCCAGTTCGGCAGCAACGCCGTGAGCGCGGCGTCGCAGTTCGGCAGCAAGCTGCGCTCGGGCCTCGCGGCCATCCCCGGCACGCTCGGAAACATCGGCTCGAACATCATCCAGGGCATCGTGAACGGCATCACGGGCGCGGCCGGCAGGGTCAAGGACGCTATCGCCGGGGCCATCGGCAACGCCATCGACTTCGCCAAGGGCATCCTGGGCATCGCGTCGCCGTCGAAGCTCTTCAAGAAATTCGGTTACTACACCATGGAGGGCATGCGCCTCGGCATCGAGCAGAACGCCGGGCTGCCGCTGGGCGCCGCCGAGAAGGCCATGGCCGCCGTGGCGGAGGCCGGCAGCATCCAGATGGACGCGCCCGACGTGCGCAGCGCGGCGGCGACGGCGTCGGTCGTGGCGTGGCTCGACGCGAACCTGGGCGACGTGATCGCGAGCCGCACGCCGTACACCGGCATGAGGGACTTCGACCGGCTCGCGAGGAAGGCGGTGGCATATGCGTAGCCTGGGCTACACGAGCGCGGTCACGCGCGAGCGCCACGACATGCAGTGCGCGCGCATCGTCGGCGGCGAGCCGGGGGCGGTGCGCGCCGACAGCTGGGACTATAAAGCGGGCTACCGCGACCTGTCATACGCGGCGCGCAAGGCGCGCAGGGAGACCGTCACTGTCGCGATGCTCGACCTCGCGGCGGCGGACGCCCTGCGCCTGGCGGCCGACGCGGACCTCGCGTCCATGACGCCGGGCACGCTCGACTTCGACGGCTGGGGCCAGCGCTGCTACATCGCGGGCGTCGAGGTCAAGGCCGTGACCGGCGGCGCGGCCGTCGTGAAGCTGGAGGCCGTGCTGCTTGACGGCGTCTGGCGCAAGAAGGATGTCTACGAGTTCCGCCCGGGCGCGGGCTCAGGCACCGTGGGCGTGGGCCACGGCTACGCCTACGGATACGCCTACGGCTACCCATATAGCGAGGAGACGAGCCGCGAGATCGAGGTCGGCAGCATCGTCGCTTCGCCCTTCCGCATCATCGTCTACGGGCCGGCCGTGCGCCCGTCCGTGACGGTGGGCGGCAACAGGTACCAGGTCTCGACCGACGTGCCGGATGGCGGCTACCTGCTCATCGACTCCATCGAGGGCACCGTGACCAAGGTCGCCAAGAACGGCTACAAGATCAACGCCCTGCCGAACGCCGTGCTCGGCGGCGGCGCAGGCAGCGGCTCGTACATCTTCGAGGACATCCCGGCGGGCACGTCAACCGTGAGCTACGACGGCAGCTTCGGCTGGGACCTCGAGGTCTACCGAGAGGACGGTGCTGTGCCTTGGACCTCTTCGTGACGGACCCGCAGGGGCGCACGGTCTCCCGCCTGCGCTCCTTCGAGCTGGACATGGCCTTCGGCGCGGACGAGAACGATTTCGAGCTGTCGACGCCGGGGGCCTCAGGCATCGAGCCGGGGAGCCGCGTCTTCGTGCCCGGCACGGAGTACGGCGGCGTCGTGTCGGTCCTGTGCCCGGCGCGCACGCGCTACGGCGACACCATCGCGTACAAGGGCCGCACCTGGCACGGCATCCTGGAGGACCACGTCATCTGCCCGCCGTCGGGCAAGTCGCACCTCGCCGTGAGCGGCGACGCGAACGCGGTGCTGCGCCAGCTCGTGCAGGCGATGGGCCTCGGCGATATCTTCGGGACCGGCAGCTACGCCGGCATAAACGTCTCCGGGTCCCTCCGTTACCGCGCGGGCTACACCGGCATCGTCGAGATGCTGGCCGCGTCCGGGGCGCGCCTCAAGGCAGCGTGGGACACGGCGGCCATGAGGTGCGTGCTGTCGGCGGTGCCCGTGCGCGACTGGGGCGACATGCCGGGCGTCTCCGGCTCGACCATGTACAGCGCGGAGCTGGACTACCGCAAGTACAACCATCTGATCGCGCTCGGCAAGGGCGAGGGCGCGTCACGCACCGTCTACCATCTCTACAGCGACGCGGCGGGGACCATATCCGAACGTCAGACCATGACGGGCCTCGACGAGAGGACGTACACCTACGACTACAGCAACGCCGAGCTCGCGGACCTCAAGGTCAAGGCGCGAGAGAAGCTGGCGAAGCTGCGCCAGACCGACAGCATCGACGTCGACCTCGACTCGGGCGCTGGCGTGGCCGTGGGGGACACCGTCACGGCGTACTCGCCAGCCGTCGGCGTCTCGACACGGGGCACGGTGACGAAGCTGACCGTCAAGGTGGCCGACGGCCACGCGACCGTCACGCCGGACTTCACGGCGTGGAAGGACGAGAAGGAATTCGAGTAAGGAGAGATCATGCCGGTAACCGAGAACATGAGCTGCTGGGAGTGCGACTGCTGCGGCGGCCAGAGGCAGAACGACCAGAAACGTTACATGGCCATGGGCGCCGAGAGCGCCATCGGCTGGGAGCGCATCCGCTACGTCTTCGACGACGGGACCGAGCGAAACGTCGTGCTCGGCCCCGACTGCGCGCGCGAGTACCACGAGCAGCGCAGGATGGCCGACAGCATGGTCAGCGCATTCTTCAACAGCTACAAGGACGACAAGAAGGAGTAGCCCATGGGCGTGAAGCTGATGACCGGCGCGACCGGGGAGCAGAACATTCAAGCCGCCGACGACCGCGAGTGCCTGGCGGGCATCACCGGCCTCGACAGCTACGTCTTCCCGACGGGGAGCCAGCTCAAGGCGACGCTCGTCGACGCCAACACCGTCACGATCGGCACCGGCGCGGGCAGCCTCCAGGGGTCCCGTTTCCGCTGCTCGACCACGACGACCGTCAACATCCAGAGCGGCACGCAAGGACAGTTCAGGCGCGACATCATCGGCCTGCACTTCTCGCGCGAGGCAAGTGGCCGCGAGGGCCTTGAGTTCCAGGTGCTCACCGGCGATCCGGCGGCGAGCGAGGGCGCGGCGGCCGACCCGGCGTACACGGCGGGCGACCTGCTCAAGGGAGACGCCGAGGCGTTCATGCCGCTGTACCGCGTCAAGCTGAGCGGCATCAATGCGAGCGACCCGGAGCCGCTGTTCTCGGTCCTGACCCCGCTGGCCACCCTCGGGGATTCCGTATCCCCGAGGGGAATCATCGACGTGAAAAAAACCGACATTGCCTACGGTAACGTGTGGGCAGAGGCGTACGGCAATGTCGTGGTGGTCCACGTGGCCGCCGTTGGCCCGAGCAGCAATCACGGCGCATGGACCTCCTGGAAGTTTGGCCAGCTCCCCGTTGGCTACAGGCCGCAGAAATCCGTGACGGCGGTTGTGTACAGCAGACCTGGCACGGCGCTCATCCAGGCCAACGGCGATGGCAGTCTCTACTTCACTACCCGCGATAACGCCATGCAAACTGGTCAGAACCTCGACGGTACGCTCACATTCGTGCGCGCATAGCATTCCGTATCCCAGCTAGAAAGCGGCTACGTGATTTGTCTGGGATTTATCGGTTGAAGACCCGATGAAAGGAGAACAGATGTTTCAACCACAACAGCCGTATCCGGGCTGGGGTGCGCCGCCCATGTGGCAGCAGCCCCAGTACCGCCCGCCAGACGACGGCGGCATACAGAACGTCCGCACGGTGGCGAACGAGGCGGAGGCGCGCCAGTGCGTGTGTCCGCTCGGGTCGCGCGTCCTGCTCATGGACGCGGGCGAGCCGCGCTTCTACCTGAAGGAGACCGATTTCAACAACGTCTCGACAGTAAGGGCGTACGAGTTCCATGAGGTCACGGATACGCCCCAGCAGAGTGACTACATCACGCGAGCCGAGTTTGAGGAATGGAAGGCGAACCATGAATCCACTTTTCAATCAGAGACAGACCGGGCAGCAACCGGATATGCGGAAGCTGCTCCAGATGATGGGCCAGTACACACCCGAGCAGGCGAGGGCCGAGGTGGAGCGCATCGCCGCTGAGCGCGGCTACACGCCCGACCAGATGAATCGGGCCATAGAGCAGGCGCAGGGCATCGCCCGTATGCTCGGTATCTCATAGCGGGCAGGCACAGAAGGGAGGTGGTCCCGATGGGCACCTAGACGGGGCGTCGAAGGACAGCCCGAAGTGCAAGCGACGAATCAAGTGAAGGCATCCACGACGAAAGGATAGAAAGATGTCTGAGGAAATGGGCGTCAGCATGGGCGACGCGCTGCAGATGGCGACACGCGCGAACGACGGGAACTGCTTCGGCGGAAACGGGGCATGGTGGATCATCGTGCTCTTCCTGTTCATGTTCGGCAACGGCGGCTTCTGGGGCAATCGCGGCAACGGGCAACCGGTGACCGACTCCAGCCTCTGCGACGCCATGAACTTCAACAACCTCGAGAACGCCGTCGGTCGCCTGAGCGACAGCGAGAACCTGCACATGATGCAGCTCTCGCAGGGCCTGTCGTCCGTGGGCTACGAGAACCTGCGCAACTTCGCCCAGACCCAGGCCAACGTCAAGGACGGCGACTACGCGCTCAGCCGCCAGATGGCGGACTGCTGCTGCACCACGCAGCGAGCCATCGACTCGGTGAACGCGAACGTCAACGAGAAGTTCGCCGCCATCGAAAAGGGCCAGCTCCAGCAGACCATCTCTGCCCAGCAGAACCAGCTCAACCAGCTCTACATGCAGCAGCAGCTCTGCGGAGTGGTGCGCTACCCCAACGCCACCACGTACAGCGCGGGCTCAAACCCGTATTTCAATGCTGGCTGCTGCGGCGGCTTCTAGAGGGTGATGGCGATGTCATCCATCCTTTCCACCTACACAACGGGCGGCGCGACCGTCACGGCGGGGGCCACGCTCCCGCTCGGCTCCGCCACCCACCGGTGCGGCTGCATGGCGCTCGACGGCAGCGCCGTCCGCGTGCCGTGCCCCGGCTACATCCGCGTCGACGCCAGCGTGTGCTTCGCGCCGACCGCAGCCGGTGCCGTCACCGTGAACCTGGTCGACGGCACCGTGGTCGTGGCCTCCGCCACCGCCACCTCGACGGTCGCGGACCAGATGATCGCTATACCGCTTACCGCGACCCTCAAGGGGTCCCGTTGTTCCGACGCCAAGGTGCTCTCCATCACGGTGAGCGCCGCCGGGACGACCGGCCCCACGAGCCTTCGCGTAGCGGGCGAATAGCCGGCACGGGGCGGGGCTTTCGAGCCCCGCCCCTTTTCCATGAACTAACCGAAAGGAACAAAAGTATGGATTCAATTGTCCAACTCGCGGAGCCGGAGGTCTGGTCCATCGGGACGGCGCTCGTCCTCATGGTCCTGGACATCATCGTGGGCTTCGCCCAGTCGCTCATCACAGGCAGCTTCTCAAGCAGCGTCATGCGCGTCGGCCTGGGCCACAAGTTCGTGACCGCCGCGATCATCGCGATGAGCGTCATCTTGGAGACGGCGGGCAGCCACGTCGCCGGTCTCCCATTCAGCGGCGCGACGACGGTGCTGGTCTGCGCCTACGTCGTGGTCATGGAGGTGGGCAGCATCCTCGAGAACGCCGCCAAGGCGTACCCGGAACTGCGCGACACCCCGCTCTTCAAGCTCTTCGAGGACCAGGAGCATGGGAAGGAGGCCCAGCGATGAGCGACGAGGACATCAAGTCCAAGGACGGCGGCGACGGAGACGGCCCGGCCGACATCTGCGAGCCCATCGAGGTGACCGCCCGTGGGTAGAGACATCCTCGACATCGAGCGCGGCGAGATCGGCTACAGCCGATGGACCGACCCGGGAGTCGGCACGAAGTATACGCGCTACCTCGACAAGGTCAAGCCGGGGCACCATGCGTACAACGGCGAGCCGTTCTGCGCGGCCGGCCAGAGCTGGAGCTTCGGCCAGGGCGGCTACAAGGGACCCGGCATGCCAACGGCGGCGTGCGGCGACATCCGCGCAGCGGCGAAGCGGCAGGGCCTCGTCGTGGCCGACAGGCGCTCCGCGCGCCCGCGCGACATCGTGCTGTTCCGCTGGGACGGGCACATCGACGACGACACCTACAGCGACCACGTCGGCATGGTCGAGCTCAACCTGGGCCGCTCGCGCGGCATCCAGACCATCGAATACAACACCGGCAACGGCCGCGTCATGCGCCGCACGCGCGACTGGTCGGTCGTGCAGTACATCATCCGTCCGGGCTACGGCTCCGGCGCCGCACCCGCGCCGGTCAAGCCCGCGAGGCAGATCATCACGGTCGACGGCCTGTGGGGGAGCAACACGACGACCTCGCTGCAGGTGCAGGCGGGATGCCCCTACGTCGACGGCGTCATCAGCCGCCAGAACCCGCAGCACCGCAGCCGCCTGAAGGGCTGCACGGTCGGCTGGGAGTACGTCTCGCCCGACGGCGAGGCCCCCGGCTCCTACGCCATCAGGGCGCTCCAGAAGAAGCTGGGCGTTACCGTCGACGGCATCATCGGACCGGCGACCATCAACGCGCTCATCGCCTGGGGCATGAGGCACGGGAGCGGCGCGACCAAGCTGGACGGACGCCTGGACTGGGCGTCGCCCACGATCAAGACGTTCCAGCGCTGCCTCAACGAGGGCGCGTTCTTCTAAGCCTCCCCTGCATCGGCCCCGCCTCGGCGGGGCCTTTTTTACCTGGGAAAACTCAAGATTCCCGATTGTCTATACCCCCTTTGGGGTATAATAGTATCAACGACAGGGACGGAAGGCCCCTGCAATCCTGATGGGAGAAGACAATGTACGAGATCAAGCGAATCAACGACACCGACATCCTCGAGCAGAACGCCCTGCGCAAGGTCCCTTGCATCACCGAGAGCGGCGAGTGCTGCATCGTCACCAGCGTCCGCATCTTCGACGACGGCGAGCGCTTCGAGGTCATCGGCGGCAGCGACGTCAACGTCTTCGCCACCGAGCGCGAGGCCAGCGAGTGGGTCGCAAAGATGATGGCGGGCAAGCGCGACGCGGACCTGGCTATCAAGCACGCGTACACGGTGCGCTTCCATCAGGTCCAGCTCTAGCTGGGAAAAGGGCGGGAAAGTTTAAAAATTCCCGCCCACTTATACCCCCAAAGGGGGTATAATGTAAACAACGACAGGGGCGAAGGGCACCTGCAATCCGGATAGGAGAGAAGATCATGAAGAACATCAAGAAGAGCCTCACCCGAGACGACGTCATCAAGAACGGCGAGTACATTGGATTCACCGAGTACGAGAGCGGGGCCACCGAGCAGCGCTGGCTTATCGACGGCCTAGTTTTTGCCGAGACCTGCACCGCAGACGGCCGCCGCTCCGGCTTCCGCTGCATGGGCAAGGCATCCAAGGTCTTGAAGCAGGCGGAAGCCGAAGAGGTTGAATTCGCGAAAGAGGACGATACCATGGCCACCGAGAACGACGGCACCATCACCTGCGAGGTATACGAGGACGGGGCCGGTTACCTCTGGCTGTACACGATCAAGGGCGAAGAGGTGACCTACGCGTGCTGCTACAGCCCGCTCGAGGCCTACGAGGCGGCGTGCAGCTACGTTGGAATCCTCGACCAGTGCCTCGACCCGGTCAAGGATGGCTGGGACTGCGGCAGCATCGTCGATGATATGCTCGCCGAGGACCCGACCATGACCCTTGGGAAGCTTTACGAGAGGGAGGCGGGCCGCATGATCGCGAGCGGCGACCTCGGCGCGGGCTACTGCGATCCAGCCTACACGGCGGCATCCCTCGACACCGTGTCGCTCGGAAACGCGGGCCGCGAGTTCTGCGAGACCGTCGACCCGTCGCTCAAGGAGGATGACGAGTAGCGGCCGCAAGGCACAAGATACGCAAGGAAGCGCCCCCGCCGAGCACGGGGGCGCTTCGCTCATATATAGGAGGAGATATGGAAGAGGCATACGACGACACGAGAAGCAAGGCGGACTTCAAGGCGCTGCGCGAGCGCGTGGGCTTGTCGCAGCAGGACGTTGCGAGCGCCCTGGACGTCAACATCAAGACCGTAAAGAACTGGGAGAATCCAAAGCAGGAACGTTACCTCATCCCGGTAGATGCGTGGGACTACCTCGAGGACGCGGCGGAGCTTCAGCGGCAGCAGGTGTCCTACGCCTGCGCCGTCATCGCGCAGCAAGTGGAGGCCTTCGGCATGGAGCCCGTGACCGTGCCGATCACGTACTACCGAGACCAGAAGATGTACGACGAATTCGGGCGCGACCCCGGCCCATTCGGCCAGGCCAACGCGAACGCCCGCGCCATCGGGTACGAACTCGAGCGGCGCGGAATCGGCGTCGAGTACCGCTACCCATGCGAGGGGGCCATTAAAACGCCGGGCAGCGGGTACTAGGTCGGGGCGCGGCTCTGCATGTCTCCACGCCCCGGGCGGTATAGGGGAGAATAGGGCGGTTTCCAGTCCGCGAAAATGTATAACCGCAGGTAGGAGCGCCACCGGTATCCCTGGGCGCGAACTCATAATCCCTGGGTTGCAGGTTCGAATCCTGCTGGGCCCACCATCAAAACAGCAGGCCGGACCACGTGTCCGGCCTTTTGCATATCACGGGGCCGAGACGCCCTGCGTCGCCACTTCTTCACCACTTCTCGTTATATTAGGTTGAGTAGATCCAAACTTTTCAAAAAAGTGTTGGACAAAGCGAGCTGTCATGGTATTATCAATTTCGCTGAAAAGCACACGGGCGATTGGCTCAGGGGTAGAGCATATCCTTCACACGGATGGGGTCACAAGTTCGAATCTTGTATCGCCCACCATCGAAAGAGCAGGTCAGGACGCAAGTCCTGACCTTTTCTTTTTACAGCAGATATGCCCTTAGCGCCAAATTAGCGCCACTTTTTCATCTCCCACCTCCTATATTGACCCCGCACGGGAAAACAAAAAGCTTTTAATAAATAATCATCCTTGGAAATATGTCGACCGCTCAACAAATCAGCTCGCACATATCCATGTGCTATGATTCTGACGGCTCAAGCACGATGCATTTCGTTTTCTAGATTCAAGACCGAACGTGCTCTCAAACTACTTTCTACGACGTCATTCAGCGAGGATTCATGATTCTGCTTGCCGATAAAATCGAAAAGAGCTTTGGTGCCCGCGTACTGCTCAACGGCGCTTCATTTCAAATCAATGCAGGAGAGCGCTATGCACTCGTAGGACCCAATGGAGCGGGTAAGACCACGTTGCTCAAGATTATCATGGGCATCGATTCCTGCGACGGCGGCTCAATTCAATTTGCTAAAGACACTCAGGTGGGCTATCTGGAGCAGGAGACGAACCTCGCCTCGGACATCTCCATTCTTCAAGAAGTTGTTGCCTCGGCACACGAGATTCGTAAGATGGGGGAGCGCGCACAAGAGCTTCAAAGCATGATTGCAGAGCTATCGGAAAAAGGGGAGGACGTTTCGTCCCTTCTCGACGAATATGGACGCGTTCAGGACCGTTTCGAGCACCTCGGTGGCTATGAAATCGAGAGCAACGCGAAGAAAATCCTCTCGGGTCTCGGCTTTCATCCAGAAGATTTCAATCGGCCCTGTTCTGAGTTTTCAGGAGGCTGGCAGATGCGTATCGCACTTGCCAAGCTCTTTCTACGTCACCCGGACCTTCTTTTGCTCGACGAGCCTACAAACCACCTGGACCTCGAGAGCGTTCAATGGCTTCGTGGCTTTATCTCCAATTACGACGGTGCCGTACTCATCGTAAGCCACGACCGCGCGTTTATGGACGCTTGCGTCGATCATGTCGCGGCCCTGGAAAACCGTCGTATTACTACCTATACGGGCAATTACAGCTCATACCTCAAGCAACGCGAGGACAATCTTGAGCAAATGCGTGCAAAGCGTGCCGCCCAAGAACGCGATATCGCCCACATGCAGGTCTTTGTCGATAAATTCCGCTATAAGCCAACCAAGGCTGCGCAGGCTCAGGAGCGCATTAGGAAGATCGAACAGATCAAGAGCGAGCTTGTTATCCTGCCCGAAGGCCACAAGCATATCGACTTCAAGTTCCCCGATCCGCCCCGTTCGGGAGATATGGTCGTATCCCTTGAAAACGCTTCAAAATCCTATGATGACAAAACTATCTACGAAAACCTCGATGTTAAGCTCTATCGTGGCGACCACGTGGCACTTGTAGGCCCTAACGGCGCCGGCAAGTCCACGCTCATGAAGATGCTTGCGGGGATTGAGCCCCTTTCGAGCGGAACGCGCGACCTGGGCACAAACGTTGGCATTGCCTACTATGCTCAGCACGCCCTCGAAGGCATGAACGAAAACAACTCAGTCCTCCAGGAAATCGATACCGTTACTCCTAAATGGACCGTACCGCAGCAGCGCAGCTTGCTCGGCGCCTTCCTCTTTAGCGACAATGACGCTATCGAAAAGAAGGTTCGCGTTCTTTCCGGGGGAGAAAAAGCGCGCCTTGCACTTGCAAAGATGCTCGTTGCCCCCGAGGCGCTGCTGTGCCTCGACGAACCTACAAACCATCTTGATATCGATTCCGTGGATATGCTCGAAAATGCCCTCAAGCGTTTCCCGGGCACCATCGTGCTCATCAGCCACGATGAGCATCTCGTGCGTGCCGTTGCCACACGCATTATCGATATCCGTGACGGGAAGATGACCGTCTACGACGGCGATTACGATTACTATCTATATAAACGCGAAGAATTGGCTCAACGAGCTGCCGCTTCATCAGGCTTGACCGCCGCGCCTGCTGCGCAATCAACCTCCAGCGAAGGGCGAACGCTTCGCCGCTCTCATACGCCAGAGGCAAGCGCGGCGCCGGCGCGTGAAGGTGGAAAAAAGACCAAGGAGCAGCGCCGCGCCGAAGCCGAGGCCAGAGCAGAACTCAATCGACGCCTCAAGAAAACTAAAACGCGACTCGCCACGGTCGAAAAAAAACTGGAATCCCACCGTGCCCGCTATGATGAGTTAATGGAACTGATGGCTTCTGAAGAGCTTTATGCCGATCAGGAGAAATTTAATCAGGCTCTTATGGAATATAACGGACTGAAAAAAGAGATTCCGGCACTCGAAGACGAGTGGCTGGAGCTTTCTACCACCATCGAAGAGGAGACCTCGCGTGGACGCGCATAGAGCGGCGGCGATTGCTTGCACCATCTTGAGTTGGATAGCGCGTCTTTGTGCCATAGCCCTGTGCGTTCTGGCCATTATGCTGTGTTTTCCCAGCTTGATTGCCCGCCTTCATCTAACGGGATTCATCCTGGATATCTCCAATGCGCTGCCTTCCCTCATCGCGGGATACGGCCTGATACCCTCTCCGTTTGGCGGGGTGTTCCGATTTGATTTTGCCCTGAGCGCCGCCCTGCTCTTTCTCGTCGACTACGCTCTCCAGCGCGTTATCTTTAAACTTCGCTAGAACGGATTGGGATGAATATCCAAACTCTACTTATTGACGCCGTTGCCCTTATTATCGGCATCGTGATACACGAAAGCGCGCATGCTCTTGCCGCATATGCGCTCGGCGACAAGACGGCTCGTTCGCGGGGAAGGGTTTCATTGAACCCTCTTGCCCATATTGATCCTTTTGGCACCGTTCTCCTGCCGTTGCTTATGCTTGCTGCCGGCGGACCTGTTTTCGCATTTGCAAAGCCCGTCCCAATTTATTTGAATAATCTCAAGCACCCTAAGCGAGACGAATTGCTCGTAGCGCTCGCCGGGCCACTTTCAAATGTTCTTTTAGCCCTTGCCGCCGCCCTGATCGGACATTTCTTAATACCCATCCTCGTCATGCAAGTCCCCATGGGCTTTATCTACTATCTCTTCTCCTTCTTTATGACGTTCATCGTTGTCAACCTTTCCCTAGCTTTCTTTAACCTGATTCCCTTGCCGCCGCTAGACGGATCTTCAATCCTTGTTCCTTTCTTGAAGGGAAAGGCCCTGCAAGAGTACTATCGCATCCAACAATATGCGATGCCGATTCTCCTGGTCATCCTCTATCTTCTCCCCACCGTGCTAAATATCGACATTATCGGCATGTACTTCGATGTCACGGTCTATCCGTTGGCGCAAGGACTCACTTCATTCATGGTGAGCACGATATAGTAGACTTATAGTTCTTTAAGTACGAACGCTTACGGCAAAGGATAAGGGGGATTCGTGTCATATCGCGTTTCAACGCAGGTCTACTCCGGACCCTTCGACCTCCTTCTCCAGCTTGTAAGTAGGCAAAAGGTCGATATCGGTTCCATCTCGATTACAGAAGTGACCAATCAATACCTGGCCGAGGTTGATCGCCTCGAAGCGCTCGACCTCGATGTTGCGAGCGATTTTCTACTCGTAGCGGCCACACTTCTCGACATCAAAGCCGCCTCTCTTGTTCCAGACGATACGGATTCGGCTCCAGCGCTCGACGAAGAGGATATGGGGGAGTACGCGAATCTCGACGGCGACGCCTTGCGTGAAGTCCTCATCGCCCGCCTCATTGCCTACAAGCAGTTCAAAAGTGCGGCTGCGGCCCTGGGAGCGCGCATGGAAGCGGAAAGCCGCATGCATCCTCGAGTTGCGGGACCTGATCCGGAGTTCCTCAATCTGATGCCCGATTACCTCTCTGGCATCACGCTACGAGGCCTAGCAGTTATCTGCGCAGACCTTGATGGACGCCGGGAGACGTTTCTTCTTGAAGCGGAGCACGTGGCGCCTCACCGCATCCCGCTCGAGCTCACCGTTGCCTCGGTAGACCGTGTAACCATTTCGAAAGAGCACACCACATTCCAGGAGCTCCTTGATGGCGACGCAACGCCAGAACAACTCGTAGCAACATTTCTTGCCGTACTTGAACTCGCAAAGCGAGGCTCCGTCACCTTGAAACAAGACGAGCTATTTGGAACGATTGAAATTGACCGTGTTGAAGGCGCTCCCGCGTACCATCCCGGAGAAGCGTTGGCTATTGAGGAGGGGGAAAACGATGAATGAACTCGAAGCGCTTGATTCGTCTTCATTGAAAGGCGCCCTCGAGGCTATGTTGCTTGTATCAAGCGATCCCGTTAGCGCGCCGGCACTTGCTTCAATCCTCTCCATCACTCCTGGAGAGTGTGCGTCGCTTCTCGCGGAGCTTCAAGTTGAATATCAGGAAAAAAATCGCGGTATCCAGCTGCGCGAGGTTGCAGGCGGATGGCGCCTGTTTACGCATCCTGCGTTTCACGAGCAGGTCGAGGCACTCGTTCTCTCCTGGGATACGCAGCGCCTTTCGCAAGCCGCGCTCGAAACGCTTGCCGTGATCGCCTACCACCAACCGGTGACGCGCGAGATGGTCAAGGGTATTCGTGGCGTCAACTCTGATGGCGTCATATCTTCTCTTGTCGACAAGGGGCTCGTTCGCGAGCTCGGGCGCGACCCTCAGCATGGCCAAGCAATCATCTATGGAACCACTAGCGCATTTCTCGAGAAATTTGGCCTGCGCAGCACGAAAGATCTTCCCGATCTTGAGCAGTTTGCGCCCGATGAGCAGTCTCGTCAGTTTATTCGCGAACGCCTCTCCGGTAGATCCATCCAATCGACGCTTGAAGAAACCGATGACGATCTTGAAGAGGAGCGCGAGCTCATCGAAATCGAAGATGACGGTATCGACAGCTTGATTAACGAGGAGACAACGGGCGAGAGCGAAGACGACAATGCGTAGCCTTTCCGAAGATGAACGCCTGGTCCCCATGCGACTGCAGCGTTTTCTAGCGCGTGCGGGCGTTGCAAGCCGCCGTGGCTCCGAAGACCTGATGACTGCAGGCAGGGTCACCGTTAACGGCGAAGTGAAAACCGAAATGGGTACCAAGGTCGACCCACTTGTCGATCGCGTGGAAGTTGATGGCCGATCTGTGTCGCTTACTGCCGGCGCTACATACCTCGTTCTCAACAAACCTACCGGCTATGTCACGACCATGAGCGACCCTCATGGTCGTCCCTGCGTTGCTGACCTTGTTCCCACCGATCGATATCCCGGCTTGTATCCCGTAGGAAGGCTTGATAAAGATACGACTGGTTTTCTTCTCTTCACAACTGATGGAGATTTGGGCCAAGCGCTCCTGCATCCATCCCATCACGTAGACAAAACCTATATTGCGCTTGTCGACGGCATCCTCCATGACTCCGATTTCGAACCTCTCAGGCGCGGAATCATGCTAGACGACGGGCCATGCCGGCCCGCATCCTGCCGTGTCCTCATACAGCGCGAGGCAAAAGAAGTCGCACCAACAGGCATTCCACCTTACACCACCGCTGTTGAGGTGATTATCCACGAAGGACGGAAAAACCAGGTCAAGCGCATGCTTTCCGCCATTCATCACCCGGTGATCAAGCTCCATCGCTCCACATTTGGACCGCTCGCCCTCAATCGCGTCGACCGTGGCTCTTGGAGGCTGCTCGACCGCAACGAAATAGACCTTCTTCTGCACGCTGCAAAACACTAACCCGATAGAAAGGCCTCTTGGAAACAACCATGATTATCGCTATTGACGGACCCGCTGGATCGGGCAAATCGACCATCGCCAACCTCATCGCCAAACGATTGCAGTTCGATAAGCTCGATACAGGGGCGATGTATCGTACCGTAGCGTTTATCTGCGCCTCTTCCGGAATCGACCTCGATGACGAGAAGGCGGTAACCACCTGTGCAAACGATCTGACCATCACATTCGATACCATCGACGGCGTCCAGCATGTTTTTGCCGACGGCCGCGATGTCTCCCGTGAGATCCGCACTCCAGAAACCGATCGCATCGTTTCCAAGGTCTCGGCGTACCCGGATGTTCGAAAGGCGCTTCTTCGCTGCCAACGGGATTTCGCTGCCACGCGCAACGTTGTCGCAGAAGGCCGTGATATTGGAACCGTTGTATTCCCGCAAGCAGAGGTCAAGGTATTTTTGACCGCCGACCCGCGTGAACGCGCTCGCCGCCGTGTGCTCCAGCGTCTTGGCGACACTCAGCTCAGTCAAGAAGAAATCGACGCACTTGTCGAAAAGACCCTTGCCGATATCGAGCGTCGTGACGACCTTGACTCCCATCGAGCAGTTGCCCCCTTGTGCGCCGCCGCCGACGCGTATCATATCGACTCTTCGTCCCAGAGCATCGAAGAGGTGTGCGATACAATTTGCGCTCTCGTCAAGCAGGTGAGCTAATATGCATCACTTTACGTCAACGTATGAGGACTATTACAGCCATGGAATGCGCGAGTACCCTCTGGGACTCAGGGCGATGTACAGCATCGTTCTCGCCATTCTATTCGCCTTCTCAAAGATCATGTGGCGCTGGGACTTCGAAGATGCCGACAAGCTTTTCGACTCCAACAGCGAGCGCGGGACCGTGATCATCTGTAATCACACATCCATGGCGGAGGTTATCGCCATCGTTACCCATATCTGGGCAAAGGGCCATCGAGTGCGTCCTATTTTTAAATCCGAGTTCAACAAAACGAAAATCGTCAAATGGGCCTTTTCGCGTGTTGGCGGCATTCCCGTTGCGCGCGGCACCGCAGACCTCAAGTCCCTCCGCTATGCTCAGCATGCCCTGCAACGTGGCGAAGACGTCTTGATCTTTCCCGAGGGAACGCGCATCCGCACCGATGATCAACCCGTGGTGGTACACGGCGGCTTTGCAATCATCGCCAGCATGGGCAAGGCGACTATCTCCCCGATGGCCGTATGCGGATTCCGGGACTTGACCCCCAAAGGCTCAAAAATCACGAAACCGCTAAAGTGCTGGATGAAAGCGGGGGAGAGGTTGGGTTTCGATGACGCCCCCAAAGATCTCAAGCGAAAAGAGAAAAGCGCTTGGATTGAGAAGGAAGCGGTGGGCCGTATGTATGCGCTTCGAGACGAGCTCCAAGCCGAGCATCCCGGGAGGAAATAATGACTTCTCCTTCGATTCGGGTTGCACAACATGCAGGTGTCTGCTTTGGAGTGAAGCGCGCACTGGAAGAGGCCTCGAAGGTCCTTGCCGAGCAGCAAGGCTCCATTCACACCCTTGGCGAACTCATCCATAACCCACGCGTCGTTCGTGACTTGGAACAGCAGGGTGCACATGTTGCCTACTCAGTCGACGAAGTCAAAGACGGCACTTTGATCATTCGTGCGCATGGAGTTGCCCCCCAGGTCAAACAAGTCGCTGAATCCGCAGGATTACATGTCGTTGATGCCACGTGCCCCTTTGTAAAGCGCGTGCAGGACCATGCTCGGACCCTTTATAACGATGGCTACCAGGTCATCATCGTCGGTGAGGCCGGCCATCCCGAGGTCGAAGGAATTCTTGGCTGTACTGACGGCAAGGCCTACATCGTCGGCTCCGCCCAAGAGGTTGAATCCCTTGATATCTCCTCGCGCGTAGGGGTTGTTGTGCAGACCACGCAGACCAGTAAAAATCTTCGCGAGGTTGTCGATTCCCTGCTCGTTCGCGCTCGCGAGGTTCGCGTCTTCGACACCATATGTAGCGCGACCAATGAACGACAGGAAGCGGCACGTGCCTTAGCCGCCACGTGCGACATCATGATCGTCATCGGAGGACGTAACTCGGGCAACACGCGACGCCTGGAACAGATTTGCCGCGACGCATGTCCTTGCACGTATCACATCGAAGACGCTCGGGAAATCAACCCTAAATGGCTGGCCTCCGCCGGTCACATAGGCATCACCGCAGGTGCTTCAACCCCGCAAGGGCAAATTGACGATGTTTTATCAACCTTAAAGCAGATTACTTCTTAACATGGATCAAACCATTACAGACTATGCCCATACGGTTGCAAACTACGGGCGCTCACGTGATCCGGAACCAGGGCAAGGCGCACTTGTGACAACGGTGCGTGAGGACTCCCCTGCCTACGACGTGGGAATTGAACCGGGCATGCGCGTCACTTCCGTCAATGGTAAGCCCCTCACCGATATGATCGTCTGGCTTTGGGAGGCGGATGATGAGACCGTTGCGCTTGAGGTCTTCGATCCAAGTGACGAAACCCTCACTCCCGTTGAGCTCGAGCGATTCCCTGGTGAGGACTGGGGCCTGCAGTTCGATGGGCCCATCTTTGATGAAATGCGCACATGCGTAAACGCCTGCGTCTTTTGCTTCATGACCATGCTTCCCAAGGGCGGTCGCGATACCCTCTATATCCGTGACGATGACTATCGTCTGAGCTTCCTGCAGGGCAATTTTGTCACGCTCACCAACATGAGCGATGAAGACGTGCGGAACGTCATCGAGCATGACATGAGCCCCATGAACGTATCCATACACGCCATCGATCCCGACGTGCGCCGCAAACTCATGGGTAAAAACGCCGGTCGCGGCATCGAGGTGCTCGAGGCGCTCATGGATGCAGGCATCGAGATTCATGCGCAAATCGTTTTGTGTCCCGGCCTCAACGATGGGGAAGAACTGGCGCGCACGCTTCGCTATTGCGAGGAGCATGAGCAGATTACGAGCCTGGGGATCGTTCCCCTTGGGTTTACCAAGCATCAGCATCGCTTTACGACCTCGTACTCTGATGACCCAGCGTCTGCACGCAAAGTTATCGAGATGGTAAGGCCGTATCAGGATAGGGCTTACGAACGCTTTGGGCGCCATACCTTCCAGATGTCAGATGAGTTTTATCTAGATGCAAAGCTAGACCCACCCGCAGCCGACTTCTACGATGGATATCCGCAATACTACGATGGCATCGGCATGATACGAAGCTATCTGGACGATACCGATCAGATACTCGCGTGCTGCCCCGAACGCCTTCATGCGATTCACAATGCTCTGGTCGACGCCAGCGTCACTGTAATGGTTGTTTCGGGAACGGCAGCTCGCGACGTGGTTTCCCAACTTGTCGAAGAAAGTCCCATAGGCGGCAAGGTCCTAGGAATCAAGAACCGTTATTTTGGAGGCAATGTCGATGTCACCGGCCTGATTTGCGCCGAAGACCTTCTTGAGCAAACTCCAGACAACCTTTCAAACGTTCTGTTCTTTATGCCTAGCGTCATGTTCAACGCTGATGCCATGACGCTTGACGAGTATCATCAAGACCAGCTGACCCGCGAACTTGAATCGCGGGGGGCGCGGGTCTTCGTTGTCTCCACGATGCCGAAAGACCTGTTGCAAGCACTTGAAGAAGCACTCGACCTCTAATTCAGGTCCCGTATGCAAGGAGATACACATGAAGCCAATCGTTGCGGTCGTCGGTCGACCGAATGTCGGTAAATCCACTCTCGTCAACCGCATCGCCCAGACCTCCGATGCCATCGTCCACGAAAGCCGCGGCGTCACGCGCGATCGCTCTTATTACGATGCTGATTGGTGCGGTCATGAGTTTACGCTTGTCGACACGGGCGGCATTGAACCCATGAAAAGCGACGACATTTTCTCCGCCTCCATTCGCGACCAGGCGCTTGCGGCAGCCGAAGAGGCCGACGTCATCTTGTTTGTCGTCGATGGATCCACCGGCGTCACCGAAGAGGACGAGAGCGTCGCACGCATGATCAAGCGTGCGAAAAAGCCCACGTTCTTGCTGGTCAATAAGCTTGACAACCCCGATCGCGAGCAGGAACGACTCTGGGAGTTCTACTCGCTGGGTGTAGGCGACCCCATTGCGGTTTCCGCTCTGCACGGTCATGGAACAGGCGATCTTCTGGATGACGTTGTCGCCCTGCTTCCCGACTCATATGAGGAAGAAGAAATCGATGACGGCATCCTCTCTGTTGCCATCATCGGTAGACCCAATGCCGGCAAATCCTCATTGTTCAACAAGATTCTTGGCTCCGATCGCTCCATCGTGTCCAACGTTGCCGGCACTACGCGCGACGCTATCGACACCGTCATCGAACGCGGAGACAAGAAGTATCGCCTCGTAGACACTGCCGGCATTCGTAAGAAGAGCACCGTGTACGAGAACATCGAATATTACTCGATGGTCCGTGGCCTTCGTGCGATTGACCGCGCCGATGTCGCCCTGCTCGTTATCGACTCTTCCACCGGTATGACCGAACAGGACCAAAAGGTCGCCAATCTCGCCATCGAGCGCGGCTGCGCCATCGTTGTCCTGCTCAACAAGTGGGACCTTCTGCCCGACGATCATGCGCGCGAGCAGATGATGGAGACCGTAGAGCGGCGCATGGGTATGGCTAAATGGGCAAATTACCTGCGAATCTCCGCTCTTACCGGCCGCTCTGTCGAAAAGATCTGGGCACTCGTCGACTCTGCTGCACAAAATCGTGCAGCACGCATCTCGACCTCCAAGCTCAATCAGCTTTTGACTGATATGCGTGAGTTCGGGCACACCATTGTCGACGGCAAGCGTCGTCTGCGCATGCACTATGTAACTCAAACGGGCACTAACCCTCCCGCATTTACGTTCTTCGTCAATCATACCGACCTGATTAACGACAGCTATCGCCGCTATATTGAAAACCGTATGCGCGCAACCTTTGATTTCAAGGGCACTCCCATTCGCTTGCGATTCCGCAAAAAGGATCAAAAAGAGATAGGGAAGGACGATAAGTAATGCAGAGCTTTTCCCTGGAGTCTTGCTTGCCGATCACCCTTGCCTGTGTCGTCGTATCCTTTCTTGTCTGCGGCATTCCCTTTGGATTGATTATCGGCAAGCTATCCGGCAACGGCGATATTCGAAATGCCGGATCGGGCAACATCGGCACCACAAACGCACTTCGCGTTGCAGGGCCTAAAGTTGCCGCGGCAACACTGCTTTTCGACGTACTCAAAGGTGTGCTCGGTGTCTGCATCTCCCGAGTCGTCATCGCAAATATGGCCTTTGAGGGCAACCTCGCCATGCTTGCTCCCGGAGCACCTGCCGACTGGGTGCTGGCTCTTATCGCTCTCACCTGCCTATGCGGCCATGTTTTTTCGCCATACCTTCATTTCCATGGCGGCAAAGGCATTGCCGTGGGAGTCGGTGTCCTTTTTGGCTGGTATTGGCCCCTCGCTCTTATTCACCTGGGCATTTTTATCGTTTTCGTAGCGATTACTAAATATGTCTCCGTGGGTTCCATGGTGACTGCCGCCCTTGTTCCCGTAACGGTGAGCATCGCATTCCCTTATTCCTCGATTCCCTGTAAGCTATTGATGGCCGTCATGGGTGTCATCGTTGTATGGGCCCATCGAAGCAATATCAAAAAACTACTGGCTGGAAAAGAATCAAAGCTTTCCTTCACGAAGCGCGTTTCGAAAATGGATGATGCATCATGAAAATCACCCTGATCGGCTCCGGCTCCTGGGGAACCGCGATTGCTGGTCGAGCAGCGTCAAACGGCAACGACGTCATCATGTGGTCGCATAGCGAAGCATGCGCCCAGGGTATCAATGAGCAGGGAATCAATCCTCGCTACCTCACTCAATATGAACTTCCCAAAACCGTAAGCGCAACTACGGATATCGAAGAAGCGCTCGATGGCGCCGATGGCATTGTTTTCGCCGTGCCCTCCACCCACCTTCGCAGCATCGCAAATCAAGCAGCGCCTTATATCTCTGAAACCACGCCGATCCTTTGCCTTACCAAGGGAATCGAGTCTGTAACTGGTCTCCTCATGAACGAAGTCATCGGCGACGAATGCGGACACCCGGAGCGCATTGCAGCTCTCTCGGGTCCCAACCACGCAGAAGAGGTATGCCAAGGCCAGCTCTCCGCCGCCGTTATTGCCGCCGAGGACAACGATGTCGCAAGCTTCTTCAAAGAGATCCTTTTGGCTCCAGAATTCCGAATCTATCTCTCCGGAGACGTCATCGGTGTCGAGATGTGCGGGGCGATCAAGAACATCATCGCCATTGTTTGCGGCATAGCCTCGGGTGCCGGGTTCGGCGACAACACGCTTGCGCTCATCATGACGCGCGGCTTGGCAGAAATCAGCCGTCTCGTCCATGCCCGCGGCGGCGAGGCTCTTACTTGCATGGGCCTTGCCGGAATGGGCGACCTTGTGGCAACGTGCACGTCGCCCCATTCGCGCAACCGCTCCTTTGGTCACGCCTTCTCCCAGGGCATCAGCCTGGAACAATATCAAAATCAAACGCATATGGTCGTCGAAGGTGCCCATGCGGCAAAAAGCGCGACCGAGCTCGCCCACATCCTCGGTGTCGATGCTCCGCTCACGTTTGCCCTCAATGATGCCCTTTGGCATGGACAAAGCATGCAGGAAGCCCTGACCAATCTCGTCGATCGCGTTCCCACCGAAGAGTTCTACGGAATTATCGAATAGGAAAGGCACAGCAATGCACAACGTTAAAATCTCGCCTTCGATTCTCTCCGCCGACCTTGGCAATCTGGCGAGGGATTTGGAGAAAATCTCCAATGCCGATTTCATTCACATCGATGTCATGGATGGCCATTTTACGCCGAACCTCACCTTTGGACCCGAGGTTGTTCGCGTTGCCAAGCGCGTGAGCAATGTGCCGCTCGACGTACACATGATGGTCTCGAATCCAGAGGAATCCATCGACTGGTATGCTGACGCCGGCGCCGATCTCATCACGGTCCATTACGAAGCCGCAACGCACCTACATCGAATCGTATCGCGTCTTCATGACAAGGGCGTTCAAGCCGGCGTTGTCTTGAATCCTGCGACACCGGTCTGCCTTCTCGAAAGCGTCATTGATGATCTCGACATGGTTCTGCTCATGAGCGTCAATCCCGGCTTTGGCGGCCAAAAGTACATTGAGGGCACCTATGCCAAGCTTCGCGAGCTCAAAGCCCTGTGCGATCGACATAGCGTCAGTCCGATGATTGAAGTCGATGGCGGTGTCGGCATGGGCAACATCGAACAGATTGTCGCCGCCGGCGCTAATGTTCTTGTCGCAGGTTCCGCCGTCTTTGGGTCTCAAGATCCCGCTCAGGCCGTTTACGACCTCCGTGAAGCCGGCACTCGGGGCCTCGCCCAACAATCTGCCTAGAGGTACACAAACCATGCCCTTTGCCCATAATGAAATAGTAAATCTCGATTACGCCGCATCGACGCCCCTTCGCCCTTGCGCCATCAAAGCTCAGCGTGAATACGACGAAAGCCCCCTTGCCGGAGTTAATCCGAATTCGCTTCACTCCCTTGGCCGAGCCGCAGCACAAAAGCTCGAGGAGTGTCGACGCTCGCTCGCTCGTACGCTTGGGCATTCCGTGCGACCGAGTGAGCTTATCTTCACGGGCGGGGGCACCGAAGCCAACACGATGGCGCTCCTTGGAATAGCAGAGGGTGCCAGACAGTCCGACAGGCGTCGGACACGCATTCTCATTTCGGCAATCGAGCACGATTCCATGCTCGACAACATTCCCTTGCTCCATGCAGCAGGTTTTACCACCGATCTGATTTCACCCAACCGCCATGGTGTCATCGAGCCAAAGACTCTTGCCGACATGATGGACGATTCGGTTGCCCTTGTTTCGGTAATGCTCGCCAACAACGAGACGGGTGCGATCCAGCCCATCGCCGGTCTTGCAGGCCTCGCTCATGAACATGGAGCTTATTTTCATACCGATGCCATTCAGGGCTTTCTTCACATTCCTTTTGTTATCGAAGACCTCGGCGTCGATGCCTTATCCCTTGCTGGGCATAAAATTGGCGGCCCCGTGGGATCGGGAGCGCTGTATCTAAAGAATCGAACGCCCTTTCGACCCCGCATCTTTGGAGGGGGTCAAGAAGCGGGCAGGCGCCCTGGAACTCAAGACCTACGTCAAATAATCGCCTTGGCTGCAGCTGCATCAGAGGTGCATCCACATGTTGCTGAAGACTTCGCTCGCCTTAATGAGCTTTCTAACGCTCTCTATGATCGCTTTGTGGAGCATTCGCTTATCCATGCAACGATAGGGGAGTATCGCGAGGTCGACCATCTCCCCGGTATTGTCTCCATTACCGTAGACGATTTCGACTCAGAAGATCTTATTTTGCAGCTTGATGCTCGCGGTTTTGAAGTTTCCGCCGGCTCTGCCTGCACAAGCGGCAATCAGGATGCCAGTCATGTTTTGCTCGCAATGGGTATTCCGCGCAATCGCGCACTAGGCTCGTTGCGCATCTCATTTGACGACCGAATCGATGCTGCCTCGCTCGATCGATTCTGCTCGTGCCTATTTGCGATTATCGGAGAACCTCATGCTGGTTGCTAGCCTTCTAGATGCCCTCTTCGAAGCATTTCCGCTCGATACCGCCGAGCCCTGGGACCATGTGGGCCTATCCGTCGGAGATCCCTCGTCTTCGATCACAGGCGTTACGTGCTCCCTCGATGCCACCCTCGATAATGTCCGATCCGCTCACAACGACGGCTCTAATGTCCTGCTCACGCATCATCCCGTGTATATCAAGGCTCCCGATGCGTTTAAACCGGCAGATCCCTTTAGCCCCAGTTCCTCTGCGGTTGTTTTTGAAGCCGCTCGACTCGGTGTATCGATCATTTCGATGCACACCAATCTCGATCGTTCGAAAGCAGCCCGCAGACTCTTGCCCGATCTCATGGGCTTCACAGCGTCATCCTCACTAGAATTTTCGCAGCAGCCAGACCTTCCTGGCTTGGGGGCAGTAACGGACATTGCCGAAACCGACCTTGCAGAGCTTGCCTGTCACGCTGCCCAGGTTTTCCGCACGCAGCCACGCGTATGGGGCGAACCATCTCATCCCATTTCGAGAGTTGCTTTTCTCGGTGGGTCGCTCGGCGATTTCGGTGAACTGGCCCTCAAGGCAGGAGCGAAAGCGATTATCTGCGGAGAAGCAGGCTATCATGTTTGCCAGGACCTCTCGATACGAGGTCTGGATGTTATTTTGCTCGGCCATGATCGCTCAGAGGAACCATTCGTGGAAATCTTGGCAAAAGCCGCCCAACAAGCAGGGGTTGCCCCCACTTCGATAGCTACAATTACTCATTCAGCACAATGGTGGACCGCACGGTAATAATCACAAAGGAGTACCTCATGAGCGTTGGCTCGACACTTTTGGAATTGCAGGACATCGACCTTACGCTCATGCGCGATAAAGAGCAGCTTCAAAACCTGCCCGAAATCGCAGATCTTGCACGCCGTCGCAAGCTCTATATCAAGCTCAAGGGCGATGTGACTAAACTCTTTGCTCAGCGCAAGGATGTTGAAATCGATTTGAAGGAGCTCGACAGCCGCGAGCAGGCGCTTCACGACGGTATCGAGAAGGCCCGCCGTGAAGTCGACATGGATGACTACCGCCAGGTTCAGCAGCTCGAGATCACGCTTTCCGACTTTGCCAAAAAGCTCGACCGTGTTGAGTTCGAGCGTGCTGAAGCCCACCAGAAACTCGACACTATCCAAGCGGATGAAGCCACCCTTGCGGAAAATCTTACGAAAGTCGAAAACGCTGTTGTCGCTCTAACCAAGCAGGCACGTACCCACGCTGCCGATATTCAAGATGCAATCGATAAGAATGAGCGCAAGCGTTCCGTGCTGCTCGAAAGCCTCGACCCCTCACTTGCCAAAGCCTATGAGGATGCTTCCAAACGCTTTGGTCATCTAGCTGTCGAGAAGCTCGAGGGCAATGTCCCGAGCATCTGCCGCATGTCTCTTCAATCTTCGACCATGAGCGATTTGAGGCACGCAGACGAGGTCACCGAATGCCCCTATTGCCACCGCCTAATGGTTATCCTTCCCGAGGAGTAAGGCATGGGCACCTGCGGATCAAACGAAGAAAAGACTGTCCTTCTCTGTGTGACGGGCTGTATTGCGGCATATAAGTCCTGCGAGATCTTGCGCCTTTTGCAGAAAGCGGGGTGCCGCGTAAAGGTGCTCATGACAGAGCACGCGACTCAATTTGTGGGCCCCACGACCTTTCGCGCCTTAACGCATGAAAAGGTAGCTATAGGACTCTTCGATGATCCAGAAGATCCCATCCACCATATCTCACTTGCCCAGGAAGCCGATATCGTCCTCGTCGCCCCGGCAACGGCGAACAGTATCGCCAAAATGGCCCACGGGCTCGCAGATGACCTCATGTCGACAACTCTCCTTGCAACAAAAGCACCCGTTCTTATCGCCCCCGCCATGAATTCGGGAATGTGGAGCGCTGTCGCCACGCAAGATAACGTGCAGGTGCTCAAAGGCAGGGGAGTGCGCTTTGTTCAGCCGGATTCCGGCTACCTTGCCTGCGGCGACGTCGGTTCTGGACGTCTGGCATCACCTGAAACCATTGCCGACGCGACCCTTTCGCTACTTCGAGGTTCCTCTGATCTTTCCGGTGAGCATGTGCTCATAACAGCAGGACCAACCCATGAGCCTATCGACCCCGTTCGTTACATAGCAAACCGTTCGAGTGGCAAAATGGGCCTTGAGCTTGCAAAAGCCGCACGTGATCGCGGGGCTAACGTGACGCTCGTCGCTGGACCCATCGACCTTTCCATACCATCGGGAATCGAAGCCATCTCCGTGCAAACAGCTTCACAAATGCGCGATGCGGCAGTGAAGGCCTTTGAACACTCCACCATCGCCATTCTTGCGGCTGCCGTTGCCGATTACACTCCCGCGATGCCTGCCGACCATAAGCTGAAAAAGGCAGTCGATCCGATCGACTCGATCCCCCTAATCCAGACACAAGATATCCTTGCAGAGCTTTCCTCCAACAAAGGGGACCGCATTGTCGTCGGATTTGCAGCAGAAACGAACGACGTCGTAGAGTATGCACAGGCAAAACTCAAGCGCAAAGGATGCGACGCGATTGTCGCCAATGACGTCTCTCGTTCGGATGCCGGCTTTGGCTCCTCAAATAATCGCGCATGGTGGGTTACTTCAAGCGCGATTGACGACCTTGGACTGCTCGAAAAGAATGCTCTTGCAGACGAAATCCTCTCCCGCACCTTATTGCTCAAACATTTTTAAATTAGTGCTTGCATCTTCAATCGGCTTTGAGTAAAGTATTCTTCGTTGCGCAAGACGCAACGACATATCGGGACGTGGCGCAGCTTGGTAGCGCACTTGACTGGGGGTCAAGGGGTCGCTGGTTCGAATCCAGTCGTCCCGACCAGCATCTAATGCAGGTCAGAGTGTTTTACTCTGACCTGTTTTTTATCCCTAAACGTGGTCGCTTCTAGGAGTTCCTCCCAGCATCCAGGTCGCATCTTTCCACCCATGGGTATTTCCGATACCATGGTTAATCGGCCATTTCACGGGTATTATGCAAACGTGAAAGTATGCACTCAAAGGAGCCTTGTGGGTCTGAAAAAGAAAATCAAGAAGGAGCTTATCGGCACGTCCGATTATCCTTCTAATAAGATTTTTACTATCTCCAATTTCATTACTGCAATTCGACTCGTTCTCACTCTCGTTTTTCTTTACCTGTTTATTAATAACGAGAATCGCTATATTGCGCTTGTGATCTACGCAATCGCCGCTTCAACCGATTGGCTTGATGGTCAGATTGCTCGCATGACTAGAACGGTCAGCTGGCTCGGCAAGATGATGGACCCCATCGTCGACAGAGCCCTCCTTTTTACTGGAGTATTGGGCCTCGTGGCTCGCGGAGAACTTCCTGTCTGGGTTTGCGTAGTCATTATCGGACGAGATGTATACCTTGCTTGCGGCAACTTCATCGTCCGGCGCTACCATCGTCGTCCCATCGATGTTGTCTATACCGGAAAAATCGCCACTGCGCTGCTCATGACGGGCTTCAGCCTCATGCTCTTGGGTCTTCCTGTGGTCGATGGCTTCAATCTCCTTTCCGCTGCTTTAACGCAATTCCCGGGCCTTAACGGATCCTCCGTGCCCATGGGCATTTACTTTGTATATGCCGGTGTTTGCTTCTCGCTCATCACCGCTGCGATTTACACCATTAAAGGTGGGCTCGCCATCAGACAGGCCCAACTCCATCCCGAAGATGAAGACGAGGACTTCCTTAATCCAGAAATTGATGATAGCGATGAGGGCTCTACTTCCGGAGCGCTTACCGAATAAGTAGGGTAGAATAAACTCGTTACCTTCGTCTTACCAGCATGATATATGGGGGTTCTCATGGCCGCTGTAGACTCCGCACATAATTCCGTTCCTTCCGGGGATGCAACCTGCGTATTTCGCATGCCCATGAACGATATGACTGCTCCTGACCTCATGAAGGCACAGGTTATCTCTAAGCCCGTTCTGACGATTATCAAAGGACCGCAAACGGGTAATACGTTTGAGCTTGAAGGAACGCTCACGACCGTTGGCCGTGATCCCGCAAACAGCATTTTCCTGAACGATATGACCGTCTCGCGCTCTCATGCGAAAATCAAGCACGATGCCTCGGGCGTCTCTATCGAAGACCTTGGTTCGCTCAATGGCACCTGGGTCGATGGTGCTATCGTGAGCAATGCACCGCTTCATGACGGCTCTTCCATTCAGATAGGCACGTTTACCCTTATCTATCACGAAAGCCAGCCGGAGCGCATCGAGACCGGTGAGTAGCTTGGCTGAGCGTAGCTACCTCAGCATTGGGCAGGTTGTTAACTATCTGCGCGGTGCATATCCCGATCTTTCAAATTCAAAGATTCGTTTTCTGGAAGACGAAGGGCTCATTACGCCCCACAGGACGCCTAAAGGCTATCGCCAATACTCCAAGGAGGATGTCGATCGCCTTGAGGTTATTTTGCATCTGCAAAAAACCAGATATATGCCGCTAACCGTTATCAAGCAAAAACTCGATAGCGCAAGCGATCTTTCAACCCTTGCCTTTGAAGTGGGTCTGCTCTCCGACCTTCCTATGAAAACGGAGCCCAAGGAGACCAAGCAGAAGCTTCACCCCATTGAAGATATTCCCGATATCCTTGGGGTGGAGATTTCCTTCATTCGAGCCCTCGCGGAAAACGACTTGATTCGCATTATCAAGAGTCCCCAAAATCGCGATCTTGTCGATGGGCGAGATTTCGAAATTATTCGCTATTGCGCCGAGCTCAATCGATTCCATATTGAGCCGCGCAATCTTCGTCAGTATGTTTCTGCTGCAAATCGAGAATCAACCATGTTCGAGCAGGTGCTTATCGGAATGCTTGGAATGGATGATTCCGATGAAGGCCGCGAAGCGAAGCTCGAGCGAGCCTTTAACAAGCTCCACGATTTGACTGACGGCGTTCGTACCGCGCTTCTTAAGAACCGTGTGTTCGAGTCCCTCAATGCCGTAGTCGAAGATGCCGATGTCAACGTGATTGACGATGAGCTTACACGCGCCGCAGCAGCAGCTACAGAAAAGAAAGAAAAAGCCACGAGCGCTACTGTAAGCAAAAGCTCAAAACGGGGGTAACTGATGGATACCAAAGAACTCGAATCCTTTATCGTCGATATTCCTGACTATCCTGAGCCTGGTGTTATCTTCAAGGACATCACGCCGCTTTTTGCCGATCCCAAGCCGTTTCGGGCAATGGTCGACGCGTTTGTCTCCCATTACAAAGACGAGGGAATCACAAAGGTGGTCGGCCCAGAGGCCCGCGGCTTCATGATCGGCACCCCTGTTGCCCTAGAACTAGGCGCTGGCTTTATTCCAGCACGTAAACCCGGCAAGCTTCCTCGTGCCACCGTTTCGGCTTCCTATGAGCTTGAATATGGTACGGATACGCTTGAAATCCACGCTGATGCCATTCAGGCCGAAGATCGCGTTTTGATTATCGACGACCTTATCGCAACCGGCGGAACGGCAGCCGCTACGGGCAGGTTGGTTCAGGATATGGGCGCTACGCTTGTAGGCTATGCAAGCATTCTCGAGCTATGCTTCCTCAATCCGCGCAAACAGCTTGCCGAATCGGGCGACCACGAGCTCTTCTCGCTGATCAAGGTCGATTAACGAGCGCTCTTCCCATCGTTTTCAAAGCCTGCAAACTGAAGATATGCCATAAGCAGCGCTTTTGATGCGAAAGCCTGCGCTGCAGCACGCACAAGAAGCTCCTCACGGCTGATTTCACCCGTCTCGCGAAGTGCTCGCTCCAACGATTGGACATCGGTGGCCGAAAACGTCATATCCACAATGTGATTGATTTCGGCCACCATGTGGTTATATGCCTCTTGCGGTGAGGTGACAACCGACTGAATTTTAAAAAGCTGCTCGATTGCCGATATGCTCAAGAACTGCTTGAGTATACAGATAATAAGCAATCGCGAGATCTGCTCACGGCCATACTGTTTTTTAATGGGTGGACTGATGAGATGCATCTTGACGTAATTGTTGATCATCGAGGGGGTCAGCCACTCGGAGCTCGAGCAACGGTCAAGCGGTTTGAGTATTAAGGTGATATAAGAAATAACTTGATCGCGATAGAGCGGCAAATTGGGAAGCTCGCCATATGTAGGGAGCTTAGATGACCTGATTTTCATTCATCTCCACTGAATCCATGAAGCAATCAAATGGCGGTCTCTGAACAAGCTGATCTGTATCGATAGCAGGGGAGTTGTCAGACATCGGAATAAGCGATGTCAGCTGCGTCTTTGTTTTGTCCATTGACCTACCTCACTATGGCTATACGCATAATCATTCCACCTAGTATTGTATACTAGGTATGAAACCTAATGGTATGCATCACAAAGGAGAAGTTGATGAGCTGGGCTATCGTTGCTGACTCAAGCTGCAATCTTCGCTCTATCGAAGCTTCCAATCATTCAACAAACTATTCAACGGTTCCCCTTGTCATCCATGTGGGGGGAGTGGACTATGTTGATGATGAAAACCTCGATGTGCATGAGCTCAATCGCATTATCGCCGAGGAGCAAGAAGCTTCCTCAAGCTCCTGTCCGAGCGCAGGTGTTTGGGCGGAGCAATTCCGTAAGTTCGATAACGTAACCGCAATCACCATTTCCGCCAACCTCTCAGGGAGCTACGAAGCCGCCACCATGGCACGCAACATCGTACTTGACGAGTATGCACGCGAGCATGAAGGCGTCATCTCGGGCAAGAACATTCATTTGGTAGATTCACGTGCAGCCGGCGGTAAGCTCGAAGTGCTGGTGACGACATTAAGTAGGTACCTAAACGATGCTGATCCTTCTTTTGAGCAAGCCGTAGCTTTTGTCGACAATATCGAAGAGAAGTCCCAGGTGCTTTTTTCGCTGTCAAGCTATGAAAACCTCACTAAGAACGGTCGAATGCCCCGTCTGGCCGGAACGCTTGCCAGCAGGCTAAACATCCGAGTACTTGGCACTGCAAGCCACGAGGGGACCATCAAGATCGTCGGCCCCGCACGTGGCGAAAAGAAGATGGCTAAAAAGATCATCGCCTCTATGGAAAGCGATGGATTTTCCGGCGGCCTTGTCTATATCGACCATGTAGAAAATGAGCCGGCAGCAATTCAGCTCAAACAGACCATTCTCGAGCGTTGGCCCGAATCCGAAATCCATATTCTTCCGTGTGGAGCGCTTTGCTCGTATTACGCGGAGGATCAAGGTCTCATCATTGGCTATACCTGGGCGTAGGGAACTCGCGGAGCTCATTTGTAAGCAACGCGGCAGTAGTGCAATAACGCCTACTGCCGCGTATTTCTTTAAACAAAGCTACTTTACATAAGATATATTATCTCGTTTATAGTTGTAGCTTCAACTTTGTACGCTAGGCGACCTTCATTGTTAGACAACTCAATCCAAACACAGAACTACTGACAAAATCCTAAGTTGAAGGCTGCTGTAAATCAATTAAGCTTGCGGCGCAGATCGGCTCACGTCATTTCATTTCTACGTACCGGCTCCACGTGAAGGAGCACAGTTAACTAAAACGACAGCCAGTCGACGCTTGAAGTATTGAATTAAAAAACCTTCCTTGGAAGGCCAAGCAATCCAAGGAAGGTAGCCAAATGAATACAATTAGGTACCTAAGTTAATGCTAGGTAACTATAAGCCGAAGTCGCGGCAATGGCACCATCGGAAACTGCCGTGACAACTTGCCTGAGGGGCTTTGAGCGCATATCACCCGCACAAAAGAGCCCTGGAGTCCTCGTAGACATATCTTCTTCAGTGATTACCCCACCGTCATCCGCGATTTCGACATATTCATTGACTAGATCCACTACAGGGTCAAATCCTGTAAAAACAAATACGCCGAACGAACCGGCATCATAATGTTCTTCAGTCACCCGCTGCGTCACGGTATCTCTCAAGACAATGGAAGTGGGCAACGATTCTCCCGCAAGCGAATCAACAACCGTATTAAAACGAATTTCGATATTCTCCGCAGCGTCGATTTTCTCCACGATACCCTTTGGCGCACGGAACTGATCTCGGCGCACAAGCATGATGACGCGCGAGGCAATACGCGAAAGAAAGAAAGCTTCATCGCAAGCTGCCTTGCCGCCACCAATCACGTAAACGAGTTTTCCGCGATAAAACATGCCGTCACATGTGGCGCAATAGGACACTCCCCTTCCGGTAAAAGCGTCCTCACCGGTAAAGCCGGCTTTTCTAGCCTTTGCCCCCAATGCACAGACAACAGCACGAGCATTGACCTCATCAGAACCGATGCTCAGCACAAAGGAGCCGTCAGATTTAAGATAAAGAGCGTCAACAGAATGTTGCGACTGTTCAGCACCTGCATCCAAAGCGTGCTGATATAAAACGGATCCAAGCTCAAAACCGCCAATATCGGGAAGACCCGGGTAATTATCGACAATATCAGTCTGAGCAATCTGACCACCGGGCAAACCCGGTTCGATAATAAGCGTTTTCATTCCCGCACGTGCGCCGTAGAGCGCGGCAGAAGACCCAGCGGGGCCTCCACCAATGATCGCTAAATCACACCCCGTCGTCGTCATGGCTCATCCTTTCTCGCACACTAGTACGCAAGCATATCTCTCGATACACGGTAATACTACCCATCAATTCATGTTTATCTCTCGAGCTTACGCATCGATTCACTTCTCATCGTAGAATAGAGTCCACGTCGATAAGGAGTCCCTATGAGCGTTGAGCAGAATCCTGCCTCAACAACTGCATCACATTCTCAACCCGTCATCACCGTCATGCATGCATCGGTTGGTTCTGGACATAAAGCGGCAGCCAATGCTGTTGCCCAGTCAATCGACAAGCTGCGCGGTACCCATGATATTCCAGAGAACGTCCGAGTTGACGTTCTCGATATTCTCGATTATGGGCGCATCAAGTTTGATGGAAATAAAACCGCTGCCTCGTTTACCGGTGCAACGAGGCCGATTTATGACATTACCTGGCGCTATACGCTTACCGGACGCCTTCTTTGGGGCGGCGGCACCGGTTGGTCTCGCGTAATGTTCCCTTCATTCAACGATTATGTTCGCGAAAACAAACCGCTTGCGGTTATTGCCACCCATATCACTGCCGCGAATGTCGCCTGTGGCGCGCGAATGATCACCGGTATCGAATATCCGCTGGTCTGCATTCCCACCGATTATGAGATCGAGGGTTGGTGGCCCCATAAAGAAACCGACCTATTCTGCGTTGCAACCGAATTCATGGCAGAAACCCTCAGGCCCCGACATGTAGAAGAGTCCAAAATTAAAATCACCGGTATTCCCGTTCGTGACGGCTTCGATGATCCATGCGACATCAAGCAGATAAAGGAATCTTTTGGACTGCCCCTCGATAAAAAAATTGTTTTAGTGATGGCAGGCGCTTCGCTCCCGCAGCCCTACGTTCGCTTTAGAGCCGCGATCGAGCAGACCATCCCCTATCTCCGCCGCTTTAGCCGCATGCATTTTGTATTCCTTCCGGGTAAGGATAAAGAATACTCGATGCATTTAAAGTCCGTTTTTGACGGTATGGGGCTCGATAACGTTTCGGTTCTCGATTACGTCGAAGACATGGCTTCTCTCATGAAGGCATCGGATGTTGCCGTTCTTAAATCTGGCGGCCTTGCTGTCACCGAATGCCTTTGTGCAAAGCTACCAATGCTCTTGCTTGGTAAGTCATACGGTCAGGAAAAAGCAAATACCACCATGCTCACCTCGTTTGGCGCAAGCCTACACGCCACGACCTTTAGGGAGCTCATCACCACGCTCAATCATCTTCATGAGAATCCAGCCGCACTCGAGGCACTCCTCGTCAACGCAAATGCGCTTCGGAAGCCGCACGCCGCCGAAGATATCGTTATCGAAACCATGAAGCGAGTTGGCGTGCCCGTAAAACGAACACGCCACTTTGCTGAATTCTATATTGGTGATAAACCGGCGCACATTCGTTAAAGATATGCGCGTAAACGTCTAAGCTACTCCGCTGGAGCCAAAACCGCCGGCCCCGCGGTCGGTCTCATCAAGCTCATCAACCTCATGCAGGCATACGGTCGGAACTTCTTGAATAACAAGCTGAGCAATTCGTTCGCCCTTTTCAAGATGAATAGTCTGCTCGGCATCAAGGTTAATAAGAATGACTTTAAGCTCACCGCGATAATGGGCATCGATAAGACCAGGGGTATTAACGATAGACAGCCCGCGTTTGAGCGCAAGGCCACTTCGAGGTTGAACAAAGCCAGCATAGCCATCGGGCAAAGCAATAGCTAGGCCCGTGGAAACAAGACGACGCTCATAAGGAGCAATATCTACGTTCACGTTACAACGCAAATCAAGACCAGCATCACCGGAATAAGCATATTTCGGAAGGCTGACAGTGGGATCTAAACGTTTAATGGAAACATCAACACGAGACATCTCGGAAATCACCTCAAATTTTGAAGTTCTTCGAAGAACTCATCGACATCTTTAAAGTCACGATACACGGAAGCGAAGCGAATATAGGCCACTTTATCGAGCTTCTCAAGACGTTTAAGCACCATATCGCCAATCTTGTGTGAACTGACAGCAGTGAGCGTACTGCTACGGAGTTCCCGCTCAATATCATCAATGAGACCGTTGAGAGCGCCCAGATCGATATCACGCTTGGATGTAGCTCTCATGAGACCTACGAGAAGCTTATTTCTATCGAAGGGCTGCGTGGAGCCATCGCTCTTAATGACTTCAATAGGGTCTTCGCAACGTTCGAACGTTGTAAAGCGAAAACCACAACTACAGCACTCGCGACGACGCTTAATAGCATTGGTTGCTTCTTGAGTACGCGAGTCGACAACACGCGTATCGGCGTGACCGCACTTTGGACAACGCATAGGAACCTCCAATTCTGATACAAACTAGAATACCCTATGCAAAAAGAAGTCCCTCTTAAAAGGAAGCTGGAACCAGAAGGTCCATACCGATAGAAAGCTCGGAAGAAGAGAGATCGTTCCAGGAACGAATCAAAGCAACGGTATCTGATGTACTCAAATTCGAAACAGGATGCTCTTCCGCAATATCCCAGAGCGTATCACCCGATTGAACAGAAACAACGACCTGGGATGTATTTGCAGAAGCACTATCAAAAGTGCGCTGAGAAGCAATCGAATTAAAGAACGTAAAAGAAAGAGCAATCAATGCAATGGCAGCAATAAGAAACAGGCCAGATTTTGGATGCGCACTCGAGACAGAAGCCTTCTTGTCATACATGCCTTCATGTTGAGTAACACGAGGGTTGCCATCGATCACCTGGAATGAAGGACATGTGCTATACGACTTGAGCGCCAGGTTACCGTAAGTCATGGAATTATTCATCTCAGTACCTCTCCTGTTCGATTCAAGAAGAGTTATATATCCTTGCGCGGACAAAGATACTAGCGCAAGAACGAATGTTCGTATATTATTATCTACGAACAGTTGTTCCAGTCAATAGAAATTCGAACATTTGTTTGGGTTTGAGGAGTAAGCATGGCACGAAAGATCACGAAGCGCCAACAGCAAATCTACGATTTCATCCGCTCCTACCAGACGGAAAAGGGCTACCCTCCCAGTGTTCGCGAAATGGCAGCGGCTGTCGGCCTCTCCTCTCCCTCAACCGTGCATGCACATCTCTCCGCTTTGGAGGCACATGGCCTCATCAAGCGCGATAAAACCAAACCTCGCGCCCTAGAGGTGTTTGAGCAGGAGGGCAATCTCGATACTACGGCAGGGTTCTCTAAAGAATCTTCCGCACCCGAAATACGTGGCGTGGTCTCTCTCCCCCTTGTTGGCCGCGTAGCCGCCGGCATGCCCATCCTGGCCGAGCAAAATATCGAAGATACATTTACGGTGCCGACTGAAATCGCATCGGATTCGAGTTCCTTCATTCTTGAAGTACACGGGAACTCGATGATCAACGTAGGCATCTACAATGGCGATTACATCATTGTCCGCGAGCAACCTAGTGCCATGAATGGTGATATCGTCGTTGCCATGATCGATGGCTCTGCTACGGTCAAAACATTCTATAAAGAGCGCGGTAGGGTTCGTCTACAGCCGGAAAATGACGCAATGGAGCCTATCTTCGCCGACAACCCAACCATCCTTGGCAAGGTAGTCGCCCTCATGCGTCGCCTGTAGTGCAAATGAATACAACCCATAATTCCCAAAAGCGAATCCATATCTTCGACGACATTCGAGGTCTCACCATCATCTCTATGGTGACTTTTCACGTTTGTTATGACTTGGCCTATCTTTATACCTTGCCCATGGGCTGGTTCACCACAGGCCCTTTTCAAGACATCTGGAGATGCTCTATTAGCTGGACTTTCCTTTTTCTTGCAGGCTGGTCCACATCCTTTTCGAGAAATAACCTGAAACGAGGATTGCTATACTCCGCAATGGCCCTTCTCGTTTGGGTAGCCACGAGCATCGCCGCGGTCGACACACCGGTTAATTACGGAATATTGTTCTGCATGGGCGCATCAACGTTACTCTATGCATGCTCGGAGAAAATCAAAACACGAAACCCCCTGCTTATAACGCTATTGGCCCTCGTTGCCTTTTTCCTAACATATCGGATACCACGAACGACCTATCCAGTAGAGCATCTCGCCTGGCTCGGCTTTCCCTCCCCCACTTTCATGTCGGGAGATTATTATCCGTTAGTCCCCTATTTCTTTATGTATATGGTAGGAGCCGGATGCGCTCGCATCTTTAACGAGACGGCAGATGAATACCCCTCGTGGGCAACGAGGAGATGGAGCCGTCTTCTCGAATACATCGGTACAAAAAGCCTGATCATTTACCTCGTCCATCAACCGCTTGCGCTACTTGCGCTAGAGCTAATCTTCGGTAGTTGATGCAAAGCTCTCGCGCCTCATCTCATCAGCAGGACTCTGCTCATATCGCTGCAAGACTCCAGCCAACTTGGAAGGAACCTTCGAGGTGATGAGCATTCCCTCGGGAATAAACTCTTCGTCTAAGATAATTCCCTGCTCATGGATTTGAGCTCGCAACGAAGCCTTCGCATACGGCAACAGCACAGTCAATAAATGATCGGAAGCAGAGGCTCTAAGAGCTATGGTATCGATAAGGGCATCGATACCATAGCCGGTATATGCTGAACAGAAAATCTGATCGGGATAGCGCGATTCGAGAGCATGAACATATGACGCTTCAAACCGGTCGCATTTATTGTTCACCGTAACAGATAGCTGCTCGCCGGCACCGATTTCATCGAGCACTCGATTAACCGCCTCTAGATGCAAATCGGCATCCTCATCGGAAAAGTCTACGATTTTCAATATCAAATCAGCGTCTAGAACTTCTGAAAGCGTCGATTTAAACGCCTCAACGAGACCATGGGGGAGCTTTTGAATAAATCCAACGGTATCGGTAATGGTGACAACGCGACCACCAGGAAGGCTATAAGAGCGAGTAGTCGGGTCAAGCGTTGCAAACAGCTTGTCTTCCGAAAGAACACCCGCATCGGTCAAAGCGTTGAGTAACGTTGACTTACCCGCATTCGTGTAGCCTGCAAGAGCAATCCTAAATGCAGTGGACTCTTTCCTGCTTTTAGCCTGAACAGAACGGCGCTTTTCCAGACCATCGAGCTCACGTCTCAAAGAAGCAATCTTGTTGCGAATCAAGCGTCTATCAACTTCAAGCTGACTTTCGCCCTGGCCAAAGCGGCTTCCAATACCACCGCGAGTCTGTTCTTTGGCAAGATGGGACCACATGCCCCTCAATCGAGGCAAAAGGTATTGAAGCTGCGCGAGCTGCACCTGAATACGGCCCTCACGTGTTTTAGCATGAAGACCAAAGATATCCAAGATCAAAGCCGTGCGGTCAATAATTTTAGTGGGCTCACCTATCGTCTTTTCAAGATGGCTTTGCTGTGCCGGAGTCAGATCGTCATCAAAGATAACCGTATTAACGTCAAGCGCAGCGACAAGTCGACGAACCTCTTCGACCTTACCAGAACCGATAAACGATTTAGGAATAGGCTTATCGAGCCGTTGGACAACGCGTCCAACGGTAATGGCACCTGCGGTATGAGCAAGCCGTTCCAGCTCATCAAGCGAGCGATCAACCGGCCAGCTGCCGTTGCGAAAATCAACGCCAACCAGTAAAACACGCTCGGGTTCAAGCTCTGTAGACAAAAAAGAAAATCGACTCACGCGGCACCCTCAATTAGCCTCTGTACCTCATCGGCAACATCTGATGCGGAAAGGCCATCAACCTCAATCCAGCGGTAACGTGTATCGCGCCTAAACCATGAAAGTTGGCGTTTGGCATACCTACGCGAACCGCGTTTGATTAGCTCGATTGCATCATCAAGCAACAACTCGCCATCAAGATACTGAAGTACCTCTTTATAGCCAATGGCCTGAGAAGCAGTAGAGTCGCGCTGCAGACCCATCTCCAAGAGGCGCTCAACCTCATCAATAAGGCCATGTTCGATCATCGCATCGACACGCGTATCAATACGACGATACAGTTCTTCACGATTCATGGAAAGACAGAACCGTAGAGAAGGATAGCGCTCTTCAGGTGTCGAAAAGCCAGCCTTCTGATCGGCATAGCACAAACCGTCGTCAGCCATCTCGAGAGCTCGAATAACGCGTCGAACATTATGCGGATGAATGACCTCCGCACTTCGAGGATCACGCTCTGCAAGCAACCGATGCATATAATCATCGCCCATTGAAGCAGCGAGCGCTTGATAGGCAAGGCGACGCTCGTCTTCAAATTCTCCCGAAGGAAAGTGCATATCATCAAGCGCGGCATTGATATACAGCCCCGTTCCGCCGCACATTAAAGCAACCTTTCCCGCCCGTTGGGTCTCATCGATACATTCACGGGCATCATGTTGATATAGCGCTGCAGAATAAGCGGTAACAGGAGAAACGATGTCAACGAGCCTGAGCGGTACGGGCCGCTCGTCAACTGGCGTCTTTGCAGTACCGATATCCATCCCTGTATATACCTGCATAGCGTCGGCAGAAAGAACCTCGGTACCCCACCGCTGCGCTAGACAGTCGGCGGCAGCGCTTTTCCCGACAGCTGTAGGACCGGCAATGACAATTACCTGAGCGGGTAAAGGAGCGGAACTCATCGCGGATCGCCGGTCACCGTGCCAGAGAGATACCATGTACGCGCAACATCAACATTGACATCGACGATCTTGCCAACAAGCTGATCGATTGAATAGCCATCAGGGATGGGCGCGTGAACCGTTTGGTTTTTCGCACTCTTTCCCATCAGGATGGATGGATCCTTCTTCGAGGTACCCTCGATAAGGGCGGGCACAACACGATGCAAATCATGCTGATTGAACTCATTCGCCGTGGTTTCAACTACATGGACAAGACGGTTGAATCGTTCGAGAATAACGTCTCGCGGCGTAGGGTCATCAATCTCCGCTGCCGGGGTGCCCGGACGCTTGGAGTAGATGAACGTATAAGCCTGAGCGTATCGAACGGTCTCAGCCAAGGAGAGCGTTTGCTCAAAATCCTCCTCGGTCTCGCCAGGGAAGCCCACAATGATATCAGTCGAAAGGGCGATATCGGGAATGCGATCCCGTACGCGCTCGATCAGGTCGAGATAGGATTCGCGCGTATAGCGCCTATTCATGAGCTTGAGAATGCGAGACGAACCAGACTGCACGGCAAGGTGAAGCTGCGGCATAACCGCGGGAACCTCGGCCATGGCATCAATAGTCTCCGGAAGCAAGTCCTTCGGATGAGATGAGGTGAAGAAGATGCGCTCAATACCCGTATCGCCAACACGACGAAGCAGCTCAGCAAATCGAGGCGAACCAAACAGATCGCGACCATAGGAGTTCACGTTTTGACCCAACAGGGTCACTTCGCGTACGCCCATGCGAGAAAGAGCGGTTACCTCATCCACGATTTCGTCGAATGGACGACTCTTTTCACGACCGCGAACGTAAGGCACGATGCAATACGAGCAGAAATTATTGCACCCCGTCATGATAGGAACCCAAGCATGATAGGAGGTAGCACGATGCCAGGGCATCGTAGTTGCCGGATTCTCTTCATGCTCTTCACAGCGAACATGGTGATTGCCATCGTCAAAGGCTTGAGCAATCAGATCGCCAACATGAGCGATGCTATGAGTGCCAAAGACGACATCAACGTTATCGAGATTTGTGAGGAGACCCTCTCCGTCACGCTGAGCGATACAGCCACCAACAGCGATCACACGCTTACCAGAAGGAGGGGCAGGGAGACTCTTGCACGACAGACACTGTCCATAAAGTCTTGTATCGGCAGCCTCGCGAACGCAGCATGTCATGAAGACAACGATGTCGGCTTCTTCTGGAGTAGCAACCTCCATGCAGCCACAAGAATCCAACAGACCACTTACACGCTCAGAGTCGTGCATATTCATCTGGCAACCAAACGTCCTGATCAGATACGTTTTGCCGTTAAGTTGTGAAAGAGACATGACCTACCCTACTCGTTGCACATCGTCGACATAGCCATCCATGTCAGAAGCATGCACAGAGACATGATGTACGTAAACAGAAAGACGGATCGCCGTGCGCGACTCACCATTAATGAGAATGTCTGAGAACACAGGCGCACACGAGATATCGAAACCGGTGGGAATAAGGAAGCCGCGCGCAATGGCGATAGCTTTGATAGCCTGGTTAACCGCTCCGGCACCAACACACTGCATATTGACGGGAACACCGTCTTTTACCATACCGGCAATGGCGCCGGCTACAGATGCGGGGGAAGACTTACTTGAGACCTTCAAGAATTCCATTGCTACGTTTCTCCTGCTAAGGTGGCATATTTTGAGTATGAAATGACTTTAACGCATGAGCCTTGAGGCTACAAGGGCTATTCGCCCTTTTCGATGGGGAATGAAACCGTGATCCTATCTTTCATAACGCGAATCTTGGGATCGCCGGCCAAATTGAGATAGTAGCGCTGCGCCAAATCATCAAAGCATCGCTCGACATCACGAGAGAATCGAGAAAGATCATCAGAGGAGATTTTAAGACCACGTCGATCTTTGCATAAATCAACCTCTTTGGAACGCACTGCATTGCCGTCCCGTTCACGCAGCAAACGAGACAAGGCGCTTCTAAGAGGCGCAATCGATCCGGAAAGGACGCGATGCGCCGTTCGTTCGGAAATATCGATACCTATAGTGGCGGCAATACGCATAAACTCGGCAGCATCTGCTGCAAACCCCAATCGCGCTACGACGGGAAGCGTCGACTCATTATCCAAAAAGAGGAGTCGGGAAGCATCCAGTTCACCGCGTGCATGAGCATAAAGCGTTGCTGCAATTTCGGTGGGACTTCCGATGAAAACATCGCAACCATGCATTTCCTCAAGCGAGAAGTCGCAGATAGTACGCAATATGTTATGAGGCCCCCGAGCGCAGTGGTACACACCCGCTTCATCCTTCGAAGCGATAGGCCATGTGGACTGGTCGGCACGCTCGTTAAGAACTTCGGTGTTGACAAGAACCTTAAAAGAAGAGCCGAGGTCCTTGCCCGAAGCAACGACCTCGACATCGTCAACATTTTGCCGGATGGAGAACAAGGCCATACCGCGGCCATGAACGCCCCAACGGTCCATCTTCATCGATTCAAGCTTTGAGGTAACGCGAGCATCGAAAATACGCTCCCGCATATCCTCGGGCACACCGCAGCCATTATCGAGAAACAGGAGAGAGCGAGTGCCCTCCTCCTTAGCAGTTGCTACATAGATTCTCGTAGCGCCCGCATCGCGAGCATTGCGAAGCATCTCGATAACAATGTCTTCGACATGCTGAATGTCATGCTTTGCCTGTCGGCGTTCTGCCTCGGAAACACGAAGACGAACGAACCCCTCCCCCAGGTTTTCCTCAACGCGAAGGTTACCCTCACCAGACATCGAGGCGATAAATGAGATGAGCTCGTTCGTATCGCTCATGTTATTTCGCAATGTCCACAGCGCGGCTCTCGCGAATCACCACAACGCGCACCTGGCCGGGATATTCCATCTCTTCCTCGATCTGATGGGCGATGTCATGAGCAAGAACCGTGGACTGAGCGTCGGAAATCTTGTCGGGTTGAACCATGACGTGGACCTCACGGCCAGCCTGCATGGCATAGGTGCGCTCAACGCCCTCATGAGCGTTGGCAATCTCTTCAAGTTTCTCAAGACGCTTGATGTAGTTCTCGGCAGACTCACGGCGAGCGCCAGGGCGAGAGGCAGAAACAGCATCCGCGGCCTGAACCAGCACTGCGAGAACCGAGTTGGGCTCGACATCGGCATGATGAGCCTCAATGGCATGAACAATGGCGGGCTTTTCGCCATAGCGGCGCGCGAGGTCGGCGCCGATCACGGCGTGCGGGCCCTCGACATCATGATCGATAGCCTTACCAAGGTCATGCAAAAGGCCTGCGCGCTTTGCAGCATAAGGGTCAACGCCAAGCTCGGATGCCATGATCGAGCACATGTCGGAAACCTCGAGCGAATGCTGAAGAACATTCTGGCCGAACGACGTGCGGTAGCGAAGAGCGCCGAGTGTCTTGATGAGCTCAGGGTGCAAATCGTGGATACCGGCGTCAAACGCAGCCTGCTCGCCAGCCTCACGCACACGCTGCTGAACAAGATCAGCAGCCTTGTTGTACATCTCTTCAATACGTGCAGGATGGATACGGCCATCCGCAATCAAATTCTCGAGAGCAACGCGGGCGGTCTCACGACGAACCGGATCGAAGCTCGAGAGGACGACGGTCTCGGGTGTGTCATCGATAACAAGATTAACGCCAGAAACCTGCTCGAACGTACGAATGTTGCGTCCCTCGCGACCGATAATCCTACCTTTAAGATCATCAGAGGGAATATGAACCGAAGTGACGGTGACCTCAGCCGTATGGTCGGCAGCACAACGTTGGATGGCTAGGGAGATAATCTCCTGAGCGGTCTTGTGGCACTCAGCGCGGACCTGTTGCTCAGACTCGCGGATAATGGCAGCCGCCTCGTGGGTAACCTCGCCGCGAACCTTATCGAGAAGCTCGCGATGAGCGTCATCGCGCGTCAGCTCGGAAATACGCTCGAGCTCGGTTGTTTGCTTAGCAACAAGCTCGTCAAGCTCGCGAGAGCGCTTTTCAATTTGACCAGCCTGACTCGAGAGCTGATGCTCGCGCTTATCGAGGGCATCATTGCGGCGATCGAGGGACTCCTCGCGCTGCATCACGCGATTCTCAAGCGTTCGAAGTTCGCGCTTACGCTGCTTTTCCTCATTCTCCGCAGACTGCTTATGCTGAATAATCTCCTCTTTAGCCTCGAGAAGAGCTTCTTTTTTCAATGTCTCTGCCGTGCGCTTCGCATCGCTGATGACGGTCTTCGCCTCTTCATGAGCAGACTGAATCTTGGAGTCCGCCTCTCGAAGGCTTCCGTTTTTAGCGCTGCGCATGGCGACCGTGGCAACTACCGCACCGATAGCAAGACAAACGATGCCGACGATAACCTCCATGCCCATTTCTTCTCCTTCAATTAACTTTTCTACATAAGGAAAGGCACTGCCCCGAAGAGCAGCGCCGACATTTGCTAGGGAGAATCCACCCAGTAGTAACTATGAAAATTGCCATATACAATCTCATCAAAGATGAGTGAGCATCACATAACAAATGACCATATAATCCTACGTTTTCACGAGGATTATGTCAACGTGGCCTAGCGTAAAACTGGTAAAGGACGCGTTGAGAACTACCCCCTAGAGCACCCTCTCCCCCTCTATTCGCCTGGATACCGCAGCTCTCGCAACCTGATATGAAAACCCACGTGAAACAAGGAACCGGGTAAGCTTTTCTTGCGGGCGGACATCGGGAAGACGCTTTTTTTCAAGGACATCCAAAGCACGTTGTAAATCTTCATCCTCATCAAAAAATGCTTCAGGATATCCTTCGATATCGCCAACATCGATATGACGGCGCCGAAGCTCAAGCTCGATCTTGCGCCTCCCCCACCCGCGGGCAATTCGCTGGCGAATGAATGTCGTCGTGAAACGAGCGTCATCCAGATATCGCTTTTCTCGTGCAACACGAAGCGCCCGATCTATCTCGATAGCACGATATCCATAGGCTTTCAACTTGCTATCAAGCTCTCCCGAAGAATAATCCCTTCGAGAAAGCATGTCGGTAAGCTGGGCAAAGCAGACGCGATATTCAAGCTCGTGAATCGCGTCAAAGGCTTCTTCCTCGGGAAGCGGAAGCGAAAACGTATCTTTAACCATGAGCTTACCGACGCGCTCGGGCACGACGATTTCACGACAGGCACCGTTATCCAGGGAAAGAGAGACCGATGCCATGGGCTTTTTGGAACTAAAGGCTGCAAGGCGTTTTTTCTCTTCGCGATCAGGCAAAACAGTGTCAATCTCGATAACTTCTGAAGCCATGGGAAACCTAGATTAATCCATATCGACCGAAGAAGGAGCTGCATCCACATCGACAACAATTCCCTCGTTCAATTCCGCAGGGTCAACGGCTTCGCCCGTAGGCTCATCGTCAAATTCAAGACCGCAGGCGACGCGAACTTTATGCTCAATCTCCTCAGACAGAGCAGGGTTTTTGCGCAAGAAATCCTTCGCGGCTTCACGGCCCTGGCCCAAACGGTCGGCTTCATAGGCGTACCAGGCACCGGACTTACGCACAATGCCGTACTCAACGCCCATATCGAGAATCGAGCCCTCTTTGGAGATGCCCGTACCGTACATAATGTCGAACTCAGCAGACTTAAAGGGAGCTGCAACCTTATTCTTAACGATCTTGGTGCGAACGCGATTTCCGATAATCTCGTTTCCATCCTTGATGCTGTCGATGCGTCGAATATCGATACGAACCGAAGAGAAGAACTTCAAGGCACGGCCGCCTGTTGTGGTCTCAGGATTACCGAACATGACACCGATCTTCTCGCGGAGCTGATTGATGAAGATGCAGGTCGTATTTGATTTCGACAGCGAGCCAGCGAGCTTACGAAGCGCCTGGCTCATCAAGCGAGCCTGAAGACCTACGGAAGAATCGCCGATCTCGCCCTCGATTTCCGCACGAGGAACAAGAGCAGCCACGGAGTCGATAACAACGACATCGATGGCGCCGGAACGGACGAGCATGTCGCAGATCTCGAGGGCCTGCTCGCCGGTATCGGGCTGAGAAATCAAGACTTCGTCGATATCGACTCCGATACGCGCGGCATAGGTAGGGTCCAAAGCGTGCTCGGCATCGATGAATGCAACGACGCCGCCAGCAGCCTGAGCCTCTGCGAGGATCTCGAGAGAAAGGGTCGTCTTACCAGAAGACTCTGGACCGTAGATCTCGACGATACGGCCGCGAGGAACGCCACCGATACCCAAAGCGGCATCCAGTGCAAGCGAACCGGTCGGAATGGCCTCCACCTCGAGTTGAGGGCCTCCATCGCCATAGCGCATGATGGAACCATTGCCAAACTTCTTTTCAATCTCGGCCTTAGTAACCTCGACCATCTTATCGCGCTCGGCTCCATAGGTACGCTCATGCACGGTGCGTACGGGACCAGAATTCTTTGCCATGGGGACTCCTCACTGCGTTTTTTACCGCTAACGACTATACCCGAACAGCTGTTCGTGGTCAAGCCGTTCTACAACGCATGCTACGGGCTAACATTCCCTATCTTTTCTGCAATCTCAAACAAATTTGTCGCGAATATTCCCCAATCTCCAACAGGAATCTAACAGACCGTGCAAAGACCCCTCATGAAAGCCAGACCACCAGCTAGAGCAAGCGATCCGAACGTATAGAAGAAAAATAAAAAAGCGGCGAGACACGTGTGCCGCCGCTCAAATCTCAAAACCAGGTTAAAAACTGACGAAAGAAACAAAAAGCTATCTACTAATCGCATCGAACAGCATACGTAAAGCTTGCAAACAGGCTTGGAATCGGACTTCCTGGCGATCACCGGAAAAGACGAACCGCTTAGAGGAAGCAACATCAAAGGAGCAAAGACCGATATAGACAGTGCCCACAGGATTCACGCCCGTGCCGCCACCCGGGCCGGCATAGCCCGTGAGGCTCACAGCATAATCGGAGCCAAAAAGGGAGCAAGCCCCCGAAGCCATCTGCTGGGCAACCTCGTAGGAAACCTCGGTAACCTCCTGAATGGTCTTTTCGGAAACCGAAAGCAGGCGCTCTTTAATCTGATTGGTATATGTTACCGCACCGCCCAAAAGCACAGCGGAGGCACCGGGAACGGCTGCGATATTCGAGGAAACCATGCCGGCCGTCAAGGATTCGGCACAGGAGAGCGTGACGCCACGCTCCGCAGCCAAATGAACAAGCCGAAGCGCAGCGTCATCGATATCAAGTTGAAGTTGTTTCAGAGTAATTGAAGCGCACACAGCGCATCAGGTCCCCTCTAAACGCGAAAAACGACCTTGCGACAATTCCAAAAATACTGCAGGCCAGAGACGACAGTCAAAAAGACAGCGATAACCATGAGCGCCTGGGAGAAAATCAGAAGCAGGGACGCAAAGGAAACGTCGTAAGCAAACAGCACGAACGAAAGCAGGTATCCGCATAGCGATACCATAGTAGTGGCGGTCTTCCACTTGCCCAGCTTATCTGCAGCGACAACCACCCCGTTGGCGCTCGCAACCATTCGAAGCGCACTCACGAGAAACTCGCGCAACAGAATAATAAAGACGAACCAGATATTCACCGTGTTTTGCTGGAGCAGAATAAGCAATGCGGAGAAAACCAGCAGTTTATCCGCAATGGGATCGAGAAACTTGCCGAAATCGGTAATCTCGTTGCGAGAGCGAGCGAGATAGCCGTCCACCTTGTCGGTAAGACTTAAAAGCATGTACAGCACGAACGCGGCAAGGGATAGGGCAGGATCGAAATCCATGCTCCCGCGATACGAAAGCAACGCGAGAACCATAAACAGCGGAATAAAGAGGATTCGAACGCAGGTGATGACATTTGCCGGCGTCCAGATGCTATTCAGTTGCTTGTTAGATGCATCGGCCATGATATTTCTACTCAACTACCTCTCCAACGAGCTCATAACAGAAGCTATCGACAAAACGAACGTTCAAAACGTCACCAACGGTGGCATCGGTGATATCCAGATGGACAGCTCCGTCGCAGTCGGGAGCTTGGAACCAAGCGTGTCCGATAAGCTCAGGGCCGTCCTCCCCCTCTTCGATGCCATCGACGATAACCAAAGAGGTTTCGCCCACATGCGAAGCCGTCGCAGCAAATCCAAGGGATTCAGCAAGGTCGATTGCACGCTGGGTGCGCTCCACCTTCGTGGTCTCGTCAATTTGATCGGGCATCTCGCACGCGCGCGTCCCCTCCTCGGGAGAATAGGGAAAGACGCTCGTATAATCAAAGCCAACGCGATCCATAAAATCAAGCATCGCATCAGCCTCGTCATCGGTCTCGCCAGGGAAGCCGGTGAGATACGTGGTTCGAATGACCATGTTAGGAATCTCACGACGCAGCCGTGCGAAGAGAGCCTCGAGCTCCTCCTCGGAACCAGAACGATTCATAGCGGAGAGGACACGCTCGCAGCAGTGCTGAACAGGGATATCGATATAGGGCAGCACCTCGGGCGTATCGCGAATGGTCGCAATCAGCTCATCGGTCATACCTTCTGGCTGAAGGTAGAGAACACGAATCCAAACGGACTCTGGACGGACTGCCTGAGCAAGCTCGACCAATAGATCAGCGAGGGTATGGGGCCCTTCGACATCCTGGTCGAAATCCTCGCCCCAAATACCCGTATCCTGGCCGATGAGAACAAGCTCGCGAACGCCGCCGGCAACGAGCGACTTGGCCTCCTCGATAATCGATACGGCAGCCCTCGAATGGTAGCGTCCGCGAATATAGGGAATGGCGCAGAAGCTGCAGAAGCGGTCGCAGCCATCGGAAATCTTCAGATAAGCGACGGTACCTTCAACCGTGCGTTTAATGGCGGGAAGCATCGCCGTAGCTGAACGAACCGTGCCGGTTACCTCATCGATAACCGCAACGATGCCATCCTCCTCGTCGGTACGTACAAACGCTGCAACCTCAGGAAGCTCATCGGGAAGATCGCTTCCGTAACGCGAAGGGACGCAGCCGCACATAACGATGGGCACCTCACGGATGCCATCGGACACTTCCTCTGCCAGCTGCAGCGTCGTTTCGATGCTCTCCGATGTCGCAGAAGCGAGGAAGGAGCACGTGTTGATGATGACGACGTCGGCAGACCGCGCGTCCGAAACCTCACCGTATCCAGCAGCACTCAGCAAAGAGCGCATACGGTCGGTATCGACCTCATTTTTTGCGCAGCCCAGGGTTACGTAAAGAATGGATGTATCAAAAGACTCGGTAGACAAGAAAACCCCTCTTAGCGGTTATTAGCGATAGTTGGTGAACTGCAAAGGCTGACCATAATCCTGATCACGAAGGAAAGCAATGACTTCCTGGAGAGCATCCTTCGAAGCGGAGGTTACGCGCAGCTTATCGGCATCGATAACGACTTTAACCTTAAGCTTACGGTCCTTGATGTCCTTATTGATCTTCTTGGCCGTGGGTTGATCGATACCCTCCACAATATGCCCGAGCACGCGCACCGAGCCACCCGAAGCGGCCTGAGGGGCATCCCACGAAATGCTCTTCAAGTCGATACCGCGCTTGATGAGCTTGGAGTTGAGGACATCGGTGATCTGACGCGCAACGAAATCGGCGGGAGCGACAATCGTAAAAAGCTTATCGGCCTTCGACAGATCGATCGTGGCGCCAGAATCTTTAAGGTCATAGCGCTGCGTGATCTCGCGAGCGCACTGCTGGTAAGCATTATCGACTTCCTGCATATTCACTTCGGAAACGACGTCAAAGCTTGAATCTTTAGCCATTGCTTTACCTTTCAATCAAACACTAGTTAGAGGTACTCGAATCGGAGGAAGAATCTTCGGAATCGGACGAAGTGGTCTCGTCGGTTGCAGCAGAAGTCGTGGTAGCCTGAGGAACCGTGATGGTCACACGGCCAACACCAGAAGTCTTACTGTCCCAACGGACCTTATCGCCATTTTCGGTGACCTGAACATCGCTCGGGTTATCGACCGTAATTTCAATCGACTTGGTAGGAGTGTATTCGGCCTCATAGGGGCCGACCGGTGTATCGGCATACTGAGACACGCCGTCGACCTTGACTTCAATCCAAGAGGTTTTCCCTTTTGCGAGAGAAATCTTGACGACTTTCTGGCTCGCGGTAGCCGTTGAGGAATCCGTCTTGTTGGCACTATCGTCAGAATCGGTACTCGAATCATCGGAGACATCGTCACCAGAAGAATCGGCATCTGAACCAGTCGTGGCAGACGAAGTCGTATCGGTCTTTTTCTTTGTAGTGGTAGAAGAAGACTTAGAGCTCGAGCCCGCCTCGACCGTTGCCGCCGGAAGCGAAGAGACAGTTTGATTCGATCGCGATGTACACCCACGAATCAAAGAGACCAACAGCACGATGATAAGCAGCGCCGCAACGCCAAGCACAGCCATCAACATCCGTGGATTGGCCATAAGAACCTCGAGTGGAGATGACGGGCGCCTCTCGTAACCACGGCGTTGGCCGCGCCCGTAATCAGAACGCGAAGAAGATCCTGTTGAGCCGTAGCCGCGACGACCATTGGATGCTGCACCCCTTCCCTGGCCTCGTTGATTGAGGGAACGAGGGTCACGATTGCGTCCAGCAGAACGTTGCAATCCGGAACGTTGCCCACGAGAGCGAGACGAATTGGAGGGATGAGCCCCGGAACGAGAGCTGACGGGGATACGGGCCGTTACCGAAGGATCCGAGGGATGACCCTCACGCTCGCCATAGCCAGATGAGCCCGAAGCCGGAAGCGCACGCCTGCGTCGACTATTTCCACCTACGCGAAGAGATTGATGCCCCGTCGTCGTATCGGAAACATATCCTGCCTGCGGCGGACGCTGAGCAAAACGCGAAGACGAAGAGGTGGGCGCAGGAGAGCCGTCGACAATCATGAAACGCGTGGACGCGGGATTACTCCTTGTGGAGACAAGCGCGGGAGGCTCATGATAGGAACCCGCACGCCCTTCATCAGAGTTCTCAAAAATATAAAGCTCATCGAAATACGCGTTGACGACGTCGCGCGGATTAAGGCCCAAAAATCGCGCATAACTCGAAATCATGCCCTGCGCATATCCGCGTGGCGGCATAGAGGCAAAGTCCCCGTTCTCGAAAAACTCGATGATCTGAGGACGGATCTTGATGGTATTGGCAACTTGCTGAATGGAGAGACCCAGCGAGCGACGACGCTCGCGAAGCATCCCTCCAAATCGACTCGACATTAGAAGCCCTCCAAATCAGTGTCCATGCTCATGCGAGCTTCGACCGATTCAAGTTCGGCAAGACCTTCCTCATCGAGAAGGACCTCACGCGGTTTAGACCCATCGGGGGGACCGACAACGCCTTTTTCTTCAAGCATATCCATGATACGACCCGCGCGGGCATAACCGACCTTAAGCCTGCGCTGGAGTCCCGAGGTAGAACCCAGCTGAGACTCAACGACAATATGCGCCGCCTCCCAAATAAGCGGATCGTCATCAGACGGCTCATGAGAGGCACCGCCCACCACGGCCGCCGGTGTCACAGCAGAAAGAATCTCCTCGTGATAATCGGCCTCGCCCTGGCTCTTAACGAACTCGACAACCTGATTGATCTCGTCATCGGACACAAAGCAGCCCTGGATACGCTTAGGCTTGCCCCAGTCGACCTTGGAAAAGAGCATGTCGCCATAACCGGTGAGCTTCTCGGCACCCGTCTGGTCGATGATGACGCGCGAATCGATACCGGTCGCCACGTTAAAGGCGATTCGGTTTGTGATATTGGCCTTGATGAGACCGGTGACGACATTTGACGAAGGCCGCTGCGTAGCCACGATGAGGTGAATACCAGCAGCACGTCCAAGCTGGGCGATACGGACGATGGACGCCTCGACATCTTTTCCGGCGACCATCATGAGGTCGGAGAGCTCGTCGATGATGATAACGAGATACGGCATCTTGGCAGGTGGATTGTCGTAGTGCTCAAATTCACCCGCAGCCTGCTTCTCGTTAAACGTCGAAATCTTGCGAACACCGATGCGCTCGAAGACCTTAAGGCGACGCTCCATCTCGGAAACAGCCCACTGAAGGGCGCTCGCAGCTTGCTTGGGCTCGGTCACAACAGGGACGTACAGATGCGGCAGGCCGTTATAACCCGCAAGCTCAACGCGCTTGGGGTCGACCATGATCAAACGAACATCCTCGGGGAACGTTCGCATGAGCAAGCTCATGACAATAGAGTTGATCATGACGGACTTACCGGAACCGGTCGTACCCGCGATAAGTAGGTGCGGCATCTTGGCAAGGTCGGCCACGATAGGAGCGCCCTCGGCATCTCGGCCGATAGCAAGCTCAAGAGGGCCGCCGGTGACATACGGCAACACATCGCCCAAGTTGACATTCTGGCGCGTCCGGTTGGGAATCTCGATACCCACCAGCGACGTCCCCGGAACGGGAGCAAAGATACGAACCGCAGTAGATGCGAGCGAAAGAGCGATATCGTCTTCCAGATTCGAGATGCGGCTCACGCGCTCGCCCTCACCGGGCTGCACCTTGAAGGTTGTAACCGTAGGGCCGGAAATCCATCCGACAACACGAGAATGGAGACCAAACTCGTTAAGGGTAGACTGAAGCGCCGCCGCAGTCTGCTCGAGCTCCTTCGCCGAAGAAGCGGAGGTCGCAGACGCAGGGTTATGCCTCAGAATGGATACCGAGGGAAGCTGACGCTCGCCATCGGCGACGGCATCGGCATCGGAAGACACAGAGGCCTCCCGGCTTGCCGGAGCAGAAGCAGACGATTTTGCAGCGGCTTTCACGGCCGGCTTAGCTACAGCAGTCTCCCTCTCAGAAGGAGACTGAGACAAAGAACCCTGGGGGACAGCAGTGCCTGCAGCCATCAAGAAATCGGGAATGGGCTTGCTTCTCTCAGGAGTCACGACAGTGGCAACGGAAGGCGCAGCGACATCGGCAGGAGCCGAGGCGGTTTCGCCGTGCTGCTCGCAAGACTTATCAGACTTTGAAGCATCCTCGAGCTCCACGGCAGCGCCCGATATCACATCAAGAGCCGTCATGGGGGCGATTGGCGACGCGGGCGCGGGCGGCATAGCCTCGACCTCGTCGGCAACATCGACAAAACGCTCTTTTACGGGAATAAGCGTCGTTTGAGCACGTTCCGCAGCGAGCTGTTCAGACAAATCGACGAAGGGATCCTCATCCGCATCGTCAGGTTCGTCGGCAAGCAGCGTAGTCTTAGAGCGATCACCCAGGAAGGTCGTCTCGGCGGTGCCAGCCGCGTCAAAGAGCTTCGATGCAGGGCCCGCCCCATGCGCTGCGGCTCCCCCACGACCAGGGACGGCCACGGAAGGGCGCTGTGCTGCGTCGGCATCGCCCCAGGGAGTCTCGTTAGCATCGATGTGTTTGCGCTGGACAAACTCCTGCGCACGCTCAGAGGCACCACGCACGAGAGAGCTGATCGAGAAGCCCAGGATAACAAAGCCAAGAATCAAGAGACCGACAAGCACTACATAGCCGATGGTCTTTCCCACCGACATCTGCAGCGCACTTGCCACAAGCGCGCCGACATAGCCGCCCGACGAGGCAAGAACCTCCGGCTCAAACATCCCCACCGTAGAAAGCGAGGTGTGCGGTGCTGCGAGGGACAACATCGAGATAATCGAGACAAAGATCAAAACTAGACCGACGCATGTCCTGGCAGGAACAGCCGTGCGATCGCGCAGGAAGACAAGAGCCGATGCGGCCAAAAGGGCAAGCGGCAGCACATATGCGCCCAGGCCGAAACCCAGGTGATAGAAAGCCGCAACAGCCTGTGTGACAGGAGCTGTCGCAGGGGTTACCACGGCGATAAACGAAGCGATGGCGACAATAGCCAAAATGACGCCCGCGATATCACGGTTCGCGCCATCGCCTGCAAGGGATTCCGCCTCGATATAGACCTCTTCGCGCTGTTCATTTGCGCGAAGCGAGGCCTTCTTCGAAGCATTTCCCTTCGCCGTATTTGTCTTGCTGCCGGAACGAGCCAACCTAGACCTCCATGACAACCGGAATGATCATCGGACGGGTCTTGGTACGATTCCAGATGAAGTTGGAAATGGAGTCGCGAACAGCCTTGCGAAGCGCGTCGGTACCGCTGCTCGTGAAATTAAACGAGCCCTTCTCAACCATCTTCAAAATGGCATCGGTGGCATCAGCGGTAAATTCGTCGTCGATTGTGAACGAGACGCCGCGAGCGGAAAGCTCGACGCCCTCGATCCTCTTATGCTTTTGCGACATGGTGGCAACAATGGTGACCATACCGTCGTTAGCAAGCTTCTGGCGATCGCGCAGGACGATGGGGTCGGTATCGCCGATACGAAGGCCGTCGACGTACACGACGCCAGACTCAACAGAACGGCCACGTTTGACCTTACCGTCGCGCATTTCGAGCGTATCGCCATTGTCCATAATGAAAATGCGCTCCTCGGGGATGCCCATTTTCCTTGCGATACCGGCATGGGCGCGCAGGTGAACCGCCTCGCCATGAACAGGCATGAAATAGCTGGGATGCGTCATGGCAAGCATGAGTTTGAGCTCCTCCTGGCTACCATGACCGGAAACATGAACCAGACGGCGAGACTTGTCGTAAACATCGCAGCCAAGCTTAGCTAGGCTGTTGATGACCTGTTGAACGGCCTTTTCGTTGCCAGGAACGGGAGTGGCCGAAATGATAACGGTGTCGCCCTCGTGGATAGAGAGCGTCTTATGCTCGCCGTTTGCCATACGGGAAAGCGCGGAAAGCGGTTCACCCTGAGAACCAGTGCACATCACAAGGACCTGACGATCGGGCACGCCGGAAAGCTCATAGGCATCGATGAGGTCTTTCTCCTCGATATCCAGATAGCCGAGCTCACGAGCGACGCGCGTGTTCGTGAGCATGGAGCGCCCCGTCACCACGATCTTTCGGCGGCAGGCACGAGCGGCATTGCAGATCTGCTGCAAACGATGGATATGGCTGGAGAAGGAAGCTACGAACACGCGACCCTTGGCATTCTTGATGACCTCATAGAGAGAGGGCCCGACCTCGGCCTCGGACTTCGTAAATCCAGGGACGGTAGCGTTGGTCGAATCTGAAAGAAGCAGGTCGATGCCGCTTTTGGCAAAACGGGTAATAGCGCCGTAATTGGGCCTGACACCGTCGATGGGCGTCTGATCGAGTTTGAAGTCTCCCGTATGGAGCACGGTTCCTTGCGGAGTCTTGATAAAGACGCCGAGGGCACCCGGAATCGAGTGTGTCATAGAGAAGAAATCGATTGTCATGCAGCCCAGCGTGATATGGGATCCGTCACTCACCTCACGGAACTTGGGCGCGCGAATGCGGAACTCAGAGAGCTTACCCTCTACAAAGCCCAAGGTAAGCTTGCTGGAGAAAATGGGAACCTTGTTGTTGAGGTCCTGCAGCAGATATGGCAAAGAACCGGTGTGGTCCTCGTGACCATGGGTGATGATGATGCCACGAAGTTTGTCCTCATTTTCAAGGACATAGGTGTAATCAGGGAGAACAAGGTCGATACCGGGCTGGGAATCGTCGGGGAACATCAGGCCTGCATCGACGAGAACCATGTCGGAACCGCACTCGAAAACGGTCATGTTCTTGCCGATACCGTCAAGGCCGCCCAAGGGAATGATCTTGAGCGGAGCAGCATTCTTTTTTGTTGTCGTCATGTGGTTTGCGAAATCCTTTCTTCGGAAACGAAATAAAAACTCGACGGCGTCGCCGTCGTACCTTGCAGATGAAAACTGAATGAGAAAAAGAAGCGAAGTCGACATTTCAGTATACCAACAGGCAGGCGCTTTCATGCCTCATACACCACATTGCTATATGAACTGTTCAACAAAAAAGGCATCCGCACATGGCGGATGCCCTAAATAAATCGTATAGAGGACTACTTACTCAGCCTCATGATGACGACGCGGGGCACGGCCCTGACCATGGTCGCCAGGAGCGCGACGTGCACGTCCGCCCTCGCGATCGCGACGCTGGCGCGCGGGACGGTCGGAACGCTCACGGCGCTCGCCATGCGAGGGTGCAGAGCCCTCAGGAGCCTCGGGCTTATCGATGCGGTCGAGCGAGATCTTGCCGCGCTCATCAACCTCGAGCACGCGAACCTTAACCTCGTCACCCACGTTGAGGACATCCTCAACCTTATCGACGCGACCCTGGGCGACACGAGAGATGTGAAGCAGGCCGTCCTTGCCCGGAAGCAGGGAGACGAAGGCGCCGAACGGCTGAATGGAGACAACGCGACCGGTGTACTCCTCGCCGGGCTCGGGAACCTTGATGATGAGCTTGATGCGCTCGACAGCGGCATCGACGGAGTCGCCCGTACCGCCAACATAGACGGTACCGTCCTCCTGGATGTCCACGGAAGCGCCGGTCTCATCCTGGATACCGCGGATAACCTTGCCGCCGCTACCGATGACGTCGCGAATCTTGTCGACAGGAACCTGCAGGGAAACGATGCGCGGAGCGGTGGGGCGGGTCTCGTGGCGAGGCTCAGGGATGACCTGAAGCATCTTATCGAGAATGAACGCACGGCCCTCCTTGGCCTGCTCGAGTGCGCGGCGCAGGATGTCGAAGGTCAGGCCGGTAGCCTTGTTGTCCATCTGGAGAGCGGTGATACCGCGCTCGGTACCAGTCACCTTAAAGTCCATGTCGCCCAGGAAGTCCTCGATACCCTGAATGTCGGAGAGGACAACGGTCTTGCCCTCCTCCTGGATCAGGCCCATAGCGATACCGGAAACGGGGCGCTTCAGGGGCACGCCGCCATCCATAAGGGCAAGACAGCTGCCGCAGGTGGAAGCCATGGAGGAGGAGCCGTTGGACTCCATAACCTCGGAGACCACGCGAATAGCGTAAGGGAACTCATTCTCATCGGGCAGAACAGGGATCAAAGCGCGCTCGGCAAGGTTGCCGTGGCCGATCTCACGACGCTTGGGGCTGCCGATGCGACCGGTCTCGCCCGTGCAGAAGGGCGGGAAGTTGTAATGGTGCATATAGCGCTTACCCTCAACAGGCTCGATGGTATCGAGACGCTGGCCCTCGTTGAGCATGCCGAGCGACAGCACGGAGAGGACCTGGGTCTGACCGCGCTGGAACAGGCCCGAGCCATGAACGAGGGGCAGGTAATTGTCCTTGACCATAATGGGACGGATCTCGTCGGCAGCGCGACCGTCGACACGCTCGCCGGTCTCGACGACCATGGTGCGCATAGCCTGCTTCTCGAGCTTCTTGAGGTTGACGGGAATCTCGCGCTCCCACTCAAGCTGCTCCTCCTCGGTGAACTCGGCAACGATGGCCTGCTTTACCGCATCGACCTTGGCCATACGGGAGAGCTTATCGGCGTCGCACAGAGCAGCTGCCATCTCGTCATAGTGAGCGAAGATGCGGTCATGCACCTCGGCGACGGGCTCGTCGAGCGGATACTCCTTCTTGACGATGGCGCCGTTGACGCGCTCGTACTCCTCGACAAACTCGAGCTGGGCATCGCAGAACGCACCGAGGGCCTCCTGGCCAAACTGCATAGCGGCCAGCATGTCCTCCTCGGTAACCTCGTCGGCGCCGGCCTCGACCATCGAGATGAAGTCGCGGGTACCGCCGAGCTCGAGGTCGAGATCGGAATTCTCGCGCTCTTCATAGGTGGGGTTGACCAGGAACTCGCCGGTCTCGCGATCGCGGCCGATGCGCACGCATGCGAGCGGGCCCTCGAAGGGCACGCCACCGAGCGAAAGGGCCAAGGATGCACCCATGACACAGATGACATCACAGGGATTGGACTGGTCGGCCACAAGAGAGGTGGCGACGACCTGGACTTCGTTGCGGAAACCATCAGGGAAGCTCGGACGCAGAGGGCGGTCGATCATGCGAGCGGTAAGCGTAGCCTTCTCACTCGGACGACCCTCGCGCTTGAGGTAGCCGCCGGGAATGCGACCGGCAGCATACATCTTCTCGTTGAAATCGACGGTGAGCGGGAAGAAGTCGTAGTTCTTGCGCTCCTTGGACACCACAGCCGTAAGCAGTACGGTGGTGTCGCCCTGCTTGATGAGGGCAGCACCGGTCGCCTGCTTGGCGAGCTCGCCGGCTTCGAACGTGTACGTCTTGCCATACAGCTCAAACGTCTTAGATACCAATGCCATTATTTCTCCTTCATCTCCGTGAGCCACGTTGCCCACGGGACAATCATGTCGAACCCCTATGGTTCGACAGCGTAAGAGCCGACGTGCGCCGGCTCCTCACACAAAAAGGAGCGCACCGGAAGGTACGCTCCTCACATGCACAACCCTACTGGATGTTGAGGAAACGTCCGCGCCTATAGTAGCGTAAGGCCCTCCACCTGCACAGATGATTTCCCCAAGATTCCAAAAGTACCTGTTTTCCACAACATAAGGACACGCTAAGGACATTCCCCGGCACAGAAAAAGCCCTCCCGGCCGGAGCCGGGAGGGTGAGAGAAGGAGACGTTTTATCGGGTCTAGACCGTGTGGTTGCTCGCGAGGTGCAGGGCGTGGATATGGCTGTCGGTATCCTTCCCGAGGATGCCGTCTACCTCGATGCCGAAGCCCTCCTGGATGCGCTTCACCATGACGTCGTGCGCGGTCTTGGACATGATGCCCCAGATGCCGTCCGGCATGGTGCCGATGACCTTCTGGGTGTACTCCACGCCGTAGGGGAACTGCGTGCCGTGGTACATGCTTGCCATCTGGACCGCGCCCACGCGCGCGCCCGTGTCAGGTCCCCAGATGTTGTCGGCCGTCGCGCCCACGATTCGCTGGAGCCATCGGCAGTCGGCGTGCTTGGGGGCCGTGCCGGACGGTGCGCTCGGCTTGGCCGCCGGGGCGCTGCCGCCCTTGGCCATGGCGTCGTACCACTCCTGCGCGCGCTTCATGTAAGCGTCCTTCTGGGAGCTGGCGAGGGAAGCAGGGCAGGCCGTGGCGCTGAAGTGGCTGTGCAGGAAGACGTTCTTTCCCCATGCCGGGCGGCCGAGGCCGTAGGCGAGGCAGAGCGCGGCCACGAGGTGCGCGCCGGACTCGAGGCACTTGTCCGAGATGCGCCAGGGATCGGAGCTGATGTCGGCGTGCTCGATGTTGATGCTTCGGCAGTTGGCGTCGAAGTCGCCCAGCGCCCACGCGGTATCGCAGTCATGGACGAGCTGCCCGACGATGCCGTCGGACTGGACCTGGTAGTGGGCCGAGGCCTGCCTGGACTGCCAGACGTTCCAGCAGCCCTGAACGCTCAAGTTGCCCGCGTTGTGGTGGATTCCGATGTACTGGATCTTGCGTCCGCGTCTGCCGGGCGTGTAGTGCTTGTTCAGCCACTTGTCGATGTCGGCGTGAAGGTTTTTGAAGTCCATGCTAGTCCTCCTCCCCCTTGCATCCGTCCAGGTGCCCGAGCGTCTCCTCGCTCAGGCTCTCGCCGGTGTCGTCCACCGGCAGCGTCTTCTCTTCGCTCATCTAGTCCTCCTTCGTAGTCGATGCGAGCGGGCTCTTGCCGCCCGCCACCTCCGGCAGCCCGGCCACGGAGGTGAGCAGGCTCACCACTGCGGCGACGCCGGACACGCTCGCGATCTGCAGCCAGTCGAGGTCGGTGAAGCCGACCGCGCCGGTGCCGATGAGGGAGACGGCCGTCTGCGCCGCCGTCTTCACCGCTCGCGTGAGGGCCGCGACGGCCCAGTCCCTGTACTCGTCCATTACCGCTCCTTCTCTCCCCTTACCGGGGCGTCGATGATCTCCTGGTAGTAGTGTGTCCCCGTGCCGTTGCCGCCCATGCCGTGGTACGCGCCGTAGACCTGCGCGGCCTCCTGCTTGACCCAGTCCGGGCAGCCCGCCCCGCTCACGACGTAGCGCTCGTGGAGGTCCACGAGGCGGCTGCGCAGCATCGTCCTCGTGCCCTCCTGCATCGAGTCCATGACCCTGTACAGGCGCATGAGCGCCGCGGCGAGGGCGGCGAGGGCCGCGGGGACGGCCCACTGGATGGCGGCCGTCAAGGCCTGCTCCATACGCGGCACCCCCTACGCGGCCACGAGGGACCATGCCGAGTCGCTGCCCACCACGCCCGGCTCCAAGGTGTTGGAGTCCATCAGGGACTGGTAGACCTGGCCGTACTTCATGACCCGGTCGCCCTTGGCGTAGGATTTCCCGCTCTGCCACTCCGGTACCGTCTCGGTGCCGTCGGCGGCGGGCACGACCTTGGACCAGTGCTGAGGGTCGGCGGTCGGGTCCTCCGCCGCGGCGGTGTGGCCGCTGATGGCCTTGTACAGCGCACCCTGCCACAGGATGCGGTCTCCCAGGGCGTAGACGTGGCCCTTCTCGTAGCGCGGGAAGAGCGCCGGCACCTTCAGCGCGTCGGCGTCGCTCAGCTTGGACGCCTGGATCTGCGCGAGCATGAGCGCGGCGTCCTGCGCCGTGCCCGCGTCCGGCACGAGCGTCCAGACCTGCCAGATGGCGCCGTCGCGCTGCTCGTAGGCGAGCGACGTGTGGTAGCCCTCCCCAGGCGTCGGCTCGACGGCCTCGCGGATGGGCAGGCCCGAGCCGTCGGTGGTCAGGTAGACCGACCCCGACACGAATTGTCCGTAGAACATGTGTTCTCCTTATCCTTCGATTGGTTCCCAGAGGGAGGACGTGGCCTCCGGCTCCGTGCCGAGTCTCGGCTGATGCGTCTGCAGGCAGCGGTAAAGCCTGCCGCCCCGCTCCACGCGGTCGCCCGCTGCGTATCCCGCCACGCCGACGTACCATGCCGGGAAGAGGAGCGGGACCTTCACTGCGTCGGCATCCGGCAGCCCGCGCGCTGCCATCGTGGCCACGGCCAGCGAGTCCTCCCCGCGCGACCTCGGCTCGACGCCCCACACCTGCGTGATCTCCTCACCGACGTCCCGCAGCGTACAGGTCACCTCGAAGCCCTCGGGGACCTCCGGCGGGTCTGTCTCCACGAGCGGCTTGCCGCCGCCGTCCGTCTCCAGCCGGACCGACGGCCCGACCGCGGTTCCGCGTAAAGCCATGCGCGGCTCCTTCCTCTATCCGGGGAAAATCCCAGACGAGAGAGCAGGACGGCCCTGTTCTTGCGTCTGGGATTTCTAAGAGATTGGGTTGTAAATGCTGTTCAAAGATGCCGCCTATGAGTACATGGCAGACAAGCGCAAGCGCCTGCGGGCCACGACACTCGAGGGCTATGAGAGCGCCATCCGCTGCCACCTGCTGCCCGCATGGGGCGAGCGCGAGATGGAGACGATCGCATTCGAGGAGGTGCAAGAGTGGGTGGATTCCTTCGCCCTGCCCGGTGCCGCCGAGAAGGCATACAAGACATTCCGGCAGATTTACCGCTGGGCCCTGCGCCGCCATCAACTCCGCATCTGGGATGTGACGCAAGGGGTTGAGCTGCCGAAGAAACCAGCCGTGCGTCGCCCCACGCTCACGGCGGAGCAGGAGCGCACGACGCTCAAGGCCATCGTTGGACAGCCCTTCGAGGCTGCCGTGCTCTTGGGTGCCGCCCTCGGCCTGCGCAGATGCGAGGCCTGCGCCGTGCGCATCGAGGACATCGACTGGCGCAGCGGATGGGTGCACGTCCGCCGCGGGCTGCACGTGGTTAAGGGCGAGATGATCGAGACGGGCTGCAAGACGAAGCTGTCCGACAGGCGTCTCAAGCTGCCCAGATTCGCCCTAGAGCGCCTGCGTGCCATTCGCGGGGCGCGCAGGTCTGGGCGCCTGTGTCTGCTAGACCCAAACGCCGTGGCTAGGCGGTTCCGCTCCTTTTGCCGCCATCATGGGCTGCCGCACGTACCGATGACATGTCTGCGCCACTCGTGGGCTACGATCTCATTGGAGCACGGGGCAGCCATCGAGGACATTGCCGTGGCGCTGGGGCATTCGACCGTCAATACTGCCATGAGCCATTACTTGCAGAGCTTTAGGACCGTGGTGGCGAGGGCGAGTGCATCATACGCCTCGGCCATGGCGGGCTAGGATTCCGTATCCC
>CAKUFD010000003.1 GCA_934647195.1 uncultured Collinsella sp.
CTGCATCATCGGCGCCCTGGACAAGGCCGCCGAGACCATGGCCGGCCTCTCCGGCACCCGCATCACGGGCTAAGGGGGCGCCCCGGCCCCGCCCGAGGGGGCGAAAGCGGCGCGCGAGCGCGCGCTTCCCGCCGGAAATCGGGAAAAGTGAACGTTTGTGCGTGGGTTTCTGCGCGAGCACGTAGATGTTTTTCGTGAGGGGCAGGATGTATTTCCTGCCCCTTTCGGATACGCCGTGCGGTGTTGACATGCGCTCGTGTCGCTACCGCAGGGCCTATCCGATATGGTCATGACCGAAAGGCAAAATGGTGAGTGTCTTTAGCTTTACGTACAGCGTCGCCTTTATTGTGATCTGCATGGTGGCCGTGTGCGTTTCTGCTTGCACCTACCTGCTCTCGCATCGTCGCGTCTATCTTGCGATTGCGGCGTTTTTCTTTTTCAACATGCTTGAGGGTTCCCTGGCGCTTCTCGATGAATATCAGCGCCAGCAGCTTCTTTCCGAAATCATTGCTGGGCAGCTTCCCATGCTGCATGAACAGGCAAAGTTTGTCTTTTCGGTTGGGCTTATGGCGAGCGTATGGGTCTTTTCGCTCGAGATTGCCAATCGCTTCGACAGTTTTAACGCGATTATCCCTAACGTGATCTTTGCCTCGCTCGAGCTCCTGTCACTTGGCTTGCAGCCCGAATGGTTAAAACAGCTTTCGTTTTATGCGCTGCGTTCCTTCTACCTGTTTGCGGCGTTTGTCATGCTGGCGTTTGAGTATGAGAGTATGAAACCCGCAGCAAAGCAGTTATTTTCCTCTCGGTATGGGAAGTTCCTCATTTGCGCGTCGGTTTTGACGCTGCTCATGCTTGCCGAAGACACCTGTGCGCTGGGTCTCAGAATCATCGCGGGCAACAATCCCAGTCTTCAGCTGTTCTTCTACGAGCGAAATCTTCCGGAGAATGCTTTAACGCTTCTGGCAGTTTTCTTTGTCATGCGCTCTTCGGCGCGAATCCTTTCGCTTCGTTTTTCGGCATCCTCCGGTGCATCGGAGGATGCATCTCGGCGTGTTGTCGAAGCTCGCTTTTCGTTGTTTTGTGATGCGCGCGGTATTTCCGAGCGCGAACGCGATGTGCTCGAACAGCTGCTCGAGGGGGCTGATAATCGCACGATCGCCGACAGCCTGTTCATCTCGATCGGAACGGTAAAGTCGCACGCGCACGCCATCTACAGAAAGTGCGGCGTATCATCGCGATCCGAGCTTATACAGAGCTTCTGGGCCGATTAGGAAGCGCATCCTTCGATGCGCTAGGCATTTCCGTGCTCAATCTGCTGCACACGCGCCGCGAGACCCATACGATTTGAGACGCCAAGTTTGTGGTAGACGGCGTTGATGTGCTTTTTAACGGTTGATTCCGAGATAAAGAGCGTTGCTGCCATCTGCTTGTTGGTGCATCCGTCAATCATAAGCCGAAGAATCTCAGCCTCGCGGGGGTTGATGCCGGCCGCTTCGATAAGGTTCGCAATCGGATCTTTAGGTTTTGAGTTTTGCGTAGCGATGCCTGTGGGATAGAGCTCGTGCAGGCGTAGGCTGAGATGCCGTGCGAACTCCTTGAGGGTATGCATCTCGGTCCCCGTGAAATCACCCGCCGAACGCTCGCGGAAGAGCGTTACGGTTCCCAGGGGGATATTATTTGCTGCCAGCGTAGCCCCGCAGCCAAAGTACACGCCTTGAGGCTCCATCCATTCAAGGAAGATGGGTGTATGGTCTCGTCGCTCGACATCGACGAGGTCGAGGTCGCGATAGACATTGAGGGTATGAAGGTCAAAGCTCCAGGTAGTGTAATCCATGGCAGCGTAGCGTTGATAATAAGCGTCGAGCTCTGCTTGCTCCATGGTTGTGCTTATAGGGTTGGTATATACAGCCTGGCCATCTGGTCCCTTTTGTACAAGGTCGAACATCGAGATGCGGTGAGGGATGATAGCGCCTATGCGATCAAGGCTTTCTCGCTGAATGTCCTCCAGCGTATGTTGGGCATGGAGCCACAGGGAGAACTTGTTGATTGCCTCCCATGTCGTGCTATCCAAAGGTTGTTCCAGATCAAGCTCGCCGTGCGCCACGTCGCACCTCCGCATTTTCCAGGCTGTTCGGAGCCATTATCTCACGTGCGTTGAACACTAGAACTTTAGGTTAGTCAGCGGTGTCCTTTCGGTTGGTAAAAGGGGAGGAAGGGACCATTGTGCTGCCGTGGTTGCGACGGCAAGATAAGACTGTCAGCAAGTAGACGATCTATAAGGGAGCTTGCAATGAAGACCATCTACGAGAGCGAATCGACCCCTAAAAAAGACGGCTTCTATATGCCCGGTGAGTACGAGGAGCAAGAGCGTACCTGGATCTTGTGGCCGCACCGCTCGGACGTGTGGCGCTGCGGAGCCAAGCCTGCTCAGAAGGTTTTCACCCAGATCATCAAGACCATTGCTCGCTTCCAGCCCATTACCGTGGGCGTGAACAGTGAGGATTTCCCCGCGGTGTGCGAGATCTTCGACGGTGTAGAAAATGTTCGCGTGATTCACATGGAGTACAACGACTCCTGGATTCGCGACCCGGGCCCTGCCTTCCTGGTCAACGACAAGGGCGATGTGGCGCTTTCGCACTTCCATTTCAACGCATACGGCGGCTTTGTCGACGGTCTGTATTTCCCCTGGGACAAGGACGCATCCATTGGTTTGCAGGTCGCCCAGCTCGAGCAGGTTAATCGCTATCGTCCGGATGATTACATCCTCGAGGGCGGGTCGTTCAACTGCGATGGTCAGGGCACCGTGGTGACCACCGAGATGTGTCTGCTCAACGAAGACCGCAACCCACAGTACACGCGCGAGCAGATTGAGGAGAAGCTTGCCGAGTACTTGGGTATCGAGAAGGTCATTTGGATCCGCGATGGCATCGATCCGTTTGAGACAAATGGCCATGTGGACGACGTTGCGTGTTTCTCGGCTCCTGGTGAGGTTTGCTGCATGTGGACCGACGACCCCAACCACAAGTTCTATAAGGAGTGCCAGGAGGCCTACAAGACGCTTTCCGAGGCAACGGATGCACGCGGTCGTAAGCTCAAGATTCACAAGGTGATTATGCCTGCTACCTCGGTATACATGACCGAGGAAGAGGCTTCGACCATCGATCCCGTAGAGGGCGTGCTACCTCGCACCCCCGAGGACGCCTTTGAGCCGAGCTATCTTAACTTCCTGCCTATCAACGGGGCCGTGCTCGTGCCGCAGTTTGGCGACCCTAACGATGCCCAGGCCCTCGAAGATATCCAGGCGGCATATCCGGACCGCGAGGTTATCGGCATCATGACGCGCGAGGTAATCTACGGCGGCGGCAACATCCACTGCATCACGCAGCAGCAGCCCCGCGCTCGCGTGAAGTAGCAGCGTTCCCCCTACAACAACGGGCCCGCTTCGGCGCGATATGCCGAGACGGGCCCGTTGTCGTTTGCACGGGTATCCTGTGTGCCTGGATTCTTCCTAGGCAAGACCGCCGTAGATGTAGACGATAAAGCCGTCGCCGGTATCCTGGCTATGGTCTTCGGCAACACGCTCCATGCCCAGGTGCTCGTAGAACTCCCAGTCGGAACGGTTATCGGTCATAAGGAAGAAGCGCTCGCATCCAAGCTTGCGCATGTGTTTGCGCGCAACTTCGATTAGGCGGCGTCCAAGGCCGCAGCCCTGATATTCAGGCAAAACGATAATGAGATTGAGCTGGCCATCGGCATAGGGGCTTTTGGATGCGCCAAAGCGATTGCCGGTGGCTTTCTCGCGAGAATCGCCAAACAGAGAGCCCTCAAGATTATCGTCGGCGGTCTGCGCGCGAACGGTTGCCTGCTCAAGTAGCTCGTCATACGCTTGCTGCCAATAGGGGTTTGTGCGCGGTGTGCCATTGTCGTATACGCCCACATAGCATGCGGCGATGATGTTGCCATCCAGCTCGGCAACAAGGGCGATGGGTGAACACTGTGCCTGCATTACGGTATTGAAGCGCGCGACAAGACGCTCGTCCTCTGCGAATCCTCCGCGCCTGAGCCAGCCACACCACAGCGCGGAATAGATATCCGCGATCGCATCGGTGTCCGCAAGCTCTGCCGGTCGAATAACAACGCTGTCCAAATCCATTGCAAACTCCTTGATAGAGGGGGTTATCTAAATGATATGCAGGGGTTGAGCTGCAGTGCGTCATGATTCGGCATCGGTAGCCGATACCTCGGCAAACGTGTCGTTCGTCCCATGAGGCAAGGCATTTTTGTGCGTACGCAACGAAGGCGTTATTTTTGCCGATAAAACCGTTGCGCTTTAGTGTACAAGAGTGGATAATCCAACACATTCGACCTCTCCGGCACCGGTAAAGCGGTGTCGCGATATGAAAGTAGTAGGTGCATTTCATGGCCATGAATTTCAAGCGCAGGCTCCCCATCCCGATGGAGATCCGCGAAGAGATGCCGCTCAGCCCCGAGCTGGTGGAAAAGAAGAAGGATTTCGACGCCGAGGTCGCGCGCGTTTTTGCCGGTGAAGATCCCCGTAAGGTGCTCATCATCGGCCCGTGCTCGGCCGACCGCGAGGACTCGGTACTGGAGTACGCCGCGCGCCTGGGCAATCTTGCCGAGGAAGTCAAAGACAAGCTGCTCATCATTCCGCGCGTGTACACCAATAAGCCGCGTACGAAGGGTACGGGCTACAAGGGCTTGCTGCACAATCCCGATCCCGAGTCTCCGGACGACCTGCTCGCAGGTGTTAAGGCCATTCGCCACATGCATCTTCGCGTGATTCAGGAAACCGGCATGTTCACTGCCGACGAGATGCTCTACCCCAGCAACTATCAGTACCTCGTTGATCTGCTGTCCTATGTGGCAGTGGGCGCTCGCTCGGTTGAGAACCAGGAACATCGTTTGGTTGCGAGCGGTATTCCCGTGCCCGTGGGCATGAAGAACCCCACGGCCGGCTCGACCTCCGTCATGCTCAATTCCATCTATGCTGCCCAGGCTCATCAGTCGTTCATCTTCCGCAACTGGGAGGTCGAGTGCGACGGCAACCCGCTGGCGCACGCCGTGCTGCGCGGCTATATCGGACTCGATGGGCGCACCTACCCCAACTATCACTACGAGCACCTGGAGCGTCTGGCCGAGCGCTACACCTCGGAAAAGTACGCGAATCCTGCCGTCGTGGTGGACTGCAACCACGACAATTCGGGCAAGCGTCCCCTGGAGCAGATCCGCATTTGCAAGGAAGTGCTCGACTCCTGCCGTCGCAACGATGTCGTTGCCGGTTTGGTCAAGGGCTTTATGATCGAGTCCTACCTGGAGGACGGCAGCCAGGCGGTCGACGGCGCAGTGTTTGGCAAGTCCATCACCGATCCCTGCCTGGGTTGGGAAAAGACCGAGGTGCTCATCCGCGAGCTTGCCGAGCGCCTGTAGGAAGAACGATTAGTTTTAATTGCGCCCGTCGTGAGAGAGAATCACGACGGGCGCTTTTGGTGCGTATAGGTGGGCATGAGAGCGGCGAGGCTTTTGGCGCTCAGAATCTACGACGCTATCGCACGCTGTTTGTCCTAGCGCTTGCCTTTCCGTAGCCTGTCTCGCTCTCGATTGCCTGCGTGGCAGCTATGCCAGAGCTGGCGCTTCAAGACGGCCTGATGTCTCCTGGTAATCGTCATCTCCGTAGAGATGGTCGTCGCCGTCTTCATACTCGTAGATGCCGTGATTATCGCCAAAAGCGCCATCGTCGTAGACGTAACATTCGTTTGCGTCGCCGTGCCATCCCTCAAGTTCGACGCCAGAATCGACAAGCAGGTCATCGAGCTCGGGGACGCCACTGACATCCAGCTCGTCCAAGCGATTGTCGTAAGCCCACAGGGTGGTGAGCTTTTCGGTCTTGGGAAGCTCGAGGTCCTCAAGGTAATTGCCCGAGCAATCCACAAAGCGCAGCTTGGTGTTGTGCGAAAGGTCGAGCGACTCGAGCTCGTTGTCGCAGACGAGCAGAACCTTGAGGTTGTGGAACACCTCAATGCCGTCGAGGTCCTCGACCCCGGAGGCACACAGGCCGTTTCCGTAGGTGAAGTCTTGGGAGAGATTGCCGATAGAAGTCACGCGATCTGCTTCTTTTTGCGAGATGTAGCCGTCTCCATCGGAGTCGACCTCACGCGAAAGGTAGTCTGCAAAGACATCGTCGTCCACATCGTCGATGTCGAGGACGGCGTCTACGCTGCTCGCTGTCTCGATCATTGCGGCGCCGAGGATGGCTCCGCCGAAGAGGAAGATGAGCGCGCCGACAAGGGATAAGACCGCAACGCCTGCGATGATGACGATGACCAGCTTGTCGTTGCTCCTCTTCGGTGCCTGGAACGTGGGCGGTGCAGGAGTGTAGGGGTTGGGCGCGGGGGCCTGGCTGCTCGCTGCCGCGTTGGGCTCCGGCGAGGGAGCGGGAGCGGCGCCCGCCTGGGATGCGGCATTCGTTTGGCCTGCAGGCGCATCGGTGCCGCTCGGGGCTTGCTCACCTGCACCTTGTGCCGTCATGGGCGCGCCGCAGGAGGTGCAGAACTTGCAGGTATCGGGAACAAACGCTCCGCATTCAGTGCAGTACATCGTGTTCCTTTCTATCGGGCGTGTGCATACGGACGTCGGATCAATGGTTTCTTAGGAGACAGTCTAGTTGAAAGTGTCGTTATGGGCGCGAACGAAGATGCAATTGTGCACAAGCGCGGTATTGGCGGTTCGCATTGGTGCGTTTATGACGATTAAAACCCGAACCGCCCGGTGCAGGGGGATGCACCGGGCGGCCAAGGGAAAGGAAGGCGATATGTTGGGACGATCTCGCAGGGTTGGCGCTGCCGGCGAGTCTCGAGGGTGGTCTACGCAGAGGCTGCGTAGGGGCGCTGGGGCCACATCTCTGACGGTGCGGGGTCGTTCGTTGCCGTGGAAGTGGTGGGAAGTGCGCGCATGAATGCGTGATAGGAACGCTTGAGGTTCATGCGCTGGGCGTCTGCCCGGTTGGGAAGCGCGCTGATGCGGATGGAGTTTTCTCCCGTCCGCTCAAATACCGGGTGAGGCTTTGTCTTTTGTTTTGCTGTTGTGCGCATGCGATCAACTCCTGTTCAGCATTGCCGGGCGCACGGGCGACCGGCGGTCGATTATCGTTGCGCTGATATATATGTACCGCCCGGGGCGCGCGTTAAACACGCCCGTGTGTACTCCACACGCCATTCAGAATCCGCACACGGAGGCATCATATTTGCAGGGTGCTATACTGACGATGCTTTATTGCGCGGTATTGATGAGCGGGGATTGAGGCTCGATGCGTCCTTAACGTGGTTCACCGACAACTGATCAATGAGCGGCGACGGCTTGCACCGTCGTCTTTGTTTGCGAGCAACCAGGGGGCACATATGTCTTCGCACTCTCGTCCAGCGCTTTCTGCACAGGCAAAGCGCCTGGTGGCAATACGTTTTCTTATCTACACGGGTTTTCAATCAAGCTACTTTATCGGCGTTATCGGCACGCTTACCTATGCGGATGGCGCATCTGTCACTTTCACGTCGGCAGCAGTGTTGCTGATGAACATCTTTGTGATTCTGGGCTCCTTTGCAGGTGGCTCGGCGCTCGATGCATGGGGACCGCGCAGACATTACTTTACGAACGTTTTAGGCGTGCTTGTTGTGGGCGCCGTGCTTACGTGCTTTGGGCATGCGACCATGGCGGTCCTTGCGGGTGCGGCGCTTTTGGGTTTCATGATCGGCTATTCGCAGGTGGCGGCAACGTCGTACCCCGCCTATCTCTCGAGCGATCCGGCTGAGCTCAAGGCAATCAATTCGGTGCTCACCACGCTTTCCAATGTGAGCATCATCGTGGGGCCGATTCTGGGCGGCTTTGTAGCGGCGGCGTTCTCGTCGCTTGCGGTCTTTCCGCTCATGATGTCCTTTGCCGCGCTGTCGCTCATCCCCGGTTGGAACTTTAGGCCGCAAGGAGAGTCGGCTCGATCCAATGACACCTTGCATAAGGAAGCAGACGGGGAGGACCACGCTGCTCGTGCCTCGTTTGCGATGAGCATCAAGACCGTCTTCACCAACACCTTGTTGCTCCTGCTCTTCGTCATCATGTTTCTTACGAACTTTGGCTATGGCGCCTTTGATCCGTTGGAGTCGTTTTTCTATCGCGATGTGCTGCACGTTGGCGTGGAATGGATGGGCTGGCTTTCTTCAGCGTCGGGTGTGGGCGCCGTGGTCGGCGCGCTGCTGGTGCTGCGCATGCCCTCACGTCTCGTCAACCTCAAGACGCTGCTTGTGGCGCTTGCGGCGATGGGTGTGGGCAGCCTGGTGTACGTTGGCACGCCTTTTGTTGGCGTGGCTTTGGTGGGCCAGATTGCCTTGGGGACGGCATGGGGAGTTATCCATCCGCTCCATAACACCATCGTGCAAACGACGGCTCCGCTTGAGCAGCTGGGGCGCGTTAACTCGGTGATGAGCTTTGGCAACATGTTTGCCGGCGTGGCGCCGCTCGCGGTAGCGCCATGGCTTGCCGCACGCTTTGGGGTGCAGCCGACGCTTGTGGGTGCTGCCTGCATCGTTGCGGCAGTTCCTATGGTGTTGCTTCTTTGTGGGCATCGGTATTTGGGCCGGGTCGCTACGATGGAGACCGATGTAAATAACGCTGCGCACACCGAGACGCGCGCGTAAGGAGAGGTGACTATGGAGACCATCGCGAGCTTTACCGTCGACCATCTGCTGCTCGATCCGGGCGTGTATGTTTCGCGCCAGGACCGCGATGAGGCAACGGGGTGCGTCGTCACTACGTTCGACCTGCGCTTGACCAAACCCAACTGCGAACCGGTGATGAACACGGCCGAGTGTCACACCATCGAACATCTGGGCGCCACGTTTTTACGCAACCATGCCGAGTGGTCCCAACGCATCGTCTACTTTGGACCCATGGGCTGCCGTACGGGCTTTTACCTGGTTGTCTTTGGTCAGGTGAGCTCCGAGGAAATTCTGCCGCTCGTGCGTGAGCTCTTTGCGTTCGTCCGTGACTTCGAGGGTGCGATTCCCGGCGCCGCTCCCGAGGAGTGCGGTAACTACCTGGATCAAAACCTCCCCATGGCAAAGTGGCTTGCTGCTCGCTATCTCGAGCGTGACCTCGACAACATCGACGAGGCGCACCTGCACTACCAGGGGTAGTTTTTCTCACTGCTTGCACGGCGAATGTGTCTGTTACGTTTCTGCTGCACCCCCGGCGCCCCCTTCGTGCTCATGAACCTTGCGCCTATAATGGTGCGGTCAAACTGTGCACGGAAGGAGCGCCTATGGCACTCAGCGAGAAGGATGTTCGGGGAATAGCCGAATACGCCAAGATTGCGCTAACCGATGATGAGCTCACCGAGATGACTGCGTACATGAACGACGCCGTGAACATCCTCGAGCCCATTCTTCAATACGACCTGCCCGACGTGGAGCCCACGTTCCATCCCATCGGAAGTCTGTCCAACGTGATGGGCGACGATAAGCTTGAGCCCGAGCGCGACCTGCCGCTCGACGTGGCACTCGAGAACGCCGGAAGCGCGCGCGACCGTTACTTCCGCGTTCCCTCCATTTTGGGAGAGGGGGAGAGCGAGTAATGGCGCTGAATATCGATTCTCTGACCGCGGCTCAGATTGCCGCTGGCATCGCCGCGGGTGATTTCACCGCTACCGAGGTGGCGCACGCATCGCTCGACGCCATCGAGGCCCGTGATGGTGCCATCCAGGCCTTTCTGCAGGTGTCCCCCGAGCTTGCGCTCGAGGCTGCCGCCCACATAGACGCCGCGCGCGCTGCTGGCGAGGCTCTGCCCCCGCTTGCGGGCGTGCCTCTGGCCATCAAGGACAACATGAACCTTGTGGGCACGCGCACCACCTGCGCATCCCGTATGCTCGAGAACTACGAAAGCGTCTACACCGCTACCTGTGTGGACCGTATGCTCCAGGCAGGCTGCCTGCCTATGGGCAAGGCCAATATGGACGAGTTCGCCTTCGGTTCCTCCACGGAGAGTTCTGCATTCCATCGCACGAACAACCCCTGGGATACCGAGCGCGTACCCGGCGGCTCTTCGGGCGGATCTGCCGCCGCTGTCGCTGCGGGCGAAGTCGCGCTTTCGCTCGGTTCCGACACGGGCGGATCCATTCGCCAGCCGGCGTCCCTTTGTGGCGTGGTTGGCCTCAAGCCCACGTATGGTGCCGTTTCGCGCTACGGTGTGGTGGCCTTTGGCTCCTCGCTCGACCAGGTGGGCCCCTTTGGCCGTACCGTCGAGGACGTGGCGCTTGCCATGAATGCCCTGGTGGGTGCCGGCCATGACCCGTATGACTGCACGAGTCAGGATTGCCCGGTCGATTTCCTTGAGCATCTTGAGGACAGCATCGAGGGCAAGCGCGTGGGCATCATCCCGTCCTTTATGGAGGCAGAAGGCCTGACGCCCGAGGTCAAGCAGGCTGTTGAGCGCGCCGCTCACGAGCTGGAGGCCCAGGGTGCCGAGCTCGTTGAGGTCGACCTGCCGCATCTCGATGCCGCTATCGCCGCCTACTACGTTATCGGCCCTGCCGAGGCGTTCTCCAATCTTGCTCGCTTTGACGGCATTCGCTATGGCTACCAGGAGGAGGGCTGCACGAACCTCACCGATCAAAGCTCGGCATCTCGTGCCCATGGCTTTGGCGCAGAGGCCAAGCGCCGCCAGATGCTCGGCGCTTACCTGCTGAGCTCGGGCGTATACGACAAGTACTACTACGCTGCCCAGAAGGCGCGTACCCTTATCACGCAGGATTACAACCGCGCGTATGAGACGGTCGATACCATCCTCATGCCTGCAAGCCCGCGTACGGCATTCAAGTTTGGCGAGATTTCCGACCCCACTCAGATGTATCTTTCGGACCTGTATACCATCTCGATCAACATCTGCGGCAACGGTGGCATCTCGGTGCCGCTGGGTCTTGGCGCCGATACCCATCTGCCCGTATCCGCCCAGCTGGTGGGCCCCGCTTTCAAGGACCGCCAGCTGCTCACGTTCGCTCGCGCACTCGAGCGCGGCATCGCCGGGGGCGTTGCGGTCGCGCCTGATTTTGCCGGGAAGGGAGGCGAGCTGTAATGAAAGAACTCTCCGAGGTCTTGCAGGATTGGGAGGCCGTCATCGGTCTCGAGATCCATACCGAGCTCACCGCACTTGATACCAAGATGTTTTGCAACTGCAAGCTGAGCCACGATGACGAGCCCAATGCCAACGTGTGCCCGGTTTGCCTAGGCCTTCCCGGTGCTCTGCCCGTTCCCAACAAGCGTGCTATCGAGAGCATCGTCAAGGCTGGTCTCGCTACCAATTGCGAGATTCAGAAGCACTCGATGTTCTATCGCAAGCACTACTTCTATCCCGACATGGCAAAGAACTTCCAGACCACACAGGGTCCGGTTGCCTTTGCCATGTACGGCCATCTCGATCTGGACGTCACCGGCCAGGGTGCTGCCGAGCGCCCCGACTGCGCGTTTGGCGCCGCGGAGGCCGAGAGCCTTGCCTCTGCCTCTGCCAATGCCGAGGGCCTTTCTACCTCCATGACGTCGCAGATGCGCGAGGGCAACCAGCGCGCTGGCCACCTGGCGAGCTATGACGCCTCCAACATGCAGATGCCCGAGCGCCGCGCCGATGGCTCCTATACCGTGCCCATCCGCATCCTGCGCATCCATATGGAAGAGGATGCCGCCAAGATGGTGCACGTGGGTGGCGCCGAGGGCCGCATCACCGCTGCTGCCGAGTCGCTCGTCGACTACAACCGCTGCGGTACGCCCCTGATCGAGCTTGTGACCGAGCCCGACCTGCGCACGCCCGAGGAGGCGCGCCTGTTCATGGAGAAGCTACGCCGCATCTTTGTGACGCTGGGCATCTCCGACTGCTCCATGGAGAAGGGCTCCATGCGCTGCGACGGTAACGTGAGCCTGCGCCGTCGTGGTGAGACCAAGCTTGGTACCAAAACCGAGCTCAAGAACCTCAACTCCTTCAAGAGCCTGCACGATGGCCTTGCGTACGAGATCTGCCGTCAGGCCGAGGTGCTCGAAGAGGGCGGCATTATCTACCAGGAGACGCGTCACTGGGAGCCCAGCCGCAAGCGCACGGTGGTCATGCGCGTCAAGGAGACGGCCGACGACTATCGCCTGTTCCCCGATCCCGACCTCGCTCCGTTTGATCTGGATGATGCCTTTATCGAGGGTTGCCGTGAGCAGATCCCCGAGCTGCCGGACGCCAAACGTGCTCGTTTTGAGGCCGATTTTGGCATCAAGGCGGCGGATGCCGAGCAGATCGCGGGCGACCCCGCCTATGCCGATTTCTTTGAGAAGGCAGCTGCGGGCACGTCTGGCAAGGAAGCTCAGACGGTTGCAAACCTGCTGGTAAACGAGCTTGTAGCTTATCTTAAGGCTGCGGGTACGACGCTTGATGAGAGCGGTATCGCTCCTGCCCAGGTTGCTGCTTTGGCAAAGCTTCTGGCAAGCGACGCCATCTCGAGCAATCAGGCGCACGAGGTCTTTGAGCTGATGGCTCAGACCGGTGACGACCCTAACAAGATCGTGGAAGAGCGCGGCATGCGCCAGGTGAGCGACACCGGTGCGCTGCAACCGATTGTGGACGAGGTCCTGGCCAATTGTGCCGATCAGGCGCAGCAGTATCGCGACGGCAACCAGAAGGTACTTGGCTTCCTGGTGGGCCAGTGCATGAAGGCGAGCCGTGGCAAGGGCAATCCCAAGCTCTTCAATGAGTTGCTGAGAACGTCGCTCTCGTAGGAGCGGGTCTGAGGGGCCAAGCGCGGGGCCTTGCCTCTCAATTTCAGACAGTCCTGACTCACGACGGAGGCGCCAGTGGCGCCTCCTGTTCGTGCGGAACTCATTGCGAGGCAAGGCCCCGCGCTTGGCCCCTCAGACCCGACGAATCGGACGTTCGGGTCAGGCGGGCGGGGAAAGAAGATGGTGGCGGAGGTGCCGCTGGCGCCTCCTCTTTTGTGAGCAGGTTATGACGCTCCGGGATGGGCGATAGAATACCGAAAGTGAGCGATGTTCAATTTTGAGGTGGGTTCTTGAATACCGTCGTGACATCTAAAGAAGAGATTTTGGAAGCGAGCCGGGAGCTGGTTCGAAGCCAGGGGTGGTCTTCGATCAGCGTTCGTTCGGTGGCTGCTGCGTGCGATGTGTCTGTGGGGTCTATCTACAACTACTTTGGCTCCAAGGCCGATCTGGTTGCAGCGACGGTCGAGAGCGTTTGGTGCGAGATTTTTCGTCTTCCGAGTGACTCGGCTGCGTTTCAGGATATTCAGGCGTGCGTTGCGTGGATGTACGGGCGCATCGCCTATGGTTGTGAGCATTATCCAGGCTTTTTCACCTTACATTCCCTGGGCTTTATGCACGAGGAAAAGGATGACGGCAAGCAGCGTATGCAGCAAGCGTGGAAGCATGTGCTCAATGGGCTGAACTCTGTTTTGCGGCGCGACCCTAAGATCCGTGAAGATGCTTTTACGGAGAGTCTTACGGTTGAGCAATTCGCCGACGTGCTGTTCTCGCTTATGCTCTCGGCATTGTTGCGGCAGGATAGCGACCCGTCTGCCGCACTCGAGATCGTTCGCAGAACGCTGTACTAAAGGCCTATGTAATGGGTGATTACTTTCCAATAAACTGAACCATGTTCAAAACGTCTGAGGGGCCTTTTATGAAAGTTAAACGCAATACACTGCTTCTGATCGCCTGCTTGGTTTGGAGCGCTGCCGGATTCAATATCCTTCGTATCGGCCTGCAGGCCTATCCCATGTTCCGCGGGTTGCTCAACTACCTGCTCTCCTTGGCTGTCTTTGCCGTGTTTCAAGCCATGGTCTTTGGCAAGCTCGTCAAGAAGCACACGGCAAGGATTCGCTCTTACGAGGAGGAGCGCCACTTCTTCCTCAAGTTCTTCGATAAAAAGTCCTTCGCCATCATGGCTTTTATGATGACCTTTGGCATCTTGCTGCGTTCGAGTGGCATCGCGCCGGAGCGGTTCATCGCTGTCTTCTACAGCGGGCTGGGTGCTTCCCTGCTGCTTGCCGGTATCCTGTTTGGTGTCAACTTTGGCAAGGCGGTGTACGTATCGTCGGATCGCGCAGCAGCGTAGACGACGTTTTTACGCATGGCGACGATAGACGAAGCAATACACTCATTTAGATGCAATCAACGCGCTCTAATGGGGTGTATTGCTTCATTTGACAGGGCGGATGTGCCGCCATTGCAAGGTGCGCGGCCGGGGCACATCATTGTCGCTTCGCGCGCCATGCGGTGGGGGAGAGGCCTGTCGCCTGCTTGAAAGCCTGTGTAAAGGCGGCTTGCTGAGGAAATCCAAGTTGCCGGGCAATTTGTGCCATGGATAGCGAGCTGTTGGCAAGGGCATCCTGTGCACGTTCAAGGCGCCGCCTCCGCATGAAGGCTCCTACGGATTCACCGGTTTCCGCCTTAAAGGTCGCGCAAAGCTTCGAACGGCTTACGTAGAGTATCTCGGCAAGTTCGTTGAGGCTTATGCATGCGCCTGTGTTGAGCGCTTGTTCGATGGCTGCGATCGCCTTTGCAACAATGACGCCGCTCTCTCGCGTGCCCAACGCTTGCTGCGCCTGTTTGGCGGCCGTAGCCGTGCGGGCGAGCTCGGCAACCATTGCATCAACGACGCCGCGCATATACAGATGTCCGCCCGTTGCGCTTGCTCGCCCCTCATCGATACGGCTCAATGTGCGTCTTATGACAGAAGCCGCTTCTTCTTGCCAGGGCTCGGCGAAGGCGTCAAAAAGCCCGTTGAATTCGGAAGGGTAGAGGCTTTCCAGTTCTTTGAAGTATCCGGGCAAAAAGAGCACTGAACGCGAGTGGTAGAGCTGCTCTGCAAAGAGTGGGCTGTGTTCCTCGCCGCACGTGTCTTGGATAAAGCTGCATATCGCGTTGTTCGCTTGTGATCCATGTAACGGCTGAAGGTTGGCAGGGGTGATGCCGGCTTCGGGCATGCATGCAAGTGTGGAGGCGCTGATTTCACTCACGCAGGCGTACGGTTCGGGCGTGTATTCCAAGAGGTTCATATCGTTTTTTGGAATGATGTAGTGCTCCATCACAAGGCATGTAGAGGAGAGCGGCATGACCCAGGCGCGGCCGCGTGCCCGGTCGTTTGATACGTCGCCGGTGAAGACGGCGCCTTGATTCTTTAGCTCAAGGTCAAACTGCTTGAACTGAGGTACGTAGAGAGCGGTTATGTCGGTTGCCGATTGCCGCATTTGCGAAAGCGTCCCTTTCTCTTACGGATTCGTCCGCGCTTGATCAAATTGTAAGCCATGGATAACAAGTGAATGATAAGTTCATAAGAGTTAACTCACAAGGCGATAGAAGGGAATCGCATGACCAAGGAGAAGAAAAGAGAAGGTGGCGGTATCGGGGAGCTGCTTGCCTATGCCGGTGACCGTAAATACTTAACCTATCTAGGCATGGTGCTCTCGGCAATCTCGCAGCTCTTGAGCTTTGGTCCCTACGTGTGTATCTGGTTCGTGGGGCGCGACCTCATCGCCGTGGCGCCCAACTGGAGCGAAGCCAGCGACATCGCGATGTATGGCTGGTGGGCCGTGGGCTTTGCCCTGGCAAGCATTGTGGTCTATTTCGCGGGACTCATGTGTACGCACCTGTCCGCATTTCGTTGCGCGTCCAATATCCGTAAGGCTACGAGTGAGCATCTGCTTAAGCTGCCACTCGGCTACTTTGACACGCATGCCACCGGCGAGCTGCGCCGTATCGTAGACGGGTGCGCCGCCTCTACCGAGACGCTGCTCGCCCACATGCTGCCCGATATCGCGGGTGCCGCCGCCATGGTTGTGGGCCTGCTCGTGCTGCTTTTCTCCTTTGATTGGCGCCTGGGTGCGGCGTGCCTTATCTCGGTCGTCATTTCGCTGGGCGCCATGGCTATCATGATGAGCGGCAAAGGGGCCGAGTTCATGAAGGCCTACATGGGTGCGCTGGTCAAAATGAACAAGACCGGTACCGAATACGTGCGCGGTATCCCCGTGGTCAAGGTGTTTCAGCAGACGGTTCATTCGTTCAAAGCGTTCCACGATGCCATCGTCGACTATGCGCACATGGCACAGGACTACGCCGGCACGTTCTGCCGGGCACCTCAGGTCGCAAACCTCACGGCTCTGAACGGTCTTGTGGCGTTCTTCTTGCCCGTGGCGCTGCTTCTTGCTCCCGGAGAGGCGGACTTTACCCGGTTCGTTGCCAACTTTGCGTTCTACTCGATTTTCTCGGCCGTGGTGCCTACTGCGATGACCAAGCTCATGTTTGTGGGCGAGGCCTCGCAGATGAGTGCCGACTCGCTGGCCCGTATCAGGGGGATCATGGAGGCCGAACCCCTTGCTGTTTCGGCTGCGCTCAAGCACCCGGCGGGGAACAGCGTGCGCTTTGACGACGTGAGCTTTACGTACGAGGGGGCCGAGGCGCCCGCCATTGACCATGTAAGTTTTGACGTTCCCGCCGGGAGCACGCTTGCGCTCGTTGGCCCCTCGGGCGGCGGCAAGTCCACGTGCGCCTCGCTCATCCCGCGCTTCTGGGACGCGACCTCGGGCAGCGTCCTTGTGGGAGGCGTCGACGTGCGCGACATCGATCCTCATGAGCTCATGGATCACGTCGCGTTCGTGTTCCAGACAAATAAGCTGTTCCGACAGACACTTGCCGACAATGTGCGCGCTGCGCGGCCCGACGCTACGGATGAAGAAGTACACGAGGCGCTTTCCGCCGCCCAGTGCGACGACATCGTGGCGAAGCTGCCGCAGGGAATCGACACCATGCTCGGAGCTGGTGGGGTGTATCTCTCCGGCGGAGAGGTTCAGCGCGTGGCGCTTGCCCGCGCGATCCTCAAGGATGCACCCATCGTCGTGCTCGATGAGGCGACCGCCTTTGCCGACCCAGAGAACGAGGCGCTCATCCAGCGTGCCTTCACGCGGCTTGCCGAGGGGCGCACGGTCATCATGATTGCTCACAGGCTCTCGACCGTTGTGAGCGCGGACAAGATCGTGGTTCTCGATCATGGACGCGTTGCCGAAAGTGGCTCGCACGAGGAGCTTCTTGCCCAGGGCGGCCTCTATGCAAAGATGTGGGCAGATTATGAGCAGGCGGCAAACTGGAAGATATCCGCTGCGGTTGCCGATGCCGCTGCGGACGTCGTCGCCAAGAAGGGAGGCGAGGCATAGATGCTCGCTTCATTCAAAAAGAAGTACTTCTTGTCCGATAAAGGTATCGCTGGGGTAAAGCGTGGGATTATCTGGACCACGCTCACCAATCTCATCACCATGGCCGGCATGGGCTTTTTGTTCCTGGCTATGGCAGGATTCATCAAGCATTTGGCGACGGGCGCGAGCCTGCCCGATGCCCTGCCTATCGTGGTGGGACTTGCAGTCTTCTTCGTGTTGCTTTTCGCCTCGAACTGGCAGCAGTACTACTTCAGCTACTGCATTTTCTACGAGGAGTGCGGCAATCAGCGTATCGAGATTGCCGAGCGTCTGCGCAAGCTCCCGCTTTCGTTCTTTGGTCGTCGCGACCTTGCCGACCTCACCGAGACCATCATGGGTGATGTTCAGACCATGGAGCATGCCTACAGTCACGTCCTGGGCGAGCTGTGGGGAGCTGCCATCGCGAGCGCCATCGTGTTCGTGGGGTCGCTCTTCTTTTGCTGGCAGCTGGCCATCGCGGCGTTTTGGAGCGTGCCCGTGGCGTTTGCCGTCCTGTGCCTGACGCGCGGCCCCATGACGCCGGTGTTTGATAAGGTGCGTGCCGAAAAGGTCAAGGTTACCGAGGCCATACAGGAGACCCTTGACTGCGTCCGCGAGATTCGCGCCACCAACCAGGAGGCACACTATCTAGCGGGTTTGGGAGCTGTGATTGACCACGAGGAGAGAGAGGTCACTCGTGGCGAGCTCATCAACGGGCTTCTGGTCAATTCTGCCTTTGTCATTCTTCGCTTGGGAATCGCCACCACGCTGGCTACGGGCGCCGTAATGGTCGTTTCCGGTCAGGTTGACTTCATGGTGATGTTTGCGTTCCTGCTCATGGTGAGCCGCATCTACGCTCCGTTCGACCAGGCACTCATGCTCGTCTCTGAGCTGTTCGCCGCCGAGTCGTCGGCCAAGCGCATGCGCTCCATCATGGAGGAGCCCGTGGCGCAGGGCAGCGAGAAATTCGAGCCTTTGGGCCATGATGTGGTGTTCGATCATGTGGCCTTTGGCTACGCTGCGGGCGACGACGGCCGCGCTGGCGAGAAAGTCTTGACCGACGTGAGCTTCACTGCAAAGGAAGGCGAGGTCACGGCACTCGTTGGCCCGTCCGGCTCGGGCAAGTCGACGGTGAGCCGCCTGGCGGCGCGCTTTTGGGACGCCACCTCCGGCAAGGTGACCGTGGGCGGTGTTGACGTTGCAGGCGTGGATTCCGAGGTGCTGCTGCGCGATTACGCGATCGTCTTCCAGGACGTGCTGCTCTTTGACGACACGGTGATGGGCAACATTCGCCTGGGTCGTCGCGGAGCCACCGATGAGGAAGTCCTAGCCGCCGCTCGTGCCGCCAACTGCGACGAGTTCGTAAACCGCATGCCGCAGGGCTACGACACTATGATCGGCGAGAACGGCTCCAAGCTCTCCGGCGGCGAGCGCCAGCGCATCTCCATTGCCCGAGCTCTGCTCAAGGACGCGCCCATCGTCCTTTTGGATGAGGCAACGGCGAGCCTGGACGTCGAGAACGAGACCGTGGTGCAGGAGGCGCTCTCTCGTCTGCTTGCGGGAAAGACCGTCATCGTAATCGCGCACCGCATGCGTACCGTCGAGAATGCCGACAAGATCGTCGTGCTTAAAGACGGCGTGGTCGCCGAGCAAGGTGCGCCGGCGCAGCTCAAAGCGGCTGGTGGAGAGTTCGCGCGCATGGTCGCGTTGCAAAAGGAGACGGCTACCTGGCAGCTGTGATGCGGTATTGATTTCCAATAAGTTACCCTTTGTTGACTACTGAAGTGCGAAAGACTAAACTTTCTCGAATGTGCACCTGGGTGAACTTTTTGCCCGGGGCGAAGTGTTTCCGTGTCGCGAATCGACGCGGAGAAGAGAGGGATACCATGAAGAAGTCTGCATTCAACACGTTGCTCGTCGGTGGCGGTTTTCTGCTTGGCACGGCCGGTATCAAGCTGCTTACGAGCGCTCCGGTAAAGAGCGCATGCGTGCAGGGTATCGCATGCGGCATGCGCATCAAGAATGGCTATCAGGATATGGTCGAGCAGGCGAAGGCCGAGGTTGACGACATGGTCGCCGAGGCGGCATATATCACTGCAACCGAGTCTGGTGCGGCTGCAGACGAGGCAGCTGAGTAAAGCACGCTGGCACAACTATGAAATTCTCGATTATCAGCGAGATTCCCGGCAGGACCCGTCTTCAATTGGCGGGTCCTGTGCCAGAGAGCGATCTCGATGCGCTTATCAAGCTGAGCGCGGGCATCGACGGCGTGAACAATGTGCGCGTTTACGGACGCATCGGTCAAATGGCGCTCGAATTTGACGGCCTGCGTCGTGCGAGTGTCCTCGATGCGGTTGCCGCGATTGACGCCCAAGCGATAGCCGATGCAAAGTCGGGCTACGTGATGCAGCTTGAGCCGCGCAAGCACAAACTCGTCATGGACTTGGCGACGCTTGTTGGCGCTCACTATGCTCGTCGTTGGTTCTTGCCAACGCCGCTGCGCGCCGTATTCGTCGTGGCAGGTTACATGGCCTTTTTACGAGCCGCCCTTCGCGAGTTGGCGCAACCACGCCTAACCGTCCCCGTGCTCGATGCCTCCGCCATCGGCATCTCGTTTGTAAAGCGCGATGTCGACACCGCGGGCCAGACGATGTTCTTGCTCAACGTGGGCGAGCTGCTCGAGGACTACACGCGCGCGGTGAGTGAAAACGAGCTTATCAACTCGCTGCTCGACGTGCCCGATAGGGCACAGAAGGTGGTCGGCGACACTGAGGTAAGTGTTGCCGCCGCAGACCTTGAGCCTGGCGACCTCGTTGCCGTGCGCACCGGTATGTCTATCTGCATCGATGGTGTGGTTGAGCAGGGGAGCGCTATGGTCAACCAGGCGACTCTTACCGGCGAGCCGCTTGCTGTCGAGCGGACCGCGGGCGACGACGTATTCGCCGGCACCGTCGTGGAAGACGGTAGCGTTTTGGTGCGCGTGCGAGCCAATACTGCCCAGACCAAGCTTCGCTCGATCGTCTCGCTTGTAGAAACGGCCGATTCGCTCAAGTCCGAGGGCCAGTCGCACATGGAAGACCTCGCAAACAAGATCGTTCCTTGGAATTTCTTGCTTGCGGGCTTGGTTGCGCTCACCACGCGCAGTCTCATCAAGACATCGGCAGCGCTTATGGTCGACTACTCGTGCGCACTCAAGCTTACGGGCTCAGTCGCCGTCATGACCGCCATGAGCGATGCCGCCAAGATGGGCATTATGGTCAAAGGCGCTAAGTACTTTGAGTCGTTTGCCAAGGCCGATACCATCGTATTCGACAAGACGGGAACGCTTACCGAGGCGCAGCCTAGGCTCGCTTGCGTGCTTACGACTGACGGTTGGAGCGAAGACGATGTCTTGCGCTTTGCGGCCTGTTTGGAAGAGCACTTCCCTCATCCGGTGGCGCGCGCTGTGGTCAATGCGGCCAAAGAGCGCGGCCTCGAGCATCGTGAACGCCATGCTGCCGTCGAGTATATCGTTGCGCATGGCATCGCCTCTTCGATTGAGGGAAGGCGAGCGGTTATCGGCTCGGCGCATTTTGTCTTCGAGGATGAGCATGCTCATCTGGAGCAGGAGACTTCTGAGAGCATCGAATCGGAGATGCAAGGTCTTTCGCCCCTGTATCTTGCCGTCGATGGCGAGGTGGTGGGCGTGCTTGGCATCGAGGATCCGCTCAAGCCCGGCGTCAAAGAAGCCGTCACCGAGCTCCACGCGCTTGGCGTCAAGCGCGTCGTGATGCTCACGGGCGACTCGGAGCGTACTGCTCAACGCATTGCAAGCGCGGCGGGCGTCGATGAGTTCAAAGCGGAGCTGCTGCCCGAGGACAAATATGCATACGTGGAGCAGGCAAAGAGCGAGGGCCACCGCATCGCTATGGTGGGCGACGGCGTGAACGATTCTCCGGCGCTTGGCCTGGCCGACGTGGGCCTTGCCATGGGCGGCGGAAGCGATATCGCCAAGGAGGTCGCCGATATCATCCTTGCCGATACAGACCTTGCCGCCATCGTGCGCCTGCGTCGTATGAGCCAAGGGCTCATTGACCGTCTGACCAGCTCTTATTCAAAGGTAATGCTTACCAATTCAGCGCTTTTGGCGCTTGGTATCACAGGGGTCATTACTCCCCAGACATCATCGCTATTGCATAACGGCTCGACGATTGCCTACAGCCTTAACAACGCAAAGGCGTATCTGCCGCCGGTTTTGTAGTCCATATCATTTGTGCTGCCGCGCGCTATCCATGGGACGTTTCGTTCGAAAGGGCACCATGCGGTTACCTCGGCGGATAGACGTAGCAAAAAATCCCATTTAGATGCACTGGGAGGTGCTCTAAATGGGATTTTCTGCTTCATTTGGACGGAGGGAATTTATTCTTGCACCTTCAGGGCTTCTACGAGGCTGACTCGCTTGATGGAGCGCGTGTGCAGAAACGCCACGACGAGGTAGGTTGCAAATCCGATGGCTACGCAGGTTGCCATGGACCACGAAGGCACGTAGATTTCGATGTTGCCGTTGTAGGAGAGCAGCATCGAGCGGAAGATCGCGGTGAGCGAGCCGATGATCACAGGCAGGCTCAGCACGAGCGATGCTGCCACACATAGCGTGATCGAGCGGATGTAGAGGTGCGAGATCTCGCCATCTCGATAGCCAAAGACCTTCATGTAACTGATGGAGCGGGCACTGCGGTCGATCACGGCCTTCGTCAGCAAGTACATAAACAGCAGGAAGATGAACACGGCGAGGCCGACCATCATGCCAATCAGATTGCTCATCATGCCGATAAACTGGTCGCCTACCGCGCGCATGTCGTCGGGTGTGGTATCGCCGGCAAAGTAGCGTGAGTCGAGGTCGAGCTCCTTGTCGCTTACGTAGCCGTTGAAATACGAGGTGTCGTTTCCAAAGAGTTCGTTGAAGTCGTCGATGCTCAAGTAGATGTTCATATCGGATTTGGAGCCCCATTCAGAGCCGCTGCCCGCGTATTCGAGGGAGTAATCCTTGTCCTCGTATTTGTCGTAGAGCGCAATCTGCTGGCCCTCGTCCCAACCGAACTTATCGAGAAGCCCGCGCCCAAAGACAGCACGGCCATTGCCAACGCCCAGGTCTTTCCAGTAGCGAGAATCGGTCGAGACGCCGTATACGGCTATAGTCTCCGTTCCGTTTCCTTCACCGCGATCGTATTGCAGCTGGTAGACGGCGTATTTTTCTGCTTGAGCAATCTTGCTTGCGCCATTGTCGACCGTGTTGACGGGATGGATGTCGTCGGCATCGGCATCGATCTTAGACGCCTTGTCGATCAGATCAATTGTCTCGTCGCGGCTGCAGCCTAGGGCGTCAGCCAGATCGTCGAGGCTCGCGTAGAGTGCGTCTTTCTTGTCCTGGACCTTCGCCAGTGCATCCTGCGCTGCAGTTAGGCTTGCTGCGGACGGGGAGGCGGCAGCGACGTCGGCTGCTTTTTGTGCGGCATCGGCGGCGTCGTCCAGTTCGTCTTCGGCATCCTGGGCTGTAGAAAGAAGTGCGCCGTCGACGGACTGCAGCTGCTCCAGCGCCGCCCATTGCTCACGTTCTTGCTCGCTGCCTTCAAGTTCCAGCGGGGCCTTGAGTGTGTATTGATGTTCGGCGACGAGGCTCGTCTCGAGGTTGTCTGCGTAGTGCGTCATCGTGGGGAGGATCGCCAGGCCAAAGAGCAAAAGCAGCGATGCGAACGCGATGCCTACGAAAAGCGTGGCAAAGTTGCCAAGGTTGCGCAGGAAGATGCGTAAACGAAAACGCGTAACGAATCCTATGCGCTCGGGCAGCCGCAAGCCGCGCTTGGTGCCCGATTTGCCGCTTGCCTCGTGCCTTAGGAACTGCAGCGGCGTTTTGCCCATCTTGCGCAGCAAGCCTACGAGGGTAATGAGAATGAGCGCGGCGGCGGGAACTACCGCGCACTTCACGAAGATCTCCCAGCTCCAATACACCTGGAAGGGCGGAAGGCTATACGAGCCGTAATAGAGGCTGCGCATGGGCTCAGTGAAGAAGGTCACGCCGAGCGCGCAGCCCAGAAGCGAGGCGAGTATGCCCACAACGGCGGGAAGCGTAAGGTAGTGCAGCACGATCTCGCGTCGGCGGTAGCCGCTCGCAAGCAGCGTGCCGATGATGGCGCTCTCCTCTTCGATGGTGGCATCGGTGAGGACCACAAAGACAAAAGCCATGATCACGATGATGATGTCGAGCAGCGTTGTCCACATCATGGAGTCGCCATCTACGTCATCGCGAGCGTAGCCGATGCCCTGGTTTGAGTCGGCGTCGACAAGGTCGTCCACGCGCGCGTCGGCATCCTCGAGTGCCTCGACCATATCTTTTTCGGCATCGGTGCGGTCTGCGACGGAGAGGCTGCGGTCGTTGAAGGTAAAGGAGTACGTGTAAGTGGGTGAGCCTCCGGCGTCCTCGAGTGCGTTAAAGCCGGCGTCGGTGACCTCGGCCACGCCGTAGGTGATGGTGTTCACCGTGAAATCGGAGTTGTTGAGGAAGAGGGCTTGGCTGTCGGGCTGGGTCATGATGCCGCAGATGGTGTAGGCACGGCCGCTGAGCTCGACGGTGTCGCCCACGGTCAGATCGTTGTTTGTGGCGAAGACGCGGTCGATGGCCACCTCGTCATCTGCCTGGGGTTCGCTTCCTTCGCAATAGGAAGCGATGTCGACGTTGGTGCGGTGCGTGTAGGTGCGCAGCGTGCGCTTGGTGCCGTCGTCGCCGGTGGACTTTTTGAAGATGGCGTCGATGGAGAAGTTCTTATAGAACGTGACCCCGCCCACGCCCTCGGCGGCGTTTTCGGCCGCGTGAATCTGGTCGTCGGTTGCCTCGAACGACGTTGTTACGCGACCGTCCTCGATGGCGTACTCATCGCGCATGTTGTCAATAAGGCAACCGATGGAGTGGGCAGCGAGCAAAAAGCCCGATGTAAGGGCGATGCTTCCGCACATGAGCAAGAAGATGCCCAGGTACTTACCGATATTGTGGCGCAGCTCGCGGGGGAGCCGCCTGGCAAGAGGGGTCATGGGGCGCCTACCAATCGAGCTCGGAGGCGGGCACGGGAGATTCGTTGACCTCGTCTTCGGCCAAGCGCCCATCGCGCAGGCGCAGCACGCGATCTGCCATGCGGGCGATCGCGGCGTTGTGCGTCACGATCACAAGGGTGCAGCCGTACTTCTGGTTCACGCGCTCCATGAGCTCGAGCACTTCTTTAGAGGTCTTGTAGTCGAGGGCGCCTGTGGGCTCGTCGCAAAGAATCAGTCCCGGGTTCTTGACAAGGGCGCGCCCGATGGCGCAGCGCTGCTGCTGACCGCCGGAGACCTGCCTTGGGAATTTGTTGCGGTGCTCCCAAAGGCCGAGAGAGCGTAAGAGCTCCTCCATGGGGAGAGGGTTCTTGGAGAGGTGCGCGGTGACCTCGATATTCTCCTTGATGGTGAGGTCGGGCACGAGGTTATAGAACTGGAAGACAAAGCCGAGCTCGCGGCGACGGTACTCGCCGAGGTCTTTGCTCGATAGCGCCGTGAGTTCGCAGCCGGCAACCGAGATGGTGCCGCCATCGGCGTCTTCGAGGCCGCCGATAAGGTTCAGGAAGGTCGACTTGCCCGAGCCCGAGGGACCGAGCATGACGCAGACTTCGCCGCGGTTCACGGTGGTGGTGATGCCGTCGAGCACCTGAACGCGGGCTTCTCCGTCGCCGTAGTGCTTCTTGAGGCCGTCTACCACCAGGTAGGGGGTGTTGCCCTTCATGGGACGCTCCAATCGTTGCGTGCAAGGCTAACGGAGCGGTCGATATGGAGGGCAGAGTTAGCCTAGGTTGAGTTTAACCAGGCTAACAATAACATAGGGATGGGCGGTTCAAGCGAGAAAGGGTTTTTGTAACAAAAGCCTGCATGGGGCGTACAGGACGCTTGCGAGGTCTTCGTATCTCAATAGGGCGTTCGTCTTATCTAGGAGGGGAGAGGCTGGCACGCCGTAGGTCTTTCGCGAATGCGGTGGTCGGCTGCCCGGCGCGATTCTAGCCCACATTCTCTTTGATTACCTCTGCATAGGCGTCGACAAAGCGTTGCACGTGCGGGGCGGGGTCACGCGGATAGGCAAGAAAGCAAGGCACCTCAATAGGGCAGTCGAGTTCGATGCCGATGAACCCGGGATGGATGCCCGACCAGGCGCCGCTTGTGATCACCACGTCGCCCGCTTCGGCGGCCTCGTTGAAGAGTGCAAAATCGAAGGTCTGCGCGTCGATAACCTCAATAGCTTCCTCCCGTTTGAGCATGCGCCTAAGCTGGTCGGTGGCATCGTTTGCATGACGAAGCATTCGGACGCGAAGGCCGCGCAGATCGTCGAAGGTGAGGGTTTTCTTTGCTGCGAGCGGGCTGCCGCGCAAGACATCTACCGAGAACGGCGTGGAGAAAATGGGCAAAAGCTGGCACATGCCGCCCCAACGCACCGTCGAGTAGCTTGTCTGCACGACGTCGACCTCAGCACCCAGGCGTGTCATCACCGATGCCCGGGGATCGTAGAGGTCGTCAACGCTCACGACCTCAAGCTGCAGGTCCTGAGCCTTGGCGCGTATGAGCGGCCAGAAGGCCTGGGTGTTTTTTCCCGGTGCCATGAGCGACACGCCCAGACGCACCGAGGCGACGCCGCCCAGGTTGCGTGCGCGCCAGAGTGCCGCCGATGATTCCGCGATGATCCTGCGTGCGTCTTCGGCAATCGACTCGCCTGCCTCGGTTGCCTGCACGCCGGTATGCGAGCGCGTGAAAAGCGTGAGGCCATGTTCGCCTTCAAAGGTGGTGACCTGTTTGACCAAGGCGGGGGTCGAAATGTTGAGCTTCTCGGCGGCTTTGGAGAAACTGCCGAGTTCCGTTGCTGCCACGATGGCATCGAGCCTTCGGTCGTACATGGGTGCACCGCCTTGTCTGGTTTCATTACGACAAGTATAAACCATTGGTTGACACCATGGTAAAACATCGATAATTCTCCTGGGAATAACGTGGCCTTATGCTTCGTTTTGGCATTACATTCGCCAACGAAGGGATTCAGTATGAACAATTGGCTCAATCTTGAGGGCCAGGTCTGCGCGGTTACCGGCGCCCTTGGAGGCATGGGCGTCGAGATTTGCCGCGAGTTTGCGCGCAATGGCGCCAGCGTGGTCCTGCTCGACCTCGACGAGGGCAAGGTCAAGACTGCGGCCGCGGGCCTGTCCGATGAATTTGGCATCCATGCCGAGGGCTATCGCATGGACGCTACCTGCGAGGACGAGGTTCAGGCTGCTGTCGACGCCACCATTCGCGACTTTGGCCGCGTGGATGCACTGGTAAACACCGCGGGTATCCTGCGTTTTGCTCCGATGGAGGACTTGCCGCTTTCTGACTGGGAAACTGTGATCAAGGTCAATCTTACGGGCACCTTCATCGCTTCCCAGCGCTTTGGCCGCGAGATGATCAAGCAGGGTGCAGGCCGTCTGGTGCACATCTCTACCGCCGCGTCTTATCAGCCCGAGACGTTCTCCGGCGTCTATAGCTCTACCAAGGCGGGCGTCAACATGATGTCCAAGATGATGGCTGCCGAGTGGGGCCCTTATGGCGTGCGCTCCAACTGCGTGTGCCCGTGCTTCGTCAAGACCCCGATGAGCGCCAACTTCTATTCCGACCCCGAGGTCGAGCGCAGCCGTAGCCGTCTGATCGCCACGCGTCGTATTGGCGAGGTTACCGATATCGCCAACGCCGTCATGTTCCTGGCCTCCACGCGTTCCGATTTCACGACCGGTGCCGAGATCATGGTCGATGGCGGCTTCTCCAACATGATGGGTGACCTCACCGCTAAGCCCGGCGGACGTCGCGCTTATGCCGAAAACTACCTTAAGAACAAGGGTGTTGCCCTGTGGACCGACGAGGCGGGCGTCAAGACCCCGACCGACCAGTAACCGACGACAAGGATAGGTAATGACCGATACTTCAAACAAAGGCCGCGGCACGGTTCTCGCTGCCGCTTGCGTGACCATGTTCTTCATCAGCTCGATTGCGCTCTACTCCGTGGTGAGCAAGAACCTTCTGGCTGTCTACCCCGATTGGTCCAGTTCCCTTACCTGGGCATTCCCCGTGTTCCAGACCATCATGGCCATCACGGGCATCTTTGCCGGCCGCATCTCCGATAAGATCGGCCCGCGTAACATCGTGATCGCCGCCGCCGTCTGCTACGGCGTGGGCTGGTTCATGTGCGGCACCGTGACCGCTCCCTGGCAGTTCTACCTGTGGTTCTCCCTCGTGGCCGCCATTGGCAACGGCCTTGGCTACAACCCGGCGCTGACCACGGGCCAAAAGTGGTTCATCGATAAGAAGGGCTTGGCGTCCGGCATTACCCTGGCCGCTTCTACCGCAGGTCCTGCTGTCCTGTCGCCGGTCCTTGCGTCCCTTCTTATCCCGTCTCTTGGCATCTTTGGCGCGCTGAAGGCCCTGGGTGTGATCTTCTTCGTGACGATCATCATCTCTGCGCTGTTCCTCAAAGCCCCCGAGAAGGGCTGGCTGCCCGAGGGCTATGTTGCTCCCGCAGCGGGCGCCCATGCTGGCACCTTTGGAGACCTGACTCCCGGCGAGATGGTCCGCACTCCGCGCTTCTGGGTTCTCATCATCACGTTTGCCTTTGCCGCTACCGCAGGAACCCTGCTCGTGGGCAAGGTCGCTTCTATCGCTGCCGTGCAGCTCTTTTCCGACCCGGCCTCTGCTGCTGCCGTCGCCTTGGGTGGCGTCGTGGTCTCGGTGAACACCTGCGCAAACCTGGTAGGCCGCCTCTCCTTTGGTCAGATCATCGATAAAATCGGTGCGTACAAGTCGCTGCTCATCTCGCTCGTAGTGACTATCGTGGCACTTGTGATCATGTCCATGAGCTTCACGCAGGCGATGTTCTTCGTTGCCCTGGCGCTTCTGGGCTTTAGCTTTGGCGCCTTGCTCGTCATCTACCCGCCGCTGACCGGTGGCGCATTTGGCACCTCCAACCTGGGCGTTAACTACGGCATCATGTTTTTGGGCTACGCGGCTTCTACCTGGATCAGCCAGCCCATCACGGCCGTGCTCTATCATGCCGAGGCCGGCAGCGCTGCCTATCAGCAGTCCTTCTACGGCGCCATCGTGATTGCCGCCATCGCTGTCGTGCTCACCGTGTACATGATGGTTTCTGACAGCAAGAAGAAATCCGCTTAACCTCGCTTATCCCTTGCCCCTGGCGCGGCTTCTCCTCCTTTGCTGCATTGCGCAGCCGAGCCGCGCCTTCTTTGCAGTTATTCGGCAAAAGAATTTTTTGCCCTTCGAAAGGAGCTTCCATGCCTGACGAGAAGACCCCCGTGCGCATTGCTGTCATCGGCGCTGGCGCTATGGGCCGCAACCACATTCGTTTTGTCACCGAGGAGGCCGAGACCGAGCTCGTAGCCATTGTCGACGCCTTTGAGGGTGCTCGCGCTACGGCCGAGGCGGCTGGCGTGCCGTTCTACACCGACCCTGCGACCATGATGGACGAGGTCAAGCCCGAGGGCGTGATCATCGCTACCCCCAATGGCCTGCATCTGGGCGTTGCCCGCGAGGCTATCAAGCGCGGCATCGTTCCGTTGGTGGAAAAGCCCATCTCCGATGACCTCGCCGACGCCGAGGCGTTTGCCGCCGAGGCCGAGGCCGCCGACGTGCCCGTGCTCGTGGGCCAGCATCGCCGCCACAACCCCTTTGTGCAGAAGGCCAAGCAGATCATCGAGTCCGGCGAGCTGGGCCGCCTCACCGTTTCGAGCTTCCACTACATGATTTACAAGAATGACGAGTACTTCGACGTCGAGTGGCGCCGTAAGAAGGGCGCAGGCCCCATTCTTGTCAACCTCGTGCACGATGTGGACCTGCTCCGTTACCTGCTGGGCGAGCCGGTTGCCATTCAGGGTATGCAGTCGAGCGCCGCGCGCGGTTTTGAGACCGAGGACTCCGCCGTCGTCAACGTTCGCTTTGCCGATGGCTCCCTTGCGTCCATGACCATCTCCGATGCCACGGCGAGCCCCTGGAACTGGGAGGCTACTGCTCGCGAGGACCCGCAGTACCGTCCCTTCGACGCCGACGCCTATTTCATCGGTGGCACCAAGGGCGCCCTCTCGCTGCCTCGTCTGCATCAGATGAGCTACGACGGCGCCTCCAGCTGGCATAAGCCGCTGCAGATGGATATCCCGGCAGTCGATCCTGCGTTGCCGCATAGGATGCAGCTCAAGCATTTCGTGCGCGTCGTGCGTCGTGAGGAGGCCCCTGTGGTCACTCCTGCCGACAACGTCAAGACCCTGCGTTGCCTCAACGCCGTGAAAGAGGCCGCCGAGACCGGCGAGCTCGTGGAGCTTGCATAGCCTGGATGACAGCTGGATAAAGCTTGGCCTGGAGTCCCTTGCCGCAAAAGGTGAGGGACTCTTTTTTGTTGCCGCCCCAAAGAGTCGCCTCATAAAACGAAGCTCGCCACCGGGAGGAGATGGCGAGCTTCGCGATAAACGACGATGGGGTGGGAAAGCCGACGCTAGAGGCTCTCGACAAAGCGCTGACAGGCAGCTCTTCCGGCCTCGTCCCACTTGAAGACGCCGGCGTCTTCAAGGACATGGCCAAAGACAACGCCGACTTCCTCGTGGAGGATGTCGAGGGCGTTGTCTCCCGTGAGCTCCTCGCCGCGGCGCCGGTAAATATCCTCTGCCCATGCGGCATGGCTCGCGCTCAGCTCGTCGGTGGCGAGGCCGGCGATATCGCCTGTGAGTAAATGTTCCTTCACGGCGTTGAGCTCGGGCACGAGGCGGGGCGGCAAGATGGCGAGTCCCATGACTTCAATCAGGCCGATGTTCTCCTTCTTGATGTGATGGTATTCGGCATGCGGATGGAATACGCCCAGAGGATGCTGCTTGGAGGTGATGTTGCAGCGCAGCGCGAGGTAGACCTCGTATGCGTTTCCCCCGACCTGTCCGGCATCGTCGATGCGGCGAACGACGGGGGTTACGGTGTTGTGCCGCGTTCCGTCTGCATCGGCCGCGATGACGCCTACGCCTTCATCGCTCCAGGTGCGCCAAGAATCGATAATGTGCACGGCGGCTTCCAGCAACGCTGTGCGATCGTCGCTGCGCAAGCGCAACACGGAGAGAGGCCAGTGCAGCACCGCGCCTGTGACCTCGGGGAACGCATCCATCGTAAAGGTTTGCGTAACCTCGGCGCGCATCATGGGGAACTTGTGCGCTCCGCCCTGGAAGTGGTCGTGCGAGAGAATCGACCCGCCCACGATGGGCAGATCGGCATTGGAGCCGATAAAGTACCCGGGCACGGTATCGACAAAGTCGAGCAGACAGGTGAGTGCGGCGCGGTCGATGTGCATGGGCCGGTGGCGCGAGCTCATCGCAATGCAGTGCTCGTTGAAATAGGCATACGGCGAGTACTGCAGACCCCAACGCTCACCACCAAGTTCGATGGGGATGATGCGCAGGTTTTGACGCGCGGGATGTGCACCGCCTGCGGCGCTCGCGCCGCGTCCCGGATAGCCCTCGTTCTCGATGCAAAGCTGGCAGGCGGGATACTTTTCGCCGTTGTTTTGAGCCGCTCCTGCGGCAGCAATCTCGCGCGGGTCCTTCTCGGGCTTCGAGAGGTTGATCGTGATTTCGAGGTCGCCCCAGCCGGTCGCCGTGGTCCACTTGATGTTGCGCGCGATTGCCGAGCGGCGCACGTATCCTGCGTCGCAGCAAAGGCGATAGAACCAATCGGTGGCAGCTTGCGCGCCCTCCACGGCTGCGAGACGCTTGAATTCGGCAGCAACCTGGGCAGGCTTGGGCATGAGCAAGCCCATCACGCGGCAGGCGATGCGATCGCGTCCGCTGGTGGTGTCGTCTGCGATGCCGTTTTCGACCGCGTGCTGCGCGATGGTCGCAAGGGCATCATCAAGATCGAAATCGGCGTTCGCAACGGAGCTGCCGTCGCCGAGAACCCACGCCGTGTCCGGAGCGGGCCCCGTGGCGCCGATGCACTCGAGAACAATGTTGTAGGACCACGTGCGGTCGCCCTCGAGCTCCAGGCCGTGGGTCACCGCGTAATCAATGAGCGCTTGGATCGTATCGCGAAGAACGGTTGCGTCAACTACAGCCATGTTGCGTATGCTCCCTTGTCAGAAACCCTATAGTGGCGGCTGGAGCCTTCGCCCAGCCAGTAATCCATGCGTTCGATGAACTTATCGGTGATGTCGAGCGGGACGAAAGCCTGGATGGTTCCGCCAAAACCGCCGCCATGGATACGAACAGCGCCGCGTCCATCCAGGATATGCTCGGCAAGGCCCAGGGCGTACATGGCAGGCTGCTCGCGTCCCAGCTGCGCGGTCACATTTTGCAGGTACATGGCGGAGCTGGCACCGCTTTCGCGCGTAAGCGCAAGGAAACGGTCGATATCGGCCGTTTGCAACGAATCCCAGCGCTGATCAACCAGGTTGTTTTCGTACCAGTAGTGGATGCAGCGCAGCACGGCTCGATCTCCAAATTCGGCGCGCAGCGCAGGGATTTGACGGTCGAACTCCTCCCTGTCGACTTCGCACAGGCGCGTATGGCCGAGCTTTGCCGCGATTGCTTGCATCTCGCCGGGAACGGCGGCGTAATCGTCGGTCGAGGCGGCGTGATCGGCGCCGACCTTCACGAGCACCAGGCCGTATCCGCGCTCTTCGAAATCGAATTCGAGTTTTTGCGTTTTTGGATGGGCGACATCCTCAAAGTCCATGAAAGCGAGTCCGCCCAGGCACACGGCTGCCTGGTCCATGAGTCCGCAGGGCTTGCCATAGTAATGATTCTCGGTTCGCTGGCTCATCTGCGCAAGGGACACCGGGTCGATGGCGGGAGCTGTCCAGAGCGCTTCCATGGTGCGGCCGATGGCTGCTTCGATGGCTGCCGAGCTCGAAAGTCCACCGCCAGAAGGTACCGTGCAGGTCATGGCAAGATCAAATCCTGCTGGGGAGCCTCCTGCTGCGGCGATCTCGTGCGCCATTCCGCGTACGAGGCTCGCGGTGGTGCCCTTCTCTTCCTCCGCGATATCGAGAGAATCGAGCGTGATTTCAAACGGCTCGTACCCTTCGGAAGCGACGCGCACGACGTTGGTGCCGTTTGCGCAGGCGATGCCGTCGACGGCCACATCAAGGGCTGCTGCGATGATGTGGCCGCCCTCATGGTCGGTATGATTGCCCGAGATCTCGGAGCGACCCGGTGCATGCACGTGCAGCATACGTTGTTCGCCGATGGGGCCAAAGGATGATTCGAAAAGCTCCTGAATATGGGTCAAAAGCATGGAAGGAGCGGTTTCGCTCATGGATGTTTCCTTTCTCGAGGCTTGCGCTTGCAAGTACTACTCGTTTATTTGTGTGAGAAGCGATACAAGATGGTCTGTGCATAAGGATGGCCGGGCTCGCAGTGCGGATGAACCCAGTCATCGTGGTGTATGTTGTCGGGCCAGAACTCGGGCTCGAAGGCAAATCCGTAGCGGGGGCGATACTCGGCGCCACCCTTGGCGTTTGCGTCGCCAAGCCAGTTGCCCGTATAGAGATGAGCGCCGGGCGTGGTGACCGATATGTCAAGGATGCGTCCGCTTTCGGGGTCTTCGGCATGAAGCGCCGGACGTGCGGGTGCATCTGGACGGTAGTTGTCGACGCAGAAGCAATGGTCGTATCCGCGTGCCTGCTGGAGTTGGTCGCAGTCTTGTTCGATGTCGCGGCCGAGCGCCTTTGGCTGGCGGAAGTCGAAAGGCGTTCCAGTGACGTTCTCTACCGTTCCGAGAGATACATTATCGTCGCGAAGGGGTAGATATTTCTGTGCCTGTACGCGCACGATCTGTTTGAGAACGCTGCCGGATGCATGGCCGGCAAGGTTCCAGTACGTATGGTTGGTCATGTTGACAAACGTTGGGGCGTCGGAGGAGCACTCGTAGCGCACCTTCAGCGTGACATTGTCCGACTCATCAGATACAAGCGAATAGCAGGCGGTAAGGAGCCGGTTTCCCGGCAGGCCGTATTCTCCATCGGACAGTTCGAGCGAGAAGCAAACCGACGTTCCATCATCCGACGGGCTTGCATCCCAGATGCGTTTATGAATGCCTCGCTCCAGATCGGTGTGAAGATTGTTGCGCAGGGAGGGGCCATCATTTCCCACCATATGGTAGAGAGCGCCCGCGATGGCGACCTCGCCTCGGTCGGTACGATTTGCAGAAGGGCCGATGGTCGCTCCATAACAGGCGGGATTGTCAAAATAGCCTTCGAGTCGATCGAATCCGAGTACGATATCGTCCGGGTTGCCATTTTGGTCGGGCATGACGAGTGAGAGCAGGGTTGCCCCAAAGTCCATAACACGTGCCGTGACGTTGCCGCAGGCAAGCGTGTAGATATGTACGTCTGCTTTGTTGTCAATCGTTCCAAAGCGCTCGATATCGGCCATGCAGCGTCCTCCGATGTTCGTATGCGATGTGCAAACTGCCGTTCAGCGATATGTGTGAAGGCCACGGCTTCATTATTGTTAACGTACTCATTGGCCTATAGCAGCCAGTTAACCAATTTCCGCAATCGGTGCAAAAACGTCCTGTGAGCGGCATTACACCCCTGTGCATTGGGTGTTGGCTGCAGTTGGAATGTAGTATGGGCCTTTGTTATGTACCTTGCGAGCCTGGGAGTGGTGAAGACCGTGCGGGGAGATGGACAGATGGAGTCGGGTGCGCCGCGGGGGCGCACCGTTTCGATGATCGATGTCGCACGTCTTGCGGGCGTGTCGCAGCAGACTGTCTCGCGCGTTGCCAACGATATGCCCAACGTAAGTGAGGCGACGCGAAAGCGCGTGCGCCAGGCAATGGATCAACTGGGCTTTCGTGTGAATTATGCCGGTCGCTCGCTGAGGGACGGCAAATACCATTCGGTGGGTTTCTGCGTAAACGACATTACCGAATTCGGAAACCTCACGATGCTCGATGGCATCACCACCGCTGCACGCGATTGCGATTATGCCGTCACGCTTGTGGAGATGAGCAAGGACCGGGAGTTTTCTCTGGGCGAGGCGGCGCGCATGATGTCTGCGCTTCCTATTGACGGCCTGATATTCGGCATGAGCCGCTTGGCTCCCGATTTCGAGGAGTTTAGGCCTCTCCCCAGCTTGCCGACGGTAATCGTGACCATGTGCGAGCACCCTTTTTGCACGACGGTCGACTCCGATCAGTACCATTGCGCCCGCATGCTCATGGACCACCTGCTTTCCTTTGGGCACCGAGAGATCCGCTACGTGGGGGGACCGGCTTCTTCGATTGACGAACAGTTCCGTCAAGCGGGGTGGAGGGACTCTCTTGAGCAGAGGGGCCTTCCTGTGGTCGAGCCGCAGCATGGCGATTGGTCTGCCAGCAGTGGCTATGAAATCGCTTGTCGCATGCTCGAGCAAGACCATACCTTCACTGCCGTCTTCGCAGAGAACGATCAGATGGCAAACGGAGTTGTGTGCGCGCTGCGCGAGCACGGGCTGCGTGTTCCCGAAGACGTTAGCGTTGTGGGCGTCGACGACTCTTTGGCCGAATACGTTCCCAACAGCCGCCTGACTACGGTGAGGTTCGATACGCTCAAGCGCGGTACCGCGGCATTCGAGCACGCCCTTGGCAAGTGCCAGGAGGGCGAAGGCGGCGTTGCCATTCGCATCCAAGGCGAGCTCATCGATCGAGGTTCGGTGTCACAGGCAAGGGGCTAGGCATCTGTTTCGCTCTTCTACAGTTCAACGGTTGACGCGCGTCTGGCCAGGCTTTTCGCTGTAAAGGGACTCTGGTGCTCTGCTCAAGATGGCATCGCGAGAGAAGAACGGGGCTGTACCCTGCGGCGAGGTTATTTCGAAAGAACTCGAAAGTAATTGAGGGGTCTTTTATTCGGTTCCTTAACGGGAGCTTTCTTTTTCTGATGGAAACGTCAACGAATTGAGGAATCGATATCCTACCGTTCACGGATGCTTTACGAACCGTTCGGCAGTAAGCGTGTTCATCTTGTCGGCTCCGTGTTTCTCGAATGTTAACGTACTCAAGTAACGAGGGGGACCGGGGCGCGTAGCACCACAAACCGTGGGCCGCCTCTAATAGGTCCTTGGCGGGCGAAGCCCGTCTCGAGAAATGGGGCGCGTTTGCAACGTGTCCAACAGGAAGGGAAAAACGTTATGGCACTTTCTCGTCGTGAATTCCTCAAGTATTGTGGCCTTGGCATGGCCACGGTGGCTGCTAGCGGCCTCGTGGGTTGCGGTGGCTCCGGCAGTGACGCTGGCAGCGCAGCTGCGGGCGGCTCGGTTGCCAACGCTGACAAGCCCGTTGTCTTCTACAACCGTCAGCCGTCCAACTCTTCCACCGGTGAGCTCGATATGACCACGCTCAACTGGAACAAGGACACCTACTACGTTGGCTTTGACGCCAAGCAGGGTGGCGAGCTCGAGGGCGAGATGGTCGTCGAGTACATCAAGAATCACGCCGCCGACATCGACCGCAACGGCGACGGCATCATTGGTTACGTTCTTGCCATCGGTGACGTGGGACACAACGACTCCATCGCTCGCACCCGTGGTTGCCGCAAGGCCCTGGGCACCGCTGTCGAGAAGGACGGCCAAATCGTGTCCGACCCCGTGGGCACCAACACGGATGGCAAGTCCGATAAGGTCAAGGACGGCGAGATCGAGGTCGACGGCAAGAAGTTCATCGTCCGTGAGCTCGCAAGCCAGGAGATGAAGACCTCCGCTGGCGCTACCTGGGACGCTGCGACCGCTGGTAACGCTCTGTCCGGTACTTGGGCTGCTGCCTTTGGCGACCAGATCGACATCGTTGTCTCCAACAACGACGGCATGGGTATGTCCATGTACTCCAACTGGGCCAAGGAGAACAAGGTTCCCGTCTTTGGCTACGACGCCAACTCCGACGCCGTTGCCGCCCTGGGCGACTCCGAGTTCCCCTATGGTGGCACCATCTCCCAGAACCCCGCTGTCCAGGCTTACCTCACGCTGCGTCTGCTCCGCAACGCGCTTGACGGTGTCGACGTCAACACCGGCGTGGGCGAGGCCGACGCTGCTGGCAACGTCATCGCCGAGGAGGACTTCAAGTACAGCGAGGACGATCGTTCCTTCTATGCTATGAACCTCGAGGTCACGGCCGAGAACTACCAGGACTTCACCGACCCGGCGAACACCCTGTACGAGACGGCTCAGGCCCAGCTCGACGAGGGTGACAGCCCCAAGAAGAAGGTCTGGCTGAGCATCTACAACTCCGCCGACAACTTCCTGGGCTCCACCTACAAGCCGCTGCTCGAGAAGTATGCTCCGCTGCTCAACCTCGATCTCGAGATCGTCCAGGGCGACGGCCAGAACGAGTCCTCCATCACCAACAAGCTCGCCAACCCCGCCGACTTCGATGCATTCGCCATCAACATGGTGAAGACCGACAACGGCGCTTCTTACACGTCGAATCTCGGCCAGTAAGATAATGGCTGCTCAAAAGGGCATGTGAGTATGTTTGCAAGGGGGATCAGGAGACTGCTCCCCCTTGCCTTTCTGGGGTCATGAGTACGTAAACAATCGGCTATGGCCTCATATCAGGACGTTCTCCCTATCGTAGCTGCGCAAATAACTTTGTCTGGGGAGGACATCGAGGGAAACGAGGGGTGAATACATGTCAGACAAACAAGACGACATCGTCCTGTCGATTCGAGGGATGAGCAAGACGTTCGGGCGCAACCGCGTGCTCGACCACATCGACCTCGACGTCCGCCGCGGTACCGTCATGGGCCTGATGGGTGAGAACGGCGCAGGCAAGTCCACGATGATGAAATGCCTGTTCGGTACCTATCAGAAGGACGAGGGAACTATCTTCCTCGATGGCAAGGAGGTGAGTTTCTCCGGTCCTAAGGATGCTTTGGAAAACGGCATCGCCATGGTGCACCAGGAGCTCAATCAGTGCCTCGAGCGCAACGTGGTCGACAACCTGTTTCTGGGCCGCTATCCGGTCAAGGGCGGCGTGGTCGATGAGGCGCGTATGCGCAAGGAAGCATCGGACCTGTTCCGTCGCCTAGGCATGACCGTCAACCTGACTCAGCCCATGAAGAACATGAGCGTCTCCCAGCGCCAGATGGTCGAGATCGCCAAGGCTATGTCCTACAACGCCAAGGTCATCGTTTTGGACGAGCCCACGAGTTCGCTGATGGCGCAAGAGGTCGACAAGCTGTTCGAGATGATGCGCAAGCTCAAAGAGCAGGGAATCGCGCTCATCTATATTTCGCATAAGATGGACGAGATCTTCGAGATCTGCGACGACGTGTCGGTTCTGCGCGACGGCAACCTGGTTATGACCAAGCGTACGAGCGAGACCGATATGAACGAGCTCGTCAGTGCCATGGTAGGCCGCTCGCTGGATAACCGTTTCCCGCCGGTGGACAACGTTCCTGGCGACAACATTCTTTCCGTGCAGCACCTGTCCACGAAGTTCGATCCGCACCTGGCCGATATCACGTTTGACGTGCGTAAGGGTGAAATTTTTGGCCTGTATGGCCTGGTGGGCGCCGGTCGTACCGAGCTGCTTGAGACGATTTTCGGTATCCGCACTCGTGCTGCGGGCCGCGTGTATTTCCGCGACCGCCTTATGAACTTCTCTTCGGCGCGCGATGCTATGGAGCACGGTTTTGCTCTCATTACCGAGGAGCGCAAGGCCAACGGCCTGTTCCTTAAGGGCGACCTGACGTTCAACACCACCATCGCTAATCTCGAGCAGTACAAGAACGGTCCTGCTCTCTCTAACGATAAGATGGTCCGCGCCACGAACAAAGAGATCAAGACCATGCATACCAAGTGCATGGGTCCCGATGATCTGATTTCGAGCCTTTCTGGTGGCAACCAGCAGAAGGTCATTTTTGGTAAGTGGCTCGAGCGCTACCCGCAGGTGTTCTTGATGGACGAGCCCACCCGTGGTATCGATGTTGGCGCCAAGTACGAGATTTACCAGCTCATTATCGACATGGCCAAGAAGGGCACCACGGTCATCGTGGTTTCTTCCGAGATGCCCGAGATCCTCGGCATCACCAACCGCATTGGCGTCATGTCGAACGGACACCTTTCCGGCATCGTCAACACCAAGGAGACGAACCAGGAAGAGCTGCTCCGCTTGAGTGCTAAGTATCTGTAAACGAAGGGGATGGAACACATGCCTACCGCATCCGGTAAGATCTTGTCGGTCGAAGAGGAGACAAAGCTCCTCCAGCCGATCGACAGCTATGTAAGCGAGATCCAGAAAAAGGTCGACGCCCTGCGCGTCGACGGCACCACACGTATCGTGGAACTCCAGAGCAGCATCGATGCCGCCAAGAGCGACCGCGTGCTTACCAAGGACGAGCGCGATAGCCTCATCAATGGTTACAAGGCTCAGATGGAGAAGGCCAAGCAGGTCGAGGCTCAGAACAAGGGCAAGATTGCCGAGCTGGTTGCCGACGCCGAGAACTATCTGAAGGCCCATTTCGAGACCGAGTACCTTGCTCCCGTCAAGGCAAGCTGCGCTGCCGAGCGCGAGGCTGCCAAGGCCGGATATCAGAAGAAGCTCGCCGACCTCGAGAAGGAGCATCAGGCTAGCATCTCCGGTATCACCGACCAGGCCGAGATCAAGGACGAGAAGTACGTCTACAAGAACAAGCAGTTCGACGCCAAGGTGACCTATCAGCAGGAGCTGCAGCAGATCAAAGATCGCGAGCACGAGGCATTCGCCTATCGCTATCACATGATCGACCTGCTGCGCATCGGCAAGTTCACGTTTGGCGAGAACATGGCCCAGCGCTGGGAGAACTACAAGTACACGTTCAACACGCGTACGTTCCTTCTCAACAACGGCCTGTATATCGCTATTGCGTTGGTCTTCATCGCACTGTGCGCTATCACGCCTGTGGTCAAGGGTACGCAGCTGCTCACCATGCAGAACATTCTGAACATCTTCCAGCAGGCTTCGCCGCGTATGTTCCTGGCCCTGGGCGTTGCAGGCCTGATTCTTCAGACCGGTACCGACCTGTCGATCGGTCGTATGGTCGGCATGAGTATGGTGGCTTCGACCATCATCATGCATGCTGGTCCTAACACCGGTACTGTCTTTGGCGTTGCCTTCGACTTCTCCACCATGCCTCTTGTTGCCCAGATCCTTCTGGCACTCGTCGTCTGCATTGTTCTGTGCACGGCTTTTTCGGCTATCGCCGGTTTCTTTACCGCTAAGTTCAAGATGCACTGGTTCATTTCGACGATGGCTAACATGCTCGTCATCTTCGGCCTCGTTACCTATGCAACCAAGGGCGTATCTTTCGGTTCGATCAATCCTAAGATTCCTGCGATGGTGACCCCGCGTATCGGCGGCTTCCCGACGATCATCCTGTGGGCTATCGCTGCTATCGTGGTCGTGTGGTTCATCTGGAACAAGACCACGTTTGGCAAGAATATGTTCGCTGTCGGCGGCAACCCCGAGGCTGCTTCCGTCTCCGGCATCAATGTCTTTGCCGTCTCTATCGGTGCCTTCATTCTCGCTGGTATTCTGTATGGCTTTGGCTCTTGGCTTGAGTGCATCCGCATGGTCGGTTCTGGCTCTGCGGCCTACGGACAAGGCTGGGAGATGGACGCTATCGCCGCATGCGTCGTCGGTGGCGTCTCGTTTACCGGCGGTATCGGTAAGATTTCCGGCGTGACCGTCGGCGTGCTGATCTTCACCGCCCTGACGTACGCCCTTACCATCCTGGGTATCGACACCAACCTTCAGTTCGTGTTCTCCGGTCTGATTATTCTTGTCGCCGTCACCCTCGACTGCCTCAAGTACGTTCAGAAAAAGTAGCCCCTCGGCCCCTGTTCGTTCGACTCGCGGACAGGGGCCCTTTTTATGTCTAGCGTTTAAGCCGTTACCTGCAAGGAAAGGTGTTCTCATGAAAAAAGTTATCGTGTGCTGCACGATGAGCGTTACCTCAAGCCTTTTGGTGATTAAGATGCGCGAGCTTATCGAACAGCGCGGTCTTGATATCGACATCGAAGCGCTTCCGGCGAGCGATGCAGTCAATGAGATTTCCAATGCAGATTTGATTATGCTTGCTCCGATGGTCAGTGATGCGAAAGAGGCATTTGAAGGAGCCGGCGCGAAAAAGGTTGTGGTTATCACGTCTGATAACTACCTCAACTATCGTGCATCTGACGTCCTTGACCAGGCAGTTTTGGCTCTGAGCGAATAGAGGGCAGACTGCCTTCCGTGGCGATGAAGCTACAAGGAGTTGCTCGCTGGCCCGTACGTATAACGTGTGGGCCTTTTTGATGTCGCGGAAACCGATGGATGTGTGCAGCGAGGCGCTTGGCGCTCGTGTTTCGCTGGCTGTAGATAGCAAAAATCCCCTTTAGACACGCTGTGACGCAAACTAAAGGGGATTTTGCTGCATACGGCTGGGGGGAAATCAGCCTTATTGCACGAAGTGATTAGACCAAGGCGGCTGCGGCCTCCATGGCATTTGCCTCAGCGAGCATATCCATGGCAGCGCTGCCGTTGTCTTCAAGGGCGGCAAGGCCACGATAGAGCCAGGCGTTGATATTTTGAGGCACGCCCTCTTTGGGCTGGAGCTGACGCGCGATGTCTCCAAGACGGGCAAGCAGCTCCTGTTTCGAGCTGGAGAACTCGGTGACATCGGCAACGGAATGCACCGGCACGCCGCGCTTCTCGCTCACGTGGTCGATGAGCCCGCAGACAGAATCGGTCTTCTGGCTGAGTTCTTCATCGGAGAGGGGAGTATGGAGCGAGGCCAAGCCGTCGATGACAACGGTTGCGGGATGACCGCAGGGAATAAAGCCGTCGATCTCGTCCATGGCTTGGTAAATCGTTCCACCAAGGCCGACGAGTGCTCCGGCGAGTTGCGCGTTTTCAATCTTCATCGTTGGTATCCAATCTAGGGGCTAGGGCCTAAACGGTTGTTGATAGCTTAGCCATCCTGCGCTCGAAGTCGAACTTGTTCACATTTTTGTCAACAAGTTCTCGCAGGCTCTTCACGAAATGGCACGGTTATATTTCAAATTTGTTAAGACGCGTGCCGGAGGGGAGAGTGGATTGCTGCATGCCCGGACCGATGGCGCTCATCGAAAAAATGAGTGGCGCTAAATCGAACACTTTGCGATGAGTGGCGGTAAAACGTGCACTTATATGCGGAATTGCGTTGAGAGATGTTTCAATAACCGCCACTCATTTACAAATGATGGAAAAACCGCCACTCGTTTGGGACATCCCCTGCGTGAGTGGCGGTATTTGGTGCACAAATGAGATGGTTGCTGTCGTCGATGTTCGAAAAGCTGCCACTCATCGCGTGGCGCTGTGGGGACGAGCGGCGGAACGATGCTGCGGGGACGCCGCCAACGCTGTCGCCGGGACGCTATTGGCGCTGCCGGTGCTATCAGATAAACGAGCGGATTGCCTCGAGCTGCTGCCGTGCTGCCTGCCTGCCTTGGATATACAGGTCGAGAAGCTTGGGCGCGTCGCGTTCAACATGCTTGACGGTGACGGGTTTTGCGGGCGCGATGACAAGCGCGCGGCCTTCCCGCTCGTACTCCCAGACATGTTCGCGTTGCTCGTTGTAGCGATCGTGGCGCGTGGCGATGGCGTCGAGAAGATAGGGATACTCGGCATAGCGGGCATTCGCTGCCGGCATGAACTCGTAAGGGCTCTTTTTGTAGGTGCGGTCCTGGGTGAGAATCACGATGGCACGATCGAAACCGGCATCTTCCAAAGCGTGCTCTACAGGTACGGAGTCGGCAACGCCGCCGTCAAGGTAGAGGTGGCCGTTGAGCTCGACGATAGGGGTGACAAGTGGCAACGATGTGCTGGCACGCACAGCGTCAAGATCGAGGGTTGCATCTTTGATGGGCAGATAGTCGGCGGTGCCGAAGACGACATCGGTGACGGTGGCATAGAGTTCGAGGGGATTGGCCTTGAACGTCTCGTTGTCAAAGGGATCGATGTAATCCTGGATGTCATTGAACAGGAAATCGTAGCCCACCATGCTTCCGCTTTCGGCGAGAGACTTGGTGCCAACGTAGCGCGAGTCCCCGCAGAATGCGAGGTTTAGGCGATTGCAGCGGCCAATCTGCTTGGATTTGAAGTTGACGCCGTTGAGGGTGCCGGCAGATACGCCATAGCAGGCATCGACCGTGATGCCGTTCTCCAGGAAGACGTCGAGCACGCCGGAGGTGAACTGCCCGCGGAAGCTGCCGCCCTCAAGTACTAAAGCGGTCTTTCCCGCGTTATTTGCTTTCTCGCTCATCATGGCCCCTTTCAACGTCTGTGCCGGGCGAGGTGTGTTCCTGGGACTTCTTCTACCACAATAGGACGCTCTCAAACCGACATCGAAGAATCGCGGGGCAATCTATTCGGCGAATCGCCTCGATCGCCATAGGCCGTGAGGCACGTTGAAGACCTAAATGCTCGAGTAATAGGTATAGAGGTTGCCGTTATAGCAGGTAAGTGTGTATCCAAACGGTATGAGTTTTCCTTCACGCCTGGTAAAGGTGCTGTGCGAGGCGCACAACAAGGCGATATCGTTTGCCTCGAGGAGTTCTTGCTGCTCTGCAGTGGGCAGCTTTGCCGTATAGGATGTTCCCTGGTACTCGCGTTTGATTCCCTGGGAATCGAGGAAGGTGTAAAACGACTGTTCCAGGCATTTGACGTCGATCGCGGGGACGATTTTGGTGGATACGTAGTTGTAGCTGATGGCGATGGGCTTACCGTTGCCGGTGCGAAGACGTATAAAGTAGTGCAGCAGCTCGTCGTCGGAGAGCTCGAGGCGCTGGGCGATCTCGGGCTTATCGTGCGCACGGATAACCTCATACGAGATAAGCTTCGAGCCGGCTACAAGACCGATTGCCTCCATGTCTTCGGTGAAGCTGCGGGCACTGTCGGTGGGTTTTGAGACGCGCGTGGCGCAGACGTACGTTCCCTTGCCCGGCTTTCGCTCGATAAAGCCGTCGTTACTCAAGTTGTTGAGGGCCTTATTGATCGTCATGCGCGAAAATCCAAAGCGGTCGACAAGCTCCTCTTCGGTCATGATGCGCGTTCCAACGGGATAGGTTCCGTTAACAATGCGATCTTTGATGAATGACTCAACTTGTCTATATTTTGCAACCTGCGACATGGACAGCCCTTCTAGCTGCTTAAATGCGATTTCACATGATTATTTTAACGCCGTTCAGGGTTCCCTCTCCTACCGATTAGGTAACCGGTAGGCAACATTGTATATACAAAGAATTAACTGACAATCTTTGTATGTATAATTCGAGCTATCTGCTAAACACGGAAGGGAGTCCGGATGGTCGAGCTGTTGCGCGTCGATGACAGGTTGCTTCATGGCCAGGTGGCATATGCCTGGTGCAAGAACCTGACGGTCAATCTCATTGTCATTGCAAATGACGAGGTGACGAAGGACCAGGCGGCAAAGAATGCCTTTGCGCTTTCGAAGCCCGCTGGCGTCAATTTGGTTATTTCGACAGTTGAGAAAACGGTTGCATTTTTGAATTCCGCAAAGGGTCAGAAGTATTCCGTTCTTGTTTTGGTCAAGAACATGGCCGACGCCGCGGCGCTCGCAAAAGGCTGCGAGGGAATTGACGCCATCAACGTGGGAGGCATTCGCGAGCATGGCGATTCCCGCCGCTACACCAATGCCGTATGCCTGGATGCAGCCGATGAAGAGGTCGTCAAGGGCCTTGCCGCCAACGGCGTCTCGGTCTATGCGCAGCAGGTTCCCGCCGACGGCAAGACCGATCTTGCCGCAATGATCAAATAGGGGGAGAAGATGAACATCATCCAGATGGTCCTTTTGGGCCTTATCGCTGTTTTTGGTTGGTGCGAGTACGTCGACGGCATCAACAAGTCCACGAGGCCTATCGTCATGTGTACGCTTGTCGGCCTTGTACTTGGAGATTTGCCTCAGGGCATCATTATCGGCGGTACGCTTGAACTTGCGACGATGGGAATGATGGGCATCGGTATCTCGATTCCCATCAACATCACCATTGCCGGCGTGCTGGGCGCGGGTTTTGCCATCTCGAGCGGGCTTTCGCCCAAGGCTGCCGTGGCGCTCGCCATTCCCATCGGCATCGTTTACCGACTCTTGGAGCACTTGGCAACGACGGGCTACGACTTTGTTGCTGCGAAGATGCTGTTTGATCACCCCGAGCGTAACACCACACGCCGCGTCACCCAGGCGTTTTGGCTGATCTTTGGCCTTTCGTGCGCATTTATGTTCCTCACGGTGTTCCTGAGCTTGCTCATCGGTGCCGATGCTGTGGCGGGCGTTGCCAATGCTATCCCCGAGAACATCCTCGATGCAATCGGCACGGGAACCAACCTGCTTGCCGCCCTGGGCTTCGCGATGCTCTTTAACCTTACGCGTACGCCCAAGACCATGGCGTTCTTCTTTATCGGCTTTGTTTGCGCGTCGTATCTCAATATGCCCACGATGGCCGTAGCCATTGTCGGCGCCGCGTTCGCTGCTATCGCGTACTTCTTTACGGGCAACGAGAGCACGGCGAAGGAGGCTGCCGAGGAGATTTTCGACGACTTTGACGCGCTGGACGACGAGCCGGAGGAGATTGCTGCGGCTCATGAGCATCTGCTTGGCAAGCGTGAGCTCAATCAGGTGTTCTTTAAGTCGTTTGGTCTGGAAGGTCCCTTCATCTACTCACGCCTGCAGGCTATCGGCTGGTGCCGCTCGATGCTTCCGGTAATCGAGAAGCTCTATACGAGCGAGGAAGACCGCTGTGCTGCCGTTAATCGTCACCTGGAGTTCTTCAACTCGAACCCCGAGTTCTCCACTGCGATCATGGGCATCTCAGCTTCCATGGAAGAGCAGAACTCGGTTGACCCCAACTTCGATACTGCGAGTATCAACAGCGTCAAGGCTGGCCTGATGGGCCCGGTGGCAGGTATCGGCGACAGCTTTTGGTGGGGCATTGTCAAGACGGTTGCCTCGGGTATCGGTTGCCAGTTTGCAATGCAGGGCAGCATCTTGGGACCCATCCTGTTCCTTCTTGTTTTCAACATCCCGCATTGGGTGATCCGCTACATCCTCACCTTCAAGGGTTATGAGCTGGGCGGTCGCGTTCTCGAGTCGATGGCCGAGAACAACATCATCGAGAAGATCTCGCTGTGCGCGGGTATCCTCGGCATGATGGTAATCGGAGCCATGACCTGCAGCATGATCAGCGTTACCACGCCGCTCGTGTTTAACATGGCAAATGGCGTAACTCTGACCCTTCAGGAGACGCTCGACGAGATTTTGCCGAACATGCTCCCGCTCGCATCTGTGTTCATCGTCGCTACGCTGCTTCGTCGCAAGGTCAAGATCATCCCCTTGCTCTTTGGTCTTCTGGCCTTTGGCATCGTGTTTAACCTGCTGGGAATCATCGCGTAGGAGCAGTTCATGAGAAGCATGTATACCTATATCGAGCAAGCGCCGGCGATTGCGCGCGATATCATTGCACACCGCGATGCGCTGGTGGGCCCTCTTGTCGAGCAGTTTTGCGCTATGGCGCCCAAGCGTCTGCTGATTGTCGCATCGGGCTCGTCCTATGACATTGCCATGTCGATGAGGCCGTTTATGCAGCAGGCGCTGGGCATCGAGGTAAGCGTCGAATGGCCCATGAGCTACATCCTGTACAACCACGCTCAAAACGACGAGACGTTCGTGTTGTGCATGTCGCAGTCGGGCCGCAGCACGAACACCATCGAGGCGGTTCGACGTGCTCAGGCGTGCGGCCATCATGTTGCCGTGCTGACGTGCAACCCCGAGGCTCCGATGCGTGAGTACTGCGAGCACGTGTATGCCTACGGTAGCGGTACCGAAGACTACTATGTGGCAAAAGGATTCCCGACCAGCTGCGTCTACCTGGCACTTTTCGCTATCGAGGCTGCTCGTGCCCTCGACGTGAGGGGCGCTGACGATTGCTTGGCACTGCTTTCGGACGTGTCGGCGGTCGTGGAAGATATGGATGAGGTCTATCGCGCGGCGCGTCCGTTTGCCGAAAAGCACCTGGACGCATTCGTCGATGCCCGACGCATCATGTGCGTGGGCATTGGAGCTGGATATGGCGTTGCTTTGGAGGGCGCGCTCAAACTTAACGAGATGATCGGCGTCGCTGCAAACGCATACGAGATGGAAGAGTTTGTACACGGACCCACCTACGAGATTCGACGCGGTCATGTTGTCGTCCTTGTCGATTTGGGCGGGCCCGGTCACGACCGCATGATGCAGCTCTATCGCGCTTTGCATGTCCTGACCGACGAGGTCTATGTTATCGACGCGGTTGGGGAGGGACCTGCTCAGTTCGATGAGAGGATGTTTGGCTTGAAGCCCCTTGCGGGCTGTGAACTCGACGCGCCGCGCGCGGTTATTCCGTTCCAGGTCTTGGCCGAGTCCATCTGCTCGAAGCTCGATCTTTTGAGCTACAACCTCTCCAATCTGGAGTTCGAAAAGCAGATCAAGAACAAAGCCAACTGAGGTGGCCTTGATGTTTGCGCTTCTTGATGGGCAGTAGAGAAGTGAACATCGGTGGCACATGAATAGCATGGCGCTCAACGTGGTAGAATACAGGTCCGCGTTGAGCGCGTGTTCTTTGAAAAGGTCGATGTTGCTGCCGGCATGCGCCGTGCGGCAATGCCATGACCTCTCGATTGAGGGGGTGACTGGTTTCGACACGATAGCCTTGAGAGAGGAAGCAAGCCGAGGTCTCCTCGCCTCGTAAAACAGGGGTACCGTCAAATTGAATTGACAACAACACTTCTTATGAGCCCATGGCTCTCGCTGCTTAATTTATAGCTGGCGCGTCAACCCGGTGATTTCCCCGACACCGGCGCGACGTCATTTTAGGGGAATGCTCCTGCGCACGTAATCGGTATGGCGCGGGCTAAGACCGAACCGGTTGGGACGCGGCGAGCGTGTCGCTGTGCGCAATGTGTCCGAGACTAAATCAGCGACTGAGCTTGGAGATGCCGATCAGGGGGCTTTCGTGGACCGGAGTTCGATTCTCCGCACCTCCACCACATGGTACAAGCAGGTAGATATAGCTATCTACCTGCTTTTTTATTGCTTGTGACAAAAACAAGACAGGTTTATTTTGTCACGTAGGGTACCTAACAAAATACATTCTTGGTTACGAGGGCGTTCTCCGGGCGTGGAATGCGAAAAAGAAAACGGCGGGAAAGCCTGAAATCCATGCTTTCTCGCCGTTGTGTGCGAATCGATATGTACGAACATGCGCTCGTGGGCCGCGGTCTAGTTCAGATAACGGGAGAGGAACTCGCGCGTACGGGGGAGTTTGGGTGCGGTGAACATCTCGTCGGGGCTTGAGGCTTCGGCGATAACGCCCTTATCCATAAAGACGACCTCGTCGGAGACGTTGCGAGCAAAGGCCATTTCATGCGTCACGACGACCATCGTCATACCGCCTGCCGCCAGATCGCGCATGACGCTTAACACTTCGCCGGAGATTTCGGGATCGAGGGCAGAAGTGGGCTCGTCAAAAAGCATGAGGTCGGGCTGCATGCACAGGGCGCGGGCAATTGCAACGCGCTGCTTTTGGCCGCCAGAAAGACGGGTTACATCGGCGCGTGCAAAATCGGAAAGACCCACGGCTTCGAGATGGTGCATAGCCGTCTGCTCGGCCTCGTCTTTGCTCATTTTCTTGAGCGTGACGGGAGCGAGCGTGCAGTTGTCCAGTACGTTCATATTGTTGAAGAGGTTGAACCCCTGGAATACCATGCCGATTTTCTCACGCAGCTTGTTGACATTCACGTGGTCGGCAGCGAGGTCTGCTCCGTGGAACCAAACATGGCCGGCATCGGGGGTCTCTAGCAGGTTTAGGCAGCGCAAAAGCGTCGACTTGCCCGATCCGGAGGCGCCGATGATGGTGACCACCTGGCCGGGCATGACCGAGAGCTCGATATCGCGCAGAACAACGTTGCCGTCAAACGATTTGCGCAGGCCCTCAACGCGGATGACGGGCTCGTTTTCAGAAGACGAGAAAGAGGTTGCGTCCAAAGCCATGACTAGGCCTCCGTTCCGAGAGAAAGGGGCTGTGCGTCCGAGGTGCTGCCAAGGGGCTTGCTCTTGACGTTGAGGCGACGCGCAAGGCGTCCCAGCAGCCACGATGCGATAGCCGTCATGATGAGGTAGGCCACAGCGGCAACGAGATAGGCGTTAAGCTGCTTGTAGTAGATACCGGCGACGGTGCTTGCGGCAAAGGTGAGGTCGAACACGCCGATGACGGAAAGGACCGAGGAATCCTTGATGTTGATGACGAGCTCGTTGGAAAGGCCGGGGATGGCAAATTTAATGCCCTGGGGGAAGACGACCTTGATCATGGCCTGCCACTGCGAGAGACCAAGCGAGCGTGCCGCCTCCATCTGGCCCAGATCGACCGACTCAATGCCGCCTCGCAGCACTTCCATCATGTAAGCAGTGGAGTTGAGCGAAACCACGACAAGGCCCGCCGTAAAGCGCGACCAGATGCTGTTGACTTCGGTGATGCTGAAGCCAAAGCTGCTTACAACGGCGATGCCCAGGTAATAGATAATGACGCCCTGCACGAGCATCGGCGTGCCGCGCACGATGGTGGAGTAGAACTTGGCAAAACCAACGCCCACCTTCTTGAGGAAGCGCGTGAAGTCGTTGTCGGATCGATCGATTTCCATGATGCGGATGGCAACGAGCAAGATAGCGAGGAAAAACGCGATGACGGTACCAAAGACGGCAAGCTCGATAGTGGTGATGACACCGGTGATGTAGGTCTGCTTGCCCTGCTGGAACATATAGAGCACCTGGACGAGCATATCCTTGGGCATGGAAGTGGCGCTAGCGGCAGCTGCCCAGGCGGAGGCGAATCCCAGGACAACACGGTCGACGACGAGTACGGCTGCGATTGCCCAGACAACATACGACCCAAAACGAAGAGCGCGGGAGACGCCCGGCTTGGCAAAGGGCGCTGTCTGTGCGTATGTCTTCCAGTGCGTAAGTTTAAATACCAGCGCTACAACAGAAAGAACGATCCAGGCCGCGAGCAGGTAATACATCACGAGCTCGACAGTGAATGCGTTGGCAAGAAAGCTCATGGGTGAGCGGGGCTGGCTAGAGAGCATCATGCCGATCGCTGCGATTGCGGATGTGCCGAGCAGCACATAGCGATGATCGCGGCGGGCAAATGAGGCGATGCGTGAAAATACGGACGCCATAATAATCCTTCGTTTAAATCAACAAAGGGCGAAGATGCGGATCTTCGCCCCTCAACGTACATGCAGTGTGCGGCAATTAGGCCGGCTGGCGATCCATGCAGTCCTGCCAGATTTGCAGGCGCTCCTTTTGCGAGATATCGCCGATGATCTTGTTGAGCTCGTCGAGGATGTCCTCTTGGCCCTTGGCGATGGCGGCGTTATCGGGGTTGCTCGGATCGGAGAAGCCCTCGCCGTCGGCCAGCTCGACCTTCTTGAGGTCGGGGTAGTTCTCGAGCAGATTGGGAAGCGACATAGAAGAGAAGGTGATGGCGTCACAGGTGCCGTTCTCGATACCATCGACCACGAGCGGTACGGTAGCAACCGGCGTAAGGTGGTTGACCTCGGGAATCTCGTCAATCAGCTCATCGTAGAAGGTGTCCTTCTGACCAAGGACGGTGGCGCCGGTGAAGTCGGAAAGCTTGGTGGCGTCGGCGTACTTGGAGTCCTTCTTCACGACCATGATCACTTCGTCATCGATATAGGAATCGGTGAAGTCGGCAGATTGGGCGCGCTCGGGCGTGACGGACATGCCGGCGCAGATGATGTCGATGGTGCCGTTGCCGAGGGCGTCGACAAGCGCGCCAAACTCCATCTTGACGGCAACGGGCTCCATGTCGAGTGCCTTGGCGATTCGCTTGGCGATTTGCACGTCATAACCGTCGGCATAGGCGCCTGAGACGTTCTCGATAGGAATCGTGGTGTCGGATTCGGCAGACTCCTGCCAGTTGTAGGGGGCGTATGCGGCCTCCATGCCGATGCGCAGGGTCTTGCCGTCGCCGAGCTTGCCGGCGGCCTTCTTGGAGGAGGTGGATTTGGAGGAACCCGTGTTGGAGCCGGTGGCTTGTGCGGCGGGACCGCAGCCGGTAAGGAATGTTGCGCCCGCGACAGTGAATGCGGTGATGCCGCTGAGCTTGAGGAAGTCGCGGCGCGAGCATGCGCGGCCGAGCGCGCCGAAGTTGTTCTCCATGATGAGAGCCTCCAAAAAAGTTGTGTTACCCCTTCCGCACGACGCAACCGGAAGGGACTCATTCCCTTCCCCCTTGCAACCTAATGCGAGAAAGTTACGCGTGTTAAGGAATTAGATTACGCCGGATTGCTTGGCTGTTTATCGGGAAGTGCGGATAGAAACAATGCGGAAACGTTGGGTTTTGTAGATGCTGGGTTTTGTGCTTCTTGGTGTTGCCGGTTGTTTTTTGAGGCGCACTGAATGAGTGGCGGCTTTTGGTGCATTTCTAATCGAGTGGCGGTTAATCGTGCATCTGAGGAGTCGAATCGTTCTCGAGACGTTGGATTATCCGCCACTCATTTTAAAATGCACGTTTTGCCGCCACTGGTTGGCCTGGCAGTGAGTGTAGTCGGCGCTCGGGAACGACTGCTGCGTGCATGCCCTGGCGCGCCGTGAGGCGTGGTAGCAAGTACGAGTGACAACCAAGGAGCGTGCCGAGAAGCATGCCGGCGAGCGCGAGCGGCTGCTGCGAAGCGCGGCGGCCGAGGGCGTGGCGAAAGATGAAAAATCGTCAGTGGACGTGTTGCGGGGCGCGGCGAGGCACGCCTGGCATGTCCCAAGGGGCGAAACGCTGCCGGCATGCTGTGGTGGCAACATGCCGGCGGCTGGGTCGAGATGACGAGCGGGTTTGGGGTGCGTACTGGTCCTTAGATCAGCTCATCGTCCTTCGGGGTGTTGATTGCGGAATCGGAGGCGGCGTCAAATGCCTCGACGTTTCCGTTCTCAAGTTTTTGACGATGGAGCAGACGTCCTGCAAGTCCCAGGGCGAGCGTGCCGAGGCCGCCGAATGCCGTGCCGATGAGGGGAAGGAGGTCGCCGGTCTTGGGAAGGCCAGTCGTGACGTTGGGCTTCTTTTGCGACCCGGAGCCGGAAACGTCTCCGTTGCCCGTGCTACCGGAGCCGGTACCTGCGCCGGAACCCGTACCGCTACCGGTACCTGCGCCGGAAGCGCTGCCAGAGCCCGAGCCCGTGCCAGAGCCGCTACCGGAGCCAGAGCCGCTACCCGAGCCGGAGCCCGTGCCACTACCGGAGCCCGAGCCCGTGCCACTGCCGCTGCCGCCGGTGTTGCCGCTACCGGAACCCGAACCGCCCTCGCCCGTATCGGGCTTCTTCGTCATGCTTTCCAGCGCGGCTTTTGCCCTCGTGGCAATTTCCTCGGCTGTCGGCACCTTCGATAGGATGCGCGCAAACGCGATCTTGCCGCCCTGCTGCATGATCAACTCGGGCATGCCGCTGCTGCTGACGTCGGAGCCGATAAAGAAGACGCGTGAGCTTGCTCCCGGCACCTTCATGCCGCCGAGGGCCTCAAGTTCCTGCTGCAGCACGCCATCGATGTAGAGGCGCGTCGTGTGTCCGTCGTAGGTACCCATGGCGTGATGCCACGCGCCGGTATCCATGGTGCCTGCCGGCTTGGGCGTTCCGCTGCCCTTGGAGTTGAACCAGAATGCAAGCTTGCCCTTGGTCTCGGCGTTACCGGCGACCTCAAGTCCATCGCCGGCATATTGCTGATTGGAAAGCAGGCATTGGTCGGAGTCGGTCTCGCCCATCATGAACAGGAGCTCGAGCGCGTGCTCGTTGCCCAGGTAGGCGTAATCACTATCGGTCATCTTGAAGCCGATGGCTGAGCTGCCGTCGGCGGCAAACACGTTGCGGCCGGAGGTTTCGTCGGCAACCACGGCGTTTGCGGCGAGTACGTTGACGGGCTCGTGGTTGCAGGCGTCGCTGACCGTTGCCGCAGAGGTGGCGTTGGCAAAGTCGACATCGAGCAGAAGCTCAGGTGCGGGAGGCAACTGGGCTGCGGCCCATGCCGTCTGTACTTGCTCGGCGGTCATGGCGTAGGGGAGCAGGCGGGCGAAGGCGATGCGCGTGCCAGACTTGGTCAGGAACTCGGGATTGCCGTCGCTGTTGGTGTCACAGCCCACGTAATAGAACTTGGGGTCCGGAATCACCATGCCGTTGGCGGCAGCTTCGCCGCACTTTTTGCCGTCGACATAGAGCGTGATCTTCTTGCCGTCGGCTACGGCTACGGCATGGATCCAGCGCTGTGCCTCGAGCGGGGTTGTTACGCTGACATAGCTGTTGTTTCCGGCGTTGCGATACCAGTATTCAAGGTTGCCCTTGTTGTACTCAAGGCCTGCGCCAGCGCTTTGTTGATTAGAGAAGATGGCCTGCTCGTCTTGGATGTTCTCGCTTGTCTTGAACATGACTTCGAGCGTGGAAGTGGTGCTGATCGCGTCATAATCGGCGTCTGCCATCACGTAGCGGTAGCCGCCGTTGCCAGCCGACTGATAGACCTTGGTCGTGGTGCCCGCTAGAACATCGCTGTCCTCAACAATCGCGCCGGTGCCAAAGAGCTGGAGAGAATGGCCCATGGCGTCGTCGGGCTTACCGGTGCGGAAGTCGATGTCGAGAACCGCGCGCGGCGCCGGGGCCTTTGCTGAGGTACTAAACGCGGCGGACACGATTGCCGCAGAGGTTGAATTGGGAGCTGCGCCGGTGCTATTGGGGTTCGAACCGGAACCCTCGCAGCCGCGCTCTTTGTTCCAGGAGGTTTGTGCCACCACGCTCATCGTATAAGACGTGTCGGGCAGGAGTCCTTTGACTAGCACATCCCAGGTCTTGCGGATATAGGCCGCCGGGCGGTAATAGTCGGCAAACACGCGCTTTACCACGGGGTCGCCCGCGTCGGGCGTTGCGATGATCTTGTACTCGTGGACCATGTCGAGGTTGCTGTCGCTGCCTGCCGCGGCTGCCGGGAAGTGAGCCCTGGCGCTGGTCTCGGTCACCTCATCGATGGTCACCGCGGCGCCGGCGGGGAACGTGGGTGCTGCAGTGGATTCGCGAGCGGAGGTATAGCGGTAGATGCTGGTGTCGGACGTATCGCCGCCGGAGTTCACCATGCCGGGGATGTCGATGGTCCACGGCTCGTACAAAAAGACCGTGCCTGCGCCTTCGACCTTGCTGCGTACGAGCGAAAGGCGGTATACCTTTGCGGTGCCGTTCTCCATGATGTCGAGGATGACGCACTGCGATGCCTCGGCGATATTTTTGCCGTCGGTGTATGCCGGCGAAGTCTGGGGAGGAACGGAAGCGCTGTTGCCGGAGTCGGGATCGATCTTGCCGGTCTCGTTCTCGTAGTAAGCGCCGATGGTCGAATCTTGGATGGCTGTGAAGCCGAGGTCCTGGTTGATGGAACGCTCGTCCTCGAGGGTGGCGTGGCTATGACCGGAGAAGTGGATGATATTGGGGTACTGCTTCATGACGGCGACGATATCGCTGCCCGTGCCCTCGCCGTAGTCACCGTACCATTCGGTCGAGGTGTACGAGGTGCCGTGAACCTGATGATGTGTGAGCATGACGATCGGTGCGTTGGCATCTTCGAGGTCGTTAAGCGCATTGCAGAAGAAGTCGTAGTTGGCGGAGTAGCTGTGGTCGCTCGCGCCGATGGGCCCCATGGTGATGACGGGGACGCCGTTGACGTCGACGACTTTGTTTGCCTGCTGTCCGGTTTGCGTCTCGAAAACCGAGCGCGCATTGGAAACGCCGTAGGTATAGGTCTCGTGGTTGCCTTGGCACAAGATGACCTTGGTGTGGCCGCTTCCAGCGTTGTAGCCCGTGTTGTGCGAGCCGTTGAGAAGGGCCATCAGATGCTGATACTGGCCTTCGTTGCCATTGTCGGTGATATCTCCCACCAGGCAGAAGGCGTCGAGCTGGGGGTCGAGCGCATAGATGGTGTCCATGGCGAACTCGAGCTTCTTATCGGCGTCGCGGCCCTCGTTGCCGCCGATAGCTGCCTGAATGTGCAAGTCACTGCCAATGAGCAGGCGCGCCTTGACGCCCTCGCGCGAAAGGCCGCCTTCTGCGGCCCAAGCGATGTTGGGATTAAGGGCGCCGGCGGCTACAAGGCCGCCGCCTGCCGCGAGCGCCAGTTTGAGGAAGTCGCGGCGCGAAACGCCCTTGCGCGAAGAGGAGGACGGGGTTTGGTCGGTTGTCATCAAGTGCTCCTTTGGCTGAATACGTTGATCGATACGGGCCATGCGGACCATCAATCATTTTCGAGTTGCGATATCCACCTCGTGTTAGGAGCGTGTACGTATCGCCGCAGTTGTCGAGGGGTCTTAAAGGGGGGATTCGTGCGCCCCATCAAGACGGAGGAAAAAGGGGTAACGTTGGCGTAAGCGCTTCTTTAGTGTTGGGGAAGCGGATGATCTATTTGGCCTCATTCGAGTACGGCGATGGGGCTTTGCCCTACAGGGGCGGTCACGGCCGCCTATTTCTTTTCGACGTATTGGACGGCTGGGCTGCGGCCGACGTAGTCCTGCCGCCTCCATCGTTTGCGGCGGAGCCCCTTGCATCCTATGGGCAAGATGCGGGCGTCACGCTTCTTTTCCATCGTCATTGCCTCGGCGGGCATAGCGTTCACCAAATCGTAATCGCGCGCGTTGATATTCCCCTCTGTACCGGTGCGATCACCGTAAGACATATGGCTTTTCCTGCGCTAATCGTGCACTGAGACAAACGTCTCAAACCTTTATTGGAACGTGTGTCACCTGGTATAGCTGCCCCCTTTCCTAAACAATCAAGCTAAGGATGTCTGGCAAAAGAAAGGGGGCTCGCTATGAGCAAGAAGATGAGGGGATTCGCTATGATGGCGCTCGTCTTGCTGCTGGCTCTGCCAGCGCTGGCGATGGGCGCCATCCCAGACTCAAACGCTTCTCTTACAAGTGAAGGGGGAGGGGTCCAGACGACCATAAAGGTCGATCCCGATACCCGCGACCGTTGGCGCCACTGGGTGGCGGGCGGCGACGAGCCGCACGTCTCGACGCAGAACATCGGACGCATCTGGACCGATAAGACCGTTCGGGCGGCGGATGACGAGAAGTCCGACTTCCTCACCACGCTCTCGGTCATGTCGTCTACCTCCGACACTATTACGACTGAGGTCAAGCCCCTCGACATCGTACTGGTGCTCGATGCGTCCGGATCGATGGATGATGCGATGGGTGGCCGCGACAGCACTAGGCGCATCACGGCGCTCAAGAGCGCAGCTGGCAATTTCATCGACGAGATAGCCAAGCAGAACAAGGGCCTTTCCGCCGAGAAACAGCACAAGGTTGCTATCGTCAAGTTTGCGGGCAGCAGGTCCAACAGTGTGGGTAACGGTACCTACCGCGACAGCGATGGCTATATCCACAACTACTCGCAGGTCATGAAGGAACTCACACCCTGCGATGCGACGGGGGCGACAAGCCTTATGGGCACCGTCAACTCGATTAGCCCCGCGGGTGCCACGCGTGCCGATCTTGGCCTTCAGCTCGCGCAATCGCAGCTCGCGGGCAAAGGGCGTGCGGACGCAAAGAAAATCGTCGTCTTCTTTACCGACGGTTCGCCTACCAGTACCAACGGTTTCGAGAACAACGTTGCCACGAGCGCCGTCACGTCTGCCAGGGCGATGAAGGATTCCGATGCCACTATCTATACCATCGGTATCTTTAACGGGGCCAGGCCTGCTGACGATCCCACGAAGAGCGGCACGAGCAAAGAGAACAGGTTCATGCACGCGGTGTCGAGCAACTACCCGACCGCCACATCATTCACTGCCGGTACGCTTGGCTCTCGCGCGCAGAACTCCAACTACTACCAGTCTGCGGCCACGGCCTCCGAGCTCGAGAAGGTCTTCAGCGGCATTTCCAGTTCCATCACAACAGAGGCGGGCTATCCCACCCACATCGAGGACGGGTTCGGTGCGCACGAGACCGGCTACATCACATTCACTGACACCCTGGGCGACTTCATGCAGGTCGACGGCTTCCGCAATGCCCAGATCAACGGCACGTCCTTCTCGGTCGCCGGCGTGTCCACCGAGGGCAACATCGATACCTATACGTTCGAGGGCACGGCAAAAGATTTGGTCGTTACCGTCGAGCGCGCGGACGAAGCGAATCCGCGTCAGGGAGACAAAGTTACCGTCAAGGTGCCGGCGTCACTCATCCCGCTGCGCCAGTACAAGATCGATAAGGCAAAGGGCACCTTTGAGGTGACTGACATCGATGCCGCCAAGCCTCTGCGCGTGACGTATGCCTCGAGCGTCAAGGATGTCGTGCGCGACAACCTCTTCACGCCCACGAACGTCGCCGGCCTCACCGACCACATCGAGGCCAACTGGGACCGCGACGCCAACACGGTGAGCTTCTTGGCCAACAAGTGGTCCGGCGGAGCCTTGGGCGACACGCATGCCAGCTTCCGTCCGTCAGCTACCAACAGCTACTACTATCTTCAGAAGGTGACGCCTCTCTATACTGATGAGGCGTGCACCCAGCGCGCAACCAGGAGTCCCGAAGGTGGCTCGACGTACTACTACAAGGACGAGTACGTCATTCGTGGCGATGACGGCAAGCCAAAAGACGCCTACACCGCGGTTGCCGTCGACGGCAGCAAGATTCAGAGCTTCGAGGGCGCCCTTACCTTCGATGGCACCGGCTATGCGCTAGCCAAGGGCACTGCGCGCCTGGTCTTTATCGACCAGCTTCATACCGAGAAGGCTGCCGTGGGCGGCAACGTGACCGGCACCGCGCGCGATGTGCTCAATCCCGAGTGGAACGACAGCTCGAGCCTGGCAGGCGCCACACGGGTTAACTCCCATTTGGGCAACAACGGCAGGATTACGTTTAGTCTAGACACCACGCCCGCCGAGCTCGACAGCAAGGCAAGCTTTGGCCTGACCAAGGTGCTCGAGGGCCGTGCGTGGACCGATGCCGACGAGTTCACGTTTGATGCCAATCTCACGTCTGGTGACCGCGAAGGCCAGGCTATGTCTAAGACGAGCGTTACCTTGACCAAGGCCGATGCGGATGAACAGAACCCAGCCGCCATCGACTTCGGCACCATTACGTACACCAAGGCTGGCACCTATGTCTACGAGGTGGTTGAGAAGGCTGGCGACGCGAGCGGCATCGCCTACAGCACCAACCGCGCTACGATCACCGTGCTGGTTACCATCGACGAGGCCGGCGTGCTCTCTGCGGCCGTCACCAAGGTCGAGAACCCTACATTTACCAACACGTATGCCTCTGAGCTGAGCTATTCTGCCGCCGGTGGCCTTGTTATCACCAAGACGCTCAACGGCCATAGCATGGCGGCGGGGCAGTTCACCTTCACCGTGACGCCTGAGGACGCCGCCTCCGCCAAGGCGCTTGGCATGTCGGAGGGCGACAACACGTTCATGACGCCAGCCGCTGCTGACGGCGCGACGGTATCCATCGATATCCTCGGTGGGCGCGACGTCACGTTCACGCAGGCGGATGCCGATAAGACCTACAGCTATACCGTCAGCGAGAAAAATGACGGTGCTTCGGGCTATACCTACGACACCCCTGTGCGTACGGTGACCATTGCCGTGACCGATGACGGCGCGGGCAAACTCACGGCTACCACGACCGTTGCTGGTGGTGCCGCGGGCAACAAGACCTACACCTACGTCACGGGCAAGACGTCCGAGACGGCAAAGGTCCCGTTCATCAACAGCTACTTCGCCTCCACCAACGACCCGGGCGGCTCGAGCGCGGCCATCGTCGCCACCAAGGAGATGGAGGGGCGTCCACTCGCTGACGGCGAGTTCACGTTCCATCTGGCCTATGCCGGCACCACCGCTCCCATACGCACGGTGCACAACACGGGCGGCACTGTTGACTTCGGGACCCTCTCTTATGACACCGCCATGCTGGCGGATTTGGTCGACAGCGGACTCGCGACCAAAGGCACAACCGATGACGGAAACTTCGTGTGGACCGTAGAGTACGTGGCATATGAGGATACGACCAGCCTGCCTGCGGGCGTGAGCGCTGAGCTTGCGAGCTTTGCCGTGACCGTGCACATCGTCGACAACGGCGACGGCAGCCTCAAGGCGACGACACGGCCTGAGGGCGGATGCGTATTCCGCAATGTCTATTCCACGGGAGATCCGGTGACCATGCAGCTTAACGGCACCAAGTTGCTGACCTCTGCTGATGGTCTCACACCGGCGAGCATCGCGGGCAAGTTCACTTTTACCGTGACGGGCAAGGACGGAGCGCCCATGCCCGAGCGCACGACTGCGACGAACGATGCCGATGGCAACATCGACTTCGGCGCCATCACCTTCACACTTGCGGACCTCAACCGTGCCCTCGGCGACAATGGCACGACGGATGAGGACGCACCGGAGCTTGATTCGGTAGCGACCGGTGATGAAAGCGCCCAGGCTCTCGAGGGTGCTGAAGGTGCCGCTGCAGAAAGCGCGCCTGCGGGAGACGATGCGACGTTCAAGCTCGAGGGATCCGTACCATCGGACGGCGCTTCGGTGCCCGACGCTCCTGCTGCCGATGAAGACGGCGGGGATGTGGCCCCGGCTCCTGCCGAGGAGCCCGGTCCCGTCGGCGATACGATCATTCAATCCGATGAGCCCATGTTGCTCGGCATGCCCAAGATCGAGACTGTGGCGCATGAGATCGCCGACACCGCAGCGCCTGCGACGACGGCAGCCCGCTCTCATACCTTTGTCTACACTATTGCCGAGAGTGGAAGTGCTCCTGGCGTTTCCAACGATCCCTCGATCACGCGTACGGTCTCTTTTACCGTGACCGACGACGGTGCGGGGCGCCTGACGGTCACGCGTGACCCCGCAGAGGGTCCGGCCTTTACCTTCACCAACAGCTATAGTGTGACGCCTGTCACATCGAGCGTGACCGACCAGCTCACGGCTACCAAGATGCTCGAGGGCCGCGATCTTGCCGCCGGAGAGTTCACGTTCGAGCTCATCGAGGACGGTATCGTGGTGGCCGAGGGCGCCAACGCCAAAGACGGCAGCATCACGCTGAGTCCCATCACGTACGACAAGCCCGGCACGCACACATATACCCTTCGCGAACGCGGCGCGGGAACGCATGATCGCGGCATAACGTTCAGCGGTGCCTCCTATATCGTGGTGACCACGGTCGTCGACAACGGAGACGGCACGCTCTCGGTGGAACATGCGCTCGAAGACGCCCAGGCGGCGACCTTCACCAACGTCTATCACGCCGCTCCTGCGAGCGTCAAGATCATGGCAATCAAGACGCTCACCGGGCGGGACCTTAAAGACGGCGAGTTCACGTTCGCGCTTACGGGCGAGGGCGATGCAGCCGATATAAGCCGAACCGCCAAGAACGATGCGCGCGGCAACGTGTTCTTCGACGAGCTGACATTCGAGACACCCGGCACCTATACGTTCACGATTGCTGAGGCCAAGGGTACCGAAGAGGGAATGACCTACGACGAGGGCGTCTATACGGTTACGGTCACCGTCGTTGATAACGGAGGGGGTCAGCTCGAAGCGTCTCTCAGTTACACCAAGAATGGGGAGGCTGTCGAAGCGATTGAGTTCTGCAATACGTTTACCGAGCCGAAGACTCCTGAGGAGCCTCCGGTAGAACCGGGTCCGCCCACGCCGCCGACCGTGCCGCCTGCGCCCAAGGGGCCGGGCAAGTCTGGTGGCATCGTCACCCGAAGCTTCCTGCCTCAGACCGGTGACATCGCAGCGATTGCCATGGCCATCGCAGTAGCGCTCGCCATCGCAGGAATCGCCTTCATCGTCTACGGACGGCGCCGGCGCTAACGCTTTGCTCGCTACGGCGTAGCTTCGCCCCTTTCTTTCAAGGGCCCGCTCTATGTGGAGTGGGTCCTTTTCCATGGAGCGGCATCATACTGCTATGAAGCGTTGTGCCAGGTCCAGAAGAACGTGATGAGAGCCGTGCGCGAAGCGGTGCCTGTCTTCTTGTTGATCGATGCGATGAGGCGATAGAGCGTCGAGCGCGAAAGGAAGAGCGCGGATGCGATGTCGCTTACGCTGCCGTCCATGGTCAGAAGGGCACGCAGCACATCACCCTCGCGTGGGGTGAGGCCGTATGTTTGGCAGAAGCGCTCGAGGGGCTCCTCAAGCGAAGGGGCGGTGGGCGCTACCGGTATCGCCTCGCTTGAGTGCGCGGCAGTTGCTTGTGCTGTGTCTTTGGCATCGATGTCGGCTTGGGAGGCCTCATGTCCGATCCCCGCTATTTCTGAGCTCGAGAGAAGTGATATGGTTACGCCTGCGAGCAAAACGACGGTGGCGGCTATCGTGCCAAGGAGGTCACCGTCGTCGATCAGGGCGACGGCAGGTGCGCTTACGAGTAGCGAGCCGATGTTGTTGAACACTCGACCCATGCTCGGCCACAGCTCATGCATGCGCAAGTGTGCGGCGAGTTTCATATAGGCTGTGGTGAAGAAGACGACGAACGCGCCCGACCCCAGGTAGAAGACGATGACGCTCGCGCGTATGTCGGCATTGCCTATGAGCATGAAAAGGGCACAGGCCGAGAACGCTGCGACGGCGGTCATGATCGCACCGATGCGACGTGTACCGAGCTTATCGAAAAGCGTGCCGGCGGCGAGGGCGCTCGCCGCGAGGGCGAGACGCGGCCATGAACCGAGGTCGATGGCGTCGGAGGCGTGGGATAGGGTGAGCGCGGAGTTGAGGGCCGCAAAGATTCCCGTGAGGCAGAAAGTTGCCACGGCGAGGCGTACGGTCGCCTCTTTGGCTGCGGGGATGGATATGGCGCCCATGGTCGACAGACCCTGCCACGCGGCGCCATCGGGTGCTTTCGCCTCGGCAATCGCATGGAGAAGGGTCACCATGGCGAGCGTGGAGGCCACGAGGACAATCTGATTGGGTATATCACCAGGTACAAGCGTATGAAAGATGACCTGAAGGACGACTCCCGAAGCATAGGCGATGGCGACGGTGCGCGCCAGGCGGGGTGTCTTGGCATAGCGTCGCGCGAGGAACGAATGGGCGGCGTTGCCGATATATCCGAGGGCGGCGAAGAGGACGATGCCTCCGGCAAGGAGCACCCAGGTGCGCATCGCCATAATCGTGACGACGATTGCGGCGACGGCGAGCGTGCCCGTGAGGGTCGAGACGTCATGGCGCCTGGTGGGGAAGCGGTAGCACAGATAGGGCCTTAAGATGAACCCGATGACACTCGAACCGAGGGCGAGGCTCTCTAGGGGTGAGACGAGGGAGGGGCCGAAGAGCTGTGCCACATGCTCGTCAAAGATAAAGGTGCTCGTGAGGAAGACGAAAAAGAACAGGGTCAGGCTGAGGAGCTCTCGGCATCCCTTCTGCACCCACTGCGTTTTGCGCTTCCGCACCCTCATGGAGGCTTCCTTTCGGTATTGATTCCCCGTATTGTACAAAAGGTTTCGGGGAAAGGTCTCGAGGTTGTGCGAAGGACTCGGCCGCATGTGCAGAAACTCTGATAGAACACCGAATTATCGTTGACTTAAGGCGTTCGCGCGGTATACTCGACAAGTTACTTTGCAGAGCCCCGTGAATCTCTGTTAAGACACGTAATGTACATGGAGGAGTCAAGTGATTCAGAAATCGACTCACTACGCCAAGCAGGGCGAGGTCCAGCGCAACTGGGTTCTCGTCGATGCCGAGGGTGCTGTTCTGGGCCGTCTGGCCACTCAGGTCGCAATGATCCTGCGCGGTAAGAACAAGCCTCAGTTCACCCCCAACTCTGACTGCGGTGACTTCGTGGTTGTCATCAATGCCGACAAGGTCCAGCTTACCGGCAACAAGACCAACCAGAAGGTCTACTACCGTCACACCGGCTACAATGGCGGCCTCAAGGCCGAGACCTTCGTTGAGGCCATGGAGAAGCACCCTGAGCAGGTCATCGAGCGCGCCGTCCGCGGCATGCTTCCCAAGACCACGCTTGGCCGTCAGCAGCTCAAGAAGCTGAAGGTCTACGCTGGTGCCGAGCACCCGCATGCTGCTCAGAACCCGACCAAGATTGACCTGGAGGCTTAAAGATGGCTGAGAACACCGTTGTTTATTACGGCACCGGCCGTCGTAAGAACGCCGTTGCCCGCGTCCGTCTCGTTCCCGGTACCGGCAAGGTCACCGTCAACAAGCGTGATGCCGAGGAGTACTTTGGCCGCAAGCAGCTGGTCGAGGACGCTCTCGCTCCCTTCAAGGTTACCGATACCCTCGGTTCCTTCGATGTCATCGCCCTTCTTGATGGCGGCGGCATCTCCGGCCAGTCCGGCGCCCTTCGTCTGGGCATCGCTCGCGCTCTTCTGAACGCTGGCGATTACCGTGCCGACCTCAAGAAGGCCGGCTTCCTGACCCGCGATGCTCGCGTGGTCGAGCGCAAGAAGTACGGTCTGAAGAAGGCCCGTCGCGCTCCGCAGTTCTCCAAGCGCTAAGCATTTCGTCTGGTATTTGGAATCAAAACGGAGTCTGCCGCATGTTCGGCGGGCTCCGTTTTTTCATGCCGCTGGGTTGTGGTCAGCGCATTCGCATTAAATTGCTTTGTTATTGACACTTTTTGATATTTTGTTTAAATCGGACGTGCTTAGCGTTACGATAATGTCTGCGCGCTATAACGCGTACGACAAGGAGGATCATGCTGAGTGGGCTTTTCAAGACTTTTGGCATGCGAGGCAAACGTAACACCTTGCTCTCGCCGCTTGCGGGTAAGGTGATTCCTCTTTCCGAGGTGAATGACCATACCTTTGCCGCCGGGCTTTTGGGTCAAGGCGTTGCCATCGAGCCCACGGGCAACCATGTGGTCGCTCCTTCCGATTCGAAAATCGAGGCGATTTTCCCCACCGGCCATGCCGTGGCGCTTCATACCAATGAGGGCATGGATGTTCTCATTCATGTGGGTCTTGACACCGACCGTCTGGATGGGAAGTATTTTCGCGTCTGCACTTCTATTGGGCAGAACGTGAAAAAGGGTCAGGTGCTTATCGAGTTTGACCGCCAAGCTATCAAAGATGCCGGCTTTGACGTCACTGCTCCGATCTTGATTTGCAACTCCATTGAGTTTTCCAGCATCAAGGGTAACGTCGGAAGCACCGTTTCTGAGCTTGACGAGCTTATTACCGCTCGCGAGAGGTAACTCAAGAAAAGACCACTACAGCCTCTATTTAGCGGTATGCTTTTGAGGGTTTGGTACTGGTCTTTGAAAGGGGCCTTTCATGATTAAGATCGTTCGCGCTCGCGATTATAAGGACATGAGCCGTAAGGCTGCTAACATCATTTCCGCTCAGGTTATCCTGAAGCCCGACTGCGTTTTGGGCCTTGCGACGGGCGATTCTCCCATTGGCACTTACGATCAGCTCATCGACTGGTACAAGAAGGGCGATGTTGACTTCTCTCAGGTCAGCACCTATAACCTCGACGAGTACTTCGGCATCGCGGATGACGATCCCCAGAGCTATCACTACTTCATGAACAAGCACTTCTTCGATCACATCAACATCGATCCCAAGAACGTGCATGTTCCCGCTGGCTCCAACACCGATGTCGATGAGGTTTGCGCTTCTTACGACAAGATCGTTGCCGACGCTGGCTTCTGCGACTTGCAGCTTCTGGGCATTGGCCGCAACGGCCACATCGGTTTCAACGAGCCAGGTGACGTCTTCTCCAAGGGCACGCACTGCGTTAACCTGACCGAGAGCACCATCGAGGCCAACAGCCGTCTGTTCGAGCGCGAGGAGGACGTGCCGCGTCGTGCCTACACCATGGGTGTTCAAACCATCATGAACGCTCGTTCCATCCTGGTTGTTGCCAACGGCGAGAAGAAGGCTCAGGCCGTTCATGACATGTGCTTTGGCCCGGTCACCCCGCAGTGCCCCGCTTCCATCCTGCAGCTGCATACCAATGTCACGATTGTCGCCGACGAAGAGGCTCTCGCCCTGTGCAAGGATAAGCTCGCCTAGCTTTTGGTTGAATATGTGCCAAGGCGTGAAGAGCGCCGTGGCTTGAAGCGACCCCGAAGCGATTCGGGGTCGCTTTTTTATGCGGAGTTTTCAACAAAAAGACGGCAATCTAACCGATTTCTTACAGCAATCTCAAACAAATCAAACAGCTGCACTGCGTGTTTGCAAAAATAGCGACTATCACGTTTTATTCAATTGGACAAATATGCAAAGTTAAGAGCCATAAAATGCTCCATAAGCGGTAATCAATGTATAGTTGCGTTGACAAATGCTACCGCTAAATTGCCAATAATGCTGACAGATTCTAAGATAATAGCAGGTAGATACATATGTCTTGGGAAGTTGGCGGAGTGTGACGGCAGAAAGGAGAGATATGCCATATATCTCCCCTCAAATCTAACAAACAAGATTCCTTCACCGAATTTACTATGCCCCACGGGCAACCAGCTCGTATCTTGAATCGACAAGGCTCACGTTGCGCGAGAGTGGGGGATGCGGTGAGTGTTGCCAAGACGTATGTGGGGGATCTAAAGGGCCAATCAGAATCGATGGAGTTCTGCCGGGTGCCGGCTGGGTTTTCTGCGCGCAGGGACCGGTTGGTGCAAGACCTGGTGCGTAAGTGCCGAGATACTGGCATAGCTGTGGTGAGCGCGCCGGCTGGGTTTGGCAAAACCGCGCTGCTCCTTCAATATGCGGACAGTATTAAAGAGGACATGACTCGTGGCGACGTGGGCCTTATCGACGCACAAGGGATGCGACCTGCTGAACTTGCGGAGCGTTTGCGGCGTTTGCAACGCGATATAGCGCCAATCGCTTCGCCCGTTGTGGTTGTGGATAACATGCCTCGCTTTGGAAGGGCGGGGCTGCAGCGCGTGGTCGATATGCTATTTGATTTGCGCGATCAGGGTTTTGAAGTCGTTGTCTCCTGCCTTCCCGCCAATCGTGATTTCATCAAGGCCGTGGGGGAGAGTTCGCTTATTCCCGCTCGTTCCTTATTGGTCCAGCCGCGCGAATACGCTCAGTGGGCGCGTCTGTACTCGATTTCTGCCTCGCTCGACGTCTATCATCTGACGCAAGGCGTCCCAGCTCTTATCGCCATGTTGCAAAGCGTGAGTTCCCAGGAGACTGACGGCTCTGCTCTCAACACGGGCATTCTTGGAATATATCAAGCAATTCTCAACGATTTGCAGCAGGCGCACGATAGCTTGTTCAGGATAGTGTGCTTCATGTTGGCGATGGGTTCGGGGACGATGGCCGATCTTGAGGCATGCGGGGTGCGCGTAAAGCCGAATGTGCTGCTGCAGCTTTCACGTGATTGGCCTGTGTTTGGCTTCGCGGTCAATACCGGTGAGTTTAAGTGCTTGGGATTTGGCGGGCAGATTAAGCGCTCGCTTCAGCAAACGGTCGCGAAGCTCTCGAGCCAAATCGTCAGCCATGCGGGGCGAATGCTCGTCAAGGCCTCTCGCTTTGACGATGCGGTTGAGCTATGCGAGAACGTGCTGGAAGACAATGATGCGATTGCTTTGCTTGGGATGCGACCTACGGGTTTTGTCTTGAGTGGCCATGGTTTGTATATTAGCCGATTGCTGGGAAGGCATGAGGCCTCTACGGAGGAGCCGCTTGAGGCTGGCGCTCTGCTTGCGGCGTTTCTTGCGGCATTGACGCTCGGCGATCTTCGTCTTGCTCGCTCTGTGGCGCTCGAGCTGAGGCGGCGTGCCTATGATATGGAGCGCGATGTCGACCCGTTGGAATGGGCATGCGCATGCGCATTTGTGGCGCTGTGGGATTCGTGCACGGGAATATCGCTTCCAACGCTATCAGAGCAATTTGGCAGAGGCGTCAAGTCGTCGCGTATCAATCGGTTAAAGGCCTGTGTTGCTGCCTACGATCGGCTTATGGCAGGCGATGGGAACATCACAGCTTATGATGCCCCGGAGCCTTTGCCGCAAAGCAGGAGATGCAACGAAATCGACTTGCTGGAGATTCTGGAGTCTTCGGTGGGGGTGCTCAAGCAAGCCTTTTGCGGCTGTCCAGAAGACCTTGGTGAGGCGATGTCTCGTTTGAACGGCTTGCGCGATGTGCTTCTCGAGCGCAGGCTATTGCCGTGTGCCGCGCGAGTGCGTATGGCTCAGGCGGTGGGGCACTTGATGCGCCTTGAGCCGATTGCCGACGAGCGGGCATTTATCGATGCCAATACGATGGCGGTCCGACAATCCGATTTGCCAACTCAGCTGTTTTGCCTTGCAGCGGAGGGCTGGCAAGCATTGACGCTGGGACAGGTGATGAATGCGCAGTTTCGTGGGCAGCAAGTGGAGAAGCTCGCAGATACATCGAATACCTTTTTGCGTGGCTGGGCGCATTTGCTGGTGCAAAGCGCCCAGTTGAGAGATGCTTCGATGGTGGCCGTTCGAGAGCAGGCGGATCTTTTGGACCTTACGACACAGGCCAAAGATCCGGCATGGGCGTGGTCTACGGCGTTGCATCTTTCGGCTGCGCGTTTTGACGCCGAGCTTTCGGCCTGGTTTTCAATGCATCGGTCCTTATTGCTGAGCGCATCTTTCGCAACGCGTGCATGTCTTGCGATGTCTGTGTTGGGGGATAGATCTGATTCGGTGCGTCGTCTGGTTCCCCTTCGACACGCCCTGCAGTATCGAGGGGTAATCGATGAAGCAAAGGAGACTGAGCCATATGAAACGATGCTTTACCTGGGAACTCCCGATGTGGGCCAGGTGACTATCAACCTCTTTGGCGGCTTTCACGTATTGCGCAATGGCCACACTCTGACCGATGAGGTTTGGAAACGCAAAAAGGCGAGTGCGCTCGCTGCACGCCTGGTGCTCTCAATTGATACCTTTGTGGACCGCCGGGTGATTTCTGAGGAGATGTGGCCGGAGATGGACTACACCCATGCGCGCAAAAGCCTCTACACTGCGTTGTCCTCCCTACGAGCCGCGTTGAATCAGCGGAAGGACGGCCCTCAGTATGTGGTGACACAGGCCGATGCTATATCGTTCAATGGCGATTACGTTACGTCTGACGTCCGACGTTTTGACGCACTGGCGCGTGAAGTCTTGCTGCGCAAGACGGGCAGAAGTGCGCAGGAGGTCATCGACGACTGCCTGAAACTCGAGGAAGTGTACGCGGGTCCGCTTTTTGTTCCAAATATCGGCAAAACGCAGTTTTTTGTGCGAATGCGACGTATGTATCAGTCAAAATTCATCGACTGCATGCTGCGCGGGATTGATCTGTCTGTTGAGGCTGGTAATACTGCGTCGGCTACCTGGCTTGTTGAGGCTGCGCTAAGGCAAGAAGCGACGCGCGAAGACGTGATCAGACGGGCTATGGCGGTTTTCGACCTATGTGGGCGCCGACGCGAGGTAGTCGAGCTCTACAACAGTCACCTGCACTATTTGCAGCATGAGGTGCATGCGCTCCCCGAGGAAAAGACGCGTATCGCTTACGAGCAAATCATTGGGAGATCCAAGGCTCCTGTGATGCTGTGAAGGTACGGCCGATATAAAAAGCGCGCTCCTCCAGATGGGGAACGCGCTTGGGTATAGGCGTATGGATGCGTGCTAGTCGAGCTTGATGTGGTCGACGTCCTTGCGCGAGCTCATGCGATAGAGCGAAAAACGGTGGCCGATGACCTGAACCACGTCGGCACCGCAGCGCTCCGCAAGCTCGTTGGCGGCTTCGCGCGCCGTAAGATCGCTGCCGTCCTGAACATTGCATTTGATAAGCTCGTGCGCCTCGAGGCTTTCCTCCGTCTGTGCGACGACGCCGTCGTTGATGTCCCCGCGACCGACGTTGACGACGGGGTTGAGGTGATGCGCCAGGGCGCGGAGCTGGCGAACCTGTTTACCGGTGAGGGCCATGGAAAGCTCACTTTCTGCTGCTACTCTGTATTCCGTGCAATACGATAACGTACCGCGGTGTCGCATGGGGGCGAAAACCTGTGCACACACAATTGCAGTATGCCTTGAGGGGGAGCGCGAATGGCGATGGAGACCAAGCGGAGGGACGGCCGGACAAGCGGCAGGGCTATGCCTCATGCCCAGCTGCCCGTCAATGCGCTTGATGCTGCCAAAAGGGCGGCGCATGCTAAGCCGGTGGAGCGGGAGCGCCTGCGCGCTGCGGCGGCAGGTGCGCGACGTACGGTATCGCGCGGCGCCGCTGAACGCTCGAGCCGTGTCGTTTCGTTCGCGGCGGCACTGGTAGGAATCGCGCTGGCGGTTGTCGTTGTCTATCTGCTCGGTGGCGCCCTGACAGGCGTGGCTCACCACCGTGATGGCGCGGCGGCCGGGGAGGCGGAGCTTACGGTAGCTCGCACTTCCGAAGGTGCCGCAAAGAAGAGCATCGAGTACGGTGGATTTGTTTACCGTCTATCTGCAAAGGACGATGGCTGCGTTCTTCAGCGATACGCCCAGGGTTCAGAAGACGAACCGAGTGACCTTTGCGAGATAGATGGCTCCCCGGTGGGCATCGTTGAGTATTCGGGCACGGTATATGCCATCTCGACAACCGATGTTAAGTATTGCCTGACAAGCCTCGCTTTGGGTGACGGCTGCGTGCCGGTTGAGTTTGCCCGAGGAGAGGGCAGCGTGCAGAAAGCAGAGCTTTCCGATGGCGTCTTGAAGCTCGATCTACGCGATGGGACAACGAAGGCTATCGAGCTCGGGGCGTAGTTTCTCTACAGATACGAGAGATAGGACACGTAGCTTTGTGAGCTCTCGGGCACGGCGAGCGTGATGGTTTGACCCCAAGGGCTGATGGAGACATACGAGGGGTCGGTGTAGGTTGTAACCGTGACGTTTGTGCCTTGGTACGAGGTTTGGAAACTGCCCGCTACGGTGGCGTCGGCAGGAAGTGTCGTGACGCTCCAAGAAGAGATGTCGATTTGGTTGATGATGTCCTCGACCTGGCCTTCAGAAAGACCGGTTGCAGCGGCGATATCGCCGGTATGGGAGCGAAGCTCGCTGTCGATCTTTCCCTTGATGCCCGAAGCATCGAGCGCGACGTTGGCGGCAGTTGTGCCGGCGCCTCCCCCAAGCTGTTGGAGCGCGGACGCCAACGGAGTTTCTGCAAGCAGCGTGTTGCACAGCACGGAAAGGACGCCAAAGACAACGACGATGCCCATGAGCACACCGCCAAAGGTCTTGAAAAACTTCTTCATGTACAGCCTCTCTGCTGTGGGGTGACTGGTACGTAGCCTCAAACAATAGCAAACGGGCCGGTTGGCACTAAGTCCAACCGGCCCGCAACACACATCGAACAGGATGCGCTAGTTCTTGAGGGAATTGAGCGGAGCGGGGAAGCGGCCGCCGCGATGTGCGAGAACCGTGCCTGCGTTCGGGTTGACGGGCATAATCGGTGCGCGGCCGAACAATCCGCCGTAATCCACGCACTCGCCCAGGCCCTTGCCAATGGCAGGGATGATGCGAACGGCCGTGGTCTTATTGTTGATGACGCCGATGGCCATCTCGTCGGCGATGATGCCGGCGATGGTTTCGACGGAGGTGTCGCCAGGGACGGCAATCATGTCGAGGCCGACAGAGCACACACAGGTCATAGCCTCGAGCTTCTCGAGCGAGAGCGCACCTGCCTCGACAGCGGCGATCATGCCGGCATCCTCGGAAACGGGGATGAAGGCGCCCGAAAGGCCGCCGACGCTGGAGCTTGCCATAACGCCGCCCTTCTTGACGGCATCGTTCAGCATAGCGAGGGCGCACGTGGTGCCAGGGCCACCGCAAGTGCCCACGCCGATGATCTCGAGGATGCGGGCCACGGAGTCGCCCACGGCAGGGGTGGGGGCGAGAGAAAGGTCTACGATGCCCTTTTCCACGCCCAGGCGGCGGGAAGCCTCGCGGCTCATGAGCTCGCCGGCGCGCGTGATCTTGAAAGCGGTCTGCTTGATCTTCTCGGCCACTTCCATCATGGAAGCGGTATCGGGAAGCTTTTCCAGGGCTGCAGCCATAACGCCGGGGCCGGAGACGCCGACGTTGATGACGGCATCTGCCTCACCGCCGCCATGTACGGCGCCCGCCATAAAGGGCGAGTCTTCCACCATGTTGGCAAAGCAGACGAACTTAGAGGCGCCTACGGACTCGCGGTCGGCGGTGAGCTTGGCCGAGTCGATGATGGTGTGGGCTGCCATGAGCACGGCGTCCATGTTGATGCCCGCGCGCAGGCTCGCCACGTTCATGGACGAGCAGACACGGCTCGTGCCGGCAAGTGCCTCGGGGATGGACTGGATCAGACGACGGTCGGCGTCGCCGATGCCCTTTTGGACGACGGCGGAAAAGCCGCCCAGGTAGTCGATGCCGAGCGTCTCGGCGGCGCGGTCGAGTGCATGGGCAATCGGGGTGAGGTCCTCGTCCTTGCAGCATGCGGCGATCTTTGCCACGGGCGTGACGGAGACGCGCTTGTTGACGATGGGGATACCGTATTCACGCTCGAGGTCCTCGGCGGTCTGCACGAGATTCTCGGCAGTGCTGGTCACGTGGTCATAGACCTTGGTGCACATGCGGTCGAGGTTTTCGTCGGCGCATCCCATAAGGGAGATGCCCATGGTGATGGTGCGGATGTCGAGGTTTTGCTCCTCGACCATGCCGCGGGTCTCTGCGATTTCTTGAGGCGTGATCGCCATGCGCGCTCCTTATGCTTGGGTCCAGCTTGCGGACACTATTCTACCGTGCTTGCCTATAGGGGGCGATAGGGCGTCGTTCTCGTTACTCATTTGTCAAAAAACGAGGACAAATCCTGGGATGTCGCTTGGATTGCTCGGGTCTAGCTGCCAAAGACCTCTTCGGCGATGCGGGCGGATTCGGCGGCGTCTTTTGCATAGTAATCGGCGCCGATCTGTTTGGCGTATTCGGGAGTGAGGACGGCTCCGCCTACGATGATCTTGACGTCGGGCACCTCGGCGTGAAGCAGGCGGATGGTCTCTTCCATGCTGGTTACCGTGGTGGTCATGAGGGCAGAGAGGCCCACAAGCTTGACGTCGCGCTCGCGCACGGCATCGAGTACGGCCTGCGGATCTACGTCGCGGCCCAGGTCAAAGACGGTGTAGCCGTAGTTGTCGAGGAGCATCTTGACGATATTCTTGCCGATGTCGTGGATGTCGCCCTTGACGGTGGCGACGCAGATTTTGCCCTTGTCGGCAATTTCGCCAGCAGGCATGGATGCCTTGATGGTGTCAAAGCCCACGCGTGCCGCCTCGGCCGACGCCATCAGCTGCGGCAGGAAGAACTTTCCCTGGTCAAACAGGACGCCAACTTCGTCAAGCGCAGGGATGAAATGGTCGTTGATGAGCTCCATGGCAGGAATCGTTTCGAGGAGCTCTTTGGTTATGGCGGCAATCTCTCCCTTGCGTCCGCTGATGACCAGGCGAGCGATAGGATCCTCGTTTGCCTGGGGGTCTGCGGTTGCAGCGGGCGCGGCGGCGGCCGTCCCGGGTGCTAGCGCCAAGGCGGGATCGGCAGCGATCTTGTACGGGTCGGTCCAGCTGGCATAGCGGCCGATGTAGTCGACCGATCCTTCGTCTTCGGCATTGATCACGCGATAGGCGCGGACGGCGTCCATAAAGCGCTCGGACCCTGGGTTCATGATGGGCGCGTCGAGTCCGGCGCCAAAGGCCGCAGCCAGGAAGGTCGAACCCAAAAGCGGGCGCGCAGGCAAGCCGAAGCTTACATTGGAGACACCGAGGGCGCACTTCACGCCCAGGCGCTCCTTGACCATGCGCACGGCGCGCAGAATCTCGATTACCTGAGCCTGATTGGTGGAGGCTGTCATGACCAGACAGTCGATGAGGATGCGATCGAGGCCGATGCCGTAGCGCGCGCATTCATCCACAATGCGCTCGGCGATGGCAAAGCGTTTCTCGGCTGTCTCGGCGATGCCGTCTTCGTCGAGCGCCAGACCGATCACGTTAGTGCCATAGTGGGCCACGATGGGCAAGATCTCGTCCATAATCTGGCGCTTGCCGTTGACCGAGTTGATGATGGGCTTGCCGGCATAGCGGCGCGTGGCGGCTTCGACGGCAGTGGGGTCGGTCGAGTCGATTTGCAGCGGCAGCAGCGTGGAGCCTTGGAGTTGCTCGCATGCCGCCTGGATCATCTTGACTTCATCGATCTCGGGCAGGCCCACATTGACGTCGAGGATGTCGGCACCCTGTTCCTGCTGGCTGATGCCCTGGGATACCACGTAGTCGAGGTCGCCGTCGCGCAGGGCTTGCTGCAGACGTTTTTTGCCGGTGGGATTGATGCGTTCGCCGATGACGGCGATGCGATGGCCCGCGACGGGCAGGGTGACGCAGCTCTGTGCGCTCGTGACGTACATGGCGGGGTCGTGATGGCGCGTCTGCGGCGCACGGCCCTCGATGAGCTGTTTGAGCAGGCGCATGTGCTCGGGCGTGGTGCCGCAGCATCCTCCCACAACGCCTACGCCGTCTTCGATCATGCCGGCAACTGCTTGGGCGTATTCGGGCGCATCGATATCAAAGACGGTATTGCCTTCGTCGTCTACGTGCGGCAGACCGGCGTTTGCCTGCACGAGCACGGGCTTGTCGGTAACGTCGAGCATGCGTTTGGCAAAGGGGCGCAGGTCGGCGGGGCCCTGGCTACAGTTGATGCCAACAACGTCTGCTCCCAGGGAATCGAGGGTGATGGCGGCAATCTCGGGACTCGTGCCCAAAAACGTGCGGCCATCCTCTTCGAAGGTCATGGTGGCAAAGATGGGGAGGTCGGAGTTCTCCTTGGCAGCGAGGACTGCAGCCTTGGTCTCGGCGAGGTCGGTCATGGTCTCGATGATAAACAAGTCGACGCCCGCCTTGACGCCCGCTTCGACCTCTTCTTTGAACAGTAGGTAGGCCTCGTCAAAAGACATGGTGCCCAGGGGGCGCAACAAGGCTCCGATGGGGCCGATGTCACCTGCCACGTAGCGTGCTCCAGCGGCGCGGGCGCACGCTACGGCGGAGGCAAAGACGTTCTCTACGCTGGCCGCCCCGTCGAGCTTGTGGGCATTGGCCCCAAACGTGTTGGAGGTGATTACATCGCATCCCGCCTCGACGTACTGGCGCTGGATGCCTGTGATCACATCGGGGTCGGAGAAATTGAGAAGCTCCGGCAGGGCTCCTGCCTTCATGCCGGCAGCCTGCAACATGGTGCCCATCCCGCCATCGAATAGCAGATGCTCCTCGCCGCGCAGCACGGCGCGCAGGCGGTCGTCGCACCGCAAGGTCTCGATTGTGCGCTGCGTGTAGATTGCCCCCTCGCGTCGCGCGCTATCGATGGGCGCGGTGAGCGGATGACCGTTGATGTCGGTGGTTTTGAGCGTGTAGTTCATAAATAGGCCTCGCATGTTCAAAGGCGGGTATCGGAGTGGGATATTTATGCAGACGAGATGACGCGGAGGCTACCGCGGCATCTCGCCATAACAGGTTTCGCCCCGCGCGCGGAAGGCACAGGTGGGGCGTAGCCTGCAGATATTGCAGGTGGGACGCGTGTCGGCGTCGTGCACCGGGCCGTCGAATAGACCGATGAGGGCCGTCACACTCTTGGTGGGCATGAGCAGGTTCGTTGCCGTGGTGGTGAGACCCAAAAGGCGGCTCGCGTTGAGCGCGCCGAGGATGCTTGGCTGGGCCGAAAGCGGGCAGTCCCCATAACCGGGGCTAAAGCGCCAGTTTGCGTTCAGGCCCGTCTCGGCTGCCTGCGCGCGAACGTCGCGATCCATCTGTTCCACGGCGGCTTCGATATACGAGGAGCACGCGGCATCGAAAAGAGCGGCGTCGAGCGCCTGCTGGCTTGCCAGGGTGCGCAGCTTGCGTTCGCAATTCATGCCGAGCGTGCAGGCGAGCACCGTGCAAAAGGCAGCGTCTTTGAGATGCCGGTAGATATCGCGTCCAGTGAGCATGATCTCGCTGCCCACAAGCTGAATGCAGGGCATCCCATCGTCGTCGGTGCCGCTGGCGTTCACGCGAAAAGAGCGGCGTACGCCCTTGGGCTCGATGGAGAGCTCAAGCTCCTCGACGCAACGTACGATTCGATGCTCGAGGTCGAGGTCTATCTCTTGGCCGCCATAGCCCAGGTAGCGCAACATCTCCGCACGGTCCACGCGGGGTCGTGCAGAGACATCGGGCCGATAAAGCGCAGGTGTTGCAAGAGAAGCCGGGAGATCCATTATTTCCTGAGCGCCTCGACAGCAGCGCGGGCGACAGCCGGGCGGTTCATGGTATAGACATGCAAGCCATCGGCGCCGGCGTCACGTAGGCCCTCGAGCTGCTGACAGGCATATTCGATGCCGGCCTCGCGCAGGGCGTCCGGGTCGTCTTCGTACTTGGCCAGAAGCTTGATGACCGGAGAAGGCAGCGAAGCGCCGCACATGAAGACCATACGGCTGATCTGCTGCTTGCTCATGAACGGCATGATGCCTGCGGTGATGGGCACCGTGATTCCCGCACGGTCGGCCATCTCGCGAAAACGGAAGAAGCATTCGTTATCAAAAAAGAGCTGCGTCACGAAAAAGCTCGCACCGGCATCCTGCTTTTGCTTGAGATGTTCAACGGAAAGCTCAAGGTTTTCACAGGTGATGTGCCCCTCGGGGTAGGCAGCCGCACCCACGCAAAAACCGGCGTCCACAAGAGCGGGGATAAGGTCTTTGGCATAAGGGTATTCGGCACGAGCGGCTTCGGCAGCGCTGGCGCCCTGAGGTAAATCCCCACGCAGGGCAAGGACGTTTTCCACGCCTGCCTGGCGCATCTCGTCGATTTTGCGCTGCAGCTCATCGTGCGTAAGGGAGATACAGGTCAGGTGGGCGACGGACGTGATGCCAAAATCGTGCGTGAGCATAGAGGCGATCTTTGCCGTGGCGCCGGAATTGCCCGATCCGCCGGCAGAATAGGTGACGCTTACAAAGTCGGGGCGAAGGTCTTGGAACTGTTCGGAAACCTCGCGCGCGTGCTCGAGGGTGAGCTCGCCTTTGGGCGGAAACATCTCGAACGAGATGGGCTGTGCGCCCGTTGCCTTTGCGGAAGAAAAGATGTCGGCAACTTTCATGGGACCTCCGAAGCGTATCGATGCGACGTTTCTGCCATCGCGTGGCAGAAATTTTACCGCAAGCTGCAGCGATAACATCCAAGCCGTTTCATTTGTTAACCATAGGTTTTTTCTATTGCAAGGCGGACTTGCTACAGATTCGTGACGGGCTCATTTCCTACACGTTGCGAGTTGGGGACGCGCATGTTTCGTGCTCCTTTTCCGTTCTTCTGAAAAAATCGTTTGACGTTGGGTTTTAGCTGCAGCTGCGGTATTCTCAACACGTTGGTTTCCGGCTGGCAACGTCTTGTTAATGCCGTCGAAACACGTCGTGCCTAACCTACGAATCGTTCGTTGGTAACAAACGCCGGCCGCAATCCGGCGTGAACATGAAGGGAGTTCCGCATGGCCGATCTTACCGACCGCTTCGGGACCATGGTGTTCTCGGAAGATGTTATGAAAGAGTATCTTCCCAAGGACATCTACAAGCGTCTCGCCGCCACCATCGAGGACGGCAAGCCGCTGGACCTGGACGTCGCTAACGCTGTTGCCCATGCCATGAAGGTTTGGGCTATCTCCAAGGGCGCCACGCATTACGCTCACTGGTTTCAGCCGCTTTCTGGCATCACGTCCGAGAAGCACGACAGCTTCCTTGAGCCCAATCACGACGGCACCGCCATCACCAAGTTCACGGGTAAGAACCTGATTCAGGGCGAGCCCGACGCCTCCAGCTTCCCCAACGGCGGCCTGCGCGCGACCTTCGAGGCCCGCGGTTATACCGCCTGGGACTGCACGAGCCCTGCCTTTATCAAGGACGAGGTCCTGTGCATCCCCACGGCCTTCTGTTCCTACACGGGCGAGGCGCTCGACAAGAAAACCCCGCTGCTGCGCTCCATGACGGCGCTCGACCGCGAGTCCAAGCGCGTGCTGGCGCTCTTTGGCAAGAAGCCCAAGAAGGTCGTTCCCTCCGTGGGCGACGAGCAGGAGTACTTCTTGATCAAGAAGGACGCCTACCGCAAGCGCGCCGACCTGGTCATCACCGGCCGCACGCTTTTTGGCGCCACCCCCTGCAAGGGCCAAGAGCTCGAGGAGCACTACTTTGGCGCCATTCGCCCCACCGTCTCCTCTTACATGAAGGATCTTGATGACGAGCTGTGGGCTCTGGGTATTCCGGGCAAGACCAAGCATAACGAGGTCGCTCCCTGCCAGCACGAGCTTGCTCCCGTCTACGGCGAGGTCAACGAGGCGGTCGATCAGAACCTCGTGATGATGGAGAAGATGAAGCTCATTGCTTCCCGTCACGACCTGGTGTGCCTGCTGCACGAGAAGCCTTTTGAGGGCATCAACGGCTCTGGTAAGCACAACAACTGGTCGCTGGGCACCGAGTCCGAGAACCTGCTCGATCCGGGCGAGACCCCGCTCGATAACCTGCAGTTCATCGTCTTCCTCACCGCGGTGATCGAGGCTGTCGATAACTATCAGGAGCTGCTGCGTGCCTCCGTCGCTTCGGCCGGCAACGATCATCGCCTGGGCGCAAACGAGGCGCCCCCGGCGATCGTCTCCATCTTCCTGGGCGACCAGCTCACCGAGGTTGTCGAGAAGATTGCCGACGGCAAGGCTTCCGTCCATGCCACGCACGGCGTGCTCGACCTGGGCGCCAACACGCTGCCCAAGCTCATGCAGGACAATACCGACCGCAACCGCACTTCTCCGTTCGCCTTCACCGGCAACAAGTTCGAGTTCCGCGCTTGCGGCTCCGAGCAGAACGTCTCCGACCCCAACATGGTTCTCGACGTCGCCGTTGCCAAGTCGCTCAAGGCTTTTGCCGATGCGCTTGAGGGTACGCCCGAGGACGAGTTCCAGGATGCTGCGCTCGATTACTGCAAGAAGGTCCTGACCGAGCACAAGCGCATCCTCTTCTCCGGCGACGGCTATTCCGATGAGTGGCCCGTCGAGGCCGAGAAGCGCGGCCTTGCAAACAACAAGACCACGGCCGACGCTCTGCCCGCCTTCGTTTCCGAGAAGAGCATTGCCCTCTTTGAGGAGATGGGTGTTCTCACCAAGGCCGAGGCGCAGTGCCGCTACGACTGCAAGCTCGAGAAGTACAACAAGCTCATGAACATCGAGGCAACTACGATGGTTCGCGAGGCGCGTCGTACGTATCGTCCCGTCATCACCGCCTATGCGACCAAGGTCGCCAAGGGCCTTGAGGCTATTCGCGCAGCCGGTGCCGATGCCGCCATGCAGTGCGAGCAGAACACGCTCAACAAGCTGTGCAACGGCATCACCGAGATCAACGACTCCATCAAGGCGCTCGACGCCCTGCATAAGGAGGCCGAGGAGCTTGAGGGCCAGGAGCAGGCCAACAAGTATGCTCACGAGGTCATTCCGGCGATGGACAAGCTTCGTGCCGCCGTCGATGCTATGGAAGAGATCGTGGCCCGCGATTACTGGCCCGTCCCGACCTACGACGACATCCTGTTCTACGTGTAATCTTGGCTGAGTTGCCGAGGTAGATGATAAGGAGCCCCGTTTGACGCGGGGCTCCTTTTTTGTGTTGCGGAGATGCTGATGGGGTTGCGGACGTTACCGCGTGACTATCGTGCGCGCCTTTGCATGCGGAAGATGCCGAGCACGAGTACAATGATGCCAAGGGTGCCGATCGCTATCCGTAGGGGCGAGTCGTCGCCGGTGCCGGGGAGGCCGTCGCGATGGCCTTTAGCTTGCGTGCCGTTTGGCTGCTGGGGCGTTTTCTGATCTGTGCCGCTGCTCGTGCCGGGGCTTGGGCTGGGATCGGGCTCGGGGGTCGGCGCCGGTGCGGGCTCGGGGTCGTTCCACTGCGCGTAAAGCGTGATTGAGGCGCCCTGTTCGGAGCAGAGGTTTATGACCTGCTGTGCATCTTTGTAGCTGTCGCCCGAGCCATCGCGCTGCGTGTTCCAGCCGGTAAACGTCGAGTCTGCCAGTCCGTCGTTATGGAAGACAAACGTGTTTTCTGGCAGTAAGAAGGCTTGTCCGTAGGTTGCCTCGATGGATTGCATAGCAGGGCCCTCGGCAAGATTGCCATCGAAATGCACGAAATAGGCAATGGGTTTCCACTGGGCAAAGAGCGTCAGGGCGCCCTCGGTAGCCATGAGATTCTTGACGGCAGCGCCGTTAGCAAAAGCGTCGCCGGTGCCGTCCGATTTTGTATTCCAACCGGCAAAGGTATATCCCGTGCGTGCAAAACCGCAGGTAAAGAGCTCTGCTTCAGCGTCGTAGACGAGTATCTGTTCGCCCATGGTGCCCGTAGCGTCGTCTGCGTTGGGGTCAAAGCGAACGCGATAATCGATGGGATGCGACGTGGCGTGCATCAAGAGCGCCCTGTCTACAACGATCATGGTCGGATTGGACACCCCAGATGAACCGTCGGTAAATCGCGCGGTTCCGTCGGGCGAGGTCCACTGGTCAAATACGTAGCCGCGCTCGGGGTTGCGCGCCGTTAGAGTCACGTGCGATCCCTCCAGGTACACCGTGTCGGCACCTTCCGTGATGGACCAGCTCGCTTGCATATCGACCTCTGCGAGCTTGCTATCGCAACCGGTGGTAAGTGAGTAGAAGCTGAGGGACACGACATCTGCGTCATTGCCCACCTCGACGGTCTTGCCCGTATCTTTGCTATCGAGCATGAGCGCGTACGTACCGGCGGGAAGTGTGCCTTCGCGTTTCAACGCATAGTATGTTATTCCCGATGCGTCGGTCTTCTCTTCAAAGGGAGCAAAGGTGGTCTCTCCGTCTACGAGCGTGAGTCTCGACGCAAAACCTTGCGCGGCGCAGTTGTCGATGCTGACGGTGACGGTAACATCATGTGCGGCGACGCTGTTGTCAACCCAGCGAGCCGTGAGGGTTAGGCCCATGGGTGAGCCATCCGCGTCGAGGACGATATTGCCATCGGCGTCTTTTGCACAGAGATTCGTGACCCACGCGCCGTCAGAGATAGCGCCGCCCACGGATGCGGAGGGCGCCCAGCCGGCAAAGGTATATCCCGGCTTGCTAAAGTGATTGGCGGGAAGCTGGGCAGCAACATCGATATCGAACAGCGCGTCATCCATATGGCCGACGGCGCCTTCTCCGCCTTCGAAATGAATCGTATAGGGCTTGCGCGTCCACTGGGCGTAGAGTGTGACGGTTGCCCCATCGGTGTCGGAAAGATTGCTCGCCCTCTCTCCGGGGGCAAAGGCGGTGCCGCTCCCGTCTGCGGCGGTGTTCCAGCCATTGAGCGTGTAGCCCGGAATAAAGAGCGTGGAGCCCTCGTCGATTTTGTAAGTTTTGCCGTATTTGGCGACTATGTCATCGGGCACCGTGCCTGTTGCCGTAGCGCTTGAGCCCGCGGGTGCATTGGCATCGAAGTGGACCGTGTAGGAGACCGGTCGCATCTGAGCGTACAACGTATAGGAGCTATAGGATCCCGAGCCGTCGGTGCCATCGCTGTAGACCCAGTTGCCTTGCGCATCGGTCAGGCGAGTGTCGTTTACCGTGACGTTTGGGGAGAGCTTTCCGCTGGCGTCCATCACCTGCTCGCTATAGGGGTTGGGCGAGGCCGTATAGCGCTCGGCAACTTGACCCGTCGCGACGGCGGGCTGGATGGACTCGACGCCTTGTCCAAACAGCGCAAGGGCGTGTCCGTCTGTTCCCGTCCCATATGGGGAAAGGACAAGATTGCATGCCGGATGCAGCGTCCCGGTCTGTCCGGACGCGACAGAGCCCGTATAGGGAACGCTTTGCGACTGCACGCGTGCGTCGACGCGCAAAAGCGTTGTTTCTGCGGGCAGCCAGGGACAAAAGAGCACGTCTTTCTTGCCGTTGCCAAACTCGTCATCAAGACTTATCGCGGTGACATCGTTCATGCCGTAGTTGCTGCCCAGGTCTTTGACGACGGTCTGGGATGAACCAAGGTCGAGCTGTTTGTTTTCCAGTGTGCCCATGGTTGCCGCTGTGGGGGAAACCTTATTGTGGGCAGCGTCGGTGGGGGTTACCTGGAACGTGCCAAGGTTGGTTACGGAGCCGTCGGGGGCAATGAGGACGGAGCCTCCCGTGACGGTTGCTGCAAAGTATTTGTCTTTTTGGGTGTTGTATCCGTTGCCATTGGAGCCAAACGCGCTTGCTTTGCTGCCTCCTTTGGCAATGATGGTTCCGCCGCTGATGTCGACCGTCACATGCGGATACGACCCGGGGCCGTTTGTGCCGCCTCCACCGATGGCGTGGGCGTGGTCGCTGGCCGCGTAGGCGCGGACGATGCCGCCTGTGATGGTAATAGCCTGGCGTCCGGTAGCCCTGCATTCATTGCCGATGGCGGCGCCTCGGGCCGAGTTTGCTTCGCCGCCAAAAGCAGTGACGTCTCCGCCAGAGATGGTGATTGACTTGCACCAGTGCTCGTTGGTCGTTCCGCCGCCGCTGCCGATGCCGCAGGCGTATTTACCAGCGATTGCGTTGATGGTCCCGCTTTTGATCACAATGCTGGTGCCCTTCGAGCGGTACGATCCGCCGATGCCTGCGCCAAAGCCTCCACCCGTGGCATTGACGGTTCCGCCCTCGATTGTGATGGTGCCATGGGTATAGCCTTGTTCGTCGCGGCCGCATCCGATTCCGGCACCGTTATCGCCGCCCTTTGCCGTGACGTTGCCGCCTTTGATGGTGATGTTTCGCATGGTCCCGTGAAAGCCGCATCCGATTCCCGCGCCGCCCGCGCTGCCGTATGCTTCGATAGTTGCGGTGCCTTCAATCGCGATTCCGTCGACACTGCCGCCAGAGCCGCCGCCGATGCCTGCAGCATCGGTTCCGCCTTGAGCGATGACGTTGCCGCTTTTGAAGACGATGTTTCCGGTTGCCCCATCGGAGGAAAGCTTGTAGTTGGTGCCGATGCCGGCGGACATGCTACCAGAAGCTGCTGTCGCGTTGATCGTCCCCGGCTGCTTGGGGTCTGCGGTGGAGAACACGAGCTTGGTTCGCGTTCCCTCCTTTTGAATCGCAGGGCTCGTAAGGTAGCTCGACAGTCTTGCCTGGGCGTTCGCCTCGCTGATGATGTTGACGGTCCCGCCCGTGTTTTCGATCTTTATCGAAGGGCACGTCTTGCCCGTATTGGCCGAGATACCGGGATTGATGTTGAGGCCGTTGGCAAGATAGAGATTCACGTCTCCCGTTTTGACATGAACCCACGTTGTGCTGCTGGAGCCGCAGAGGCGGTAGGAGCCCGGTCTATCGATAACGACGGTCGTGTTGGCGCCTTTGCTAGAGATGTCGATCGTGGTCATGGCGTTATTGGCAAAAGCGGGCGTTATGGCAAGGGTGAGTCCTAGGGTGCAGAACGCACCGAGCGCGAGCGCACGTGAAAGATGGGTGCGCAGCGCATGAAGCATGCAGGATAGGGCGTCGATCATGGCGGTACCTCCTCGTGCGTTTGTTACTCCGATTTTATCATGGGGCTTTTGGAGGGGTGGTTTTGTATGGGGGAGGCAAAAGGTGGACGGCGGTGTAAGTCGAGTTCTGCGGCGATTTTGCGGCATTTCATTGCGGAGCAAGCCTCAAGAGAAAACAGGCCAAGACGAAAAACATGCATTGAACTGCTAAAACTCAATGGTGCCCCCAACGGGATGTCCGCGTGCGGCTTCGCCGCCCGCCCCCGCCGCGGCGCTTCCGCGCCTTGCGCGCTGCGCTGGAAAACGCTTGCGCGTTTCCGCAGCTCCGTGCCCTGCCGGGTTCGAATCCCGGCGTTTGGGCAGCAAAAAGCCCGCTACCGGGAGGGCAACGGGCTTCTCGATTCGAATGGTGCCCCCAACGGGATTCGAACCCGTGATATCCACCTTGAAAGGGTGGCGTCCTTGGCCGCTAGACGATGGGGACAGCGCAGTTGAGTATACCAGATATCTCGTATGCGAAAAGCCTATCTTTCATGTTAATTCTAGATGTTAATCAGTCAACTTCTAGGAGATGGGACATGCAGCACATATACTGTCTCCTTGCTTGTTCGTTCGACTGCTCAGATCAAGGAGCTCAGATGAAAACTCAGCAAATTGCTCGTGCCGGACTGTGCGTGGCGCTCTTGGCCGTTTCCGCGTGGGTGAGCGTTCCCCTCGGCCCCATTCCCTTCACGCTGCAGACCATGGCCCTGGCGCTGATTCCTGCTGTTCTCGATAGACCCACGGCGATTCTCGCGGTTGCGGTGTACCTACTCTTGGGCGCTATCGGCCTGCCGGTGTTCTCCGGTTTCTCGGGCGGCGTGATGCGCCTCGTGGGCCCGACGGGCGGCTTTTTGTGGGGTTTCCTCGTGGGCATGATCGTCGCCACGACGCTGGTTCGCTTGCTGCCTCAGACCATGCCGCTCTTTACCCGCGTGCTCGCGGGTGATGTTGTCCTGCTGGTCATCTCTTATGTGTGCGGAACGGCCCAGCTCATGGTTGTTGGCTCGATGGGTGTGGCGCCTGCTATGGCAGCTGCCGTCTTGCCGTTCATCTTGCCCGATGCTGCGAAGCTCGCCATCGGTGCCGGCGTGGGCTGCGCTGTGGACAAGGCCCTCTCTTCGACGCTTAGCCGCGCATAGCCCCAACGATATCGGCTAAAAACATCGCCCCGGCAGGATGAGGCATGCATGCTTTATCCTGCCGGGGCGTTTTTGTTGTGGCGCGCGGCGGGTGCGCTGTCGGTGAGCGTCTTAGAATCCTTGGCGACGAGCGAACTCCTCAGAAAGCTCCTCCATGCCATCGATCGACTGGATCCAGGCAGGAAAATCGGGGGTATCCACGATGATGCTGTCTGCTTCCCATACCGCTTGGTGCGTGAGGTTCCAGGGCTCCTGTGGCTCAGGCCTCGTGGGCAGGTACGGCGTGAGATAGGTGGGGTTGAGCAGGAAGAACGCTCCGCCGTCACAGCGCTGGGCAAAATCGCGTGCGGCGCGACGGGCGTTTTTGCGTCGACCGAGTTTGTACAGCAATAGCGTACGTCCCAGCAGATACCAGGGAGATGCCTCCAGCTCCTCGCCTCCCTCGTGGGCCGTGGCGAAAAAGCCGTCCTCGTCTTCAAGGCGCGCCTGTGCCAGTAAAACGGTGCCAAAGGCGCGGTTGTCGTAACCGCGGGCGCGCATAACGCGCTTGGCATATGTGATGGCGGCGCGATAGCGAGCGCTTCCCAAGCAACCGGTCGAGAGGGCTTCGAGCGTGTGAAGCCAACCGATCATCATAGGGCATGAAAGCGTGCGACGAGCCATCTCGTCTTCGGAGAGCTCCTCATTCCAATAGTGCGGGGCGTTTGCATCAAAATCGGCAACCGTGGTGCTCAGATACTCCCGCGCCTGCTTTTCGAGCTGCATGATGTCGCCTAGGCAGTTGTCGAGGGGGACATCGGCAAGAAGGATGTTCAGCAGCTGCGCATCGATGCAGCTGCGATCGGTCTCGATAATCTTGAAGAGCGAGAGGCGTATATCGTTAAAAAGTGCCTCACGTTTCTTGTCGAATTCCTCGTCGGGGAGCTCTTCCAAGTGCTCGATGCCGTAAATGAGCTGCTCGCGAACGCGTGCGTACGAAATGAGCGTCTGCGCTTGCGCGGACGTGGCGTAGGAGCCGGGATCTTGTTCGATGCGCTCGCGCAGCAAATCCTCTGCCGCAGGGGTGAGGCCTGGGTGCTCTTGCTCATATTCATACTGCAAAAACGCCGGAATATATTTGCGCGGATTCATTAGTTGTTACCCCGCTTTCGGGCGGCGTTTACCATTGCGGAAAACTGCGCCACATCCTCGTCAAGCGCCGACTGCACCAGCTCGTGATTGGCAAGCCAAACGGCGAAGCCGGCGTTCTCGGGCGCCCCAAGGCCCTCCTGGAGCAGCGGGGTCGCTTCGCTGATGGCAAGAATGAGCTCGTCTTGGCTACCGGGCATCACGTTTACGCGCGCATACAGGCCATCGGGAAATTCTGCCTGATAGAACAGTGCCTGCGATGTGTGCGGATAGGTGCGCAGAAGGAGGCGGAGCACATGGCTCGCGCCTTCGAAGTCGAAAGCTCGGTACAAAACGTTGATCTGCGCAAGCAGGCTCCAGGCATCCTGACGCGGCTCGGACCTGTCTGAGCGGCGCGGCTGAATGGGAGGGGCAGCAAACGCGCGCGGGTGTTCGGCCTTAAAGCGCTTGAGATCGGCGATATCGCACTCCAGCTTGGCGAGGGCGAGCATCGCGGTGTAGCGAACATCGGCGGGATCGTCGGGGGCGATCTCCAGAAGATCGCGTGCAGCGTCGAAGGAGAGCTTGTACTGGCCCGCTATGAGCGCGCGAGAAGAAAGGGCGGCAAGCCAGCGAAGATAGGGACGTTTTCCCAGGTCTTGAGCGTATTCTTCGTCATAGGGATTGTCGGCAGACTTGATGAGCTCCTCGATATCGTGCTCGACGGCCGCGCGATTATCCAAAAGGTAGGAGACGTACTCATCGTTAGAATTTGCGCAAATAGCCGTGAGCATACGGCGAGCGTCCCAGTTCTTGGGGTCAAGCTCCACTGCTTCGCGCAAGATGGCCTCGGCGCGATCGTCCTCTTGATTGATCTGGTCTTCGTCGGTGAGAAATGGCACGCGGTAGTCGGCAAGCTCTGCTGCCTTTGCTACTAGGTGGAACGAACGATCGCGGTCGGTTTTGACCAGCGCGTCCGGGTCTTGTTGATATTGGGTCATGCCGCGCTCGATAACTGCGTTGTTTTCGAGCGGATAGATGTGCTCTCGACGTAAAAGTTCCAGGATGAGGCGCAGGCAGTCCTCCTGAATGGGATCGAATGCCATGGGCCACTCCTCTCCGTGTGTAATAGTCAAAAGTATAGAGCAGCGGAGCTGCTGTGCCAAAGGGCTATGTACCCAAGATGGAGATGTGCAACACACCGAGAAAAACTTACGTTTACGGAAAAACGAAAGGCATAAATGGGCGCAAAACCTATAATCGCATCGTTGCGTGGAACGGATCCGTTTCGAATGTCCTTTCGAAATCCTAACCGTAAGCGCAACCTACCATGAGACGGGAGTATTATCCTCTTGTGGTAAAGCGTTTGAGCACACCGTCGCCTGATGCGCTCGTCGCTGCTTTTGGTCCTTGCGGAGCCAACTAGGTGCTCCGTATTAATACAAGCCGAGAGGGGCTTGTCGATTTGGAGGCAAGGTATGGGACGTTTTACTAACCCGCGCGATCTGTATTTCGGTGAGGGCGCTCGTCACGAGGTGAAGAACCTCAAGGGCAAGAAGGCCATCATCGTTTCCGGTGGCAGCTCCATGCGCCGCGGTGGCTTCCTGCAGGACGTCGAGGCAGACCTTAAAGAGGCCGGCATGGAGGTCCAGCTCTTTGAGGGCGTCGAGTCCGACCCGTCCATCGAGACGGTCATGAAGGGCGCCGAGGCTATGCGCGAGTTCGAGCCCGACTGGATCGTCGCCATCGGTGGCGGTTCCCCGATCGACGCCGCTAAGGCTATGTGGGTCTTCTACGAGTATCCCGAGGAGTCCTTCGAGAACATCATCCAGCCGTTCAGCTTCCCTGAGCTTCGCCAGAAGGCTCACTTCTGCGCCATCTCCTCTACCTCCGGTACCGCTACCGAGGTCACTGCCTTCTCCGTCATCACCGATTACGCCAAGGGCATCAAGTACCCGCTGGCCGACTTCAACATCACTCCGGATGTCGCCATCGTCGACCCCGAGCTCACCTACACCATGCCTGCTAAGCTCTGCGCTCACACCGGTATGGACGCTCTGACGCACTGCATGGAGGCCTACGTTTCCACCTTCGCTTCCATGTTCACCGACGCCAACGCTCTGCACGGTATCCGCGAGATCGTCGAGTGGCTGCCCAAGTCCTATGCTGGCGATCATGAGGCCCGCCAGCACATGCATGAGGCTCAGTGCATCGCCGGTATCGCCTTCTCTTCGGGCCTGCTCGGCATCGTTCACTCCATGGCTCACAAGACCGGTGCTGCCTTTGAGAACGGCCACATCATCCATGGTGCAGCCAACGCTATGTACCTCGGCAAGGTCATCCAGTGGAACTCCAAGGATCCTCGTGCTGCCGAGCGCTATGCCTATGTTGCCAAGGAGGTCCTGCACCTTCCCGGCGAGACCAACGAGGAGCTCGTCGCTGCGCTCGTCCAGAAGATTCGCGACCTCAACGACCAGCTCAACATTCCGCAGTCCATCAAGGATTACGCAAATGGTGGCGTAAAGGTCGACGCCGAGAACCCGCAGATGGTTTCCGAGGAGGAGTTCCTCGCCAAGCTGCCCGAGATCGCCGCGAACGCCGAGACCGACGCCTGCACGCCCGAGAACCCGCGTGAGACCAAGGCTGCCGACTTCGAGAAGATCCTCAAGGCTTGCTACTACGACACCGACATCGATTTCTAAGATAAAATCTTGGGTGTTTAGCCATTGCGAGACCCTCGCGCCTTCGTGGTGCGGGGGTCTTTTTTGTGGAAGCGGGGGAGAGCATGCCGGTGGTATTTGGGGCTCCAGGACGGTATGTGCAGGGGCCGGGGGAGCTTGCGCATCTGGGCGCCTGCGTTGCGCATCTGGGCCGTCGTGCGTTCATCGTGCTTGATCCTGGGACCGATGGGCGCGTTGGGCAGACGGTTGACGATGGCTTTTTGGCTTGTGAAGGCATCTTGAAGCCGGTGTTTCGCGTGTACGACGGACCGTGCTCCGAACGTGCGTGCCGAGGTTTGGCACGTGCTTGCGCACAGCTCAAGTGCGATTGCGTTGTGGGCATGGGCGGCGGCAAGATGCTCGATATCGCAAAGGCCGTGGCGCACTATGCGGGACTCCCTCTTTGCGTGGCGCCCACGGTGGCCTCAAGCGATGCGCCGTGCAGTGCGCTTTCGGTGCTCTACGACGACGGCGGCAGCTTTGACAGGTACTTGCATCTTGATCGGGCTCCCGATCTGGTGGTGGTCGATTCCGACGTTATCGCGCATGCGCCGGCGCATTTGCTCGTGGCGGGTATGGGCGACGCGCTCGCTACGTTTTTCGAGGCGCAGGCATGTAGGGAGTCGGGCGGCGAGAGCGAGCTGGCGGGAGCCTCCGGCGTTGCTGCTATGGCGCTTGCCCGGTCGTGTTTCGAGGTGCTCATGGTTGACGGACGGCAGGCCAAGGCCGACGTTGAGGCAAAGGTACTCTCGCCTGCGGTCGAGCGTGTGATTGAGTGCAATATCCTCTGCTCTGGTATCGGCTTTGAAAGCGGCGGATTGTCGCTTGCGCATGCTGTTGCCAATGGGCTGGCTGCACTTGAGGGCGTGCGTGTGGCGCATGGTCTTGCCGTGACGTACGGTCTATCGGTGCAGTTCGCTGCGGCGGCAACGTTGACGGGCAAGCCTCTGGGCGATGAAGAGACGCGTGCACTGGCATTTTGCCATGCCGTCGGTTTGCCTACCTGCCTTGTCGATCTGGGGCTGGATGCTTTGCCGGAAGAGGATTTACATTCGATTGCCGTGCGTGCGCTTTCGTGCACGAGGAATATCGGCAATGTGCCGTATCCGCTGGATGCAGGTATTTTGGAACGTTTTCTTCGCGCGGCGCATTAAGGGCGCGCGGCGCTCTTGGGGCAGCAGCCCTTTGTCTGTGGGCATCCGGCGCGGTGTTCGGGCGCCTTGGGCCTTGCTTGGATAATCGTGCGTTCGCGTTTGGATTGTGCTTTCTATCAATTACGGGCGCCCTTCGTGTTCCATTTTGGGAGACGAAGGGCGCCCGCTGCATTTGGGCGTTGACGATTGAGGAATTGAACCTACGCGAGGTCGTCGAGCTTGACGGTGCGCTCGCTGCCGTCGATGTCGCAGAAGCGCGCAGTGCCGGCCTCTACGCTAAAGAAAGCGAGGCGTCCGTCGTTGGCATTGTCGTGGTGCTCGCCAATGCCAACCATATGTTTGAATCCCGCCTCGCGCACGGCATCGCTTACCCGGGCATCGTCTGCCCGGTTAGCTGTGCCCGAAAGGACGATCCAGCACTCGCCGGGCTTCCAACCAGAGAGCTCGAACTTGGGATGAGCCTCGAGCTCGAACCAGACATCCTTGTCGCGCGAGGTGCAAAACCAAAGCTTGCCGGCATCTGCCATGGCAAACGAGAAGGGACGAACGCGCGGCTGGGTGGGGTCATTAACATCGATAGTGGCGAGGTACCATGCGGGCACGCGGCGCAGATACGAGACGATTTCGTCCATGAACGGCTCCTTTTTGGCGGTGAATGACGGGATGTGACAAATTAAACCTGTCGACTTTTTGTCACGTTAGAGGGGGAGGGGTTTCCACTCGTCGTGGTTGCAGATCCAGGCTTGAGGGTCCTCGAGGCTAAAGAAGACGAGCGTGGGGTCGTTCGCTCCGTCGTAGTGCTCGCCTAGACTTTCGAGATGCTTCCAGCCGGCAGTGCGGATTTCGTCGGAGACGCAATCGTCCATGCCGGCGCGGCCACGTAAGATAAGCCAGCCGTGGCCTGGCCACCAGGCAGTTGCCTCGAGCAAGGGGTTTTGCAGCAATTCCTGCCAAACGTCCTTTGTCGTTGCAGTGCAAAACCAGAGTTTTCCATCTTGCTTGGCGGCAAACGAGAAAGGGCGCACGTGGGGCTGGTTGTCGACGCTCGTTGCAAGGTACCAAGCGGGGATGGACGTAAGGTACGTAAGTGCGGTGTCGATACCGGAGGCGGCGGGGGAATCGTCCATGGGAATCTCCTTCTGTTAGAGCAGGATGATGACGGCTGCGGCGCAAAGGATGAGCGCGAGCATGAAGACGGCGGCTGCGGCGTCGGCACCGCAAAAGCGCAACGGGTGCAGGCGCGTGCGCCCCACCTCTCCGTGATAGCAGCGCGCATCCATGGCCGAGGCAAGCGTTTCTGCATGGCGAAAGACGCTGGCAAACAGTGGGATCGAGATGGAGGAAAGGAACTTCAAGCTGCCGATGGGACCGCTTGCCACCTTTGCCCCGCGGCTCACCTGTGCCTGATAGGTTTGGGAAAGCTCGGTTGCAAACTGGGGCATAAAGCGCAGAGCGATGCCTAAGATCATGCCGATCTCATGCGCTGGAAAGCCTATGCGCGCAAGCGGCATGAGGAGCTTCTCGACTGCCTGCGTGAGGTCGAGCGTGGTGGTGGTCATGGTGACAAGGCTCATCCCGCACATCATCAAGAACATACGGCACGCGATAAAGCAGCAGGAGTAGACGCTTCCCTCGCTAATCTGGATAAGGCCCAGATGAAAAAGGGTCCGGCCGCTCTGTTCGGTGAAGAGCGTAAGGACGGCAACGAGCGCTACGAGCACCATGAGCGGCGCCACAGAGCGCACGGCGTAATGCATGGGGATACGCGCCAGGGCATACGCAATGCCAATGCCGATGGCGAGCACGGCGAGCGCCGGGAAGGTGTGCGAGGCCAGAGCGATGAATAAGAAGCCAAAGCCGGCAAGCAGCTTAGTGCGAGGATCAAGGCGATGGACAAACGAGCGCCCGGCGTAGTAGCTACCAAAAGAGAACGCCTCCATTACACGTCACCTCCGGTGGCAAGTGCGACGATGTCCTGGGCAAGCGTCTTGGTGGAATAGAGGCGACCGCAGGGCAGGGGAACGCCGGCGGCGCGCAACAGCTGGGCCATGTGCTGCGGAGCGGGTAGGCCCAGGCCGATGGATTTGAGGTCGCGGTCGCTTGCAAAGACCTCGCACGGCGTGCCGAGCGAGACGATGCTGCCTTTGTTCATCACGAGAACGCGGTCACAGTGGGCGGCGATGTCTTCCATGCTGTGCGACACCATGACGATGGTGAGTCCACGGGCATGAAGGTCGTCGATGAGTTGCAAGAATTCCGCGCGTGCAGCGGGATCGAGGCCGGCAACCGGCTCATCAAGCACGAGCACACGGGGGCGCATGGCGAGTACGCCGGCAAAAGCGCAACGGCGCTGTTGACCTCCGGAGAGTTCGAAGGGGCTTTTCTGCGCAACCTCCTCGGCATCGAGGCCTACGAGCTGGAGGGCTTCGTGTACGCGTTCGGTAGTTTCCTCGGCGGATAGGCCAAGATTCTGGGGACCGAAGGCGACGTCTTCAAAAACGGTGTTGGCAAAGAGCTGATGCTCCGGATATTGGAACACCATACCGACGGTGGTCTTTGCCGCTTCGCTGACGTGCTTGTCTTCCATGCTGGCGCCCTGGAGCAGCACGCGTCCCTGTGTGGGGTGGGCAAGGCCGTTCATGTGCTGGATGATGGTCGATTTGCCCGAACCGGTGTGACCCGCGATGCCGAGTATCTCGCCTTCGCGCACGTCAAAGGAGATGTCGCGCAAAGCCCAAACGGCATTGGGGTCGTTGCCCCAAGCGGCCGCCTGCGCCGCCGGCGCGTTCTTTTTGCGGCGGCGCGCACGCTCACGCGTGGACTTTTCGTAGCTGTAATACACGTGTTCAAATTGGATGAGCGGGGCGCTGTTGCTTTGCGGCACCTCTTCGCCGGTCGTGGTTTCCTCGCATGGGGACGTTTCGATATGACGTCCTATGGCGGCGCGGATTTCGGTAACAACCGACTCTTCGTCAACATGGGGCGTGATATCCAGCCCGCGTCCTTTGAGTTCGAGCGCGAGCTGGCAGGCAAACGGTTCCTCGAGGTTGAGGGAATGCAGTTCGTCAGCGCGGGTGAGGACATCTGCCGGGGTACCTTCCAGGGCGATGCGCCCACGGTCGAGAACCACGACGCGGTCGGCAAGGGCCGCCTCTTCCATAAAATGGGTGATCATCACGATGGTCATGCCCGCACGGTTGAGCTCTTGGCACACCTTGAGCAGACCGTGACGGCCGCGCGGATCGAGCATGGAAGATGCCTCGTCCAAAATGAGCACCTCAGGGTGCATGGCAAGCGCGCCGGCAATGGCCACGCGTTGCTTTTGACCGCCAGAGAGAGCGTGGGTCTCATGATGCTCGAAGCCCATGAGGCCCACGCTTGCGAGGGCATCCGTCACGCGCTGCGAAAGCTCGCTTGTGGGGACGCCCAGGTTTTCCGGTCCAAAGGCAATGTCGTTTTCCACGAGGGTGGCGACCAGCTGGTCGTCGGGGTTTTGAAACACCATGCCCACGCGCGAGCGCACGTCGTAGACCAGCTGGGGGTCGGAGGTGTTCAGTCCGTCGACCTCGACGCTGCCGCTATCAGGCGTGAGCAAGGCGTTGAGATGCTTGGCGAGGGTCGACTTGCCAGAGCCGTTTCCGCCGAGGATGCACAGAAACTCGCCGTCGGCAATATCGAGCGTGATGCCCGAGAGCGTGGGCACCTTGCCGTCGTAGGAAAACGAAATGTCTTTGCACGAAATCATTACTTGCCTTTGACCTGCTGCTTTTCGGGCGTGATGAGGTTCGAGATCGCCTTGTACACGGCGAGCGTCAGCACGGAGTTGAGCGCGGTCTTAATGAGGTTGAAGGGGATGATCGCCGGGCCGATGAGCGGCAGGATGAAGTCCATCGAGGGATACCAGAACCACACGCCGATGGTGAGGTTGGAGACGATGGAGGCTGCCGTGGCGCAGACGATGCCCAAGATAAGGCCGATAACGGCGCCGCGGAAGCTGTGGAGCTTCTTGTAGGTGAGCGCAGCGGGCAGGATGAAGAAGATCGCTGCCACGATGTTCATAAGGCCGCCGACCCAGTCGCCCGTGGTGAGCGCGTGGATGACCACAGCGAGCACGCCGACGGTGAGGCCCGATACGGGACCGTAGGCAAAGCCGCAGACCATGGCCGGCACCAGCGAGGGGTCATAGCTCAAAAATGGCGCCGAGGGGAGAATGGGGATCTGCACATACATGAAGATCGCACCGATGGCGCACATGAGTGCCATGGTGACCAATTGCTTGGTCCCCCACTTGTTGGTGTTCTGAAATTGGATATGCGTAGACTGCTCAGACATGAGATCACCTGCCTCTTCCATCCGGACTTTAACCGTTGGCACCGGAATCTCACCGGATCGGCCCGCAGACAACCCAATGCCTGGCAGGCTCGCGGGCTTATCGGATGTGCACCCGGCAACCGTTGCCGGGGACGCGACGCGGGATTGCGCCGGCCGACTTACCGCCAGTGGGGAATTTCACCCCGCCCTGAAACAGCGACTGCATCGTAGCATCGTGGACGCGCGCATGGCAACCCGGTTGCGTTCCGTTTGGGCAGCGGGAGTTTCCAAAAGATGCATAACGCAAGGTGAACGGCGGTGTTTTTAAATGTTTCGGGCACGTTTTTACGGGGTCGGGGGCATGGAGCTGGATGTGCACGGAGGGGGCTTTGCTCCTTTGGAAGGGCTTTTCTGTTCGCAAAAGGGCGGGTTGATAGCAAAGTTCCTGATTTCAGTAGCAGTCTGGTTCTTTCTCGAGTAGAGGCTGCGTTTCTTGGATAAAACACCAGGAAACGATGCTTCCATAACCCGGTCTACTTTGGAAAACCGAATATTGCTACTGAAATCAGAAAGTTCGTGTTGCACATGGCGCAGTTTTTGCGTTCTGCACGTCTTTGCGCCATGGATTTGCCGCGTCATGGGGCTCATGGTTTGAAGATAGCGAAGGAGTTCGGTCGCGCGGTGTGTCCCTATATGGAAAACGCTCGCGAACGGCCGTCAAAAGAAAGCGGACGCGCCCGGGCGTGAAAGCACGGGTGCGTCCGCATGCATCTGGGGCGAGGGGAGAAAAGAGGGAAGAAAGGGCCCCCGCATGCCAGATGGCTAGATCTTGAATTAGCGTGCGCTGCAGGAAGCGATCACGTCTACTCCAGTATCGCATACGTTTGCAAGTACGATGTCGCCCATCTTGACGGGAGCCGTCACGCGAGCCTCGCGAATGGCGTCCATTGTCTGCGCTTGCAGCGATAGGGGGATGGCTTCGCGCGTGCGCACGGGGATGAGGGGCTCGCCGGTCTGCGCTCCTTCAAGGCGGGCGGTCGATGCAAGGACGCGCATGGGGCACGTTGCCTCCTGGCGTCCAAAGCGTTCTCCACGGGGGCAGTTATTGCCTGCGACGGAGACCACGGAGCCGGCTTCGTCGAGCGTTACGGTAAGGTGGCACTCGGATGGGCACACCGTGCAGTAGAAGTCTTTGACCGTGCAGCTACTCATGGTCATCGTCCTCCTCAATAACGCTGATCTCGATGGATTCTTTTGCCGTGGCGGCAAGTTTTGCCGGAAGCGGGAAGGACTCCATGATGCTGGGGATAAACGAACGCGGCTTGCCCTCGAGCGCCGTGACGCCATCGATGGTGATGCGCACGTGCGCATGCTCGACGGGGCGGCGAACGCGGAAGAACAGCTTTGCTGCATCTCCGCGCGTGAGGCGGGCGGGTACTACGTAGTTTGCAACGCCGCCGGCGCTGATGGAGACATCCTCGCTGGTGGCGGCAAGGGTGCCTGCAGCATATGCGGCTGCCGCAGCACCTGCACGCTCGGCCTCGCGTGTCACGTTATCGGCAAGGTCGTGCACGTGCAGCACGTTGCCGCACGAGAAGATGCCCGGCACGGTGGTCTCGAGTGATTCATCTACAATAGCGCCGCGCGTGCGCGGGTTGAGCTCGACGCCCGCTGCGGCCGAGACCTCGTTTTCGGGGATGAGGCCTACGGAAAGAAGGAGCGCGTCGCAGGGGATCGTGCGCTGTGTTCCCCCGATGGGCTGCAGCTGCTCGTCGACCTGAGAAACTTCAACCGCTTCCACGCGGTTCTTGCCAATCACGCGCGTAACCGTGGTGGAGAGATGCAGGGGGATACCAAAATCCTCAAGGCAGTTTTTCACGTTGCGATGCAGGCCGTTGGCGTAGGGCATGAGCTCGTAGACGCCCTCGACTTCAAAGCCTTCGAGCGCCAGGCGGCGTGCCATGATAAGGCCGATGTCGCCGGAGCCCAGGATGACAAAACGGCTGCCCGGCTTGAGGTTCTCGATGTTGATGTAGCGCTGCGCGAGGCCTGCGGTAAAGACGCCCGCCGGACGGCTGCCGGGGATCTTGATCTCGGAGCGTGTGCGCTCGCGGCAACCCATGGCAAGGACGACTGCGCGGGCGGTGAGGGTGACCATGCCCGTTTCGCTCATGAAGACGACGTCGGAGGTGCCGGCTTCGTCGTCATGGTGAATGGAGAGGACCATAGAGCCCAGATAGACCTTAATGGGGGAGGCCTCCACGCGGTCGATGAAGCGCTGGGCGTACTCGGGGCCGGTGAGCTCCTCTTTAAAGTAGGTGAGGCCAAAGCCGGAGTGGATGCATTGGCGCAAGATGCCGCCAAGCTGGGCGTTGCGTTCGATGATGGCGGTGGAGGATCCGGCGTCGGCAGCCTTGAGTGCCGCTGCCATACCGGCGGGGCCGCCGCCGATAACGACAACGTCGTAGGTGATTTTGTTCATTTAATCATCGCCCTTCACGGGACCGAGGACTATTTCGGAGCCAGGGTTCTCTAAGAGAACCTTAGCAGGGGCTATACCCAACTCGCGGGACAAAATGTCCACGACGCGGCTTTGGCAAAAACCGCTTTGGCAACGGCCCATTCCGGCCCGGCAACGGCGCTTGACGCCTTCGACGGAGGTGGCGCCAGGCGTGCGATGGATAGCGGCGACGATTTCTGCTTCGGGAACGGTTTCGCAGCGGCAGACGATGCGCCCCCATGCGGGATCGTCGTTGATAAGTTCGTCTTGATGCTCGGTGGTCGCGATGTCGAAATCTTCTGGCGCGCGGCGGATGGGGTTGAAATTCGGATTTGGGGACAGGGGGACTCCTGCGTCGCGGAGGCATTCAACCATATATTCTGCGATTGCTGGAGCGCTGGCGACGCCGGGAGACTGGATGCCCGCTGCTTGGAACAGGCGGGGCTGAACTTTTGATTGACCGATAAAGAAATCGTTCGTGTCGGTGATGACGGCGCGGCCGCCGGCGAATTGTCGAATGGATGAGCGCGCGTCGAGAGAGGGAACAAGTTTGGCGGCGCCTGCCATGAGCTCGTTGATGTCCGCGGCGTAGCAGGAGAGGTCTCCCTTTTCGCGCATGATGGCGGTGGAGCCGATGAGGACATTGCCGTGCACCGTTCCCATTACGACAACACCCTTTGTTGTAGGGGTGGGGACGGGGTAGATGGGCATGATCGATTTGGCTGCGGCATTCTTATCGAGGACAAGCAGATTGCCCTGGCGCCAGCCGATTTCAAAATGCTCTCCGCCGGCCATGTCGGAGATGGCGTCTGCGTAGCAGCCGGCTGCGTTGACAATCCAATGCGCGGAGATGTCTTGTCTGGGTGTGGAAAGAATAAAGGAATCGCCATTATGCTCAATGTCATGAACAGGGGCATTGAAGAGGAATTCAACGCCGTTTGTGGCGGCGTTTTCCGCAGCTGCGATAGCGACCTCGAATGGGTCTACGATGCCAGTGTGGGGACAGTAAAGCGCCTGAATGGCGTCGGGCGATGCCTGGGGTTCGAGCTCATGGATTCGCTCGCGACCGATGATTTCCAGACCGTCTACGCCATTCGCACGGCCGTTTTCGAGAAGCGTTTGCAGATGCACACAGTCGTTCTGGCTGAATGCCAGCACCATCGAACCAGTGCGCTTGAACTCAAAACCAAGCTCTTTTGACCAAACGCTGTAGAGATTGTTGCCGCGGGCATTTACCTTGCTTTTCATGGTTCCGGGCGCGGGGTCGTATCCAGAGTGGATGAGACCTCCATTCGCTTTTGTGGTTCCGCAGGCAATGTCGTTGGCTGCTTCGACTACGAGTGCCCGAAGCGAATAGCGCGATAATTCTCGCGCTATGGTGCAGCCTATGATGCCTCCACCTACGATGGCGATGTCGCATGCGATCATATGGCCTCCAAGGTCTCCTTTGGAAGAATGTGGACGTATTGTCTCACTAGCCACAATAATCAACATAAATCAAAAAATAGCAATGATGGACCGCTTGTCATCGGTGAGCGGAAGGGTGAATGAGGACTGATAAAACGTGAAGAGGGGAGATTGAATCAAGAAAAAAGAAGCTGCAACACTATTCAACAGAAACAAAAGGGGTGTTGAATAATCTTGCAGCTTAAAGCGGGTGTTTGGGGTGAGCGGTATTAACCCAGGAGTTCTGGAATAGGGGTCTTCTCATCGCTATCGATAATACTGCAGCCCTTGCTTCGCAGGGCTTCGTGCCATTTGGCATCAAGCGGGTGGTCAGTGACAACTGCGGTGATTTCGTCAAAATCGCAGATGCGCACGAAGGATGTTTGACCAAACTTGGTGTGGTCGACCACGAGATACTGCTTATCGGAGCGCCCGATCATCAGATGACGGATGGACGCCCATTGGTCGGTGGATTCGGTGATGCCATTATTGATCGAGACGGTTCGACAGGAGATAAATGCCTTGTCGACGTAGTATTCGGCAAGCGCGCGCTGTGCGATGGTGCCGAAAAACGCCCGTTCTTTAATGGAGAACTCGCCACCCACGCTGACCAGGCGGATGTTCTCGCTTTGGGCAAAGAGGTTCATGATCATCAGGTTGTTGGTGACCACGGTGATATTGAGGTCGCTGAGCGCTTTGGCAACGTGGTAGCACGTGGTTGAGTTGTCCAAGAAAATAGCATCGCCGTTGTTTACCAAGCCGTAGCAGCGCTTGGCGATAAGCTCCTTTTCATCGATGTAGACGGTTTTGCGCAAATCGATATCGATAAGGTTCTCTACGCCGCTTTGAATAAAGGCACCGCCATGCGTTCGCATGAGTACACCCTCTTTTTCCAGGGCTTTAAGGTCGCGCCGAATCGTTTCACCAGTGACGCCAAATTGTTTGGAAAGGGCGGCCACCGAAGCGCTCTTCTTGGCAATGATGATTTCTTTGATTTGTTGTTTGCGTTCTGCAGCGAGCATCGGTTTCACCTCGATGTTGATTTACGTGTTTACCAATCAATATAGCAAGCACAAAACAAAATGCTACGTTTAAGTTCATCGATATGGGCTTTTACCACTTAACTTGCAATAGCTACCGTTCGGATAGTTGACCAAAACGCATAGACTTAAACATGTTGACAGTGTGGACTCAGGTCATAGAATCAAATCAAATCAACACGAACCAACACAGAGCCATGGAGAGGAGTTGAAGAAATGGGTCTTATGAATGAGGTACAGGCACGCCAAGCTATCGTCGACGCCGGCATGGTGCTCTATAAGCAGGGCTACGTTGTATCCAACGACGGCAACATCAGCGTGCGCATCTCGCCCGACACCATCGTCGTTACGCCTACGGGTGTTTCGAAGGGCGATATGAACCCCGACATGATGGTTGTCATGGATCTTGACGGCAACGTGATCTCGAAAGGCCCTCGTGGTCCTTCGAGCGAGGTGAAGATGCATCTGCGCGTCTATCGAGAGAATCCCGACGTCACCGCCGTAGTTCACGCGCATCCCATCTATGCAACGTCGTTTGCAATCGCAGGAGTGCCGTTGGACAAGCCGATTCTCTCCGAGGCGATGCTGCAGGTTGGCGTCGTACCCGTCGCGCACTACGCAAAGCCCGGCACGACCGATGTTCCCGATAGCATCGCCCCGTTCGTTAAAGACTATGCGGCGGTCATGCTTTCCAACCACGGCGTGCTTACCTGGGGCACCGACCTCGAGCAGGCGCTCGCGCGTATGGAAGTGGTCGAGAACTACGCCAAGGTCACCCTTGTGGTGAATCAGATCGGTTCTGAGCGCGGGCTATCTCAAGACCAGGTAGACGGTCTTGCTGGCATTCGCCAGAACATGGGGCTTTCGCCCATCGTGATGCCCCAAGGCAACGCAGAAGTAATCAACGGGACCGATGTGATCCCGCAAGGCAACTAAAAGTAAGGAAGATATCGCATGGTTCTGAGGAAAGAACTCGTTCAGGTTCATCAGAAGTACGCCTCCCAGGAAGAAGCACTTCGTTCGATTGCGCAGACGTTTGTTGATTTGGGCGTCGTTAAGGAAAGCTTCCCACAGGCGATTATCGACCGCGAGGCGGTCTATCCTACGGGTCTTCCCGCGTCCGAGTTCGATATCGCTATCTCGCACTGCGACAGCGATCACGTGAACGAGAGCGCTATCGGCGCCGTTGTTCTCGATGAGCCGGTCGAGTTCGAGATGATGGGCGGCATGGGCGATGGCCCGCTGAGCGTTCGCCTGATTTTCATGCTCGCTATCAAGGACCCCAAAGCACAGGTTCCTACGCTGCAGAAGATGATGGCAATCATCCAGAATCAGCAGCTTTTGAAGGATATTCGCGAAGCCGATACCGCAGAAGAGGCCTTTGACCTCATCGCTCCGGCACTCGCTGAATAGAAAGTCATCATGGTCGCGCCTGAAAGTGGGCGATCGAAAGGGAGAAAGGACGAAAGATGGCTGAGATTAGTATCCTCTCTGTTTGCGGTTCGGGAGTTGTAACCTCCCACATGGTCGCGAACAAGCTTGTCGAGATGTTTGAGGATGAGGGCTACGACGTCACCACCGACGAGTGCAACCCCTCCGAGCTCGACGGCTATCTGACCCGTGGCAGCTACGACTTCATCGCTTACTCGAGCCCCATCGGTGACGACACCCACGGCGTGCCCGCTTTTAGCGCTATGGGTCTGATCACCGGTCTTGGCGAGGACGAGTTCAAAGAGGAGGCCCTTGAGGCCCTTCACGCTGCCGGCAAGTAATCGCCCGCACTGATTTGCATTTACGAATGCTGCTTACATGAAAGGGGATGGCATGGACGCATTCCTGAGTGCCTTGAACATGTTCTTTACGACATTTAAGGCTGCCGTATTTGTTCCTGTCTTTATTTTTGTTATTGCTTTGGCAATGGGCGTTAAGCCCAAGAAGGCCTTCTTCTCGGCCCTGTCTGCAGGCGTTGGCCTTGAGGGCTTCTCTCTGGTCATTGGCTCTTACAGCCCGATCCTGTCGCCGATCATCGATAACATGATCAACGCTGTGGGCATCAACCTGCCGATCGTTGACCTTGGCTGGCAGACCACCTCGATCATCGCTTACTCCTATCAGGTTGGCATGATCTACATCGCGGTCGCCATTGCCCTTCAGGTCATCCTGTACCTCGTACACTACACCACGGTCTTCCAGGCCGGCGACCTTTGGAACAACTATTCCTACTTTGCATGGGGTTCCTGCCTGTTCGTTCTGACCGGCAACTTCTGGCTCGCCATGGCTTGCATGGTTGTCCAGCAGCTCTACACCCTGCTCTGCACTGAGGTTATCGCTAAGCGTTGGTCCAACTACTATGGTTATCCCAACTGCACCATTGCCTCCCTGCACACTGCGACCGTGGGTATCTTCGCCGTGCCGCTGAACCTGCTGCTCGACAAGCTCGGTCTGTACAAGATCAACGCCGACCCCACCGTCCTGCGCAAGAAGCTCGGCTTCATCGGTGAGCCCATGACCTTGGGTCTCTTCCTCGGCCTGTTCATCGGTATCGTCGGTGACTTCAACAAGCTCGGTGAGCTTGCTACCTGGGGCGAGATCACGACCTGCGGCATCGCAACCGCCGCCGTCATGGCTGTCTTCCCCAAGGTCTCCGGCATCTTCGCTGGCTCCTTCTCGCCGATCACCGAGGCCGGCAAGAAGAAGATGAAGGCCGCTGGTCATGCTGACCGCGAGTGGTACCTGGCCGTCAACGACGCTACCGGCTATGGCGAGGCTGCAACCCTCATCACCGGTATCCTCCTGATGCCCACCACGCTTGTCGTGTCCTTCATCCTTCCTGGCAACCTGGTTCTGCCCATGCTCGACCTCGTCGCCATCCCCTACATCATCCAGCCCTTCATCGCTTGCTCTAATGGCAACATCCTGAAGTCCTTCATTGGCGGCCTGATCTTCATGATCGCCAACCTGTACTTCTGCACCCTTACCGGTCCTGCGTTCACCGATGTCGCCATCTCCACGGGCATCGACCTGCAGGGCGCCACGATGGTTACCTCGCTCGTCATCCTTGGCCAGCCTGTCGGCGCCATCATCTTCCTCGCTTTCCTGACTCAGAACCCGATCATCATCGGTGCTGTTGTCGTGGTCTACGTCGTCTGCTACGTCCTGGTTCACAAGAACATGACCGCTATTCACGAGTTCATCGAGAACAGCGCTCTGAACCACACGACCAAGAAGGTCGAGACTGCTGCCTAATTCAGCCTGCTTGCTGAAGTAGCAATGCTCTTGCGGCGGGCCGGACATAATCGCCGGCCCGCTTTTTTTAAACCGCTAATGTTAGAGAGAGGACAACATATGGCAACCGCTGCCGATGTTAAAGTCGAGTACAAGACGCTTGTGAAGGAGTCTGGCCTGCGTATGCTCGAGAGCGGCCTTACCGTGGCCACGTGGGGCAACGTGAGCTATTGCGACCGCGAGACGGGTCTGGTCTACATCACGCCGAGCGGCATGGACTACACCACCATCACCGAGGACGATATTTGCGTTTACGATTTGGATGGCAATCATATCGAAGGCGATCGTCGTCCCTCTATCGAGCTCCATCTGCATATCGGCATGTTTAACGCTCGTTCCGAAGCCTGTGCCTGCATTCACACGCATCCGATCTTCTCGACGGTCTTCTCCTCGATGGGCGAGGATATCCCCATCGATATCCACGACGAGGCAGCCCAGGCCCTCGGCGATTCGGTGCGCTGCTGCGAATATCAGCTTCCGGGCACCCAGGCTCTGGCCGATGAGGCCATGAAGACCATTGGCGATAAGGCAAACGCCTGCATGCTGCGTAGCCACGGCCTCGTGTGCATCGGTGCCGATATGGATGCCGCTTTCAAGGTTTCCACTGTTGTCGAGATGGTCGCCGAGATTTATTGGCGCATCCGCGCAACCGGTGGTGCGTACGTGCCCATTGCGCCCGAGAACGTCTCTGCTATGCAGGAGTTCGTGAAGACCAAGTACGGCCAGTACTAAAAGAGCCGCGCGAAAGTGTGGGGACGCTATCGCGTGAGTTAAAGACAGTAACCGAGGGAGAACATCATGGCAGCATCGCCTACTTATACCTATACGTTTAAGGTCGAACCTCAGATGTTTCGACGCGCCCTGTATTTCAACACGTTCGGTAAGCAGCGCATTCAATCGGTCATCATTGCCGCTATGGCGGTGATGGGAGTGGGAATGCTGCTGGCAAATCTCATCTTCCATGTTGAGATGACGAGCGTGATGCAGCTGTGCTACATCGTTATCATCGCTGCGATTCCTCTGCTGCTGTTCTCCTGCGAGCATAGCTATCGCGACTACAAGAAGTCGCCTTTGGCCGATGCCGTTCGTTCGGTGTCTATTAACGAAGACTGGCTTAAGTTCAAGGTCGCCGGTGGCGCCGACTCAGAGAAGATCGAGTGGCGTCAAGTCTCGGCAGTCTTTGAGCTCGCGGAGTTTTTCATTATCTATCGCGATGCCAACCTCATGGTGCTTTTGCCCAAGAGTGCTGTTGCGGCAGATGATCTGCCCAAGATTCGCGCCGTCATGCGTCACAATCTTGGCCGCGGCTTCCATCTGCGTCGTATTGGACAGGTTGCTGCGGCATAGCCTGTTGCGCACATAGCGCGTTGCGGCAACGTTATTCATCAACTCTGCCGTTCAGAATCAAACCCGTCGTTATTCTCCCTCTGATAGGAAGATTTTGGACGGCGTCTTGAACCTGGCCCCGCCGGTCCCCACCGGCGGGGCCTTTTTGTGTGTGGCGACGAGGTCGAATCTCGGCGAGATCCGGCACGAATCATGCCTCCCGCCTCCTTCGCTGTGAATTCCCAAGGAGATCCTTCTCATCAATCCCATGTGCAAGCTTATCTCGCTTTCGAACGAATAGGGCGCGGTCAATCTCCTTTATACTGCCGTTCACCCTCTGATTAGCTCCGTTCATCTTCGAATATCTCGTTTAGCTTCAATTTGAGAAAAAGAAGATAAAAATAGGTGCTGTCAAAAGAAAAAGTAGATAAACAGAGATTCGTTTACCGGCTTTTTCACTTTTGGAAAGAGGGAGGACCTGTATGAGCTCGATTTTGGATACGCCGCTTCTTAAAGAGGCTGTCGCATCGTGCCATTACTTCTGGGAGGCCGGCTGGGGCGAATTCCACGCTGGTAATCTGAGCTATCTTCTGTCTCAAGAAGAGCTGGCTGATTTGAAGTCATTCTTCCGCGACGATCCTATTCGCGTTCCCGTGGTCTTCGATACGTGCGGGCTTGAGGGCCGTTACTTTTTGGCTACGCGTTCTGGCGGCCAGTTCCGCACGCTGCCCGATCGTGTTGAGCGCGACATGGGAATCATCCGCGTGGTCGAGGGCGCTTACGAGATCGTGTGGGGTTACGAGAATGGTACCGGCCGTCCTACGAGCGAGACTCCGGCTCACCTGCTGTGTCACGCAGCGCGTCTGTCGCAGAATCCCGATAACCGTATTGTCATGCACTGCCATCCCACGTACCTCAACGCCATGAGCACGATTGCCGATATGAGCGAAGAGGCACTGACCAAGACGCTTTGGTCGCTTAACTCCGAGTGCGTGCTCGTGTTCCCCGACGGCGTTGGCGTGCTCCCGTGGATGAAATGCGGCGAAGGCCCCATTGGTCCGGCAACCGCCGAGAAGATGAAGGCCTATCGCGTGGTCGTATGGCCCTATCACGGCATCTTCGCTTCGGGTTCTTCTTTTGACGAGACGATCGGTCTTATCGAAACCATCGACAAGAACGCTCATGTTTACGTTTCGGTTGGCGGAAACATCAAGCAGTGCATTACCGACGAGCAGGTGCACGAGCTGGCCGAACACTTTGGTCTTGAGACTGCTTTTTAATAACCCCTGTATCTGATTTGGAGCGTTGTATGTCACAGGACGCAGTATCGCTTGGTTCGCTTATCCACGAGGACATGGTCTATTTCGATGTTGAGGCCGAGACGTGGCAAGACGTTGTGCGAATCCTGGCGGGTCATGCCATTGAGCACGGATATGCCGTCGAGGGCTATGCCGAGGATGTCATCGAGCGCGAAGAGCTTTATCCCACGGGCCTGCCCACCGATGTCATGAAGGTGGCCATTCCGCACGCCATGGTCCAAGACCACGTGAAAGAGGCCGCGATTGTCGTCGGTAAGCTCGCACACCCCGTCGACTTCAAGGAAATGGGCGACGGCGAGAACGATGTTCCCGTCGAGATGGTCTACATGCTCGTTGCCAAGGGCGACAAGCATCATCTGGCCGTGCTCCAGCAGCTTATCAGCGTGTTTGCAACGCCTGAATTCATGGCCGAGCTTAAAACCGTCGAGGACCCGGCTTCGCTCAAAGCAACCTTGATTGACCTGGCAGGAAAAGTAGTCCTTTAACTTCGGGATTTTGTTCATGTGCAGCAAAGAGCAAATGAACGTTCCATAGATACTCAGATTTGTCTCATAAGGAAGGGAGGAAACAATGAAGAGGATCATCGTTGCCTGTGGAGGTGGAATCGCGACATCTGCGACCGTAGCCACCAAGATCAACAGCAGGCTTAAGGATGCGCGTTTGGCGAACATGGCCAAGTGCGATGCGGTCGACATCAAGTCGCTTGACCGCGAGTTTTCCGGTTCGGACCTATACGTTTCGATCACTCCGGTTCGCGGCAAGGTCATCGAGGCCCCGATTCCCGTCATCAACGGTATGCCGTTTTTGACCGGCGTGGGCGCCGACGCGTGCTTCGACAAGATCGTGGAAACGCTGGGCCTCAAGTAATGCATCTAGCAACGCATCAACAGGAATGTTGGATTTAGCAAAGGGAGTGTAATACATGGAACTCCTCGCATCATTCTTCCAGGCCGTCTTGGATCTGGGATCGTCCGTTTTCATGCCTTTGGTCGTTATGATCATCGGTTTGATCGTAGGCCTCAAGCCTTCTAAGGCTTTCGGTGCAGGCCTGACCCTCGGCGTCGCTATCGTGGGTATCAACCTCGTTGTGACCTACATGTCGACCTCTATCGGCGAGCCCGTCCAGGGCTTTGTCGAGACGCTCGGTCTGCAGCTTTCCGGCCTCGACATGGGTTGGTCGCCGGCACTCGGCCTCGTGTGGTCTTGGCGCTACGTCTTCTTGATGTTCGTTATCCAGATCGCGATCAACGTCGTTATGCTGCTGCTTAACCAGACCGACACCCTCAACGTCGATATGTGGAACGTCGCCAACCAGGGCTTCACCGCTTTCTTGATCTACTGCGTGACCGGTTCCGTGGTCGCAGGCTTCATTGCTGGCGGCATCCAGGTCATCCTCGAGCTCAAGAGCTCCGACGCCACCAAGTACCAGATCCAGGAGCTCACGGGCTGCCCGGGCATCGGTATGCCGCACCCCATGTTCCTTTCGAACATCATCTTCTATCCCGTCGCTTGCGCACTGGACAAGGTATTCCCCGCTGAGACCAAGCTCGACTGCGCTGCTCTGCAGGACAAGATCGGCATCTTTGGAGAGAACCACGTCATTGGCTTCATCCTCGGTACCGTAATCGGTCTCATCGCAGGCCAGGGCGAGCGGGCATTTGCAACCGGCGTTATGGCTGCAACCGCTCTTACCCTGTTCCCGATGGTTTCCAAGCTGTTCATGACCGCTCTGACCCCCATCTCCGAGGCTGCTTCCGCTTGGGTTCAGAAGCGCTTCCCCGGCCGTCAGATGGTCGTCGGTCTGGACTGGCCGATTCTCGCTGGCAACTCCGAGATCTGGGTTGCCATCATCCTGACCATCCCCGTTGCTCTGGCCGTTTCCCTCGTACTTCCTGGCAACACCGTTCTGCCCTTCGGCAACCTCATGAATGTCTGCGTCTGCGCTGCTGCCTTCGTTTCCTGCAAGGGCGACCTGCGCAAGATGATCGTCATCTCCTGGCTCATGGTTCCCATCCTGTGCTGGTCTGCTTCCGACTTTGCTCCGATGCTCACCCAGCTTGCTCAGGAAGTGGGCGGCACCCTGCCCGAGGGCGGCTTGCAGCTTGCTTGGTGGGGCATGGACATCGCCGAGGTCCGCTGGGCAGCCGTCGAGGCCTGCCGCGGCAACATCGGTGGCATCGCAGCCATCATCGGCTACTTGGCTCTCTGCATCCCCTATTTCAAGGCTCAGCGCAAGGAAGAGCGCGCCGCAGCCGAGCGCATGGGTGTCGAGTACATCGGCAAGTAAGCTCATCGCTTCAAGTTTTTAGCTCTAGGAGGTCATTGGAATGTCCAAGAAAGCATCGAACCTGCTCAAGACGATCGCATGGTGCGTCATGGTTGTGCTTGCCGTCTACTACTTGGTATGCGCATTTACGACCGGAAACCTCGTTGCTACCGCAATCGCTGCTTTCTTGGCATTCATCGCGGTCAAGACGTCTGCGATGGTCCCTATTCCAGAGATTTATCGCAAACAAGGCGTGACCGAGGAGATGTTCTCCGGCAAGCGTAAGAAGAAGTCCGCGAATTAATCGCCCCTTCTCTCGACTTGTGCTTTTGCCCGCGCTGCATGCTTCGAGTGAATGCGCGGGCCACCAACGACAAAAGTTCTGAAACGATTCGAAAGGAATTCGATTATGAGCGACCAGACCATGAAGGTAGTACGTTTCTATGCCCCCGGCGACATCCGTGTTGAGGAGATCCCTGTTCCGCAGCCTGGTCCCGGCGAGGTCGTCATCAAGAACAAAGTCACGCTGACCTGCGGTACCGATGTCAAGACCTATAAGCGCGGTTATCGCTATGAGCCTCCCTTCGGCTTTGGCCATGAGGCATCCGGCGTCGTCGCGGCCGTGGGCGAGGGCGTTACCAACTTCAAGGTTGGCGATCGTGTAGTGGCTCACAACTCCGCGCCCTGCGGTCACTGCTACTACTGCAAGCGTGGCGACGAGTCCATGTGCGAGAGCCTGATTCAGAATCAGTTTGATAATGGCGCTTATGCCGAGTATCAGCTCATTCCCGCTCCCATTGTCAACATGAACATGTTCCACATGCCCGACGAGATGAGCTACAAGCAGGCCGCTCTTCTGGAGCCTATGGCTTGCTCCGTCTACGGTACGGCCAACTGCCCGATTGAGATTGGCGACTACGTGGTCGTTAACGGCTGCGGTCCCATCGGCCTGGGCTTCGTGCGCATGTGCGTCCTGCGCGGTGCCCATGTCATCGCTTGCGATATGTCCGCTGCTCGTCTTGAGGCTGCCAAGAAACTCGGCGCTGTCGACACCGTCAAGGTCGACGAGGTCGAGGATCAGGCTCAAGCGGTCAAGGATCTTACCGAGGACGGCCGCGGCGTAGACGTGGCCATCGAGGCAACGGGTGTGCCTTCGGTTTGGGAGAGCGCCATGCACATGGCTCGCCCGGGTGGCTTCGTCCTGCTGTTCGGCGGTCTGAAGAAGGGTTCCGAGGTTTCTCTCGACGCTAACCTCATGCACTACAGCCAGCTTACGGTCAAGGGCGTGTTCCACACCACTCCGATGTATGTCCACAGCACCTTTGAGATGATCAAGATGGGCCAGTTCCCCGAGGAGATCTTCGTCCAGAACGAGTACTCCATCGATGACACCGAGAAGGCAATTCTCGAGCATGCCTCCGGCGCGGTCATCAAGAACGCGATCGTCTATCCGGACTAATCGTTTACCCATTGCTTCCGAGCTGGTTCGAGCGGCACCAACGACTGATATTCAGCCGGCTCGGAAGCGTTTTCGCGGGCACGCAATGCGGGATCGTCTTGCCTGCGCGCCTGCGCGAACATGGATGAGCGTCACCTCGCTTTTCCATCTTCGCGCATGCACATGCTTGTTACGTTGTCCCCCAATCGAATCCCGCGCTGGCCTCGAGTCATCGCGGGATTTTTTACGAGAGGATTTGCTATGAAAAAGTTCATCAATGATCCGGCCGATGTCGAGCGCCAAGTGGTCGATGGTTACGTGAAGGCATATCCATCGCTTATCGCAAAGGCAGCAGACGATATCGTCGTGCGCGCACACGCCAAGCGCGATAAGGTCGCCCTTGTTTCCGGCGGTGGCATGGGCCATGAGCCTGCACACCTGGGATTCGTGGGCTCGGGCATGCTCGATGCCGCAGTGGGCGGTGCGGTGTTCACCTCCCCCGCAGTGGACAGAGTTGCCGCCGGCATTGGGGCGGTGGCCCCTGGCAACAGGGGTGTCCTGTTGGTTATCAAGAACTACACGGGCGATGCCGTGAACTTTAAGATGGCCGAGCAGGCGGCCAAAGAAGACGGCTTTAACGTCGATCATGTAATCGTGGACGACGACGTGGCAGTTCAGGATTCAACGTTTACCGTTGGGCGCCGCGGCGTGGCGGGCACCGTTTTTGTCCACAAGTGCGCTGGCGCAGCGGCTGAGGCCGGGGCCGACCTGCCCGAGGTGAAGCGCGTTGCCGAGAAGGTTATCGCCAATGTTCGCACTATGGGTGTCGCTATCGAGCCCTGCACCGTACCGGCTGCGGGAAAGCCTGGTTTCGAGCTTGCGGATGACGAGATGGAGATGGGCGTTGGCATTCATGGCGAGCCCGGTGTGCGCCGTGCTGCCATGGAGCCCGTTGATGCCATGGTCGACGAGATGCTTGAGAAGATCTTGGGCGACATCGATTATTCCGACCACGAGGTCGCAGTGATGGTCAATAGCTCGGGCGCTACTCCGCCCTATGAGCTCGCTATTGTGAACAACCGCGTACATGATCTCTTGACCTCCCACGCCATCCCCGTTTGGCGTACCTATATGGGTCCGTATATGACGTCTCTCGAGATGCGCGGATTCTCGATTTCGATTCTGCGCCTGGATGATGAGCTCAAGGAGTTCTTGGCTGCCCCCGCTCAGGCTCCTGCGTGGGCCGAGGGGTTCGTGGTGCAGGAGACGGCTGATGCCGCTCCGGCTGCAGCAAAGGTCCGTGAACAAAAGGCCGAGGTTACCGATGGCGGCGTTGCCGACGAGACGACGGGTCTTGTGTGCCGTGTGCTATCGGAGGTCGCGGACGTGCTCAGCACCCATAAAGATGAGCTCACCGAGCTCGATATGCCTATTGGCGACTCCGACCATGGCATCAACATGGCCCGTGGCTTCGAAGCTGTTCGTGAGCAGCTGTCCGTTCTTGAAAAGGGCGGTGTACCCGCAGCTCTTCGCACGGCCGGGATGACGGTTGTTTCGAAGGTTGGCGGATCATCGGGCCCGCTGTACGGAACCATTTTGCGCAAGCTGGGAATTACCGCAAAGAAGATGGGCGGGTTGACGCTCGATTCGTTTACCGCGGGTCTTGATACCGGGTTCAAGGGAATTCAGGAGCTCGCTGGTGCCAAAGAAGGCGATAAGACCATGCTCGATGCGATGGCTCCTGCCATCAGGTCGCTCGAGCGCAGCGTCGAGGAGCGCCAAGACATTGCCGAGGCACTCGACGCGGCTGCTGCAGCTGCCGCCGAAGGAGCGGAGGCTACGATTCCGCTAATTGCGCGTAAGGGTCGTGCCAGCTATCTGGGCGAGCGCTCTGTGGGTCACAAGGATCCCGGCGCGGCTTCGTTCGCTTACTGCATGGCAGCGATCGCGAAAGCATATAAGAACTAAGGACACGGGCGGGCTCGATCGATGTGACCGGGCCCGATTTATTGAAGGGGACTCTTATGGTTGGAACCGTTCTTGTTTCTCATTCTCAGGCTTTGGCCGAGGCAATGGTGGACTACGCGCATATGATGGCGCCTCAGGCTGTTGTGGTCGCCGCCGGTGGCCTGGAGGATGGCTCTTTTGGGACGAGCTACGAGAAGATTGAGGCTGCGATCGGACAGGCGCAACAAGGCGACGGCGTCGTGGTGCTCATGGATATGGGCAGCGCGGTCATGACCGTCAAGATGGTGTTTGAGGATATGGAAGACGATGCCGTTGCTATGGCGGACTGTCCTTTTGTTGAAGGCGCCGTCGAGGGAACCGTGCTGGCCCAATCCGGTGCTGCGCTCACCGAGATTGTTCAGGCATTGAACAACGTTGGCGCTGTTCATAAGCTATGATTTCATTTGTGTAATTGAGGGAAGCATATCGGTGAGAGACAGGTTCAAGGGATGCTTCTTTGTTTGGCGCCACAGCATTTAATACTCGCGGCGCAAAGGGGTGGACGTTATGACTACGGCGACAGAAAAGGCTGGTGAGCGGAAGCTCTTTCCCGAAGAGCGCCGTGCTGCCATTTTGGGCATTCTTTCGCGGCAGCCTAAGGTGATGGTAAACGACCTTGCTAGCAAATTTGGGGTTTCGACCTTTACGGTTCGTGCAGATCTCGATGAGCTTGAGAGCGAAGGCAAGCTGCGTCGCTGCCATGGCGGAGCAATGTCTGTGGCAAAAACCATGAAGGTGGAAGACTATCAAAAGCGACGCTCTCATGCGAGCGTCGCAAAGAGCGCCATCGGTGCCGCTGCCGTTCAGTTTGTCGAGGCGGGCGATTCGATCATTATCGACACGGGCACCACAACCTTGGAACTCGCAAAGCATCTGGTGGGAATTCCCGATCTTACGATTGTGACAAACGATTTTGAAGTGGCCGCTTTTGTTGAGGCAAAAATGCCTGAGGCCGATTTGCTGTTTTTGGGCGGATGGGTGCGCTCGGGATATCGCTACGCCTATTCGCTCGAATCTCTGCGTTCCGTTGAGCATCTGCATGTTGATAAGGCATTTCTTTCTGCAAACGGCATGACGGTCGAAGACGGTTTTACGTCAGAAAGCTATGAGCAAGCTCAGCTTAAGGCTGCGTACGCGCATGCGGCGTCTGAAACCATCATGCTGATCGACACCGGCAAGTACGGCAAAGTGACCTTCTCCGGTTTTATCGATTTCGACCAGGTGGACGCTGTGGTTACAGAGGAGACGCTTGAGCCTGCTGTTGCCGAGGCTATCCAGAAGAAACATCCCGGTATCGAGCTTATCAGCGCACGATGACTGCCCGCGTTTTCGGGTGAATTGAAACGGCGTCTTGAACCTGGCCCCGCCGGTCCCCACCGGCGGGGCCTTTTTGTATATGGCGAGGTTGCGCTACAGCAACTTCTTCAGGTAATCGCTTTTTGCGTAAAGGATGCGGTCAATGTAGATTGCGTCTGACAGGCGGTAAAACGCAAGATAGTTACCTGAACGAACGTAGCGATATTCGCTCTTGACTGCGTAGATCGAAGATAAGGGAGTGCCGGATTGAGGAAACTGAGCAAGGAGGCCAATTCGATCCAGAATCTCGCCAACGGTTGTTTTCGCTGCTCTTGGACTTGAGAGTTCGTCGGAGATATAGCTATAGATGCCCTCAAGGTCGTCTTGAGCAAGAGGAGAGAATTTGACGTCTAGGGACACCGCTGCTCCTTAAAGCGAAAAATGCGCCCTTACGGACTCTTCGGATAGCCAACCGGACTGCTCTCCTGACGTTTTACCGGCTTCAAGTTGCGACATTAGCATCCCCGCAGCATTGAGACGATCGAAGTCTTTCATATCCAAAATCGCATAGCATCCGCGCCCGTTTTTAGTTAAAAAGACGGGGGACCCTTCGTGCACATCGGAAAGGACTTCGTTATAGCTACGCAGGTCGGAAACAGGTTTGATCGCAGGCATTGTCCGCTCCAATCACATGATTATTCGAAAGATATTACGTAAAACATTTTGACATATTTTAAATGCCATACGGCTCTCCATGCCCTTTTTGTTTCCAAACGGTCACACGGAGACATCTCAAAAACCATTTCATATTGGAGTGCTATCCTTTCGAACTATTCGATAAGCGATGGGCGCTGATGCGTAAATATGCATGAATGGCCCTAAAATATGCATTTGGAGATGAGCGAATCGATGGCTATCAAGGTTGGTGTCGTTGGAGCGGCGGGCTACGCAGGGGTCGAGCTGGTGCGCCTACTCAGCTTCCATCCCGATTTCGAGCTCGTTGCCATCACGTCCAACGCCGACGCTGGGCAGTCGCTCGCAAGTGTGTACCCTGCGTTTGCCGGTGTCTCCGACCTTGCCTTTACCACGCATGACGACCCCGTCCTCAAGACGTGCGACGCCGTATTCCTCGCCGTCCCGCACACGGCCGCGCTCGCTGCCGTGCCTGGACTTCTCGCTGCTGGTGTTTCGGTCTTCGACCTTTCGGCCGATTACCGCCTGTCTGATCCTGCCGTCTACGAGCAGTGGTACGCCACGCCCCATACGAGCCCCGAGCTCTTGGCTACGCGCACCTTTGGCTTGCCCGAGATTTTTGCCGAAGACCTTGCAGGCGCCGCTGCACGCCATGCGGCGGGGGAGGCCACGCTCGTGGCCTGTGCCGGCTGCTATCCCACGGCAACCTCGCTGGGTGCATACCCCGCCATCGATGCCGGCTGGCTGGCTGAAGACGCGGTGGTTATCGTCGATGCCATCTCGGGCGTGACGGGCGCCGGCAAATCTGCCAACGCGCGTACGCACTATTGCAGTGCCGACGAATGCGTCGAGGCCTATGGCGTATGCAAGCATCGCCACACACCCGAGATCGAGCAGATTCTCGGCCTGCCGGGCCATGTGGTATTCACCCCGCATCTGGCGCCCCTCAAGCGCGGTTTGCTCTCGACCGTTAATATCCCCCTGGGCGAGGTGCCTTCGCAGGAGCTGACGCTCGATATGGTGGTCGAGCGCTATCGCGAGTTCTACGAGGGACGTCCCTTTGTGCGCGTGCTCGACGCCGGACAGATGCCCAAGACGTCTTCGGTCGCCGGCAGCAACGCCTGCCAGATTGGCCTTGCCCTCAATAAAACCGCCCGTATGCTTGTAGTGACCTCCGCAATCGACAATCTGTGCAAGGGCGCCGCAGGTCAGGCCATTCAATGTGCGAATGTGGTCTTTGGCTTGGACGAGCGACGAGGCCTCCCGCTTATTGCCATGCCTGTGTAAACGTTGTTTGCACGACGTTGGCTGGCTACACTGGTACGCAAAACAAATGCCATCGTTGGGGAGTTTCTCGTGTTTGATATCGATTCGTTTGATCTTCGCTTGCGCGCTGTGCCGGAAGGCGGCGTGACAAGCGCCCAGGGCTTCAAGGCCGCGGGCATCCATGCCGGCTTCCGCAAGAACCCGGAGCGCTTGGATTTTGCCATGGTCGCGGCAGATGCACCCGTTGCCGCTGCCGGCGTCTTTACCACCAACCGTTTTTGTGCGGCTCCGGTCCAGGTGTGCCGCGAGCACCTTGGCGGCCGCGATTGCGGCTACGGCCAGGTGCAGGGCGTCATCGTCAACTCGGGCAACGCCAACGCGGCTACGGGAGAGCCCGGTCTGGCGCTTGCACGTGAGAGCTGCGAGATTGCCTCGCAGGTTATGGGATGCGCACCCGAGCAGGTGCTTGTTTCCTCGACGGGCGTGATTGGCCAGCAGTTGGGCATCGAGTGCTTTGAAACCGGTATCCCGGTGGTCTTCGACGGGCTTTCCGAGCAGGGCGGCGCCGATGCTGCCCGTGCCATCATGACCACCGACACGCATCCCAAGGAGTACGCCGTTACTTATACGAGCGGCGAGCTCGAATATGCCGATTGCCAGTTCACGGTGGGCGGCATGTGCAAGGGCTCTGGCATGATCATGCCCAACATGGCGACGATGATCTGCATCATCACCACCGATGCTCCTGTGGCACCCGCGACGCTCCATACGCTTCTTACCAGCTGCGTTAACAAGACCTTCAACAAGGTAACGGTCGATTCCGACACCTCCACCAACGATACCTGCATCATGCTTGCCTCCGGCACCGCAGGTGTCGACGTTCCTCTTATCGAAGAGGGAGGCGACGCCTATGAGGAGCTTCGCTATGCCCTGTATTCGGTATGCGAGGCCTTGGCGCGCGGTATCGCTTCTGATGGCGAGGGCGCGTCGAAGCTCGTGACCGTCAATGTGACGGGTGCCGCAAACGATGAGGATGCCGATACCGCCGCTCGTGCCGTGGCGAACTCCCCGCTGGTCAAGACCGCTATTGCCGGTCACGACTGCAATTGGGGCCGCATCGCCATGGCACTCGGCAAATGCGGCGTGGTCTTTGAGCAGACTGACGTCTCCATCGACATCATGGGCATGCCCGTGTGCCGTGAGGGCCTGACCGTCCCCTTCGACGAGGACGAGGCGCTGCGACGATTTGAGGCGCCCGAGATTGTGATCGATGCCGATCTGGGCGCAGGAGAGTGCTCTACGACGGTTTGGACTTGCGATCTTACGCACGAGTACATCACCATCAACGGTGATTACCGCACGTAATCGCACGTCGAATAATGCCCCCATTCCGCGGGGCGGGTGCCCCGCGACCAACTCCATAAGGATGTAGCCATGAAATACGCACGCGATGCGAAGCCTTCGTTGCTCAACGAACAGACCGCCCAGGTGCTCTTCGAGACCCTGCCGTGGATTAAGAACCTGACGGGAAAGGTGGTCGTCATCAAGTACGGTGGCGCGGCTATGGTCGATGCCAAGCTGCGCGAAGATGTGATGAGCGACATCGTCCTGCTTAAGATCATGGGCATGCAGCCGGTGATCGTCCACGGTGGCGGCAAAGCCATCAATGAGGCGTTTTCGCACTATGACCTGCCTGTCGAATTTAAGAACGGGCAGCGCGTGACAACGCCTGCTGCCATGGATATCGTGCGCGAGGTTCTGGGCGGCAAGGTTAACCAGGAGCTCGTGGCTGCACTCAACCAGCACGGCAACCTGGCTGTAGGCGTTTCGGGCAGCGATGCTGGCACGCTTATCGCCTCTACGCTCGATCCCGAGCTTCAGCGCGTGGGCAAGATCGAGAGCGTGAATGTCGACTACATCGAGCGTCTTATCGACGGCGAGTACATTCCCGTTATCGCCACTATCGCCAAGGGCGAGGACGGCGGCTTCTACAACATCAATGCCGATATCGCTGCCGGTGCCATTGCGGGTGCCTTACGTGCGCACAAGGTGATTTTCCTTACCGATGTCGACGGCCTGTACGAAGATTTCTCGGACAAGGGCTCGCTCATCTCCAACCTCACCATGGAGGAGTGTCAGACCATGCTGGACCGCGGAGAGATTGATTCTGGCATGATCCCCAAGCTCAACGCCTGTATCGAGGCGGTCAAGGCTGGCGTGTTCCGCGCGCATATCATCAACGGCACCACGCCGCATTCGCTCCTGCTCGAGCTGCTTACCGACGCCGGTGTGGGCACCGTGCTCCATTCCAGCGAGACGGCGTATGAGTACGATACGCATCCGCATCCGCTTTCGACGTTCGCGGCGCGTCTGTTCGAGAATCTCGATGAGGTTTCCAAGTTGCAGGCCCTTTCGTAGCATCTGCTTTGGCGGCGCTGCGTACTCTGTTGTAGACATTCTTTCCGACCGAAAGGCTAGACCATGTCCCTTTCCGTACAAAAGGCTCTTGAATCCAACTACGTGATGCATACGTTCGGCCGTTCCGAGGTCGAGTTCACGGGCGGACACGGCATGACGCTCGTGGGCGACGATGGCCGCGAGTATCTCGACTTCCTGGCGGGCATCGGCGTATGCTGCCTGGGCCACGGCGCCCCTGCCATGGTTGATGCCGTGGACGCACAGGTACATGACCTCACCCACGTGTCCAATTACTTCTACATCGAGCATCGCGGACAGGTGGCGGCGCTGCTCTCCAAGCTCGCCAATGACGATCTTGCTGGTGCCGCCGCAATTGTCGAAGCCATCGATGCCAAGGACGACGAGGCCCTTCTGGCTGCCGCCGCACCCGCCGAGGGCGAACAGGTTTGGCAGGCGTTCTTCTCCAACTCGGGTGCCGAGGCTAACGAGGGCTCGATGAAGCTTGCGCGCCTGTATGCCAAGCGCGTGGGCAATGGCGGCAACACGATTGTGGCGCTGCGCGGTGGCTTCCATGGCCGAACGCTCGAGACGATCGCCGCAACTATGCAGGATTGGCTGCAGGATAGCTTCAAGCCGTTGCCGGGCGGTTTTGTGGCTTGCGACCCCAACGATGTCGAGCAGCTCAAGGGCATTTTCGATACGTATGGATCCGAAATTTGTGCCGTGATGATCGAGCCGATTCAGGGCGAGTCTGGCGTGCATCCGCTTACGCAGGAGTTTGTCGAGGCCGCACGCGACTTGGCCCATGCCCACGGTGGCCTGCTCATCGCCGACGAGGTTCAGACCGGTATCTTCCGCTCCGGTAAGCCGTTTGCCATGCAGACCTATGGCGTGGAGGCAGACATTATGAGCCTTGCCAAGGGCGTCGCCGGCGGTATGCCGATGGGTGCCGTGCTTGCTAAGCAGGAGGTCGCGAGCGCGTTCCGTCCGGGTGACCATGGTTCGACCTTTGGTGGCAGCAACCTCGCGGTGGCTGCTTCGGCTTCCGTTTTGTCCGAGCTCGTCCGTGGTAACTATGCCGCCCATGCAGCCGAGGTTGGCGCATACTTTGCTGAGCAGCTGGCCCAGGTGCCCCACGTTACCGAGGTGCGCGGCTGTGGCCTGATGCTTGGTTGCGATTTGGATGACACCGTGGGTGACGCACACGATGTTGTTGCCGCAGCGCTGGCCGCCGGCTTTGTGATCAACGCGACCGGTGCGCACACTCTGCGCTTCTTGCCGCCGCTTGTCTGCGAAAAGGCCGATGTCGATGCGCTCATCGCTGCTTTGACGAAGATTATGGGGTAGGCGGCGGATTTTTCGCGCGTGCAAGCATGTCTTGTCCTGGGTGGGGTGGTTGCCTTTTACGGCCACCCCGCCTTTCTTGTTTCAAGGCCCACGTATAATGCGACCGCCCTTGAGCTGCGTTCACCTTAAAACCCATGCGCAATGTGGCTGCTCTCGAGCTGTCTTTCCAAAACCATCGCACAAACGTTCACTTTTCCTTATTTTTCGGAAATAGTTGCCGTTTGTGCGATGGTTTTATAATCGAGGGCGCACCCATCTACGATGCCGATGCTTCTGCGCGGGGATTATTCTGCGTCGAGGGTGCTCCTTCTGCGTTCGCGTCATCGTCTTCCGGTGTTTCCCATTTTCGGATTACGAACTTTCGCAGCTCGTTTTGTGCCTTTTGGAACTCAGCAGACGAGTTGATGCTGAGGCCGAGGGTTTGACATATGGCATTGAGAGAACGATTCAAGCTGAGCTGCGAGGAGAATTGCGCCGCTGTAATCGTTTGGGTTTGATAGCCCATTAGGCGCAAGACGCTCAAGCGCTCGGCATCGTGTGCTCGTCGAAGAAATTCATTGTGATACTGCCCGTCGTATTCGATAGCAAAACGCTGCGTTTGGGTCAAAATATCGATTTCAAAGTAACCATTCGCAGAGCATTTCTTGTGTTTGAGGGGAATATCAACGCGCTTGTTAAGGTCGAACGACTTGAAACCGAGGCCCCCGCGCGTTCGATCTTCCGCAAGCATCATCGCGAGTGCGGTTTCCATGGGCGATCTTGAGTTGTTTTTCGCCATGCGTAGGACTCTGCGGGTTTGCTTTATTCCCTTCGTGCTCGGATGGCTTTTGGCGGCTTCGCGCAGGTGTTGGACGTTGTCTAATGAGACGAGCTTGGTGTAGCCAGATTGATTTTGCTGCGGGCCTAGGTAATTTCCGCAGAGCTCGTAGGCAAATTCAAGTTGTTCATATTCATTCATCCATGAAGCGCTTTGGAGGAAGCATAAAGAAGGGTGGACAACTAGGAGTCCGGGTGCGATGGAGACGAGCTCGTTTGCCGGGATGATTGCGCCGTAGGAATGGGGGCGGAAAGCGGACGAGCGGGTTCGCTCGGATGGAAAAGAGATGAGGATGTCGAGCTTATCGAGCTGATTATCGTTAACTCCGCACATAGTGAGCGTTTGCCGAATGGATTTTGCGAAAGACATGGGTGTTCTTCGCGCGGGAGCGAGCGCGGGGAGATCTCGATCCTCGCCTAGAGCATTCGGGCCGGAGACCTGGTAATACAGCCATGCCGTCTTATGTGAAAGGACGATAGGTGCATCCATGGGGCCTCCTGTAGTTTTACTGCAATTATCTCTTATTTGGTGGCACAAATGGTGCGCGGAGCGCCCGTGGAATGCTACTGACTGGCTTGCTGGGTGTTCGGTAATTCAAAACCATCGCACAAACGTTCACTTTTCCTTATTTTTCGGAAATAGTTGCCGTTTGTGCGATGGTTTTGAACAGGGGAGGGACTTGGGCTTTATGTGGAGGGGACGAGGATGGCGTGCGGCTGCGCCGCCCGCGCCCCGCTGCGGCGCGTCCCGCGCCTTGCGCGCTGCGCCGGAAAACGCCTGCGCGTTTTCCCGGCTCCGCGCCCTCCCGGGTTCGAATCCCCAGCACCCGGCACAGATGAAAAACGGCCCCGTTGCCGGAGCCGTCTCAAATTCAATGGTGGGCGATGAGGGATTCGAACCCCCAGCCTTGTGCGTGTAAAGCACCTGCGCTAACCGTTGCGCCAATCGCCCGTGGGAACACAGTATATCGAAACCTTTGGCTAGAAGCTACAATGGGATTCGTTTTTTATTCGACCAGCAAAAAGGAGCACCAATGACCTCCTCTGTGTTGCCCGTCGTACCCGAGGGCGAGCTCAAGGAGCGCCTGGCGGGCGTTCGCTATGTTTTCACCGATCTTGACGGCACCATGCTCGCACCCGGTTCGCGCGTGCTGGCAGACGCTGCGGGAAACCCCAGCGTCGCCTGCGTACAGGCGCTTCTCGATCTGCGTGCCGCCGGCGTCGAGGTGATTCCCTGCTCCGGCCGCAACCGCTCCATGCTGCACGAGGATGCGCGCATCCTGGGCTTCAACGCTTATATTGGCGAGATGGGCGGCCTGCTCATGCTCGACCACGGCAAGGACGACTGGTGCTATTTCACCGCAGATATGGAGTACGACCCCTCGTGCGGCCTCACTCCCCATCAGGTGATCGAGCGTGCGGGTGTATGCGACAAGCTCGTCAACTCCTGGCCGCATCTGCTCGAGTACCACAACGATATGCAGCAGGGCTACAAATACCGCGAGGTCACCGTTGCCATGCGCGGCGAGATTCCCGACGAGGAGGCGCGTGCCATGCTCGATGCCTCGGGCGTCAACCTCGATTGGGGCGATAACGGTTTTCTCAACCACATCTCCAAGCCTACGACGCTCGAGCTCCCCGAGGGCGTGCCCGGACGTGCCTTTAACGTGAGCCCCCGTGGCCTTAACAAGGGCCGTGCCGTCGCCAAATTCTGCGAGCTGCGCGGCATCGATCCCGCACAGGCGCTGGCAATTGGCGACGCGTCCTCCGATTTCTTGATGGCGGATTCGGTGGGGACCTTCGTTTTGGTGGAGAATGGACTGGCGAACCCCGGTGCCGACGAGTTCTTGGCTACGCACGACAATGCGTTTGTGAGCCAGGGCTGCATCGTCGACGGCTGGGTCATGACCATGAAATGCCTGCTGGCAGCCAAGGAATAGGATTTGATGATGGCGCAGAAAAACACCTGCCCTATCGGTGTGTTCGACTCGGGCCTCGGCGGCTTGACCGTGGCTCGCTCCATTGCCACCGCTCTGCCTCACGAGTCGGTGTACTACTTTGGCGACACCAAGCGATGCCCCTATGGCACGCGTGGCGAAAACGAGGTCCGCTCCTTTGCTCTCCAAGCGGGACGCTGGCTCTCGCGTCATGACGTCAAGATCATCGTCATCGCCTGCAACACGGCAACGGCGGCCGCGCTGCGCTTGTGCCAGCAGACGCTCGATGTCCCTGTGATTGGCGTGATCGTGCCCGGCGCACGCGCTGCCATCAACAGCACGCGCACGCGCGAGGTGGGCGTGCTCGCCACGAACCTCACTACACGCTCCGGTGCGTACACCCGCGCTATCCAAGACTTGGACGCGGGCGTGGACGTGTACGGCTGCCCCGCTTCGAGTTTTGTGGAGATCGTCGAGCGCGAGCTCGCGACCGGTGCCCACCTGCAGGAGCGTTGGCTTGAGGACGAGGATATCTTCGACACGCCCGAGGTGCGTGCCACGGTGCGCCAGGTGGTCTCGCCCCTCAAGGGCCACAATATCGATACAGTCGTTTTGGGCTGCACGCACTTCCCGCTGCTCGTTGGTCCCATTCGCCATGAGCTGGGGCCAAACATCCGCGTTGTCTCGTCTGCCGAGGAAACCACGCGCGAGCTTGTGGACATCCTGCAGCGTCGTGAGCAGCTGGCGCCAGACGACGCCCTGCCCCAGCACCGTTTTGCCACAACATCCGATAACCTGGCGGAGTTTGCCGCCGCGGGCAGCTTTATCTTCGGCCAGCCGCTCAAGAGCATCGAACACGTATCGCTCGACGAGCTTGCCTAGGGCCGTGCCGCGCAAATAGAGAGGAATACCAATGGAACTGAACGAGATTCGCCGCTCCGGCGGCCGTGCCGCTAACCAGATGCGCCCCGTGACGCTCAAGCGCGAGGTCATGAAGAATGCTCTGGGCTCTTGCCTGGTTGAGTTTGGCGACACGCGTGTGCTGTGTGCCGCTACGATCGAGGACGGCCTGCCGCCTTGGCGCCGCGCCTCCAAGTTGGGCTGGGTCACGGCCGAATACGCCATGCTTCCCGCCGCCACCTCTAAGCGCACCAAGCGCGAGACGAACACGCGCAAGGGTCGTAGCATGGAGATTGAGCGTCTGATCGGCCGCAGCCTGCGCACCGTTTGCAACATGCGTGCCCTGGGCGAGTACACCGTCACCATCGACTGCGATGTTTTGCAGGCAGACGGCGGCACGCGTACGGCAAGCGTGACCGGTGCGTGGGTGGCACTCCACGATGCCCTTATGGTCTGGGTCGAGGCGGGCAAGATTCCGCGCCTGCCCCTGACGGGCCAGGTGGCTGCCGTGTCCATGGGCGTTGTCGACGGCAACGAGCTGTTGGACCTCGATTATGCCGAGGACAGCCACGCCGAGATCGATATGAACCTCGTTGCCACCGATACTGGCGAGATCGTCGAGATCCAAGGCACGGGCGAGCAGACGCCGTTTGACCGCAAGCGCCTGAACAATTTGCTTGACCTGGGCGACCTGGGCATCAAGCAGCTGATTGACCTTCAAAACGAGGTCACGGCGTTTCGCGACGACGACTAGCCTCTCGCGTGCATCTATCCGCTAAACGTTAAGGAGCAGGCGACCATGGCCCTGAATAGCATCGATATCGAAACCCTCGATCCCGCTCGCACCATCGTGGTGGCTACGGGTAACGCTCATAAGCTCGTAGAGATCGAGGACATCCTTTCGCGCGTGCTGCCCGACGTGACCTTTGTTGCGCTGGGCCAGCTGGGCGATTTCGAGGATCCAGAGGAGACGGGCACCACTTTCTTGGAGAATGCCCTTATCAAGGCCGAGGCAGCTGTGGAGCAGACGGGCATGTCTGCCATTGCGGACGATTCTGGCCTTGTGGTCGATGCCCTCGATGGCGAGCCCGGCGTGTACTCGGCACGCTATGCAGGCGTTCACGGCGATGACGCTGCGAACAATGCAAAGCTGCTTGAAAACCTGGCCGAGGTGCCCGAAGCCGAGCGCACCGCTCGTTTTATGAGCGTCGTGGCGCTTGTTGACGCTTCGGGCATGGTGCTTACCGGCACAGGCGCTTGTGAGGGCACGATTGGTTTCGAGGGTCGCGGTGAGAACGGCTTTGGTTACGACCCGCTGTTCCTGCCTGCCGATACGCCGGGCAAGACCATGGCGGAGCTTACTCCGGCGGAGAAAAACGCCATCAGCCATCGCTTTCACGCGCTGCAGGACCTGTCCTCCCAGATTGCGGGAGACGAGGCATGAGGGCCGTCGTCCAGCGCGTGATGAGCGCGTCGGTTGTCGTCGAAGAAAAGACCATCGGTAACATCGGCCAGGGCTACCTCATCTTGTTGGGCGTGGGCGAGGGCGATACACGCGAGATGGCGCAAAAGCTCTGGGCCAAGATTCGCGACCTGCGCATCATGCCCGACGATGCGGGAAAGACCAACCGCTCGCTCGCAGACGTCTCGGGCGAGGTGCTCGTGGTGTCGCAGTTTACGCTGTATGCCGATTGCCGCCATGGGCGCAGGCCCTCGTTTACCGCAGCAGGTGCTCCTGGCTTGGCAAACGAGCTCTACGAGTATTTTTGCGAGCTGGTTCGCGCGGATATAGGCGATGTCCAGACCGGCAGCTTTGGCGCCGACATGAGCGTTTCGCTCGTAAACGACGGCCCCTTCACCATCGTGCTCGATACCGACGAGCTGTAGGGGAGTGCGGATACCCGAGGGGTGCTGCCATGCGTTTGGCAGTACCTCTCTTCGCAGCATCTCCATAAGATGTGCAATCTCCATCTGAGCCTGCTACAATTTATACGTTTGTAGATATATTGGGGCAAGTCTGCCGCATGCGCGCTTGCCTTCAGGAGGCCTAATGGAAGAGCTGGAAGTCAATCACGTCGACGATATCCACGAGAAGCTGACGAGCATGATCGGCCAGCGCGTCAAGGTGCGCGCCAACATGGGCCGCACGCGCGTTGTCGAGCGCATGGGTACCATCAAGACGGTTCACCCCGCCGTGTTCATCGTGGAGGTCGACGAGCGCCGCGGTCGCAAGTCGCGTCAGTCGTATCAGTATGTTGACGTGCTTACCGGCACGGTCGAGCTGTTTGATCCCGAGTCGGGCGAGCACCTGTTCACCCCGCTGGGCAATCAGCTCGAGGAGCACTAATCATGCCTTTTCTTTCGTTCACCGTGTCCGCGCTCGCAAAGGTCAACCTGTACCTGGGCGTGTACGCAACGAAAGATGAACGCGGCTATCATCGCGTCGATTCGATCATGGCGGCTGTCGGCCTGGGCGATACGGTGACGATCGCGCCTGCAAAGGAGCTCTCGGTCACCATGGATCCTGCGGTGGATTTCCCCATGGAGCAAAACAGTGCCTGGCGCGCCGCTGTCGAGCTTGGTCGCGCGTGCGATCGTGATCCTCTGTTCGATATCCATATCGATAAGCGCATCCCCATTCGCGCGGGTCTCGGCGGCCCCTCCACCGATGCCGCAGCCACCCTGCGCGGCCTGTGTGCGGCATGGGATATCGACATCCATGATGAGCGCGTGGCCGCCGTTGCGCGAAGCATCGGTGCCGACGTGCCGTTTTTCCTCTACGAATCGCCTGCGTACCTTAGCGGTGCGGGTGACGTGATGGAGGAGACGTTCGATGCGCTCGAGGGCATGCCCGTGGCGCTTATCCGCGCTTCTTCAAAGGGCGTTACGGCACAGGAGGCCTATCGTATCTTCGATGCCGATCCGCAGCATGTGGCTCCCATCGAGCCCATGCTCGAGGCGCTGCGCGCTAACGATGAACAGGGCGTAGTCGATGCGCTGGCCAATAACCTGGCGCCTGCTGCGATGTCCATCGCACCCGAAATCGTCGACGTGCTGGCGTGGATGCGCGAGCAACCGGGTGTGCGCGTGGCCGAGGTTTCGGGTTCGGGATCTTGCTGCTTTGCTCTGTGCGAGAGCGAAGAGGCTGCTCAGGACCTTGCGAGCGCGGCTGCAAACGAGCACGGATGGTGGTCGTGTGCGACTCAGATGGAAAAGTCTGGATCGAATCTTATTGATTGCTAGCATTTCGCTCAATCTTTTGTTACTATAGCTTGGCTATCGGGTTGTGGCTCAGTTTGGTAGAGCACTGCGTTCGGGACGCAGGGGTCGCTGGTTCAAATCCAGTCAACCCGACCATTGCATTGATTAAGGGTCGCTTTCGGGCGGCCCTTTTCCGTATGCGCGTTCATGCTTTGATTCCAGCTCCTTTGGAATCGCTGCAAGATGCTCGCCACTTTGCTTGCATGGAGTGCTAGCATATGACCGTTTGCAAGCGGAGTGTAAGGAATGCGTATGGCGCTGGGCGTAAAGGTCGATATGACGCAGGGGTCCCTTTGGGACAAGATCGTTCTCTTCGCCATACCCGTCGCGCTTATGGCTTTTCTCCAACAGCTATTCAACGCCGCCGACGTTGCCGTGGTGGGGCAGTTTGCGGGTACCAATGCCATGGCTGCTGTGGGTAGCTGTGGTGCCATGTGCAGTTTTGTGGTGAGCTTGGGCACAGGCATGAGCCTTGGTGCCAACGTGACCATCGCAACTAACATCGGCTCGGGCAGGATGGACGCCGTACGCCGCGCTGTGCACACTGCGATGCTTGCCGCAATAGGCGGGGGTATTATCTTGGGCCTTACCGGCGAGCTGGTGATTGGGCCCATCATGGCGGCGATGGGTATCAAAGATCCCGAGGTTGAGGCCATGGCTCTTCTCTACATGCGCATCTATCTGGCGGGTCTTCCCATTTTGTTCTTGTATGACTTCGAGGCCGCCATCATGCGCAGCCAGGGTGATACGCGCACGCCGCTTATCGCGCTCACCATCTCCGGTATGGTCAATATTGGGCTCAACCTGCTTTTCGTGTTGGGGCTTGGCATGGATGTCGATGGTGTTGCGTCGGCAACGGTCATTTCGAGTGCGGTGAGTTCGGCTGTGCTCTTGTGGTGCCTGACGCACAGCGACTCCGTCATCCGCGTGAACCTGCGCGAGCTGGCAATCGACTGGCCCTCGCTCAAACGCATCCTTATCGTCGGCCTTCCTGCGGGTATTCAGGGTGCCTTGTTCTCGGTGTCGAACGTCATTGTCCAGGCAGCCGTGAACAGCCTGGACACCGCTGTTATGGCGGGCAACTCCGCCGCAAACAACATCGACGCTTTCTCGTGGTACAGCCTCAATGCCTTTGGCCAAGCTTGCACCACGTTTGTGGGTCAAAACAACGGCGCTCGTCGTCACGACCGCTGTATGCGAACCCTCAAGATATGCTTCATCGAGGGCTATACGGCATACGCGATCCTCACGACGATCCTGTTGCTCTTTAACAGACAGCTGCTCTCTATCTTTAGCTCCGACCCCGCAGTGATTGATGCCGGGTCGCTGCGCGTCAAGTTCATTTTGGCTACGCACCTGTTTACGATGGTGGTCGAGATCATGTCCGGCTACCTGCGCGGATATGGTTGCTCGCTGCCGCCGACAATCATCGCCCTCATTTCCATCTGCGTCTTGCGCGTGCTGTGGGTGGCGTTTGTCTTCTCTGCCGACCATACCCTGTTTACGCTGCTGATGGTCTATCCCGTAAGCGTTGCCGTCAACGCGCTGCTCACCATGGTGTTCACGTTCTTTATGCGCAATCACCTGGCGCGACCGGCGATTGCGGCCGCCTAGCGCGAACACCGTCTCGTTTCCTTTGCTCGGTTTCAAAGGTGATTGTTGATGCATGCGTAATGTAGCGTGAAGAATCTGGTAGGGGAAATATGGGGCTGTTGTTCCGCAACGCCAAGCGCGGTATACTTCCATCTGCTTGTTTGCAAAACACTGGGAGGAAACCATATGTTCCCTAAGGGTATGGAATGGATCGTCATTCTCATCGTTGCACTGCTGATCTTTGGGCCTAAGAACCTCCCGAAGCTCGGCAAGTCCCTCGGCTCCACGGTCAAGAACATCCGTGAGGGTATGGAGAGCGACGAGGCCTCCAAGGACGACGAGCCTGTTGTCGCCGAGGAAGACGCGGATGACGACGCCGAGATTCGCGAGCTCGAGGCCAAGCTCGCTGCCGCCAAGAAGAAGAAGGAAGACGGCGACGCTGAGTAATTTCCGCCCTGTTGTTGCGGGGTGATCTTCGACCGGCTTACCCCTAGGGCCAGCCGGTCTTTTCTGTGTATAGGTGGCGGATTCGCCACACGTGAGATGCAAGGAGTTTGTGCGCATGGATGCAAGCGAGATCGTACTGACAGCCGAAGGCCGCCAGAAGCTCATGGAGGAGCTCGCCTGGCGCGAGGGCGATAAGAGCAAGGAGATCATCGAGCACATCAAGGAAGCGCGCGCCTTTGGCGACCTTTCCGAGAACTCCGAGTACGATGCCGCTAAGGAAGAGCAGGCCAAGAACGCCGCCCGTATCGCCGAGATTCAAGCCATTCTTGCCAACGCTCAGGACGCCGGCACCTCCCTGCACGGTCTGACCGTTTCCATTGGCTGCACCGTCGCCCTGGTTGATGCCGATGGCGTTGCCACCGATGTCACCCTCGTGGGTACCACCGAGACCAACGTGCTGGAGCACAAGATTTCCAACGAGTCTCCCGTGGGCCGTGCGATCATCGGTCATGCCGAGGGCGAGACCGTCGAGGTCGTGACCCCGTCCGGCAAGACCCGCACCTACACCATCACCAAGATTTCCCGCTAAACCGCGGGCATCAGTATGTAATGGCTCCCGGGGGATACCGATCCTACGGGAGCTTTTTCGCGTTATATAGGAGTGCAGCCGATGTCAGAGAATCAGACCGAAACCCCCGTTGCCGACACGCTCAACGACGAGCGTGCCCGCCGCCTTGCCGACCGTGAGGCCCTGTATGCCGCCGGTCAGAACCCGTATCCTGAGCATTCCGATGTCGAGGATTACGTTGCCGATATCGAGGCCAAGTATGCTGACCTTGCCGACGGCGAGGACACGACCGACGTCGTGAAGATCGGTGGCCGCGTGGTTGCCAAGCGTGGCCAGGGCAAGATCATGTTCATCGTGCTGCGCGACCCGACGGGCGATATCCAGCTCTTCTGCCGTATCAACGACATGAACGAGGACGACTGGAAGCTCCTGCGCAAGCTCGACCTGGGCGACATCGTGGGCGTTGAGGGCGTTGTGGTGCGCACCCAGCGTGGCCAGCTTTCCGTGGCCCCTCGCTCCCTTACACTTCTTGCCAAGGCCGTTCGCCCGCTGCCCGAGAAGTTCCACGGTCTTTCCGACAAGGAGACCCGTTATCGCCAGCGCTATGTCGACCTGATTGTCAACGAGGACGTGCGCGAGACCTTCCGCAAGCGCTCCGCCATCGTCTCCGCCTTCCGTCGCTACATGGAGGCCGATGGCTTCATGGAGGTCGAGACCCCGATCCTGCAGACCATCCAGGGCGGCGCTACGGCCAAGCCGTTCATTACGCACTTTAATGCGCTGAACCAGGAGAATTACTTGCGCATCGCTACCGAGCTGCACCTCAAGCGCCTGCTTGTGGGCGGTTTTGAGCGCGTGTTCGAGATCGGTCGCATCTTCCGTAACGAGGGCATGGACCTCACGCACAACCCCGAGTTCACCACCATGGAGGCATACCGCGCCTTCTCCGATCTTGAGGGCATGAAAGAGCTGTGCGAGGGCGTCATCAAGGCTGCAAACGCTGCGGTGAACGATTCCGAGCAAATCGAGTACCAGGGCCAGATCATCGACCTTTCCGGCACCTGGCCGAGCCGTCCCATGTCCGACATCGTCTCCGACGTGCTGGGCTACAAGGTGACAATCGACACTCCTGCCGAGGAGCTCGCCGCTGCTGCCCGCGAGCGCGGCATTGAGGTCAAGCCCGAGTGGACGAGCGGCAAGCTCATCGCCGAGATCTACGACGAGCTGGGCGAGGAGACCATCGTCAACCCCACCTTCGTGTGCGATTACCCCATCGAGGTCAGCCCGCTTGCCAAGCGCTTTGAGGATGATCCGCGCCTGACGCATCGCTTTGAGCTGGTCATTGCCGGCCATGAGTATGCCAACGCCTTCTCCGAGCTCAACGACCCGGTCGATCAGGCCGAGCGTTTCCGCAAGCAGGTGGAGGAGAAGTTCGCCGGCGACGACGAGGCAATGGAGTACGACGAGGACTACGTGCGCGCCCTCGAGTACGGCATGCCTCCCGCAGGTGGCATCGGCATTGGCATGGACCGCGTGATCATGCTGCTCACCAACTCCGCGAGCATCCGCGACGTCCTGCTGTTCCCGCACATGAAGCCCGAGGGCGGCTCCAAGGGTCCCAAGCCCGCTGTCGCTTCTGCCGAGGGCTCGTTCGTCGAGGCTCCGAAGGTCTCCACTATCGACTACTCCAAGGTCGTTGTAGAGCCGCTTTACGAGGACATGGTCGACTTCGATACCTTTATCAAGTCCGATTTCCGCGTGGTGAAAGTTAAGGCCTGCGAGGCGGTCAAGAAGAGCAAGAAGCTGCTGAGCTTCGTGCTTGACGACGGCTCCGGCACCGACCGCGTCATCCTTTCTGGCATCCACGGCTACTATGAGCCCGAGGACCTGGTAGGTAAGACGCTCGTTGCCATCACCAACCTCCCGCCGCGTAAGATGATGGGCATCGATTCGTGCGGCATGCTCATCAGTGCCGTGCACGCCGAGGGCGACGAGCAGCGTCTGAACCTCCTGCAGCTCGACCCGAGCATCCCCGCAGGCGCCAAGCTCTGCTAAACGAGCAACAACATGATGTGAACGAGGCATCGGCTTTTGCGGCCGGTGCCTCTTTTTACAATAAAGATGCAGGTAGAGTTGGTGTTTCTACACAAAGGAAGGATTGGCTCAGCAGGCTCCATAAACTCTACGCTTACGAAGCGGTTCCTTTTCGTGCTAGGCTGATTCCACCACATAAGTAGTCGCAGACGCATGCACGTGCAGGCGGGCGAGATGAAGTTTTACAAGCTCCATCTCGCCCGCTTTTTTGTTGCGACAAGAAAAGAGAAAGGAACTCCCTCTTTATGCCTATCAACAAACGAGAAAGCTTGCTGTTCACCTTCATCATGTGCTTTTGCATGGTTTTATGGATGAGTGTCTATAACGTCGCTTTGCAGCACGGAGTCATTAACGGCGAGGTTATTGCCGACGCATGGCTCGGTTTCCCCGTTGCCTACATCTTTGCCATGTGCTGTGACTGGTTCGTGGCGAGCCCACTTGCCAAAGGTTTCGCCTTTACGCATCTGGTGACGCCGGGCAAGAGCTCGCCGCGCGCCATGACGCTCGCCGTGAGCTCTTGCATGGTTGTGCCCATGGTGATCATCATGTCGCTCTATGGTGCCTGCGAGGGGCTGTTCCATATGCCCGGCGGCCCGCTTGCCAACATGGCAATGCTGCCGATGATGTGGCTCGTCAACATTCCCCGCAACTTCATCATGGCCTTGCCCTGGAACCTGCTTGTCGCCGGTCCGTTCGCGCGCTTTGTTTTCCGTCGTGCGTTCCCGATGGGCACGATCTTTGCCGAGCCCCATATGGAGCTTGTCTCTTTCCCAGGTGCGGCCGTCGATGGCGAGGAGCGCGATGAGACTGCAACGCCGGATGCTGTGCTTGAGGCATAAAGCAAGCGCTAGAACAGAGCAATTTGCCCAGTAAGCCACCTGCAAGGGTGGCTTTTTTAGCACTGTGAAAGATGAACTATCGGATTCCGTTATCATTAACCATGGTATGGGTAAAGAAGACTGAGCGCCGGCAACGGTGCCTGAGTTTGTTTACAACTTCTAGCATGTTAGAGGTTTGCATATGTTGGATAGATTCACCGACCGCGCCCGCAAGGTCATGTCGCTTGCAAAGCAGGAGGCAATCGACCTTAAGTCCACCAAGGTGGGAACCGAGCATCTGCTGCTCGCGCTCGCCAAGGAGGAGGACGGCATTGCTTCCGAGGCTCTGCGCGCCCTCGATATCTCGTATGACGATATCCTGGAGCAGCTCAAGGAGATTCGCACCACGGTTCCTGCCGAGGACGAGTCGACCGAGGCCGCGAAGCTCGCCTTCACGCCGCTCGTCATTTCGGTGATGGAGCGTTCTTTCCGCCTGGCGCGCGAGAACAACCAGACGTACGTGTCGACCGAGCACCTGCTGCTCGCCATCGTTTCCGAGGGCAACGGCATGGCCATGGACATCTTCCAGCGCCTGGGCGTGTCCGGCGCCTCCGTGCGCGCCTCAGTGGAGAAGCTTACGGCCAAAGACCAGGGCGGCAAGCGTCCCATGGCAGGTGCTGGCGCTGGGCGTCCCGGTGCCGGTTTGCCGTTCTTCTCGGGCGAGGCAGGTATCGCTGGCGCCAAAATTGCCGGCGGTACGCTGGAGCAGTTTGCCATCAATCTTTGTCGTCGTGCACGTGAGGGCAAGCTCGACCCGGTTATCGGCCGCGAGAAAGAGATCTCGCGCATGATGGAGATCCTCTCCCGCCGTACCAAGAATAATCCGCTTATTCTGGGCGACCCCGGCGTGGGCAAGACGGCGCTGGTTGAGGGTTTGGCGCAAGAGATCGTTGCCGGCAACGTGCCTGAGAACCTCCTCAACATGAATATCTGGTCGCTTGACCTGCCCGGTCTTGTGGCGGGCGCCAAGTACCGCGGCGAGTTTGAGGAGCGCCTCAAGAACGTGATCGCCGAGTGTACCGAGTCCGACAACGCGATTCTGTTCATCGACGAGATGCACACGCTGATCGGCGCCGGCTCTGCCGAGGGTTCCATCGACGCGAGCTCCATGCTCAAGCCCGTGCTTGCGCGTGGCGCGTTCCAGATTATCGGCGCCACCACCGCCGAGGAGTTCCGCAAGTACCTCACCAAGGATCCCGCCTTCGAGCGCCGCTTCCAATCCATCGATGTGGAAGAGCCCAGCGTCGAGGATACGGTTACGATTTTGAAGGCCCTGGTGCCGCGCTACGAGGAGCATCACCATGTGCGCTACACGCCGGCTGCCATCGAGGCCGCGGCGAGCCTTTCCAACCGCTATATCCAGGATCGCTACCTGCCGGATAAGGCTATCGATCTTATCGACGAGGCAGGCGCCCGCGCACGCATCGCCGCAAACCGCGCTCCGCAGGAGGTGCGCGATGCCGAGAAGCGCGTGGCCGAGCTTTCCGACGCCGTGGAGGCTGCCTCGAACGACGACGATATGAACCGCGCCGCCGAGCTCAAGCAGGATCAGCAGGCAGCCGAGATCGCCCTGGGCGAGGCCCGCGCCGCCTGGAATGCCCAGATGGATGCCGATCCGCTCGTCATCGATACTGCGCAGATCGCCGATATCGTCTCCGTCACCTCCGGCGTGCCGGTGAGTTCGCTCACCGAGAGCGAGTCGCGTCGCCTGTTGCAGTGCGAGAGCGTTCTCAAGACGCGCATCATCGGCCAGGACGAGGCTGTCTCTGCCGTGGCCAAGGCCATTCGCCGCAGTCGCTCGCCGCTCAAAGACCCGCGTCGTCCCGGCGGCTCGTTCATCTTCCTGGGCCCCACGGGCACTGGTAAGACTGAGCTTGCAAAGACGCTCGCCGAGTATCTGTTTGGCAGCAAGGATGCGCTCATCAGTTTCGACATGTCGGAATATGGCAGCGAGTTCGAGGTATCCAAGCTCATCGGTAGTCCTCCGGGCTATGTGGGCCACGACGAGGGCGGCCAACTCACCAAGGCCGTGCGGCGCCATCCGTACTCCGTTGTGCTGTTCGACGAGGTCGAGAAGGCGCATCCCGATATCTTCAACATTTTGCTGCAGGTACTTGAGGAAGGTCGTCTGACCGACAGCCAGGGCAAGACGGTCGACTTCCGCAACACCGTGGTCATCATGACGTCCAATGTGGGCGCTCGCGAGATCGCGCAGGAATCGAACGTGGGCTTTGGCACTACGGGCGAGACCGGCCTGAGTTCGGGCGAGATCCGCAGTCGCGCGATGGGCGAGCTCAAGCGCCTGTTCCGCCCCGAGTTCCTCAACCGTATCGACGATATCGTTGTGTTCCAGAAGCTGACGGGCGAGGACTTGAAGAGCATCGCTCAGCTGCTGGTGGACGACCTGCGCCAGCGCTTGATCGCCAACGGCATGAACATTGAGCTCACCGATGCCGCCATCGATAAGATCGTGGCGGAGGGAACCGACCTCACCAATGGCGCACGCCCGCTGCGTCGTGCCATCCAGCGCCTCATCGAAGATCCGCTCTCGGAGGAGTTGCTGGCAGGCGAGTGGGGCGAGGGCGACACCGTGCTGTGCGATGTGGCGGACGAGAAGTTCGTCTTTAGCCATGGTACGGGCGAGATTCCCGCGCCGCGTAAGCTGGGCGCTCTGGGTAGCATGGCCGTTGCAGCGCCGCATACATCGAGCGCTGCGCCGAGTACGGGCGTGACGGCCGGCCCCGGAGGTATGATGCAGACGGGCTCTGGTGCTCACTAGTGTGCATGAAACATACGGGCTTATGAAGGCGGGCCCCGAGGAGATAGATCCTCGGGGCCCGTTTTTTGCCCGGGTCTCGGGCACATGATTTCCCTGCTCTCGTTGCCATGTCGTAGGCGTTTTAAAAGAAAAGCATGGTATTTGTAGGCGTTGATAGGGGAGCGGGAGCATTCGTGTAACAATAGATTGGTATGCCGGAATCGATGTTCGGCACAAGCTCTCTAGCACTTCTGCCGGGACATGGAGGCGGACTATTGGAAAACGAGACGTTTAAGCCAACGCTGAAGGATGCAATTCGTCTGACAGCGCCGGGACAACCGCTGCGCACGGCACTCGACATGATTATCGCAGGTCATCTGGGCGCTCTCATTTGCGTGGGCGACTCCGAAAACGTGCTCAACGCGGGCAACGACGGCTTTCCGCTCAACATCTCGTTTACCTCAAACCGTCTGTTCGAGCTTTCCAAGATGGATGGTGCCATCGTTATCGACGGCGACCTTACGCAGATCCTGCGCGCGAACTTCCACCTCAATCCCGATCCTTCGCTATCCACGAGTGAAACGGGCATGCGCCACCGTACTGCGGCGCGCATGTCGATTCTCACCGACGCAATCGTTATCTCCGTGTCCGAGCGTCGCGCTGTGGTGAATGTTTACGTGCACGGCAAGTCGTATCAGATCCAGCCCATCGCCGACCTCATGGGTTCGGTGAGCCAGCTGGTGGGCACGCTGCAGACCACGCGCAGCTCGCTCGATCGCTCGCTGCTGCGCTTGACGGCGCTCGAGCTGGACGACTACGTTACGCTCGCAGACATCACCGGCATCTTCTCGAGCTTTGAGATTTTGCAGCAAGCAAAGCAGGAACTGGAGATTTGCATCGAGAAGCTGGGTACGCGCGGCAAGCTCGTGCGCATGCAGCTCGAGCAGCTTGCGGGCGATACCATCGATACCGAATACGACCTGATGATTCGTGACTACGCGTCCGAGTCTTCCGAGGACAACGCGCGTGCTATCCGCCAGCGTTTTGCCGAAATGTCCGCATCCGACCTCTCTAATCCCAAGCGCGTGGCCGAGGTCTTGGGCTTCGACGATCTGGACGAGGACTCGGTCATGACTCCGCTGGGTCTGCGTACGCTCTCGCGCGTCTCGGTGGTGCGCGACGGCGTGGCCGAGAAGATCGTGGACGAGTACGGCTCGCTGCAGGAGCTGATGGGCGACATCAAGAAGGACCCGGAGCGCTTGGGCGACTTTGGCGTCAACAACCCGGCGATTCTCGCCGATTCGCTCGCGCGTATGCATGGCAAGCGGGAGGGCTAGAAAATGAGTTCGGTATGCGCGGTGGTCGTGGCCGGTGGTTGCGGCGCTCGCTTTGGGAACCCTGGCGGCAAGCAGCTGGTAAACGTTGCTGGAAAGCCGCTGATGACCTGGTCTATCAGGGCTTTTGATCGCTCTGCGTTTGTGAGCCACATCGTGGTGGTGTGTCCGGCCGAGAAGATGGACGAGATGCGTCGCCAGGCGATCGACCCCTACAACTTTGTCACGCCCATCACGTTTGCAGAGGCCGGAAAGACGCGTCAGGATTCCACGCGTTCCGGTGTCGAGGCTGTTCCTGCAGGCTACGAGTACGTGGCGATTCACGACGCGGCGCGCCCGCTTATCACAGCAGAGGTTATCGACCGCGCTATCTGCTCGCTGCGCTGCGAGTCGGGCATCGACGGTGTGGTGTGCGGCCAGGCGGCTATCGACACGCTCAAGGTCGTTGATGGCAATCGCATTGTGGAGACGCCGTCGCGCAGCCGCTATTGGGCCGCGCAGACGCCGCAGATCTTTGCGCTCGAGACCATGCGACGTGCCCATGCTGCAGCTCTGGCCGATGGCTTTGTGGGTACCGACGACTCCTCGCTTGTGGAGCGCATGGGTGGCCGTGTGCTGTGCGTCGATAGCCCACGCGACAACCTCAAGGTAACGGTGCCCGAGGACCTGCGCCCGGTGACGGCGATCCTCCTCGGTCGCATGAGCGACGCCGATGCCATGCAAAACACCGGCATCCTTACCCCGCTCCCCTAAAAAACGTGACAAAAAGTCGTCAGGTTTATTTCGTCACATCTTCACAACTCCTCCATATTCATAGGCCTTGGCGTGGCTGCGAGATGATCCGTGCCACTTGATGGGGCTTGACAGCAACGGGTACATCGCTATAAGTTAACCAGAGCTAACAACAAAGCGAGGACCTATGAATCAGCCGCCTTCATCAACCTCAAACGCACGCTGCCAATTACATCGACGCCTGTTTGGGTCGCACCACACCGGGCATACCGGAGGGCTTGACATATTGCGGGCAATCGGCCCCGGCCTGCTTGTAACGGTGGGTTTTATTGATCCCGGGAACTGGGCGTCAAACATGGCAGCTGGCTCTCAATTTGGCTATAGCCTTCTATGGGTTGTAACCCTCTCGACTGTCATGCTCATCGTTCTGCAGCACAATGCCGCGCATTTGGGAATCGTGACAGGCGAGTGCCTGGCAGAATCGGCAACACGCCATATGCCGCGCTTCCTTTCAAGATTCGTGCTGCTCTCAGCCCTTGCAGCATCGGTTGCAACAGCTATGGCCGAGATACTTGGCGGAGCCATTGCCTTGCAGATGCTCTTCGGTCTGCCGCTGCGAGCAGGTGCGATCATTGTAGCTGTCGTGTCGCTCGTCATGCTTCTTACCAATTCGTACATGCGCGTCGAGCGCTGGATCATCGGCTTTGTATCGTTGATTGGGCTGTCCTTTTTATTCGAGATTGCTCTCGTGCACGTGGACTGGGCGAGCGCCGCCGTGGGCTGGGTCGCACCTGCGATGCCGGCGGGTTCTCCCTCCATCATCGTTTCGGTTTTGGGTGCCGTTGTGATGCCACATAACCTCTTTCTCCATTCCGAGATTATCCAAAGCCAGCGCATTAATGAGCGCGGGGACGATGCGATTGCCGAACGCCTGAGAAGCGAGTTCGTCGATACGCTCTTTTCCATGGTGGTGGGCTGGGCGATCAACAGCGCAATGGTGCTGCTGGCGGCTTCGGTCTTTTGGAAGGCCGGCACACCGGTGACCGATCTTGACCAGGCGGCATGCACGCTCGAGCCCATGCTGGGCACTGCTTCTTCAACGGTGTTTGCGTTTGCGTTACTCTTTGCGGGCGTGTCCTCGTCTATCACCGCCGGCATGGCGGCAGGAACCATCTCTGCGGGGCTAGCAGGGGAGCCGTACGATGTGCGTGACCGACACAGTTCGATTGGCGTTGTGTGCGCGTTTTTGCTGGCGCTTGCGTCGATCTTTTTCGTGCAAGACGCTTTTCAAGGTCTTGTGTGGAGCCAGGTGCTCCTTTCCTTACAGCTGCCCATCACGGTTTTTGCCCAGATAGGGCTCACGAGTTCCCCGCGTGTTATGGGGAAGTACGCAAACGGCGCAGTGTTAAAGGTCACGCTTGTGGTCATCGCGCTTATCGTCACGGTGCTCAACGCCGTGCTCCTGTTGGGGTTGTGAGGGCTTTGGCGAAAGATTCTGCTGAGGGCGTGTGGATGTCCGGCGCTAGATGACGAGCGCGCCGCCCGGCATGGCGGAATCGGGCAGGACGGCACCTGCCATTCGTCCGGGGCCGCCGGGTGCCGACAGGTGCCGTCAGGCGAACGGTAGGAAAAGGCCGGTGAAATGCAAAATGTGACAAAATAAACCTGTCGACTTTTTGTCACGTTTAGGAGAGGACGGCCTCCAGGTATGAGGCGGCGTCTTTGAGCAGCTGGGTGAACTCGGCGGTTTTCTCGATAGTCAAACGGTATGAAGGCACGGAGATGCCGATGCCATATTGGATTTGGCCGTCAACATGAATGGGGGCGGCGATGCACTCGATGGAATCGGTCATCTCGCCGCGATCGTGTGCGATGCCTTCTTCGCGGACAATCTGCAGCTCCGCCCACAGGCTCTCGAACGTGCGATGCGTACGGGACGTGAAGGATTGATACTCGTCGCCCAAAAGTGTGTGCAGCTCGTCGCGCTCACGTTCGCACACGAGTGCCTTTCCAATGGCTGTGCAGTGGATGGGCAGGGCGCGGCCGATATCGGAGAAGAGGCGTACGGGCTGCGGCGAGTCGACCTTTGCGATATAGAGTACCTTGTCGCTTGAGAGGATACCCGCCTGGCACGTTTCGCCGCTGGCGTAGACGAGGCGTTGCAGCTGCGCCGCAAGAACGCTCACGGCATCCTGCCCGCGTACATAAGCCTTGCCGGCGAGATACGTTTTAAACCCAATGCGATAGCGGCTTGTGGTCTCGTCGTAGGAGATATAGCCCTCCTCGGCCATGGTATGAATGATGGGGAAGAGGCTGCTTTTGGGCGCCTGCAGCGTGCGACAGATTTCGGCCATGGTGAGGCCGTCATCGGTGTGCGAGAGGACTTCGAGGATACGAAGGACGCGTTGAGTGGAGCGGTGCGGGGCATCGGCGGTATTTGTAGGCATGGAGCTACTCTTTCGTGGTCGCGGTGCGTGGTGGTGTGCAGGCAAAAACAGTTTAGTTGTTCGTATTCACGAATCAATCTCGAAATGCAGGATACATGGACAAACGGTGAAGCAGCGAGGGGTTTAACACGCAGCAATCTGCAACGAAACCAGGGTAAAAATAAGGCATCTAGCTGGGTTGATTCAATAGCATACACAGTGCGTTCGTATATGGGACTACCGTTCGCAGAGGATTTTCAACCGTTCATGCAAGGACGCAAAAGGAAAGATACAGTGTTCCTAAAATAAATGCAGTTCGAGATTAGAACTATCGTTCCGATATACGAACGCGCATAACAACGTAAACATGCCGTTGTACGTGGAGCGTCAAAGGGATGCACTACGATGTTGGACGACTCTGATCTGACGAGAGAAAGGCAGCCAATGAGGAATGGCGTAATCATCGACGATCGCGATAACGTGGTTGTTGCCATCTATCCGCTGCATGCCGGCGATGAGGTGACGTACGCTCTGCCGGGAGGAGAGAGCGGACGCCTGGTGGCAAACCAGGACATCCCCTTGTTCCATAAGTTGGCTCGCAAAGACATCAAGGCGGGTGAAGCGGTAGTCAAATACGGCGAGTTCATTGGCCAGGCTACGTGCGACATCAAAGCAGGCGACCACGTGCACACGCATAACTGCGTGAGCACCGATGCGATGAAAGACGCGCTCGATGTGGATGCCAATGCAACAACTGAGGCGGCGAAGCCCGCGGCTGCCACCAAGTGCACCCGCACCTTCATGGGTTACCGTCGCGGCGACGGTCGCGTGGGCATCCGTAACCACGTGCTGATTCTCCCCACGAGCATCTGCGCTTCCGATACGACCGAGCGCATTGCCCGCGCCGTTGAGGGATGCGTTACCTTCCACAATCAAAACGGTTGCTCCCAGGTCGATGCCGACCAGCAGCTGACCGTGGACACCCTGGCCGGTCTTGCATCCAACCCCAATATCCACTCCGTCTTGGCCGTGTCGCTTGGCTGCGAGGGTTGTCAAAACGACCTCGTTGTCGATGCTATCCGCAAGCGCACAAACAAGCGCATCGAGACGCTCATCATTCAGCAGGTGGGCGGCTCCATCAAGGCTGTTGAAGAGGGCACGCGCCTCGCTCGCGACCTCGTGCGCGAGGCTTCGCTGGAGACCCGCACCGAGTGCGGTATCGACGAGCTCATCTTTGGCACCAACTGCGGCGGCTCCGACACCTCGAGTGGCCTTGGCTCCAATCCTTTGATCGGCGAGGTTTCCGACTGGATGGTCTCCCAGGGCGCCACTACCGTTTTGTGCGAGACTCCCGAGCTGTTTGGCGGCGAGCACATCTTGGCGCGCCGCGCGGCCACCAAGGAGATCGGCGACCAGCTGCTCAAGATGGTCTACGACTACGAGGCGTACGTGCAGAAGTTCGGTGCCGAGATGCGCCAGGGCAATCCGAGCCCGGGCAACATGGCGGGCGGCCTCACTACGCTCGAAGAGAAGTCCCTCGGCTGCATTCACAAGGCGGGCCACAGCACGATTAACGCGGTGTATCCGTATGCTGCGCAGCTCGATGCGCACAAGGGCCTCGTCGTTATGGACACGCCGGGTAACGACCCCTCTTCGGTGGGCGGCATTATCGCGGGCGGCTGCCAGCTCGTGGTCTTCTCAACCGGCCTGGGCACGCCCACGGGCAATGCCATCGCCCCCGTGCTGCGTCTGACCGCAAACGGCCGCACGGCGAAGACCATGGCCGATAACATCGACTTCGATGCGCAGGCTACGATTTACGGCCCCGAGACCATGGAAGAGCTGCGCGACCAGCTGATCGACCAGATCATCCGCGTCTGCAACGGAGAGCCGACGTGTGCCGAGGCCCTTGGCTACACCGAGACGGCGCTTCCGCATCTCTGCAATTACATGTAGGACATATCGCAGGTTACCTGCGTGGTCACATATTCAAGGTTGGTTTCAATGCATCGGCGTCAGCCGATGCGCGACGGGAGTGCTGCAAAGGGCGGCACGACAAGGAGGTTTTTGAAATGGATTTGCATCTCGAGGGCAAGGTAGTTTTTGTCACTGGTGGTTTTAAGGGCATCGGCAAGGGCATCGCGCTGCAGCTCGCCCGCGAGGGCGCCGTGCCTGTGGTCCTGAACCGCAAGGACGGCGTCGAGGACGAGTTCCGCGCCGAGATCTCCGAGATCACCAAGACGTTTGAGATGTACTACATCGACCTTAACGACACCGACGCCATCGCCCCGATCGTCGAGGAGGTCTACAAGAAGTACGGTCACATCGACGGCGTGGTGAACAACGCTGGTCGCAACGACAACCTCGAGCTCGAGACCCTTGAGTGGCGCGACTTCGAGAAATCCCTCCACGGCAACCTTACCCACTACTTCGAGCTCGTTCACTGCTGCTGCCCCTATCTCAAGGAGAGCAAGGGCTCGATCGTGAACATCGCCTCCAAGGTCGCCCTCACCGGCCAGGGCAAGACGACCGCCTACGCTGCCGCCAAGGGTGCCATCCTCGGCCTTACTCGCGAGTGGGCTGCCGCCCTCGTGCACGATTCCGTACGCGTCAACGCTATCGTCGTTGCCGAGGCTTGGACCCCGCTGTACGCCAACTGGATCAAGACCTTTGGTGACGAGGAAGCTCAGCAGAAGCGTCTGTCCCTCATCACCGACCGCATCCCCCTGGAGCATCGCATGACCTCCGTCGAGGAGATCGCCGACACTACGTGCTTCCTGCTTTCCGACCGTGCAAGCCACACCACCGGCCAGTGGTGCAACGTTGACGGCGGTTACGTCAACCTCGACCGCGCTTTGGACTAACGCGAAGCTTCTATAAAAGAAGGCTGGTTTATGACTGCTTCTAACAAAAAGAATTCGCCCAAGGGCTCGGCCGCAACCGTTGCAATTGTCCTCGTGACCTCGCTCTTCTTCGTCTGGGGCCTGACCATGAATCTGGTCAACGCCCTTAACAGCCCGATGGCCAACTACCTCGAGCTTTCTGGCACCGAGGCGAGCCTGCTGCAGGTCGCCTACTACGGTGCGTACTTTGTGATGGCCATCCCTGCTTCCATCGTGGCAAAGAGGTTTGGCTACAAGGGCGGCGTCATCATGGGCCTTGCCCTGTTCGTCCTGGGTTCGCTCGTCACGGTGCCTGCCACCAACGTCGCCTCGTACGGCATGTTCCTTCTCGCCATGTTCGTGATTGCCGCCGGTGCCTCTACTCTTGAGACCAACTGCAATCCCTACATCACCAAGCTGGGTGACGAGAAGCACGAGTCCATGCGCCTGAACCTTGCCCAGTCCTTTAATGGCGTAGGCAACATCGTGGGCCCGCTCATTCTCTCTCAGTTCCTGGGCTCCACGGTGGCTGCCGGCGACCCTGGCTTTGTCGAGGCCAAACTCGCTTTTCTCTCGAGCATGCGCGGCATGTACATCGTCATCGCCGTTGTGCTTGCGATCGTGCTTGCCGTGTTTGTCTTCGTCAAGCTCCCCACGCCTCCGGGCGACGAGGAGGAGGCAGGGGGCAACGCCGTGAAGGTCTCCATCGGAACTATGCTCAAGCGTCCCTACTTTGCCTTGGGCGTTCTTGCCGAGTTCATCTTCATCGGCCTGCAGGTTGCCGGTATGTCGCTGTTCTCCAGCTTTGCCATGCAGCAGTGGCCGGGCATGACGGCCGGCACCGCCGCGGCGTACCTCTCGATTCTTTCGCTGCTCTTCACCGTGGGCCGTTTTGTGTCCACCCCGATCATGGCAAAGGTCGAGCCCGGTAAGCTCCTGGGCGTCTACATGATCGCCTCTGCCGTGTTGTTCTTCGTGGCGTTTTTGGGCCTGGGTCCGGTGTCGGTTGTCGCGATGATCGTCTCGTACCTCTTTGTCTCCATCGGCTACCCCATGGTCTTCTCGCTCACGCTTACCGGCTTTAAGGGTTCCGCCGTCAAGACCGGTTCTTCTGCGCTTGTCATGTCCATCGTGGGCGCGGCTTTGATCCCGCTGCTCATGAGTGCCATCGCCGATGCCGCCGGCATCAACATCGCTCTGCTCGTGGCTGTCCCGGGCTTCCTGTATGTTGCTTGGTACGGTTTGTTTGGCTGCGAGATCGGTTTGGAAAGGAAGTAGCCGCCATGGCTCTTAAGGTAATCGATTCCCACTTCCACGTGTGGAACCTGGATACGCAAGATCTCCCTTGGCTTGAGGGCACCGACGGTACCATCACCCATACCTACAAGGTCGAAGATCTTGAGGCGGAGTATGCGCGCCAAGCTGGTGTCGAGTTTGTGGGCGGCGTGTACGTCGAGGTCGACTGCGCCGATCATGAGGCCGAAGACAAGATCGCCTATGACCTCAAGGCCGCTCATCCCAAGATGCTCGCTTGCATGCTTCGCAGCGACGTCTCTCCGTGGATGCGCGTGCCCGCATTTGCCGCCGGCATTCGTGAGCCGCTGCACATCGACTCCGAGCCAAAGGGCCGCTGCCTCGAGTCCACGTTCATCGAGGGCCTGCACACGCTGGCTGCCAAGGGTCTGCCCTTCGAGTCCTGCAACCGCGTGAGTGAGCTTGAGGACGCTTACGAGGCCTTTGCCCAGGCACCCGAGGAGACGGTCATCCTCAACCATCTTGGCAATGTCGAGGAACTTTCGGACGAGTACGAGGCCGTGATGAAGAAGATGGCGAGCCTGCCCAACCTGTACGTCAAGGTCTCCGGCTTCCCCACGCAGGACAAGAAGTTTGTCTCTGAGCTTCTTAAGTTCACGCGCGACACCTTTGCGCCTGATAAGCTGCTCTACGCATCTAATTGGCCGGTTGTGAAGCTGTATTCGACCTTTGACGAACACTTCGGCATCCTGCGCGACGAGTTTGGCGATGATGAAGACTTCTTCATGAACAACGCCGTTCGTGCGTATGGTCTTAAGCTGTAGGTAATTACCCTGCGCGTCGGCAGCGGCGCACAGGTTCTTTTGGTTTTCGAGAAAAGGAGCGTGCCATGCTTAAGGGTATCCCGCCGATTCTTTCGCCCGAGCTTCTTGCGCTTATGTGCGAGATGGGCCACGGCGACACGCTTGTTATCGCCGATGGCAATTTCCCTGCCGCATCGATTGCCAAGGGTGGTCACCTTGTGCGTTGCGATGGCCATGGCGTGCCCGAGATTCTCGAGGCCATTTTGAAGCTCTATCCGCTCGATCAATACGTCGAGAAGCCCGTCACGCTCATGGACGTTGTGCCGGGCGACGACTGCGAGACCCCCATTTGGGATACGTACGCCGAGCTTGTTTCGAAGATCGACGAGCGCGGTCGCGATGCCATTGGCACCATCGACCGCTTCCCGTTCTACGATGAGGCGAGCAAGGCCTATGTCGTAATCGCCACGAGCGAGCGTGCCCAGTACGCGAACGTCATCTTGCAAAAGGGCGTCGTGTACGAGAACGAGCAGATCGATTAGGTTGTTATAGTTGTTGAATCGCACGGGGCACGGTGCCTGCGATAAGGCTCAAGCTTCGCGTTTATCTGTTGGAATATATTTGGATTTGTACGAGAGTGCCTATCCCGGAAAGTGAGTTACTACCATGTTTGAAGGCGTTTTCTGCCCTTCTATCACCATCGCGGACGACGAGGGGAACATCGATTTCGACCTGTGGGGTAAGCATCTTGATCACCTGGCCGAGGCCGGCATCGACGGCGTTTTGCTGTTCGGCAGCATTGGTGAGTTTTACAGCGTGAGCCTGGCCCAGAAGAAGGAGGCCCTGAAGTTCGCGGTCGACCGTGTTGCCGGTCGCATGAAGGTCTTTGCCGGCGTGGGCGATACGACCTATGCCAACGTTCTGGAGTTCACGCGCTATGCAGAAGAAGTGGGCGCCGACGCCGTGCTGGCGGTCTCCCCGTATTACTTTGGGCCGAGCGACCTTACCGCCGAGGTTTACTTTGGCGGTATTGCCGAGGTAACGAAGCTGCCCGTGATCCTCTACAACTTCCCGGCGCGCACGGGCACCGATCTTACCCCCGAGCTGGTGGCACGTTTGGCGTCGCAGCATTCCAACATCTGCGGCATCAAGGACACGGTGGATACCATCAGCCATACGCGCAAGGTGATTCGCGCCGCGCGTGCCGTCAATCCCGATTTCTGCGTGCTCTCTGGTTTCGATGAGTACTACCTGGTCAATCGCGTGTCTGGCGGCAATGGTGTGCTGAGTGGCCTTACCAACGTGGAGCCCGAGACCTTTGTGCGCATGCATCGCGCCTACCAGGAGGGCGACTACGCCACGGCTGTCGAGGCTGCCGAGCGCATCTCGCATCTCATGGCCGTTTACGACGCGTGCGACCTGTTTATCTCTTCCATCAAGGTGGCGGTGAACATCAAGGGCCTGCCCGTCTCGACCAAGATCTTCGAGCCCGCTATGCAGGCGACACCGGAGCAGGTGGAGCACGTTCGCGAGCTGCTGGCGTAAGGCGGCCTGAGGCGGCACCGGCCTTTGGTTGGCTGCGGCCGTTTCGCTGAGGCTGCGGGCGCGGGGCATTTCTCCTTTCGGCGTTTTGCGCGGTGCCTTGTGCCGCACTCCATCATCCTCTCTCTTAAGGGGCGCGTGCCTGTGCGGTGCGCGCCCCTTTTTACGTTTTCACGTGCGTAACCTGTGGAGACGCAACTTTGCCCGCGGGTTTTGGCGTCAACATGCGTAAACTTGCACAGGCTGCCGGGAACGGCAAAGGCAGCGTGGCAAATAAGGGCCGGAAGGCCGCCACGCCGCAGGTAAGCGACCAAGTATGGTCGCATGATTGAAAAGCGCATCTAGAGCGCGGGAGGAGACACATGTCCGAGAACGAGAACATGGAACTGGACGAGACGATGGATATGGTCGAGCAGGCTGAGGTTGAGGCCGAGGTCGCTACGACTGAGGATGCAGATGTTGAGGCCGTAGAGGCCGACGCTGAGGTTGTCGAGGACGCTGAGGACGACGAGGTCGTCGAGGCTGCCGAGGCCCAGACTGCTCCCGAGGATCTGGATGACAAGCTGTTTGATAAGGTGAATCGTGCTGCTCGCCTGCTGCGTAACCGTCGCGGTGCTCTTGCTCAGGAGGCCGAGGCCGAGGCCGATCGTCGTCGCGATCTGCAGCGCGCCCTCAAGCTTCTGGAGCTCAAGCCCAAGATGGAGCAGAAGGAGATGGCTGAGCTCATGGGCATGGGTCTTCGCGACCTCAACGCCATTCTTGCCGAGGCCGAGAAGCACGACATCGTTGCTCGCATCGAGCCCGAAGAGCCCGATATGCGCAAGGTTATCGTTATGGCCAGCGAGGATGCCGAGGAGCTGATTGCTGCCCAGGCCAAGAAGCGCAAGAAGCTCGTTCCGCAGATTTCCGCCGATAGCGTTGAGCAGCTGCTCGCTCTGCTCGATCAGGTTATCGATCCGCTGGTCGAGATGGGCCTGGACGACGACCGTGGCCCGCGTGGCGGCCGTGACGACCGTCGTGGCGGCGACCGCAGCCACGGTAGCCATGGCGCTCCCCGCATGGGCTTCAGTGGTGGCCGTGGCGGCGACCGTGGTGGCCGCGGCGGTTTTGGTGACCGCGATCGCGGTGGCCGCGGTGGCTTTGGTGACCGTGACCGCGGCGGCGACCGTGGTGGCCGTGGCGGCTTCGGCGGCCGTGACGATCGCCGTGGCGGCGACCGTGGTGGCCGTGGCGGCTTCGGCGGCGACCGTGGCGGTCGTGGCAACTTCGGCGGCCGTGACGACCGTCGTGGCGGCAACGGCGGCTTCCGCGGCAATCGCGGCGGTCGTTTCGATCGCTAATTCGCCTCGAAACATACGCGCTCTGGCGTAAATGAATGGTGCTCTCGGCTCTTGACAACCGGGGGCACCTTTTTCGTGAGTATGCGTGCGGGTGAGGCCTTTCGCTCAGGTCCTTACATCTGCAGGAAGAGCTGGTGTATGCGCAGGTCGTCGTCGAGCTCGGGGTGGAACGCGACGACAAGTTGCGAGCCTTCATGTGCGGCGACGATGCGCTCGTCCACGCGGGCAAGAACCTCAACGCCGGGTCCCGCCTGGGTGATATAGGGGGCACGAATAAACGTCATGGGGACGTCTGGCATGCCCGCGCAGTCGGCCTGGGCGTGGAAGCTTCCCAGCTGGCGGCCGTAGGCGTTGCGCTCGGCGGTGATGTTCATCGTGGCCAGGCGCGGCGTGCCGCGGTCGTCATGTGCGGCAAGATTGCGCGCGAGCAGGATGAGCCCGGCGCAGGTGGCAAACGTGGGCATGCCATCCTCGATGCGAGCACGCAGGCCTTCGAGCATGCCCAGCTCTTCCAAAAGCTTGCCCTGCACCGTGGATTCGCCTCCGGGCAGTACCAGGCGATCGAAGGGCCGGGCGAGGTCTGCTGCCTGACGCAGCTCGATGCAGTCTTCACCCAGTTCGCGCAAGCGCTGCTCATGCTCGATAAAGGCGCCTTGAACGGCAAGAACGGCACATGCCATGGTTTACTTGCCCCTCTCTTCCATGATGAGCTCGATTTCATCGGCGTTAATGCCTACCATGGCCTCGCCCAAGTTTTCGGAGAGCTCGGCGATTATCTTGGCATCGGTGAAGTTGGCCACGGCCTTAACGATTGCGGCGGCACGCTTGGCGGGGTCGCCGCTCTTAAAGATGCCCGATCCCACAAAGACGCCCTCGGCGCCTAGCTGCATCATGAGCGCGGCGTCTGCCGGGGTGGCCACGCCGCCCGCAGCGAAGTTCACAACGGGGAGCTTGCCCGTGGCATGAACCTCGCGCAGCAACTCGACGGGAACGGCGAGCTGCTTTGCTGCCTCGAACAGCTCGTCCTCGCGCAGGGCCACAACGTCGCGGATCTGCTTTTGGATCTTGCGCATGTGGCGCACGGCCTGCACCACGTCGCCGGTGCCCGGCTCGCCCTTGGTGCGGATCATCGTGGCGCCCTCGGCCACACGGCGCAGCGCCTCGCCCAAATCGCGGGCGCCGCACACAAAGGGCACGTCGAACTGGGTTTTATCGATGTGATACACGTCGTCGGCAGGGGAGAGGACCTCGGACTCATCGATGTAATCGATGTCGATGGCCTGCAGTACCTGGGCCTCGACGATATGACCGATGCGGCACTTTGCCATCACGGGGATGGACACGGCCTCCTGGATGCCGCGGATCATGGCGGGGTCGCTCATGCGGCTCACGCCGCCGGCGGCACGGATGTCGGCCGGGATGCGCTCGAGGGCCATGACGGCGCAGGCGCCCGCCTCCTCGGCGATGTGCGCTTGCTCGGGGGTGGTGACGTCCATGATGACACCGCCCTTGAGCATCTGGGCGAGCTGGCGGTTGAGCTTGACGCGTTCGGCGGCGGTTTGAGTTTGAGGCATAGCGGTTCCTTTCATTGTGCCCGCGCGGGGTGCTACGGGCGTATGAGTGCTTGCTTGGGCGATTATCCTATAGGGTTTCTAGGGAAATAAACATGGTCAGGTGCGTAATTGATTTCTAAGGCCAGAATAAGGTCAGTCTGTAAAAGTTGATAAGGCCAGAAGGAGGATGCATGCTCGATTACGACTTGAACGAACGAGGCTCCGTTAGTCTGTATGAGTATCTGTACCAGCGGATTCGAGACGATATTCTTTCGGGCTCGATTGCCGCCGGCGAGCATCTGCCCTCCAAGCGCGGCCTTGCTCAGCACTTGGGCATAAGCGTTATCACGGTCGAGGGCGCATATGACCAGCTTGTGGCTGAAGGGTTCGTGCGCTCGGCGCCACGCCGTGGGTATTTTGCCAATGAGTTGCCGCAGGTCACGGGCGCGTCTCGCCTCAAGGACGTGGGAGATCGCGACACGCCGGTTGAGCTTGGGGTACGGTTGTCGGCGGAAGCTTCGCCCCGGCTGTCGGATACGTCGCTCGAAGGCGCTCGCCTGTGGCAGCGCGCACTCAAGGCGGTGCTTGCCACGGAGGACGAGCGCGAGTTGTTTGCTCCGGCGCCCGCTCAGGGCACGGCTCGTCTGCGCTGTGCGATTGCGGCGCATCTGCGCGGTTCGCGCGGGATGGACGTCGATCCCGGCGCCATTGTGATCGGCGCCGGTGCGCAGTTGCTCGATACCATGCTGGTACAGCTTTTGGGTTGCGATAAGGTCTATGCCGTCGAGGATCCGGGATATCTTCGTCTCACACGTATCTACCAGGCGTGCGGCTGCGATGTACGCCATATTCCGCTCGATGCGGAAGGGCCGGACCTGCATGCGCTCGAGAATAGTGGTGCCAACGTCTTGCATCTTATGCCCTCGCATCAGTTTCCCACGGGTCGCGTGACCTCCATCGCGCGGCGTTACGCTCTGCTTGGATGGGCCTCGCAGCGCTCGGGCCGCTACCTTATCGAGGACGATTTTGACTGCGAGTTTCGCCTGGCTGGCAAGCCGATCCCGCCGCTTGCGGCCATCGATGCGCCTGGCTGCGTGATTTACACCAACACGTTTTCCAAGAGCCTTTCCTCGGCGTTGCGCTTGGCCTATATGGTGTTGCCGGATCAATTGATGGAGCGATACCGGCAAGAACTGGGTTTCTATGCCTCGACGGTGAGTTCCATCGAGCAGATTGTGCTGGCGCATCTCTTGGAGACGGGGGAGTACGAGCGTCATGTACGGCGTGTGCGCAAACGCGCGCGGGATGCCCGTGATGCGCTCGTGACGGCGATTGCCGAGACTGGTTTGGAGGACCGAGTGCGCCTTGAGGGGACGGATGCCGGTCTCCATGCAGTCCTGGCAATTCGAACGGGGCACGACGAACACGAGTTGCTGCAGTTGCTTGGGATGCCTGCGGGCTGCGTCTCTGCGCTTGGCGATTATCTGTGGTGTGCAGAGCATGGGGCGGATGACGACGTACGGCGCCTTGTGGTCCAGTATCTGGCGCTCGAGAAAGAATCGGGGGGAGAACTCGCGGAAAAATTGAGGACAATTCTGTAAGGTTTTCGCCGCTCAGAGGCTATATTCTACCGTTGCTCGAATCGCTGTTGAAAACCAAAATATGTCAAAAATATTGTGGGCCTGGCAGGTATCTTGATGCCATGTCCTACATTCTTTCCAACATATCCGCATTTCGCTTTCACCGGATTCCGCCGCAGGTCCTTGCGCTGTGTCCGCCCGTTCCCGATGAGGATTGCGACCGTCAACGTTTGCTGTTGCGGCAGGACCTGCTTGTTAATCATGCGTTGGGCTTTCCGCTGCACGCGTTGGTATCCAATCGAAAAGAGCGAACAAATCCTGCCCTTATCGAGCACCATCTTTGGTCCTCCTCGCTTCCTCCCAAGGCAATATGGGAGACGGATTATGGGGTCCAGCTCGCATCGCCGCTGTTTACCCTGCTTACGGTTGCCCCGTATGTAAGCGAGACACAGCTTCTCATGATGTCATATGAGATGTGCGGTACCTTTGCAGTCTTTAAGCCTTCCGACCTGATAGAAAAAGCGCTGAAAGACGCCTATGGGTCACATCAAATGCCAACGGATTACGGCTGGAAACGCTCGAGTAACCAGAAGGGCGAAGCGACCAATTTATGGCAAAGGTCGCCCTTAATTCAGCTAAATGAGCTGCTGGATTTTGCCGAAAGCAACCGTGGCCTGCGCGGAGGGAAGAAGCTGCTCAATGCAGCAAAGCGGGTGAGTGGCGTTACGGCTTCGCCGTTCGAGGCACAGGCTTCTATCCTGCTTGGTCTTTCGCGGCGCCTGGGCGGCGAGGGCCTTTCGTGCTTTGAGAATAACTATGAGGTTGTCCTTGATCAGAAGGCAAAAAAGATTGTGGACAAAGAGAAAGTGTATGCTGACCTGCATTTTGTGTCGGCAGATGGTAATCGCTCGGTAATAGTTGAATGTCAGGGTGCCACCGAGCATGGAAAAGTTGATGCGGGCATTCGAGATGCAGACAGGGCCACGGCGCTGCAAAGCATGGGGTACGACGTAATTATGCTTACGTTCAAGAAGATATCCGATAAAGAAAGCTTCCATACCGTGGCAGAGATGCTTTCGAACAAGCTTGGCTACCCGTATAGGGCTAAAACAGAGGCGATGAAGGCACGTGAAAGCGACCTGAGACGTGAATTGCTCATTGATTGGGCGACGTTGGGGGAGTTTTAGACCCTGAAGGATAGAAAATAAATGCTACTACAATAAAACAATTCGAAGTGCGTACCCTAATTTGAATTTGCAAAGTAGACCGTGGTTTTTGATGACAAAACCCCAGGAAATGAGGGGGTTTAATAATTGGTCTACTTTGACTTTTTAATTCAGGGTACGCACTTCGAAGAGTTTTGAAAAATGGGGTGGGTTTCGAGTATCGAAACCCACCCCATCAACGCTCTCAGCGTTGTTTTTTGCTTGGCTTAGGCGAAGTAGCGCTTCAGCAGGCCCTCGAAAGCCTTGCCGTGACGAGCCTCGTCGCGAGCCATCTCGTGAACGGTGTCGTGGATGGCATCGAGGTTGGCAGCCTTGGCGCGCTTGGCAAGATCGGTCTTGCCAGCGGTGGCGCCGTTCTCGGCCTCAACGCGCATCTCGAGGTTCTTCTTGGTGGAGTCGGTCACAACCTCACCCAGAAGCTCGGCGAACTTGGCGGCATGCTCTGCCTCCTCGTAGGCGGCCTTCTCGTAGTAGAGGCCAACCTCGGGATAGCCCTCGCGATGGGCAACACGTGCCATGGCAAGGTACATACCAACCTCGGAGCACTCGCCCTCGAAGTTTGCGCGCAGGTCGGCGACGATGTCCTCGGGCACGCCCTCCTTGGCAACGCCCACAACGTGCTCGGCAGCCCAGGTGAAGCCGCCCTCATCCTGCTTCAGGAAACGAGAACCGGGAACGCCGCACTGAGGGCACTTAAAATCCTCGGGCAGCTGATCGCCATCGAACTCTTCAACATAACCGCATACGGGGCATACGAATTTCATAATAATCTCCTTTGGTCACAGAGTGCGTTTGCCGGCCCTGTTAGGTTCCTCTCCGGCTCCCGCTTGACGATTCCATTATGCACAAAGTTGGGGACTTTTAAACAGTAATAGGAATAATTCTCAAAAAGATTTTTAAGTATGTCATGAATTGTTGATGAGTTAACAATATCGACGCAGCTATAGAACTACAATCGGCTGGTTTGAATGTTGATTCGTTAACGAAAGTCCGAGGAGCGGAGCGAGACTGCGTGTGCGTGGGGTGTAGCCGGCTTCTCCCTGCGCGTTAGATTTCGCCAGCCTAATCCAAGGAATAACCAAGGAGAAGACCGTGAACAAAGCCTATAAAGCATGGTGTCGTATCTATCAGACCGTGTTTCGTCTTGCCATGCCGATCCTGCCGTACTATGAGCCCAAGATCATGCGCTCGACCGGAGAAGTTCCGCAGGTACTGGCTGGCAAGCACATCGACTCGGTCCTGCTGGTAACCGACCCCGGCATAGCCAAGCTCGGCTTGACCCGCGGGCTCGAGGATGCACTTGCGCGGGCAGGCATCGCCTGCGTCGTCTACGCGCAAACGCAGACGAACCCCACGGTCTCCAACGTGGAGGAGGCTGCTGCGCTCTACCGTGCGAACGGTTGCCGCGCCATCATCGGTTTTGGTGGCGGCTCGGCCATGGACTGCGCCAAGGGCGTGGGTGCCCGCATCGCGCAGCCGCGCAAGCCCATCAACAAGATGCGCGGCCTGCTGCGCGTGCATCGTCCGTTGCCCCTGCTCATCGCCGTCCCCACAACGGCAGGAACGGGAAGCGAAGTGACGCTCGCCGCCGTGATCACCGACGACAAGACGCATTACAAATACCCCGTTAACGACTTCGTGCTCATCCCGCGCTACGCTGTGCACGACCCGCGTCTTACCTGCGGCTTGCCGGCGTCCATCACGGGTCAGACGGGAATGGATGCTCTCACCCATGCCGTAGAGGCCTACATCGGCCGCAGCACTAACGCCTACACGCGCGCGGCAGCAAAGCGCGCCGTGCGTTTGATCCATGACAACCTGCTCGAGGCATACGAAAACGGTCAGAACATCGAGGCTCGCGCCAACATGCTCGAAGCCGCTTACCAGGCTGGAATCGCCTTTACCCGCAGCTACGTGGGCTACGTGCACGGAATCGCCCACAGCTTGGGCGGCCGTTACGGCATACCGCACGGCCTTGCCAACGCCGTGATCTTGCCGCACATGCTGCGCGCTTACGGTACTGCTGCCGAGCACAAACTCGCCGAGCTCGCCCGCGACGCCGGCATCGCACCTGCCACCTCAAATGACCAGACGGGAGCGCATGCCTTTATCGAATGGGTGGACAATATGAACGCTCGCCTGGGAATTCCGCGTTATCTGGATGGAATCAACGCCGCCGACGTGCCGGCGATGGCGGCCCATGCTGCGGCGGAATCGAATCCGCTGTATCCTGTGCCTAGGCTGATGGATGCCGAGGAACTCGCGCGCATGTATCGTGTGGTCGCGGGTGGCCATTTTGCCGATGAGCCCGCAGTGCGTGCGGGAGAGGGCCAGCGCCGGAGCACGGAGCATCCCTCGCGCGTTGCCCGCACCGCCGAAAGAAAGGTTGCCGCATGGTCGAGCAAGAAATAGCCGCAATCGTCGAAGAACAGCGACGTTACTTCAACACGCATGTCACCTTTGACGTCACTGCACGAAAGGCTGCCTTGCGCGCGTTGCTGGCAAGCGTGCAGGCCCATGAAGGCGATATCGCTGCAGCTCTGCATGCCGATTTGGGCAAGAGCCACAGCGAGGCGTATATGTGCGAGATTGGTACCTCGCTTGCGGAGATTCGCCATCAGATTGCCCACGTTGCGTCGTGGAGCCGCGCGCGTCTGCGTCCGTGCGATCTGGCGAACGCCATCAGCGTGTGCAGGGTTCAGCCCGTACCCTATGGTGTGACCCTCGTTATGGCACCGTGGAACTACCCGTTCTTGCTTACGCTTGAGCCCCTGGCGGGTGCCCTTGCCGCGGGCAACACTGTGGTCCTCAAGCCGAGCGCCTACGCGCCCGCCTCAAGTGCCGTGCTGCGTCGGATTTGCGAGGAAGCGTTCGATCCGCGCCTGGTGCGTGTGGTCGAGGGAGGTCGTGCCGAGAATACGGCTTTGCTACAGCAGCGCTGGGACAAGATTTTCTTCACCGGCAGCGTGAACGTGGGCAAACTCGTGATGGAGCAGGCGAGCCGCAATCTTACGCCGGTGACGCTGGAGTTGGGCGGCAAGAGCCCCTGCATTGTGGATGCCTCGGCAAATATCAAGGTGGCGGCACGCCGCATCGCCTTTGGCAAGTGGCTCAACGTGGGCCAGACCTGCGTGGCGCCCGATTATCTGATGGTGGACGAGCGTGTGCACGACGAGCTGCTCGAGGCCCTCAAGGGTTGCGTTCGCTCCATGTATGGCGAGGATGCGCCGAGCAACCCCGCGTACGGCAAGATGGTGAATGCTAAGCACTTCGACCGCGTGCGCGGGCTTATCGACCCCGCCAAGGTCGTGCTGGGCGGCCGTGCGGACGAAGCATCGCTCAAGATCGAGCCCACGATCCTCGACGGCGTTGATCCGAGCACAGACGCCGTGATGCAAGAGGAGATCTTTGGTCCCGTGTTGCCGGTCATCACCTATAAGAGTCTGGACGAGGTGGAGCGTTTTATTGTGGACCGCCCCACGCCGCTTGCGCTCTACATCTTTAGCGAGGATCGCGCGGTGCAGCAGCGCTTCACGCGCTACGTGCCCTTTGGCGGAGGCTGCGTGAACGACTGCATTATGCACCTGGCCACGAGCCACATGGGCTTTGGCGGCATGGGGGAGAGCGGCATGGGCCAGTACCATGGCCGCGAGAGCTTTGACACCTTTAGCCACAAGAAGAGCATCGTGTCCAAAGCGACATTTTTTGATGCCCCCTTCCGCTATGCGCCCTATGCGGGATGGAAGGACAAGTTCGTCCGTTTCTTCGTGCATTAGATCAAACACTGTAAAACACATAAGCCGATGTGCCGCGTTAAGCAGCGGCGCATCGGCTTTTTTAATGGCGGGTTGCCTGACGATTGAGCAACTGCGGCAGGCCTAGATGACAATTCCTGCGCAGTGGTCGCACTCGTGCTGGATGATCTGCGCCACAAATCCAGAGAAGCTGCGGGTATGCTCGTGCCAGGAATCGTCCAGGTAGGTCACGCGGATGCTGCGGTAGCGCGTGCACGGGCGCGTGCCCTCGAGCGAGAGGCAAGCCTCCTCGGTTTGATACTCGTCGTGGCGCTCGATAATGCGGGGGTTGAACATTACGAGCGTGCGCGAGCCCTCGGCTACGGCGATGACGCATTTGCGCTTACCGATCATGTTCGCGGCGAGCCCCACGCACTCATGGGAATGGGCTGCGAGCGTGTCGGCAAGGTCGCGCCCGATGCCGATGTCTTCCGGCGTGGCCGGCGCGCTGGGCATGCGCAGCATGATGGGCGAGTGGACGATATTGCAAACCATGGTTTCCCCTTGTGGATCGATCGAGAGCCGCTGCGTGTGAGTGTAGCCCATTGCATCGCCGCGCGGGAGGCTGGCGTATGGACGGGTGGATGCGGCGATACCGAAAGAGCTCAGATTATGCCCTATTAGAACATCCGTTCGATCGGTACAATGATGCGATCGAACGGATGTTCTAATAGGGGCTGAGATGCACGAAGAGAACGGTGTCGGATACGATAGCTCATCGCTTGACTCGATTTGTAGATACGCTAAGCGTCTTGAAGGCCATACCTTGCGTGAAGAATGCCCTGAGCTTACTACGCTAGAGGATTCTCATCGCCGCAAGGGTTCTTTTGGTAACGCTGTCGAGCAGTACTATTTTCACTATGCGATTAATAGCGATCCGAATCCTGATTTTGAAGAGGTGGGCACGGAGCTCAAAACAACACCTCTCAAACTAAAGCGTGACGGTAGCTTCTCTGCAAAAGAACGTCTCGTTATAAGCATGATTAACTATATGAGCGTAGTTGATGAGACATGGGAAACGAGCAGCCTGCAAAAGAAACTGCAAAAGATATTGTTGGTCGCCTATCAGTACGAGAAGGATATCAACCCCGTAGATTTTCTAGTCAAGGTTGTTGAACTTTGGGGCGTTCCTCAAGAAGACATTCCGACGTTTAAGAGCGATTGGGATACGGTTGTCGCAAAGATACGTGCGGGTAAGGCGCACGAGCTTTCTGGATCAGATACGCTTTATCTTGAAGCCGCGACAAAGGCTTCAAGCAGCAAAGATCGGCGCCAGCAGCCCTTTTCTGATATCCCTGCCAAGCCCAGGGCATGGGCTATTAAAAACTCCTATATGACCGTAGCCCTTAATGGGCTACTTGAAGTACAGAAAATAAAACGAGAAAGGGATGAGGAGCGGCTCGATTTATACGAACTCATCCATAGAAGATTTGAGTCTTATTTCGGTTTGACAGAGGTGGAACTTGCCGAAGTCTGTGGCTATGTTGGAAAGGGGCCTGGTAAACCAAAGAATCTATGTGCTCTCATCACGCGCCATATTCTTGGTGTCGAGGAAGACGCCAGAATTGCGGAATTCGAGAAGGCCGGAATCAAGCCAAAGACGATGCGTGTCAAGGCAAACGGAGTGCCGAAGGAGTCAATATCCTTTCCCGTTTTTGACTATCTCGACCTCGTTCAACAATCCTTTGAGGAAAGCGAGTTTTGGGACTATCTGCATCAGAAATACCTGTTTGTTATCTATCGGGAAGATGCGGATGAAAAGGGTGTCTACCGTTTGTCCGAGGTTCTGTTCTGGCAGATGCCTGATGCCGATTTGATTGAAGCCCGGCGCTGCTATGACGAGATGCGGCGACGTGTGAAGAATGGCCATGCTGAGCAATCGGTTCGCTCGACAGAAAACCGTTGTTGCCACGTTAGGCCTCACGGACGCAATAAATTGGATACGCTGCCGACACCGTATGGAACGCAGGAAACAAAAAAGTGTTTTTGGATCAATGCTCGCTATATTGGCGAAGAGATCGATAGAGTAGAGCGAGAAAACAGTCGATGGCGTCGCGACGCCGATGTGCAGAATAACGGAGACGGTGTGTCTGATCAGGTAATTCGAGTTGCAGAACTTTTTGCTGGCGTTGGTGGTTTCCGTTTAGGTCTTGAAGGCTATGTGGATAAAACAGAGGCAGAATTGAATATGCCGGCTGCAGGCCCCTTCCAAACGGTTTGGGCGAATCAGTGGGAGCCGCCAGGAACTCCGGTGAGGCAATTTGCAGCCGATTGTTATCGTAAGCGATTTGATGACGGGACTTTGCTCAACGAAGACATCCATGCTGCCCTGGATGAATATGAACGCGGAACGATTGATATCCCCGATGTCGATATGGTGGTCGGCGGTTTCCCGTGTCAGGATTATTCGGTTGCAAAGCCGCTTTCAAAGGCAAGCGGAATCGAGGGCAAAAAAGGTGTTCTTTGGTGGGACATCTACCGTTTCTTAAAGTTGAAGAATTGTCCGCGCTACGTGCTGTTGGAGAATGTCGATCGCTTGCTTAAGAGCCCGGCGTCTCAACGAGGGCGCGACTTCGCCATCATTTTGTCATGCCTTGCTTCGCTTGGCTATGCGGCGGAATGGCGAGTGATTAACGGAGCCGATTACGGCTTTCCTCAGAAGCGTCGTCGTACGTACATTTATGCAGAGAAGACGGACGTGGCTTGGGATTTGAAGAAGCGTCTTGAAGACGGTGTGATGGCTGAGGCCTTCCCTGCTGAGGCGCTCAGAGACATAACAGAATCAGCTGTTTTTAATGACCCCTATGACAATACTCAGAAATTCGGTATTGGGCTCAAGGCTTCACCCTTCCAAAACTCAGGTGTGATGCAAGGTTGCACTTTTGTGACCGCCAAAGTCCAGGCAAAATATGCAGGTGCTTGCAAGACCCTTGGTGACGTCCTCGTCAACGATGAGGACGTGCCGGAGGAGTTTTTTGTCGAGAATGAAAAGCTTGATAAATGGCGTTATCTCAAGGGCGGTAAAAGTGAGCCTCGTGTGGATAAACGCACGGGATTTACCTATAACTACTCCGAGGGCTCGATGGCATTTCCGGATTCGGCGGCATCTCCTGCACGAACCATCCTGACAAGTGAGGGGGGGGGTGGCGCCTCCCGGACAAAGCATATCGTTCAGGCTGCAGACGGGCGTTTTCGACGCCTGCTGCCCGACGAGCTCGATCAGTTGCAGGGCTTTCCGAAGGGTTGGACGGATACTGGCATGACGGACATCCAGCGCGCATTTTGCGCCGGAAATGCGTTGATTGTCGGCATCCCACATCGAATCGGCCAGGTTATTGCGGGTAGGTCGTTCAAGGTTTAGCTGAGAATGCCGTCTGCTATTGCTATGGCGATTTGGCATGAGCGAGTTTTAACTACCCGGTTTGCCGTTTCGAAGTCCTTGTGGCTGAGGGCATCGACTGCTTCTTGCAAATCGCTTTCCGAGGGATAGAGGGAATCTTTAATCAATTGCTCGTAATTCGATGCGCCCGCATCGTAAAGCGTCTTCTCTTTCTTTTTATTGTTGTCAAGACGGGGAAGATACATGCAGTTGCCAATTACGCCGCCAAAAAAGGACCGGCTGGCAGGATTGTCATATTTATTGATAATCTTTTTAGGAATAATATGCTCAAGCTCATATCCGTCTCCATAGGGAACGCTTGTCGAAAGATAAGTTAAGTTCGCATGGATGGTAGTGATTGCTTTAGTTTCCTTGTTGAACTGGATGCCAGGGGTTGCGTCTGCCAGCCAGTGATCGAATGCCTCTATGAGCCTGTTTCGATCCACGGGATCAAGGTAGCTCCTCTTTTTGTATTCGGGGTAATAGTCCAACAATCGCTGGTCACCATGGGAGGACCAAGATTTATTTAATGCATCGAGGAGATAATAGGCTTTGATGTTTTTAAGGGAGTTGCAGTAGTCTTCTGACCCGGGAGCAAGTTCCCAAAGAGCGGCGAAATACGAAAGAGTTTTGAATGTAGTGGAAAGCCCCAACATGTACTCATCGTTTTTATTGCCCTTGATGCGTTTGAGTAATTTGCCAAATATGTCTTGCAGATTGACGCAGATGCGTTCCACTTTTTCAAGAATAATCTGAAGCTTGTTATCAATAGCCTCGGTATGCCTGTTTAATTTCGAAAGGGATCTGTTATCGACGTTCATTGCGATTCCGAGCAGGCCAAAGCCGATTTCAGCGACTGCGTTCTCTCCTTGGGGGATAAGCGCTTTCAAGCTGTTCTGAACAAACATACCAAGGGCAATCCCGAGTTCAGAGAGCGTGATGATGCGATTTTGCGTCAGCTCGTCTTCGGAAAATCCCTCCAACTCAAATTCGGCGTTTTTAATCATGTCGTTGTAATGGCGTTTGACATTATCAAGAATCTTGTCTTGGAGGGGTGATTCTCCCGCTGGGAGTAGATTAATTGTCGTATTTACCCACGCTGCATTGAAGATTTCGTACTTTGAAAGCGGCGTTCCGCCTTGATTGAGATTCGAGAAGACGGTGGCGATGAGTTCCCTGTTGCCAGTGAATTTAATTGCCGGTATTTTGAGGTTTTCAAGATCAACGAAATTGTCGATAGCGTTCCTTAAGGTCTTGACTTCTTGCCTTACTTCTTTTCGCGTTTGTTTTTGATCGATGTCGTCAACCCAATCGTCGTAGTCATCTGAATCGACCCAGGGATACAGCTCATCAAATTTTTTCTCGCTTAATTTCAAGTCATCGGGGAGCATATCGTTGATTCGGTCGAGAGAGCTTTGATACTCCTCTCGATTTAGCGGTTTCCAGAAACGGAGCGGGCATTTTTTGTATTCAAGGATGGTAGATAAACGCTGTTGACCATCGAGAATTTGAAGCATCGATTCGTTCGTTTGGTCTTCGGGATATATGAGCACTGCACCGAAGGGAAGGCCTTGGCGCAGTGTGTCAATAAAGTCCTCTTTCTTCTTTTGAGTCCAGACGAGCTTTCTCTGGAAAAGCGGAAGCTTAATGCGTTCGAGGTCGCCGATTGTCAGGTCGAGAGAAGAATAAAGGGCTGCGCTCATGTTACCTCCAAAGATAGTGAGATCATGATCTCACTACGCCGAGGCATGTCAATCCATGTCCGCACGGGGAGGTACCTTCTAATCAACAAAAAGCCCGGGGACGCGCGGGCGGGCGAGAGGCCCGCATGTGGCGCCGCGGGAGGTTGGAAGGGGTAACCATGTACGAGCCGTCACGTCAAATTTCTTCGTTCTACATCGCCGGATTCCAGTACTGGGACGGAGCTTTGGTGCTCTCCGAGCTCAAGGTGGGCGAGCGCCTGCGCCTAGTGCCGGAGTTCGACAATCCGCACGATCCGTCCGCCATGGCCATCTATCGCGGCGAGACCAAGATGGGCTTTGTGCCTGGATCGGAAAACGAGCTGCTGGCCCTCATGTTCTTCTATGGTCACTCCGACGGCTTTGAACTGCGCGTCTTGCAGGTCTCTCCCGATAAAAATCCGTGGGAACAGGTGCGCGTTGGCCTGTATGTAACCGATGCTCGCTAGGTAAACGCTGCGGACAAGCCTTCGTTTGCCGTATCATGCATAGATAAGGGATTCGCCGGGTCCCGATTCTGCCCATGGGGCGGGGTCGGGACTGCGGCTTTTGTTCGCGACGGCGGAGCGGGGGAGACACGTCATGATGTGGTTCACGGCAGATACGCATTTTGGACACTCGAATATTATCGAGCTCACGCATCGTCCGTTCGCATCGGTCCAAGAGATGGATCGGCGCCTTATTGCGAATATCAACGACCGCGTGAGTGCGCGCGATTCCCTCTACATCCTGGGGGACTTTTCGTTTCGCACGACGGTTGAAGAGGCATATGCCATTCGCAAAAAGATCGTTTGCCAGCACGTGCACCTCATCCGTGGAAACCACGACAAGCATTGGATTGATAGCCCCTTCCCAGATGCATTCGAATCCGAGCAGGACTATCTGGAAATCAAGCCGGGGTTTGCCAAGGGCGTCCGTCTGGACCTGTTCCATTACCCCATGCTGAGCTGGAACGGCAAGTGGCGCGGGGCCATTCATCTTCATGGGCACATCCATACCGAAGGGCCCGACTACAACGAGCGCAATCGCGAGCGCGGCATTTTGCGTTACGACGTTGGCGTCGATGCCAATGGCTATTGTCCCGTGAGTCGCGATGCCATTCTGGCCTTCTTTGATGGCGTGGAGCCACAGCCCGCGCAGCTGGCGTGATGTGGCGGCGACGGTTACGCGGCGGTTGGCGTGACATGACGTTGACGGCGACACGGCATGTCCCGAGGGGCGAGCGGTCCGAGGGCCGCCGCGCGTCGTGACGTTGGCGTTTTGAGGTGCTGACGTGATTGCTGCTGTTTGTTGCGTTCCGGGAGGGTCGCTGGCGGTTCTTTCGGCAGCGTTATCCTGTGGCGGTAAATCGAACATTTTGAAATGAGTGGCGGTTGTTGAAACGTTTTTGAGGGCGTTTCCGGTTGGAAACGTGCGATTATCCGCCACTCGTTGAATTAGGCGTCGCAGATGTACGATTTACCGCCACAGATCGCGGCAGATCGCAGTGGTGGGCCGCAGCAACGTCACTGCTTTCTTTCGCGTCATCACGCACGGCTGTGTCCGTCCGGGGCGGTATGCTGTCTTTCAAAGCAAACCAGCGAGGGGAGCCCCATGAACGAGATCAAGTGCCCGCATTGCGGTCAGATGTTTAAGATCGACGAGTCGAGCTACGCCGATATCGTCAGCCAGGTGCGTACGGCGGAGTTCGCACGCGATGTTGCCGAGCGCGAGGCTGCAGCTAAGCGCGAGGGCGAAAGCGCCGTGGCGCTCGCGCGCGTCGAGGCGGATAAACGGCTGCAGGAAGCCCTGGCCTCTCACAATACCGAGATGGCCGACCTGCGCGTTAAAGCAAACACCCTCGTACAAAAAGCTCAAAGCGAGTCCGAGGCGCGCATTGCCGAGCTTGAGGCCAAGCTTGCCGCTGCGGCAGAATCGCAGAAAGCTGCTCGCAACGAAGCTGCCGCCGAGGCTCGCGCGGATGCGCAGAAGACGGCCTCCGAGCTGCAGCGTGAGGTAGATCGTTTGCGCGCCGAGGCCGCGCGCCAGGCGGACGCGGTCAAGCTGGCGCAGGCCAGCGCTACTGCTGCTGCCAAAGACGAGCTCGCCGCGCGCGACGCTCAAATCGCTCAGCTCCAGGCTCGTCTCGATGCGGCTGATTCTACGCGCGAGATGGCCGTTCAAAAGGCTCAATCCGATGCCCAGCGCGAGGCCGATGCGCTGCGTTCGCAGATTCGCGAGCAGAAGAGCGAGGCTGCCGCCGAGCTTACGCGGGCCGTTTCCCAGGCGGAGCGCGAGCGCGATGAGGCGCGTGCCAAGCTCGCAAGCGAGCTTGCGTTGCGCGATTCACGTGAGCAGCAGGCCGCCGCGGCGCATAAGCTTGAGCTTGCTCAGGCCAAGAAAACGACTGAGGAGCTCATTCGTTACAAGGATGAAGAGATCGAGCGCCTGCGCGACATGAAGGCGCGTCTTTCCACCAAGATGGTGGGCGAGAGCCTGGAGCAGCATTGTGAGACTGAGTTCAACCGCCTGCGCATGACGGCGTTTCCCAATGCATACTTTGAGAAGGACAACGACGCCTCTGAGGGCACCAAGGGCGACTTCATCTTCCGCGAGTGCGATGAGATGGGCAACGAAATCATCTCCATCATGTTTGAGATGAAAAACGAGAACGACACTACGGCGACCAAACATAAGAACGAGGACTTCTTTAAGAAGCTTGATCATGATCGCAGGCAGAAAAACTGCGAGTATGCCGTGCTCTGCACGTTGCTCGAGCCGGATAGCGATCTGTACAACACAGGCATCGTGGACGTGAGCTATCGCTACGAGAAGATGTACGTTATTCGTCCGCAGTTCTTCATCCCGCTCATCACACTGCTGCGCAATGCGGCTATGAACTCGCTTTCCTATAAGCAGGAACTCGCCGTGGTGCGCCAGCAGAATATCGACGTCACCAACTTCGAGGCCAAGATGGAGGAGTTCAAGACTGGTTTTGCGCGCAACTATGACTTGGCGAGCCGCAAGTTCCAGACGGCGATCGAAGAGATCGACAAGACCATCACGCATCTGCAAAAGACCAAGGATGCGCTGCTTTCGTCCGAGAATAACCTGCGCCTGGCGAACAACAAGGCAGAGGGCCTGACCATCAAGCGTCTGACGCGCGGTAACCCCACGATGAAGGCTGCCTTTGAGGAAGCCGCTGCTAAGCGCGAAGCCGCCGAGGGGTAGGCTCGTTATCCAAAACCGCTACAACCATTAGGGAAAACGCCGGCAAAGTACCGGCGTTTTTTCTTGACGCGCACGCAAGGTGACAAAATAAACCTGTCGACTTTTTGTCACATTGACGTTAGGTAATTGTTTCCAAATTGTTTCGTGCTGCGGGCGGAAAAAGCTTCCAAAACACCTATTAAAAACCCCTTTGAGCTGGGAAGAGTTTGCAAAAACGCTCATGGTCGCCACATGCGACGGCGGGGGATTAAATAAATGAGTAATGTGCTGCTACGCCAACCATTTATTCCTACAAATGTTATGTGAAAAGTACCAGTAAATACCGTCTGCGGACGCTTTTCGACCATTCGCACGTGTCGGGTGGTCCAAAAGTGCCGACGAACGCCGTTCACGGAATGCAAACGGTCGATTTCTTTCTTTCACGCCCGCGTCAATTCATAGCATTTCAGTCATTGAATGCCATGGGAGTCGACACCTGTGTCCAACAAACGATCAATGATGGAAAGGACTGCTTGCATGGAAACAACGGCAACAGCTCCAAGCGATCGCGCTCTTGCGATCAAAAAGAAGAAGGCGCTTGACGCGAGCTTCTTCAAGAAGGGCATCGCTATCGCGGCGCTCTCCAGCATCATGTACGCGCTGTACACTGCTTTCGTTACCGGTGGTCAGCTCTTTGGCGTCTGGGGCAATTGGTTTGGTGCGCTTGCATCTACCAGCCTGGTCGTCGTCTTTATCCTGCCTACGATCGCCTCGGGCATCAACGATACCCTGAGCGCCATCTGGGCCACGCTCGTTACCCTCAAGCAGGGCAAGATTGCCGACCTGGGTCGCTGCATCGCCTCCAAGCCCGGCCGCATCGTGATTCTCGCCGCATTCATCGGCGGCCCCATCGCCTCTGCTGCCTACGTTATCGCGCTTTCCCAGGCCGGCACCCTTGCCGTGCCCATCGCGGCCCTGAACCCCGCAATCGGCGCGATCCTCTCCCGTATCCTCTACAAGCAGCCGCTTGGCCCCCGTGTTATCGCCGGTATCGTGATATGCGTCATCGCAGGCGTCATGATCGGCAGCACCGGCCTCACCGGCGAGGCCGCACCGGGTATGGCACTCGGCCTGGGCCTGGCCCTTCTCGCTGCCCTGTGCTGGGGCATCGAGGGCTGCGTGGGCGGTTACGCCACCTGCATGATCGACTCTCAGATCGCCATCAACATCCGTCAGCTCGTCTCCGGCATCGGCAACCTGGTCATCGTCCTGCCGATCCTCACCCTCGTGTGCGGTGGCACCTTGGCCCAGAGCTACACCTACGTTGCCCAGGCTCTTACCGACGGTTCCTCCGTCATCTTCTTTGCCGTCTCCGGCGCCGCCGCCTACCTCTCCTTCATGAGCTGGTACCGCGCCAACGCTATGTGCGGCACGGCCCTGGGTATGGCCATCAACGGCACCTACACCTTCACCGCTCCGCTGGCCACCTGGATCATCCTCGGCCTGATCATGGGCTTTGACGGTTACGCGCTGGCCCCCATCGCCTGGGTCGCCGCCATCGTCAACCTCATCGGCATCTTCTTGATCGCCGTGAACCCGATGGACCTCTTGAAGAAGGACGGTGAGTAACGTGCTGCCTTTGAACTACGCCATGCTCAAGTACTTTACCTGCCATGACGAGGCTTGCGCCGACGACGTCATGGAGGCCCTCAAGGGCGAGTACTCCTCGTTCACCGCTTTCACCAAGCCCAAGATGCAGGAGGCTCTGATGACCGCCGAGAAGAACGGTCTGATCAGCGAGTCCCGCTTTGACTTGGACGCCGCGGGCGAGGTCCGCGTCTACTACAGCGCTGACCAAGAGCAGCGCGACACCATCAATTCCTACATCAAATAGGAAAGGAGCTACCCCATGCGCTATACCGGCGAAGAGGCCATCGGCCTCATTGAGACCCTCGGCATGGTTCCGGCTCTGGAAGCTGCCGACAAGATGCTCAAGGCGGGCGACTGCGAGCTCGTGAGCTACGAGAACGTTGGTTCCACGCTCGTCACCGTCATCGTCAAGGGCGACGTCGCCGCATGCGAGGCCGCCGTCAAGGCGGGCGTCGAGGCGGCAGCTGCCATTGGCAAGGTCACGGCGCAAAACGTCATGAAGCGCCCCGTTCCGCCCATCGGCGATGTCGTTTCCGTCCACGACGTGGATTTTTAGGAGGTCCTGATGTCTGAAAGCAAAGGCAACGCATTCGGTGCCATCGAGACCTTCGGCCTCGTGTGGGTACTTGAGGCCGGCGACGCCATGTGCAAGGCCGGCGACGTGAACCTGGTCGGTTACGAGAACACCGCATCCGGTTACATCTCCATCCTCGTCGAGGGTGACGTCTCGGCGGTCGAGGCTGCCGTCCATGCAGGCGTCGAGGCCGTTGAGGCCCTGGGCGCCGAGGTCTACAGCTCGGTTGTCATCCCGCGTCCGCACCCCGACCTGAAGAAGATCACCGGCCGCTATCGTCTCGAGAACCTGCTTCCCTACTAAGGAGGTGTGCCATGTCCCTTGTTGACACCGATCTTCGCTCCGTTCAGGAGGCGCGCATCCTTTTGGAGCACGCCGAGGAGTCGAGGGAAGTCCTCGAGGGCCTGCCCGGCACGCTTGTCGACGGTTTTTTGGGGGCTCTGCGCGAGCGCTTGCTGCCCAGCGCCGCTTCCTATGCCCAGCTTGCGGTAGCCGAAAGCGACTACGGCAACGCCGAGGACGAGCAGGCGCTCATCGAGTGGGTGCTCACCGAGCTTCTGGACGACGTGTACGCCCAGACGCCCACGCAAGAGCTCTACTCGCGCAGCACCACGCATTCCGTGGAGGTGGGCATCTCCAAGGGCACGGTCGTCTCGCTTCTGCCCGACTGGCTGTGCATCCCCACGATGCTCTCGCAGCTTGTGTGCGCCGTTGCGTCCAAGAGCCCGATCATCTTCTCGGCTCGTCAGCGTACGCATACGACCTGCGAGGCTGTGATCGAGGATGTGCGCAAGGTTGCCGCCGAGTGCCACTATCCGCTCGACGCCCTCACGTTTTTGGAGCTCTATGCGCCTGAGGGCGAGGAGTGGCTGGCGGCGCAGCCCGCCGTCCGCGTGCTCATCGATTCCCGCGAGTGCGAGCACATTCACGTGGCCGATACCACGGGCAAGGATGTGTACTGCGCCTCTATTGGCAACAACCCGGTCTTTGTGGAGCAAACCGCAGACCTGGGCCTGTGTGCCGAGGAGGTTGTGTACGGCAAGTCGTTTTGCTACGGCATGCTGCCCGGCGCCGAGCAGTCGGTTGTGGTGGAGCAAGCGGTGGACGAGGCCTTTAAGGCCGAGCTCAAGCACCGCGGCTGCTACTTCCTTTCCGACGAGGAGTGCGAGCGCCTGTATCACGTGTGCTTTCGCGAGGACGGCCGTACCTACCGCGAGCTCATCGGCAAATCGGCGTGCGACTTGGCTCGCCGCGCCGATATCTCGGTACCTGCCTCCACACGCGTGCTCGTGGTCGAGAAGCCCTATGTCTCTGAGCGTAGCTACTTCTCGCGTACCAAGTACGGCCCCGTGCTGTCCTACTACGTGGAGGAGAACTGGCGCGACGCCTGCGAGAAGTGCATCGAGCTGATCTTGAACAGCGGTTCGGGAAACGCGCTCTCGATCTTCTCGCGCGATGGCGAAGTCGTTCGCCAGTTTGTGCTCAAGAAGCCCGTGGGACGCATCCTCGTGAACGTGGGCACCGGCATGGGGGCCACCGGCTGTCATTCCACGCTGCCCAAGACCCTCACCGTTACCGGATGGGAAAGCGCGACCACCTCGAATCTGGGCGTGACCTATCGCGACTTTATCCGCCGGCGCCAGGTTGGCTGCAGCCTCGAGTCTTCTGACCTCTCTCTTCTCGAGGAAGCAGGTCTCAACCGGGTGCCGGATCGGAAGATCGCCGCACATATGACCGAACAGCAGCCCGCGACCGACGTTGCCCCGCAGGACAACGAATGGTTCGCCAGCCTGCTTAAAAACATGACCGATTAGAAGAAAAGGAGTACCGATGGATATTCAAGAGTTTGCCAAGCAACTGTCCGATGCCACCAAGGACATGAGCGAAGAGCAGCGCGCAAACGTCCGCGCGATGTTCAGCAAGGTCGCCGACCAGCTCGATCGTCCGCTTGACAGCACCGTTGCCCACACCGAGTGCACCGAGGTGCCCAACGGCCCCACCGATCGCCACGTTCGCCTGAAGCAGAACTTCCTCAAGCAGGTTCCCTCCATCACCACCTATCGCGCTCGCGCCGTCACCGAGTTCACCCGTAAGAACCCGGGTATGCCCAAGATCGAGCTGCGCGCCAAGTGCTTCCGCTATTGCTGCGAGACCGCCCCGCTGGTCATCCAGGATGACGAGCTTATCGTCGGCAACCCCACGGGTGCTCCGCGCGCCGGTGCCTTCTCGCCCGATATCGCCTGGCGTTGGCTGCGCGACGAGCTCGATACCATCGGCACGCGCGCTCAGGACCCCTTCTACATTTCCGAAGAGGACAAGAAGTACATGCGCGAGGAGCTTTTCCCGTTCTGGGAGGGCAAGTCGCTCGATGAGGTCTGCGAGGACCAGTACCGCGAGTGCGGCGGCTGGGAGCTTTCCGGTGAGTCCTTTGTCTCTGACTGCTCCTATCACCAGGTGAACGGCGGCGGCGACTCCAACCCCGGCTATGACGTCATCCTGATGAAGAAGGGTATGCAGGACATTCAGGACGAGGCCCGCGAGCATCTCAAGCACCTCGACTACGCAAACCCCGAGGACCTGGACAAGATCTATTTCTACAAGTCTGTCATCGACACCACCGAGGGCGTTATGATCTACGCCCGTCGTCTCTCCGACTTCGCCTGCCAGAAGGCCCAGGAGTGCGGCGATCCCAAGCGCCGCGCCGAGCTTCTGCAGATCTGCGAGAACCTCAAGAACGTGCCCGCTCACAAGCCGCGCACCTTCTGGGAGGCCGTGCAGTCCGTATGGGTTGTCGAGAGCCTGCTGCCGGTCGAGGAGAACCAGACCGGTATGTCCATCGGCCGTGTAGACCAGTACATGTACCCCTTCTACAAGGCCGACAAAGAGGCTGGCCGCCTGACCGACTACCAGGCCTTTGATATCGCCGGCTGCATGCTCATCAAGATGAGCGAGATGATGTGGGCTACCTCCGAGGACGCTTCCAAGTTCTTCGCCGGCTACCAGCCGTTCGTCAACATGACGCTCGGCGGCGTGACCCGTTCCGGCGCCGACGCCACCAACGACCTCACCTACCTGCTGATGGACGCCGTGCGCCACGTCAAGATCTACCAGCCTTCCCTGGCCTGCCGTATTCACACCAAGAGCCCCGAGAAGTACCTGCGCAAGATCGTGGACGTCGTTCGCTCCGGCATGGGCTTCCCCGCCTGTCACTTTGACGACACGCACATCAAGATGATGCTCGCCAAGGGCGTCTCCGTCGAGGACGCACGCGACTACTGCATGATGGGCTGCGTCGAGCCGCAGAAGTCCGGCCGCCTGTATCAGTGGACCTCCACCTCCTACACCCAGTGGCCCATCGCCATCGAGCTCACGCTCAACCATGGCGTGCCCCTGTGGTACGGCAAGCAGGTTACCCCCGACCTGGGCGACCTCGACCAGTACCACACCTTTGAGGAGTTCGAGGCTGCGGTCAAGAGCACTATCTACTACATCACCAAGTGGACGAGCGTCATGACGGTGATCTCGCAGCGCGTGCACCGCGACATGGCTCCTAAGCCCTTGATGTCCATCATGTTCGAGGGCTGCATGGAGTCCGGCAAGGACGTCTCTGCCGGCGGCGCCATGTACAACTTCGGGCCGGGCGTCGTGTGGAGCGGCCTTGCCACCTATGCCGACTCCATGGCCGCCATCAAGAAGCTCGTCTTCGACGACCACAAGTACACGCTGTGCGAGCTCAACGAGGGCCTCAAGGCCGACTTCGTGGGCTACGAGAGGATGCGTCAGGACTGCCTGGACGCTCCCAAGTACGGCAATGACGACGACTACGCCGATCAGTTCGTGGCCGACATCGTCTACTTCACCGAGCACATCCACAGCCAGTTCAAGACCCTGTACTCGCGCCTGTCCCACGGTACGCTGTCCATCTCCAACAACACCCCGTTTGGCCAGATGACCGGCGCTTCCGCCAACGGCCGCAAGGCTTGGACACCGCTGTCCGACGGCATCAGCCCCACCCAGGGCGCCGACCACAACGGCCCCACCGCCATCATCAAGTCGGTCTCCAAGATGAGCAACGACAGCATGAACATCGGCATGGTGCACAACTTCAAGCTCATGGCCGGCCTGCTGGATACCCCCGAGGGCGAAAACGGCCTGGTCACGCTCCTGCGTACGGCCTGCATGTACGGCAATGGCGAGATGCAGTTCAACTATCTGGACAACCAGACGCTGCTCGACGCCCAGGCTCACCCCGAGGAGCATCGCGACCTCGTGGTCCGCGTCGCCGGCTACAGCGCGTTCTTCGTCGAGCTGTGCAAGGACGTTCAGGACGAGATCATCAGCCGCACGATGTTGACCAAGCTCTAATCACGTAACCACTCAAGCCCAAATGGGCGCAACCCGTACAGAAAGGAGGACGCACATGAGCGAGCAGCTGGAAGAGAGTCTCGAGCGCCGCGCGCGCATCTTCAATACGCAGAAGTACAACATGTACGACGGCCCGGGCATTCGCTCCATCGCGTTCTTCAAGGGATGCCCTCTGCGCTGCAAGTGGTGCTCCAATCCCGAGAGCCAGCGTCGTGGTTTTGAGGTCATGTTCAAGCAGACCGCTTGTGTGAACTGCGGGGCGTGCGTCGAGGCGTGCCCCGCAGGGGTTCACCAGTTCGCGGGTGGCGAGCATGTGGTGGACCGCACCAAGCAGTGCTTGGGCTGCGGAGCCTGTGAGAAGGCCTGCCTGCAAAAGGCGCTCTCCATCATGGGCGAGGACTGCAAGATCTGCGACCTGGTCTCCTTTATGGACCAGGATGCGGACTTCTACCGCATGTCCGGTGGCGGCGTGACCCTGGGCGGCGGCGAGGTTTTGGCGCAGCCCGAGGCCGCCCGCGCCCTGCTCGCGGCCTGCAAGGACCGCGGCTACCACACGGCCATCGAGACGTGCGGCTACACCAAGACCGAGACGATCCTCGACATCGCGCGCTACGTGGACCTGTTCCTGTTCGACATCAAACAGATGGACCCGGTCAAGCACAAGCACTGGACCGGCGTGAACAACGAGCAGATCCTTGCCAACATCCGCGCTCTGCTGGAAAACGGCTTTAACGTGCGCGTACGTATGCCGCTGCTCCACGGGGTGAACGACGACAAGGCCGAGATCGACGCCATGATCGAGTTCTTCACGCCGTATCGCTATCAGAAGAACTTCGACGGCGTTGACTTGCTGCCCTACCACAAGCTGGGTGTGGGCAAGTACGCGCAACTCGGCCGTGACTACGAGATCGAAGGCGACCCGTCGCTTTCGGAGGACGACCTGAATCGCATCGAGGGATGGATCTCCGAGGCCGATTTCAAGGTCAACCTCGTTCGGCACTAGGGGTGGGGCATGGAGCATCTTCAACGCATCATCCAAGAGTCGGTCGATGGTAAGGAAGTCGTGTTGGCGCATGTCATCGCGTCTCCCGCGCCGGACATCTACGACCGCATCGGCGTGCCGCACGGCCAGTCGATCGGCATCCTCACGCTGTCGCCGGAGGAGACCTCTATTATCGCGGCCGATATCGCCGCGAAGGCGGCCCCGGTGAGCATCGGGTTTCTCGATCGCTTTACCGGCGCCGTGGTGATCTTGGGCGACGTGCAAAGCGTCGAGACGTCGATGCAGGAGGTCGTCCGCGTTCTTCATGACGGCCTGGGATTTCGTGCCCACGAGGTCACGAGGTCGTGATGGGGGAGCGCCTGATGATCATCGGCCTGCCCGGCTCGGGCAAGTCGACGGTTTCCGATCTGGTGGAAGGGGAGGTCTCCGACCACCGGCATCGGGAGGATTGCTTCTATCGCACGCGCAGCTTCGAGGTTCCGGGGAGCTATATCGAGAACCACTGGATGCACAGCATCGTGATCATGTTGTCGCAAAACCAGGCTTCCGGGGTGCTCCTTTTGATCGACGGAGCGAGCGGCGAGACGCTCTATTCGAGCGGTTTTGCCCGTGCGTTCAACGAGCCCTGCCTGGGCGTGCTTAGCAAGTGCGACCAACTGGACGAAGGCGAACGCGAGCGAGGGCTGGCCAAGCTCGCGGATGCCGGTGTCGATGCGGCCCTGTGCCTTTCGGCAACAACCGGCGAGGGCGTGAACGAATTGTTGGACTGGGTGCGAAACGTTGCACCCAATGAGTGACCGATAACTAGAAAGGAGGAGACACCTATGTTCTACGTAACCGAAAACGAGCTGCGCAGCGCGTACAACCGAGAGCATTTTTCGAGCTATACGCTGCCCGAGGACGCCAAGCTCACCCCGAGTGCGCGTCAGTTCCTCATCGATTTCCACATCGATTTTAACGAGGGCTACGGAGCTGCTTCCGGCACTGCGGGTGCCGCTACGGCCGACCCGGCTCTTGCGGCGGCGCGTGCCGAGGACGCCCTGGCTTCGTTTTACGACGACATCGCCGTCCTGGGCGCTCGTCTGCGCATGCTCGGGCGCAACGCTCTGGGGATCGAGAACGATATCGCCCACGTGTGCGACACGCTGGGAACCCTGTGGCAAAACCATACCGACCTGGGCGGTCTCCTTTCCGAATGCGAGGCCGCAGGTGAGGTGCCGGCGGCGCCCGTGCTCCCGCCGCTCTCCGCGGCGGTGCACCCGCTCTACTACGAGATGGCGCTGCTCGATGCCGAACTCGCACGCACGCAGCGCTTTTGGGCACAGGCTGCAAGCGAGATGACGGCCGAGGGCCACGCCAGCGTGGACGCGTGGGCGCAAAGCGTCGTTCGCTGCCGCGCGTGCCTGGCTACGTGTTTGGAAAAGGTTGCAGGGGAGGTGCGCCATGGTTGATTTCGAGGCCGCCAACGCTCGTCTCCAAGATCTGCTCGACCACGTGGACAATCCCCGCCCGGTGAGCGCCGACGAGCCCCTGTACTGCGGACTCGACGTGGGCACCGCCTTCATCGTGCTCGCGGTGGTTGACGCCGCGGGCGAAGCCGTGGCCTGCGCGTATCGTTTTGCCAGTGTGGTCAAGGACGGCATGGTCGTCGACTACATGGGTGCGGTCGATATCGCACGCGAGCTCAAAGAGGAGCTTGAGCAGCAGCTTGGGCGCGAGCTCGAGCCCTGCGCCGTGGCCCTTCCCCCGGGAACCGAGGGCCTCGACGGAGGCGTGGTCAAAAACGTCGCCGAGGGAGCGGGCCTCGACGTGGTCGCCGTCTTTGACGAGCCCACGGCCGCGAACCTGCTCATCGGCGCGCGTGACGGCGCCGTGGTGGACATCGGCGGCGGCACCACCGGCATCTCCGTTATCCAGGACGGCCGCGTGGTGGAGTGCATCGACGAGTCTACGGGCGGTACGCACTTCTCGCTCGTGCTGGCCGGCGCTCGCGGCATGAGCTTTGACGAGGCCGAGCTCTACAAGCGCGACCCCGCCCATCACCGCGAGATCTTCCCTGTCGTCAAGCCCACGATCGACAAGGTAGCAAGCATCATCGCGCGCGCCATCGACGGCTACGACGTGCCCGAGATCGTTTTGGTGGGCGGCACGGCCGAGCTTACGGGCATCGAGGCTCCGGTTGAGAAGGCGCTGGGCATCCCGGTGCACAAGCCCAACCATCCCATGTTCGTAACGCCCCTGGGCATCGCCTTGGGCTGCCAGGCCGCTGTCGAGGGTGACCTCGATGCTTGATATCAAGGTCATCAAGGCGCCGGCGCCCGGCACGATGGCGATCTTGCGCCAGCGCTCGGGCCGTCGTTGGAGCGAGGAGTACCTGCCCGCGGCTGTGGGCCTTGTGCAGGGAAAGCTCATCGACATGGTGGTTGCGAGCGACATCGCCGAGAAGACGGCGGGCGTCGAGGTCACGGATATTCGCGGGAGCTGCCCGCAAAACATGATTCTTCTGGCCATCGCCGGAGACACGGCGGAGGTCATGGAGTGTTTGGAACGCATCAAGGAAGGAGGGGACGGCGCCAATGCTTATCTGTAAGCTCATCGATTCCATCTGGGCGACCCGTAAGTACGAGGAGCTCGACGGCATGAAGTTGATGCGCGTCGAGGTCATCGACGGTCCGGAATCCGGACGTCGCCTGGTGTGCGTCGACACCATCAGCGCAGGCACCGGCGACCGTGTGCTTGTTGCCACGGGCTCGGCCGCCTACCGCTTCATGCGCGAGACCTTTGGTAAGAATGCGCCCGTAGATGCGGCCATCGTAGGAATTATCGACGAAGACGTGAATCTGTAGGAAAGGAGGAAGAGATGAAGCGACTGATCAGTGCGGCAGACGTGAAGGCAGCGGCCAAGAACGGCGGCGTGCTTGCGGTCGATGACAACACCATCGTGACCCCGCAGGCCAAAGACGAGGCTGCCGAGCTGGGCGTCGAGCTGGTCTTTGGCGCCGCGCCCGCAGCGACGCAGCACAAGCCGGCAGCGCCTGTTCCCGAGCAGCACGAGGCTCCCGCAGTGCATGAGCCCGAGCATCATGAGGAGCACGAGGCGGCTATGAGCGCCGAGGAGATCGAGCGCCTTATTCGCGGTGCCCTTGACTCCGGCATTTGGAGCGAGCAGCAGATCGAGGACCTTCTTGGACATACGGCCCCGTTGACGGTGAGCGTCGGCGTGTCCGGTCGTCATGTCCATCTGTCCCAGGAGGACCTGGAGGCTCTGTTTGGAGCCGGCTACGAGCTCACTCCCATCAAGGAACTCTCCCAGCCCGGGCAGTTTGCCGCCAAGGAGACGGTGATGCTCGTGGGCCCCAAGGGCGTTATCGAGCGCGTGCGCGTGCTTGGTCCCGTGCGCCCGTCCACTCAGGTTGAGGTGCTGCGCGGCGATACGTTCAAGCTAGGCGTTCCCGCTTGTGTGCGCATGAGCGGCAAGCTCGAGGGCACGCCGGGCGTAACACTCGCCGGCCCCCATGGCACCGTTGCCCTGTCCCAGGGCGTCATCGTTGCTGCGCGTCACATCCATATGACGCGTGATGAGGCGGCCCAGCGCGGGCTTCATGACGGCCAGGTCGTGTCGATCGCCTTTGGCGGCGAGCGCGGCGGACGTCTTGACAACGTGGTCGTGCGCGCCAACAACACGAGCGCCCTCGATTGTCATATCGACACCGAAGAGGCAAATGCCTTCGGTATTAAAAACGGTTCTGTTGTAGAGATCATCAAGTAGATCCCTACGAAATAGGAGGTAACAAAAATGTCTAACGCTACCCAGGCCCTCGGCATGATCGAGACCCGTGGACTGATCGGCTCCGTCGAGGCCGCCGACGCCATGGTCAAGGCCGCAAACGTCACCCTCGTGGGCAAGGAGCGCGTCGGAGGCGGCCTCGTGACCGTCTTCGTCCGCGGCGACGTGGGTGCCGTGAAGGCCGCCACCGACGCCGGCGCGGCTGCCGCCCAGCGCGTGGGCGAGCTCATCTCCGTGCACGTCATCCCGCGCCCCGACGGCTCCGTCGAGTCCATCCTGCCCGGCGCCAAGGCCTAAGTAAGCCATGGCAACGCGTGGATCCGGCACCGGTGGGAGCAAGAAGCTCCAGGAGAACGTCAAGAAGGCAGCTCCTGAGGTGACTGAAGCTCCCGCAAAGGCTCCCGCCGCAAAGAAGGAGCCCGCATCTGCGCCGGCAGCCGCTCCGAAGGAGGCGTCCGCAAAGACCGCGGCGGCCCCCAAGAAGGAGACCGCGGCCAAGCCTGCGGCGGCAAAGACAACCGCTGCGAAGAAGGCGTCCGCAAAGACGGTGTCCGCAAAGTCCAAATCGGAAGCTGCGGCACCTGCACTCAACGAGAACGAGACCAAGGCGCAGCGCGAGGTCGAAGAGCATCCCGCGCCCGTCAAGGTCGAGGCTTCTGCAAAGGAAGCTCCCGCTACCAAATCCGCAAGCGCGCCCGCGCCCAAGGAGACCACTCAGGAGGTAACAAGAATGGCTAACATCACCCAGGCCCTCGGCATGATCGAGACCCGTGGACTGATCGGCTCCGTCGAGGCTGCCGACGCCATGGTCAAGGCCGCAAACGTCACCCTCGTGGGTAAAGAGGAGATCGGCGGCGGCCTCGTGACCGTCTTCGTCCGCGGCGACGTGGGCGCCGTGAAGGCCGCCACCGACGCCGGCGCGGCTGCCGCCCAGCGCGTGGGCGAGCTCATCTCCGTGCACGTCATCCCGCGCCCCGACGGCTCCGTCGAGTCCATCCTGCCCGGCGGCGCCGCGTAATCGCGCCCGCAAAAGGCTAACCACCTGATCGGGGCCGTCCTCGCGTGTCGGCGGCCCCGACCGGGACACTCGGCATACATCGTGCCACTTGTTGTCACTTCCCCTCGCCGCGAATGCCTGCGCGCCTGCCGCCATAAGCGTCTGGGCGGGCACGCCGGCTATTCACGGCTTCCCAACATCACCTGCAGGTACAGCGCCTGCACCTTTAAGGAGGAACCATGTCTAACGCTACCCAGGCCCTCGGCATGATCGAGACCCGTGGACTGATCGGCTCCGTCGAGGCCGCCGACGCCATGGTCAAGGCCGCAAACGTCACCCTCGTGGGCAAGGAGCGCGTCGGAGGCGGCCTCGTGACCGTCTTCGTCCGCGGCGACGTGGGTGCCGTGAAGGCCGCCACCGACGCCGGCGCGGCTGCCGCCCAGCGCGTGGGCGAGCTCATCTCCGTGCACGTCATCCCGCGCCCCGACGGCTCCGTCGAGTCCATCCTGCCCGGCGGTGCCGCGTAATCGCGCGCTCGCACGAGCCGTTCTATCCGATTGATTCGAAAGGAGTCTCATGCAGGACTACGATTTCGATCTTCAGAGCATCCAGGCGGTCCGCGACCTCGCCCGCAAGGGTAAGATCGCCGCGAACCAGCTTGCTCATTACGACGAGGAGCAGATCGATCGCATCCTTCGCAACATGGTGAAGGTCGCTGAGGAAAACGCTCAGGTGCTCGCCAGCATGGCCGTCGAGGAGACGGGCTTTGGCAAGGTTTGCGACAAGGTGTACAAGAACCATATCGCCAGCGCCCTGCTCTACGAGGAGATCCGCGATAAGAAGACCATCGGTGTTATTGATGCCGACGAGAAGAATCAGGTCATCTCCATCGCCGAGCCGGTTGGCTTGCTGATGGGCATCGTCCCCTCCACCAACCCCACCTCCACGGTCATCTACAAGGCGATGATCGCCCTCAAGGCGCGCAATGCCATCGTCTTCTCGCCGCACCCCGCTGCCGCCAAGTGCACGGGCATGGCCATCCAGCTCATGAACCAGGCCGCCGTCGAGGCCGGTGCCCCCGAGAACGTTATCCAGGGCATCACGCTTTCCTCCATGGCTGCCACCAACGAGCTCATGCACGCTCCCGAGGTTGCCATGATCATCGCTACCGGCGGTCCCGGCATGGTCAAGGCCGCCTATAGCTCCGGTAAGCCCGCGCTGGGCGTGGGCGCCGGCAACTCGCCTGCCTACATCGAGCGCAGCGCCAACGTGCACGATGCCGTGCGTCGCATCCTTGCCTCCAAGACGTTTGACTACGGCACCATCTGCGCTTCCGAGCAGAGCATCATCTGCGAGACCTGCAATCGCGATGCTGTGATCGCTGAGTTCCGCGCTCAGGGTGGCTATTTCATGACCGAGGAGGAGTGCAAGAAGGTTTGCGCCCTGCTCTTCCGCAACGGTCATTCCATGAGCCCCAAGTTCGTGGGCCACAGCCCGCAGTCGATTGCGCAGGCAGCCGGCATCACGATTCCCGAGGGTACTCGCGTGCTTATCGGCGAGCAGCACGGCGTGGGCGATGCCTGGCCGCTGTCCTACGAGAAGCTCACCACCGTTCTTGGTTTCTATACCGTCTCCAACTGGGAAGAGGCCTGCGAGCTCTCCATCGAGCTGCTGCAAAACGGCATCGGCCATACCATGAGCCTCCACACCACCGATAAGGACATGGTGCGCAAGTTCTCCGTCAAGCCGGCTTCCCGCATCCTGGTGAACACCGGCGGATCCCAGGGCGGCACGGGCGTTATCACCGGTCTCGATGTTGCGCTCACGCTGGGCTGCGGCACCTGGGGCGGCAGTTCCGTTTCCGAAAACGTGGGCCCGCAGCATCTCATCAACGTGAAGCGCGTGGTCAACGGCCTGATCGAGCCCGACGAGGTCGTGGCTCACGACGAGCTGTTCGCCAAGTGGCATCCTGACCTTGCCGCGCATCACACCGAGGCCGCGCCGGTTGCCGGTTGCTGCGATGCCGTGTCCGCTACGGGCTGCTGCGACTCGAAGCCCAATCCGGTTTCCGGCATCAGCTATTCGGTGGGCTGCAACTGCACCGACGTGTCTCCCGACGCGCTTGCTGGCGCCAAGCCCAACGACGTCATCGACGCCGACGAGCTCCAGAAGATGATTCACGAGCTCACGAATGCCTTCAAGGGCATCTAGTTTCTCTTGTAGCCAAACACGCGGAAGCGAGGTGAAGTTGTGACAGGTCTCGAGTTATCTCGTTCGTATTGCGAGCTCTATGCTCCCTCCCTGTTCGAAGGGTTGCCGAGCGACGTCCGTTACCGCGCCGCGCTGGGTCTCGTTGGAGAGGGGTCGGAATGCCTAGGATTCGACGACGAGATTTCGCGCGATCACGACTTTGGTCCCGGCTTCTGCGTGTGGCTTCCTACCGATGTATACGAGGAGTGGGGGTCGGAGCTTCAGCGCCGCTACGACCTTTTGCCTGCGAGTTTTAAGGGTTTCACGCGCCAGCAGACGCAGATGGCGGGCAAGCGCGTGGGCGTCTTTGAGACGCAGGCGTTCTATCTTCGTAACACCGGTCTTTCCCGTGCGCCGCAGTGCGCAAAGGAGTGGCTCGCCATTCCCGAGCAGCTTCTCGCTCAGGTTACCTCCGGCGAGGTTTTTGCTGATCCGAGTGGCGAGTTCTCCGTTATGCGCGCGGTGTACCAGGGATTTTATCCAGACGAGGTCATGCGCAAAAAGTTCGCAGCGCACTGCGCCTCTATGGCGCAGGCAGGTCAGTACAACCTGCCGCGCTGTCTTATGCGCAACGATGCCGTTGCCGCGAGCGCGGCACGCTGTGAGTTTTTAACGAGCACCATGGCGGCGTTTCACCTGCTTGCGCATACGTACATGCCGTACTACAAGTGGGCGTACCGCTCGCTTGCCGAGCGTGCATGCGCGCCTGCGCCGGTGGTCGAGGCAGTGGGCTCTATCGCCGCGGCGCCGGTTGAGCGGGTGGATCAAGACGATCTCGAGGCGCTTTGCCAGGCAGTCGGCGCGGCGGGCCGCTTGACCGGTTGGACGTCGTGCGGCAGCGATTTTTTGCTCGATGTGGCCTTGGACATCCAAGGTTCGTTGAGAGATCCGTATCTTGCCGCCTGCCCGCTTGCGGCTGGCGGATACCGATAGGGGGTTGGCATTGGGGGACTGCAGGACAACGTGCTCCGCACTTCGACAGGGCATGTCGGCGTTTTTCAACATGCCGGCGGTCGAGGAGCTGCTTGAGAACAAGGGCCTTGCTCGGGCGGAAATCTCCGCATTGCGCGAGCTCGTACAGCTTGAATGGGTGCACTTCGATGCCGTTCAGGGCATGAGCGGGCGCGCTGCCTGCCAAGATGATGCAGTGGGGTTCTTTGTCCATCGCGTTGCCCAGTACCTGAGTTTTCCTCGCGAGTCCATTATGGCCGTGCGTGATGACGTGGTGGCTGCCGACGCAGCTGGCCGCAACGTGATTCGCGAGAAGTACGCGCGCATGATGGAGGCGACCGATCCCGTGGCTTTTGCGCGCGATTGGTCGGGGCGCCTGGAGGCTCCTTCGCCGGTCAAGCGCTGCGTGCTCGACGAGATTGAGGACACATTGCGCCGCATGCTCGACATCGCCGAGAGCGAACTTCCCGCGACGGCGCAGCATGTGAGGGGATCGATAACGCGGCCAAAACTCATCTCTTCGATTGGTTATTATGTCTGTGAGATCCAGAGCTATTCGCTGTCTACGCTCAGGTGCCTGCGCGACGGGCTGCTGCGCCAGTTGGGCGATCATGTGAATCCTGTTTTGGATACCTATGTGAATGCCGTACTCATTCAACGTGTTCTGGAGGCGTAACGATGGCTCATGTGAACGACGACGAGCTGCACAACGGTCAGCTTTTGGGTATCGGCGAGGCAAGCCAGCTGTGCGGCATCACGTCTCGCACGCTGCGCCATTACGACAAGCTCAATCTGCTCCAGCCCGATCGCATAGGGGATAATAAATATCGTTATTATTCGCTCGAGACGATTCTGCGCATCCCCATCATCAACTATCTCAAGATGATGGGCTTTTCGCTCGACGAGGTTTCCGAGCTGTTCGAGACCAAGAGTTTCGACAAGATCAAGGAGATGTTCGGCGCCCATGCCGATGCGTGTACGCGCGAGATGACGCGCCTCGAGGAGTGCCGCCATACCATTCAGGATTGGATGGGGCTTATCGACGAGGCCAATTTCGTTCTTTCGGTCAAGCCCAAGGACGTGAGCCTTAAGTACTTCTCTGCCCAGGAGTTCTTGGCCATGCCCTATCACTTCTGGGGCAACTATGCCGATGCGATTATCAACCTCGATTTCACCTCTTTTGTCGAGGAACATGACAACGTGATCACCGGTCCCGTGATCTTGCACCACAGCAATTTCGATGCGTGCTGCGAGCCCGAGCATGCTCAAGAGCAGTCCGAGGTCACGGTCGTGCAGCATGCGTTGCGTCCCATCACCGAGGAGAATCGCATGACGGTGGAGAGCGGCATGTATCTTTCCACGTACCATACGGGTCCGTTCGAGAATATCGGCGAGGCCCATCGTCGCGTGCGCGATTATGCGCGCGCAAACGGTTTTAAGCCGGCCGACGGCGTGTTCGAGCGCTTCGTGACCGACTACTGGACTACCTATAACCAAGATCTTTTTGTCGCCGAGGTGCTCTTGCCCGTTAAGCGCTAACGCCGCGACGACTTTCTCGTAACAATCGAAAGGGGCTCTCATGCAGGGCTTTAAGCTCACGACCGAATTGTTTTTCGGGTCGCAGGCCATCAATCATCTTGAGGGCCTAACCTATCGCAACGTGCTGATCATCACCGACGGCTTTTTGGAGTCCTCGGGCATGGTCGCTAAGATGGCTCAGCACCTGCCTGCGGGTGCACGCTATCAGACCTATTCCGACGTCAAGCCCGATCCGAGCCAGGAGCTCGTCGACGCGGGCGTCGCTGTGGTCGAGCGCGTCAAGCCGGATATGGTCATCGCCTTTGGCGGCGGCTCGTGCATCGATGCTACCAAGGCTATTTTGTACTTCGCCCACGAGCATGGAATGGACAAGCCGTATTTCACTGCCATTCCCACCACGGCGGGCACGGGCTCGGAGGTTACCAACTTTGCCGTCATCACGCGTGGTGAGAACAAGGTTGTGCTGATCGACGACTTCCTGGCCCCCGACGGCGCCCTGCTCGAGGCCGACTTCACCAAGACCGTGCCGGCAAAGATCACGGCCGATACTGGTCTTGACGTGTTGACGCACGCCATCGAGGCCTATGTTTCCAACGCTGCCACGCCGTTTACCGACGCGCTTGCCGTGAAGGCCGCTTCCATCGTCTTCGAGGACTTGCCGGTGGTTTATCGCGACGGTCTGGCCATGCGCAGCCGTACGCGCATGATCGAGGCATCCTGCTCTGCGGGTATCGCATTCACCAACGCCGGTCTGGGCATCAATCACTCGCTGGCGCATGCCCTGGGCGGACGCTTCCACGTGGCCCATGGCCGCCTGAATGCCATCTTGCTGCCCTATGTGATGCGCTTCCATATGAGCGAGTCCAAGTATCGCGAGCCGTATGATCGACTGGCTCACGATTTGGGATTGGCAGACGCCGACGAGCTGCTGGCCCGCGTGATTGAGCTGCGCGAGTGCCTGGGCGTCGAGAGCGCCCTATCCGACCTGCCGCAGTTTGAGCCCGCGGCATTCGAGGCCGAGCTTTCCGGCATCGCCGAGGCGGCTCAGCACGACCGCTGCACACCGTCCAACCCGCGCGCCGTGTCCAAGCAGGACTTGGTCAACATCGCCCGCGACGCCTACTGCGGCCACCGCTAAACAAGAGGGGTGCCATCCAGTCCTGTGACAAAGTGTCGACAGGTTTATTCTGTCACATATTCACCCTTCCTACACATGTATGGATGCCATGTGAAAATGTGACAGAATAAACCTGTCGTTTTGCTGTCACATCGGGGAGGGTGAAGGGGTTACTCCAGCAGGTCCTCGATAAAGCCCACGCGGTAGTTTTTGAAGACGGCTTCGCCTTCCTCTTGCGTGGCGTCGAGGTCGAGGTCGGCCATGATGCCAAAGTCATGGTCGCCATCTTCGTCGGCAAAGATCTGGTGGACATGCCATGCGTGCGCGGTTTGCTCGTCGGTCTCGTCGATGGATAACATCGCGGAGGAGCGGGCGTCGGCATCGGTGAGGATCTCTTCGTGCTGCTCGTGGTAGGCGTCGAGCGCGCGCTCCCAGCGTGTTGCCGTCATGCCAAAGTCGGCATCGAGTTCACCCAGTTGGTCATAGCGGTCGCGAGCGGCGAGCGTCACGCGGCGGATCAAGGCGTTGCGCACCAGCAGGGTGACGCCGCGGCGGTCGGCAACCACCTGGCCCGCCGCCGAGGGCGGTGCCACGTCGAGCGCCGCAGGATCGCCTGCCGCCTCCCACTCGTCCACCAGGCTGGAGTCGACGGAACGCACCATAAAGCCCAGCCAGGAGATGATATCTTCCAGCTGCTCGTTGCGCTTTGCCACGGGCACCGTGCGGTCGAGCGAGCGGAATGCCTCGGCCAGATAGCGCAGCAAGATGCCTTCCGAGCGCGCGATGTTGAGCTTTTGGATATAGCCCTTAAAGTCGTTGGCGCCCTCCAGCATGTCGCGCAAGACGCTTTTGGGGCTGAGCTCGTAGTCGTTTGCCCAGGGTACCTCGGCGCAATAGGTGGCAAAGGCGGTGTCGAGCAGGTCCTCGAGCGGTTTGGGGTAGGTGACGTCTTGCAGGCGCTCCTTGCGCTCTTCAAAATCGATGCCGTCTGCCTTCATCTCGGCCATGGCGCGCGAGCGTGCAGCGCGTTCCTGGGCGCGCAGCACCTGCTTGGGATCTTCGAGCGTGGCCTCGACCATCGAGATAAGGTCGAAGGTGTAGGTATCGCTTTCCGGGTCGAGCAGTTCGAGCGCGGCGAGCAGGAACGGCGAGAGCGGTTGGTCGAGGGCGAAGTCCTCGGGAAGGTCGACCGTGAGGGCGTAATCCACTTCGGGCTCGGCGTCTGCGGGGGCGTCCGGCGCGGGCGGCACCTCGGTGCGCACGACGACGCCGGAGTCGATCAGCGTGGCGAAGATCTCGTCGGCACGGACGTTGAGCTTGAGTTTTTCCTCGTCGGTTTGCAGGCTTTTGGCGATGAGCTCGCTTACGCGGGCGCGTGCGTCGCCGCCCTGCTCGACCATGGAGAGCACCATGGAGTGCGTGATGCGCAGGCGTGGCTTGAGCGTTTCGGGCTGCGTTTCGATGAGGCGTTGGAAGGTCTGCTCATTCCAGGTCACAAAGCCCTCGGGTGGCTTCTTCTTTTTGATTTTGCGCAGTTTCTTAGGGTCGTCACCGGCCTTGAGGAGAAGCTTGGCATTCTCGATCTCGTGCTCGGGGGCCTCGGCGATGACCATACCCTCGGTATCGAAGCCCGAGCGTCCGGCGCGGCCGGCGATCTGATGGAACTCGCGTGCGCGCAGGCGGCGCATCTTGTAGCCGTCGAACTTGGTGAGTGCGGTGAGCACTACGGTGTGGATGGGCACGTTGATGCCCACGCCCAGCGTGTCGGTGCCGCAGATGACGGGCAGCAAACCCTGCTGCGCGAGCTTCTCGACAAGTAGGCGATAGCGCGGCAGCATGCCGGCGTGGTGCACGCCCACGCCGCAGCTCAACAGACGCTTGAGGATTTTGCCAAAGGCGGTGGTGAAGCGCGTGCCGCGTGCCATCTCTTTAATTTGATCGCGCTGTTCTTTGGTGGCAATGCCAAAGTTTGCGAGCGACTGTGCGGTGGAAAGCGCCGCGTCTTGGCTAAAGTGCACGATGTAGAGCGGCGCCTCGTTGTTGCGCATGGCGAGCTCGACGGTTCCCTCGAGCGGCGTTTTCACGTACTCGTAGGACAGCGGCACGGGGCGCGGAGCGTCGACCACCAGGTCGACGTCGCTATCGGTGTGCTCGCGCAGGGAGGCCGCGATGGCCGAGACGTCGCCGAGCGTGGCGCTCATCAGCATGAACTGGGCATGGGGGAGCGTGAGCAGTGGCACCTGCCAGGCCCATCCGCGATCGGGGTCGGCAAAGAAGTGGAACTCGTCCATGGCCACGCAGCCAACATCAGCGTCCTCGCCTTCGCGCAGAGCGTCGTTGGCGAGGATCTCGGCTGTGCAGCAAATGACGGGCGCCGAGGTGTTGATGTGCGTGTCGCCGGTGATTATGCCCACGTTTTCGCGGCCGAGCACCTGCACGAGGTCAAAGAACTTCTCGGATACGAGCGCCTTGATGGGCGCGGTGTAATACGAACGTTTGCCCTGGGCCATGCCCATGAAGAGCATGCCGAGCGCGACGAGCGATTTGCCCGAGCCCGTGGGCGTGCCCAGGATGACATGGTTGCCTGCGGCGAGGTCCATAAGGGCCTCTTCCTGATGTTCCCACAGCTCGATTCCGCGGTCGCCCGTCCATTCCAAGAAACGCTCGAAGGCTTGGTCTGCTTTGAGCCAGGGTTCGGGTTCGGAGCCGTCTTCCGGTTCCCACCAGCAAGGAGAAAGGGCGCCGAGCGAGCCAAAGGCGGCTTCGGTGCCTGTGCCGCCCGAGAACGAGCTGGCTGCGCCCGCGCCTGTGACGGTCACGGCGTCCTGGTTGTTGTTTGCTGCATTTTGAGCCATGCGCGCTGCTTTCTCTCGAATTTGTCCGCCAACTATTATGGCCGAGACATGCGACGCTAGGCCCCAACATGGAAAAAGTCCTTATCGGCTGGCGTGGGGGCGACGGAAACGCGGATTATTTGATGCGGGCTAAGATCCGTTAGCCCTGCGGGAGGCGGTCTTTGCCTTTGCGCATGCGGTTTTTGAAGTTCTCAACGGCCTCTTCCATGCCGAGGGGCACGTAATTGAGGCTTTCGAGGTCTTGCGGCAGATAGCAGGCGAGGCTTTGCTCTTGTGCGCGGCCCGCTTCGAGTTGGGTTTCGCTCGGGAGCGCGTCGGGGGTGGCGCAGATGCCATAAACGTATGCGCCCATATCGCGCGTGCGCTGCTCATATTCGGTCATGGGGTGTTCGGGGTGCTCGGTGCGCACGTCGTCGCTGATCCAAAGTGCCTGGTAGCCCGCGGCTTCGAATTGACCTAGGGCATAGTCGCGCAGCGGCTTGCTGTCGGTGCGCAGCGTGACGGTTCCGCCTGCGGCGAGGAGTGAACGAAAACTCGCGAGTGTATCGACGTAGACGAGCCGCTGCCTGGCATGGCGCGCTTTAGGGCACGGAGTGGGGAAGTTGAGCGTGATGGCATCGAGCTCGCCGGTGGCAAAAATGCGCGCGAGCGAGCCCGCTTTGCGCGGGGTCAGGACTGCGTTCGCGATGCCTGCTTCAACAACACGTTGTGCGGCATAGGCGATGCAGATGGGTTCTTGATCGGCGCCGATAAAGAGGGTGTCGGGTTCAACTTTGGCGCGCTCTACCAGGTATGTTCCTTTGCCGCAGCCAAGGTCGAGGTGAAGACGGGCAAAGGGCTTGTGGCCGACGGCGGTGCACGCCTCGCGCCAATGGCCGGCATAGCCTTCGGGGCTCGTCTCGATTGCGTCGGCATAGCGCTCCAGACGCTCCTCTAGCACAAAGTTCTTGGGGGTTCTGACGTGCAAGCTTCCCATGGGTCTCCAATAGATGCGTCCAAATCGTGTCCGCACGAGGGGATATCGTTTTTACCAGATTAGAGTACCGTCACGTTCCAGCGTTTGGTGGGGCTATGGGAAAGAAAACGAAGAAACAGAATCACCGCGCGCGGCCTTTGCCGCAAAATGTCGCCGCTATCGGTCCGCAGTCTCTCAATCGACCGGACCCGTCTGTGGTTTGCCCGCATTGTCTGGGAGCCTTCGTGCTCTCGACGGCGATGCTTTCCGGCTGGCGTACGGTTTGCCCGCATTGCGGGATGGTTATTGCTCCCGGTGATTATGATGAGCGTCGGGCGGAGATCTCAAAGAACGCATCTGCGGCAAGTGGGGCGGCAAGCCCTATCCTCTCTCGCCGTAATCGGATCGCAGCGAAGCATTTCAAAACGCGTTTTTCTCTCTTGAAGCATTGGTATGCGTGGAGAATCAGGCGTATCAACGAGGACAATCAGGAAGTTTTGGTCGCTTGGGATAAGGCGAAGCGTCAATTGAGTGCGGCGGAGCAGTTTGCGTTCTCACGCTACTACACGAGCTCTTGGTTCCAGCTGACGGGCAAGCCGCTTGAGCGCGGGGAGATCGACCCGCTTGAACCCTATCGCCTGATGTCGCGGTATGGTGAGGAGGGTCAATATCGGCTCAAGGCTGCAAAGGGAAAGAACAGGGTGGGCCGCGGCCTGCAGGCCGAGTGGTTCGTGTACAGCACCTTGGATGAGCGGGTGCATGCCGAGGGGGCGCTGCGAGGGGCTCGCGTGTGTCCGAATCTGTATATTGGAAACGGCAGTGCCGATGAGCTGCAGCAAGGGTCGTCGGGGAGTTGGTCTGGATCGCGCTTTGGCTATCTGCGAACGCGAGGGACGTTAAGACCGCTTTTCAGCCAGATTGATTGCGCGGTGCTAACCGAGCATGCGGTCTACATCCTTGAGGTCAAGTCTTGCTACGCCCATGTTGCGGTCGATGCGAACGGAAACGTGCTCTCCTATGCGGGGACAAAAGATCTTGTTGATAGAAATAAGAGCTCGCGGAATCGCAACGGGGACGTTCGGCAGTGCGCGCGCCACGCCTCTGCGTTCGCAACGCGTTATCCGCAGATTCCCTTCGAGCGCATCTTTGAGATAGTCGTCTACGTTGATCCATTCTCGATGGCGAATGAACGCCCGTGGATGATCGATAATGCCTGTGTGGCTACCCTTGGCTGCGAGGGAGAGTCTTTTATCGATGTGATTGAGGGCACGGAGCGGAGCCTACAGGGGCTTTCGCCTCTCTTCTCAAAAGACGAGCTCGACCGTTTTTCGGACTGTCTTGTTGGGGAATCCGGAGACCCCAACGGGCGAAAGGAGTTTCTCCACCTCGAGCGCCTGCGTAAACTGACGCCCATGCGCGAATGCTGTTAGGTGAATGCTGCCAGGCCATCAGGCTCTTTGCAAGATGACATAACGATTGAGCTCGCCGCTGTGTCCGTCGGCGTGGAAGCGCGTCAGCTCGCGCACGGGGACGCTTCCACCTCCGCTCAAGGCGTTCACTCCCGTTACCAGGTCGGTAATTTGCTGGTCGTCAAAGTGGTGGCAGTACCGATAGGCGCGATGGTCGTTTTGCCAGCCGATGAGGTGGTCGCCCGGTTCGAACTGCGAAGGATTATACCCTTCGAATGGCGGCGTGAGCTCGGCGCGGGCTTCGGCTCGAACAGCCTTGCGCGCCATGCGCTCATCGTTCATGAATTCCCAGAAGCTGATGGCGATGATGCCGCCCGGGCGCGTTTGGCGCACCAAGGCATCGAGCACGCGCACGCGGTATTCGCACGACGGCACGTGATGCATAAAGCCAAAGCAGACCGAAATGTCGGCAAGCGGGGCATCGAAGACCACATCGGGCATATCGGCGGGGTTGAGCTTCATCGGCGTGCCAAGCACGTCGAGTTCTTGAAAATGCAGATTGGGGATGCGTCGAGCGTATCCGCCCTCATCGATGGCTAAGTCTTGGCATGAGTCGATGCCGTAGAACTCGAGAGAGCAGTCGGCGTGGGCAGAAGAACTCAGGCGGCCGAGGGCGAAGTTTTCGAATCGCATATTGCCACAGGCGAGGTCGAAGACGCGGATGGGTTGCTCGCTGTTGGTCGTGCCGATCTTCTCAAGTGCGATGTCCATGGTGCGCACCCAGCCGGGCCACGGGGCTCGGCGCGTGTCGGAAAAGGAAGCGGCGTGCTCGCGATAGAACGTGTTGTTGAGCTGGATGAGCGACGAGGCGAAATCGCGGTTCACGGCGTGGAGCTCCTCCCGTTGACAGGCGCGGAATAAACTGCATGACCATACTACCGTTTGCGTTGCAACAGGGACAACCAGGTGGGCGTCATTGCTTTGTTTGGACACATTTTCGCAGCTCATATGCCCCCGCAACCGCCGGTTGTCAAAAATCTCACTAGAATAGGTGGCGTGCTTTTGGCGGTGGCGGATAGATTTTTAACTGTGCAAGGCGCCTCAAAAACAAAAATGGTCCGGCGGCACGGCTGGCAAAAGCATAGGAGGAACTATGAACGTTGAAACTGCGCAGCGGCTCGCCGATCTTCGCCGCAGCAAAGGCTTTAGCCAAGAAGGGCTGGCGCGAAAGCTGGGTCTTTCGCGTCAAGCGGTCAGCAAATGGGAGCGCGCGGAGAGTTCTCCCGATACCGAGAATCTCATCTCGCTCGCCAAGCTCTATGGCGTGAGCCTGGACGAGCTACTCAATCCGAGCGACGAGATCGAGGACGATATCGAGTTTGAGAACGAGGACCGCGCCCGTCAGCGCGAGGCGGAGGCGGCGGAGCGCGCGCGTACCCATGAGGCGGCCGCACGCGCTACCGAGGCGGCAACACAGGCGAGTGATGCTGCGGCCAAGGCGGCGCAGGCGGCAAGCTGGAGTGCGCAAGCCGCCAATGCGGCGACGGCGCAAGTGACGAGCGTCGGTGCGGCCAGCCCGACTCCGGTAAAGGGTCCGTTCCAGTCGTTCCCGTATTGGGCCGTGTGCTGGCTGCTGTTCTTTTTGCTGATGTTTCCGTTTGGGACCGGACCCTTTGCCGCACTGATCTTCTTTACGATTCCCATTTACCACTGGGTGGCACGTGCTCTTGATGGCGATTGGGCGCGCGGGGATATCCAGGTTGGTCCAGCACCGATGGCGGCTGGCGTGCCTGCGGCGACCGATACCCAAGTGCTCACTTCCGCTGTGCTGGACGAAGCGACAGGGGCGAACAATGGCGCTCCGATAATGGATCATGACGCGGCAGACGTCTCAACCAGCGCTGAGTCGAGCGCCAAAGAAGGTGATGAACGATGAAGCTTTCGCATGAATCCAGGGTGCGCCTGGGTGTCGGTATCGGAGCGTTTGTGCTTATCATCGGGCTTGTCTTTGGCATTTCACGGACTTTGATTCATTTTGATGGACCGTTGGGCCTTAGCGATCTTACATCCGTCTTGTCTGGTCTGGGCGATGAGGTTGACGAGGTTGATCTCTCGGATGACGGTAACTACTCCGTCCGGCCTCAACAGCTTTCGAGTGAGACCTTTGATGCTGACTCATTCCAGTCGCTTGACTTGGACATGACGTCAGGCACGGTCGAGGTCAAGCACGTCTCCGGCGGGCAGGTACGCGTCATCGAAAACGGTCGTGTGGCAAAGGGAACAGTTGCCTTCGATGCGGCAACCCAGAATCTGGCCGAGGTCAAGGGCTCTACGCTCAAGATCAGCCAGGTCGATTGCGATGACGAACGCGCAATCGACCGCACGGTCACCGTTGAGCTGCCGCGCGAGGTTGCCGATAACCTGGTGGGCATTACAGCGAACGTGGGGTCGGGAGACCTGACAGTCACGGGCATTGCGTGCCACGATCTCGATTTGACGATGGATTCGGGAGACGTCGAGTTTAGAGGCACCGTAACCGACACCTTGAATGCCGAGGTCGGTTCGGGCGATGCGACGTTTGAATTGTATCAGGCCCCTGCGAATTCGATGGATGTTACCGTGGACTCGGGCGATGTGGAGATAAAGGTCCCGAATTCTACGGGCTTCAAGGCGAGCCTCACCGTGGGCAGCGGCGATTTTGAGAGCGATTTCCTTCCGCTTGGCTACGATGGTGAGACCATCTTGAACCATGAGTTCGACAACGGTGATAAGTCTGCCACGTATCGTTTTGAGGTCGGTTCGGGTGATATGTCGTTCGATCCGGAATGACGACGGTGGGCTGAGTCCGCAAACATAGATGCATAGGCATGCTCTTTGATGGAGGCGCCGGGGCCGTGGTCGGCTTCGGCGCCTTTGCCTTTACAATGGGGGCATGGAACAGATTATCTTGAACATACTCGAGGCCCTGCGTCGCGGTGAGACCGTGGACGACAAGGCGCTCGTCAAACTGATACACGCCGAGGCGCGCCGTGAGAGCGCGGACAAGCGCATGCTCGCGAAACGCCGTCTGTTGCCGTTTTACCAGCGGGTTAAACGTGAGGACAACGAGCGATGGTCCGCGTGGAATGTTACGCCCGAGCTCGAGCAGCGCCTGCTGCAGGTGCTGCGCATGAAGCCGCGCCGCACGGCTTCGGGCGTGGCGACCATCACTGTCATTACTAAGCCGTGGCCGTGCTCGGGCGATTGCCTGTTTTGCCCTAACGACTTGCGCATGCCCAAGAGTTATCTGCATGCCGAGCCCGCGTGCGCTCGTGCGGAGCAAAACTGCTTTGACCCGTACCTGCAGGTGAGTGCCCGTTTGACGGCGCTCACGCAGATGGGGCACGCGACCGATAAGATCGAGCTCATCGTGCTCGGCGGCACCTGGAGCGACTATCCGCGTGAGTACCAAATCTGGTTTGTGACCGAACTCTTCCGTGCCCTCAACGACAACGCCGTGGCGGGCGTGGCGGCAAACCCCATGCTTGCAGACCCGGGTGTGTCCACGCGCGAGCGCGCGGCAAAGCTGTTGGAACAAACCGATCCGCACGAGGTCCCGCAGGCGGTTCTCAATCGACGCGCACGCTATCGCGACTTGGGCATCTTGACGGATGCGGAGGCGATTGCGTACGAGGTCGCGCCGTTCCAGCAGCGCATTGACGATATGGCCGATGCGGACGCTACATACAATCGCTGCGTGGCGAAGCTCTACAGTAAAAACTCTCCGCAGGCGAAGGCTGCAGAGTTTCAGGTGGGCACGCTCGAGGAGCTCGAGCGCCAGCAGCATATCAACGAGACCGCCGCGCATCGCGTGGTGGGCCTTGTGATCGAGACGCGCCCCGATGCCGTGACGCCGCAGGCCCTTACACTCATTCGACGCCTGGGCGCCACGAAGATACAGATGGGCGTGCAGAGTCTGAATCAGCACATTCTCGACCTTAACGAGCGCGGCATCCAAATTGAGCGCATCGCTCAGGCGTTCGACCTGCTGCGCATCTTTGGTTTTAAGATTCATGCCCACGCAATGGCCAACCTCTTGGGCGCCACGCCCGAGCAGGACAAGCTCGATTACAAGCGCCTGGTGAGCGAGGCCGCATTCCAACCCGACGAGATCAAGCTCTATCCTTGCGCGCTCATCGAGGGCGCGCGCCTGTGCGCAAACTACGAGAACGGCTCGTGGCGCCCCTACACTGAAGACGAGCTGCTCGATGTCCTTGCCGACGACGTCTTGGCAACACCGGCGTTCACGCGTATTTCCCGCATGATCAGGGACTTTTCCTCGGGGGATATCAAAGTGGGCAACAAGAAGCCCAACCTCCGCCAGCTGGTTGAGTTGCGCCTGAGACAAGACCAGGGAGCGACCCGCCGCGTCGAGGAGATTCGCTACCGAGAGATTGCCGGGCGCGAGGTGACCCTCGACGAGCTTCGTCTTGACGTTGTGCCCTACGAGACCACCAATACAAGCGAGCGCTTCTTGCAATGGATCGATGATGAAAACCGCATTGCCGGATTCCTGCGACTCTCTTTGCCAAGCCAGGAGTACGTGCGCGACCACGCCGTGGAACTTCCTGTGCATCAGAGCGAAGCGATGATTCGCGAGGTGCACGTGTACGGCAAAGTGGCGCACCTGCATGCCGCGGGCAACGGCGCGCAGCACATGGGCCTGGGGCGCCATCTGATCGAACGGGCGTGCAAGATGGCGCGCGAGGCGGGGTATGAGCGCATCAACGTGATCTCGGCCATTGGAACCAGGGAGTATTATCGAGCTCAGGGATTTGTCGATAACGGCCTTTATCAAACGCGGGAGCTGTAGCTATGGGAAGCTTGCAAAACAAGAGCATGCCGACGGCGGTCGGCGTGGCGCTGGGCGCGGCCGCGCTCGGAGGTGCGTTGGCTGCAGGCGCTCGTTGCATCCAGCTGGTGCGCACGCGCGCAGGGCGTGCGCGCGTTAAGGTGCTCAAGCTCGAAGGCGGCTCTGAGGTACGTGTACTTGCCCAGGGCGGCGTCTTTCAGTCCGCAACGTATTTGGGAGAGCGCTGGTCGGAGTCGGTGTTTGAGTACATCCGCGCCTTCGATACGATGTTTGAGGCTCTGCCGCAGATGAGGGCATGGTATGACCATGGTATCGGTCGCGTGCTCATGCTTGGTGGCGGCGGGTTTTCGTATCCCAAGGCATTGCTTGCCGCTCGCGACGATATCTCAATGGATGTGGTCGAGGCCGACCCTGCCATTGTTCAGATGGCGCGCCGTTGGTTCTACCTTGACCGTCTGGAGCAGGAAGTGGGCCCACGCCTGGGCATTTGCATCGAGGACGCTCGCGTGTATCTCGAGCGTATTTCTATGGAAGGTGCAGAGCCGCTGCTCTACGACGTTGTGGTCAGTGACGTCTTTGCGGGTGCGAATCCCGTGCGCAGCGTGGCGACGGTCCAGGCGCTCCAGCGGGTGAGGGAGCATCTCACGCCGGGCGGCCTCTACCTTGCCAACGTCGTTTCGCGCGCGCATGGCGCCGACATCTCCTTTTTGCGCGATGCGCTTGCGAGCGCACTGCGCGTCTTTGCGCATGTCTGCGTGATGCAAACGACCGACGAAGAGCTGGGTGAAGAGGACAATTACCTGCTCATCGCCTCAGATGAGGACTATTCCTTTACAGACGCCATCGCATATGGTGAGGACTTTCCCGGAGAGCCGTTGTTTGACTAGGCAGTCGTCGTGCGTCAAAGTGCGGGAGTCCCAGCATATGGGCGCCGCAGCGATGAGAGACGCCGAGGGGTAGCGTGAGAGGCGGGAGTCTCCAGCGCATGCGCGCTGCACTTCCGGTCGTGTCCACTTGAAGCCCGGCTACTTCCATCTTTGACGAGGACGGCGCCCTTAGGCACCGCTCGCTCTTTGGGGTAGTTAAATCCAGGCGATACGGTATGCTACTGCTGTTGAGTGCTCGCGTTTTGTGTGTGGGGGTTATCGTGACGCAGGAGCAGGACCGCTTCCGTCGACATGACGTTGAACTTCATTCTTCGTGCGACATTTCCCGTCGCGCGTTCATAGCAGGCCTCTTGGGTAGCCTTGGCTGCGCGGGTGCCGCGTCCCTTTCGGGCTGCGCGCTTCCATTTGGCGCGGGCTCCGCATCCGGCCCTTCTGCTGCGGGGGCCATTGAACCTCAGCTTGCAACGGTTTTCGATAGCACGCAGACTACCAAGAGCATCACCCTCATGATGGTGGGCGACATGCTCATCCATACGAGTGTTTGGAACAGCGGCCGCCAATCCGATGGAACGTACAATTACGACCACTTTTTCGCGAATCTGACCGACGAGTTCGCGAATAACGACATCGCAATCGTCAATCAGGAAACGATTTTGGGCGGCACCGAGCACGGCTTGGAAGATTTTCCTAACTTTAATAGCCCCCAGGAGCTGGGCGATGCTGAGGCAAAAGCGGGCGTGGATGTAGCGCTTACTGCCACAAATCATGCTCTTGACCAGGGGTTTGAGGGCATCAAATGGGATCTTGCCTATTGGCGCGAGAAGCATCCCGAGATGGTGGTCCCCGGTGTGGCGGATACTCAGGAGCTGGCAGACACCATCCATATTATCGAGCGCGACGGCATCAAGGTCGCGCTGCTCAACTACACGCAGCACACCAATGGCATTCCGCTACCGGATAGCGCTCCTTGGTGTGTTAAGAAGCTGCACTTGAGCGACCTGCCTGGCGACGTCAAACGGGCGCGCGAGGCGGGCGCCGACTTTGTGATCGCGTTCCCTCACTGGGGTACCGAGTATGTCTATACGCCCGACGAGACCCAGCTTGAATACGGCCAGATTTTCCTGGACGCCGGTGTCGATGCGATCATCGGCACGCATCCTCACGTGCTCGAGAACGTCGATGTGAGGGACGGCGCCGATGGCAAGAAGGTCCCCGTGTTCTGGTCGTTGGGCAACTTCGTATCCGGTCAGATCGAAAAGCCGCGCATGCTGGGCGGCATGGCCAAGCTCACGCTGGAAAAGACCGGCGATTCTTGCAAGGTTACCGAGTATTCGCTTACGCCCCTGGTCACGCATCGCGCACCCAATCCGTCCATGAGTGTCTACAAGCTCTCGGACTACACCGAGGAGCTTGCCTCGCAAAATGCGATTCGCAATGCTCCCGGTTGCGGAGACTTCACCCTGCGGTATTGCTACGACCTTGTGGGCCAGATTTTGGGCGAGGGCTTTGACGCGAACGAGGGCGTCCTCAAGGGAACGCTCTAGCGTCTGGGCGGGGTACTGTGCGGTCCGCTTGGCCTTTTGAACTCGCATCGATGACGGTATCTTGCCAGACGGGAGGGCACGGTTGACGCCGTGCCCTCGTTGCTTAATCGATTGTCACATTTCCCAAGAGGCGACGCGGCGGCGCATACCCTCGATATCCAGCACGCCTTCGGCAAAGCCTTTGCGCACGAGCGATTCGGGCAGGAACTGGTCGTACTTGTTAAAGTACGGTACCTCGCCGGGATAGACGAGCTCTATAGGGTCGAAGTCGCTCTGCGCGGCCTCTGCGCATACCTCGTAGAACGTTTCCTCGTCGGCATCCATGCGGAACTGCAAGAAATAGGGGCGCGAAGGGTCGAGGCCCTTAAGGCCCAGCTCTTTTGCGCATTTGATTTTAAGCAGGCGCTCGAGCGCCAAGAACGCATAGCTTCCAAGCCAGGGGAAGAGCGCCCAGGTGTCGCCTCCTAGATTGATGAGAGGGCGCTCGGTAACGCCACCGGCTTGCGCTACGTGACGCGCCTGCAAAAGACGCGCGCGGGCGTTGCCCATAAGGTAGGGATACGAGGTGCTTTCGCACAGCACGCGGCGCATGCGCTCGAGCACGTGGGTGTTGATGTCTCCGGGGCAATCGCCAAAGTAGGCAGGAACACGGCCCTTCACCTGCGTGCAGTACACCAGGCGACGCTTGTGGTCCGCCTCTTCGACAATCCAACAATGGCCTGCGATAGCTATACGTTCGCCTGGCGGGGGCGGGTTGACGATGGTGCCGAGCTCCGATGACTCGCAGCGCACCGTGTACTCCTCGTTTTCTTGGAACACAGCGTAGAACTTGAATGAGTTGGTGGTGCGCTCGCCCGTGATACCTACGATGAGGCCGCCGCGCTCCGTTTGCTCGATCTGGTCCGTTTCCAGCAGGTAATGAAGCAGGCAGCGCAGGTCGTCGGCGGTGACGCGATGGAAGTACGAGAGGGTGAGCACGCGGCCCGCAAGCTCTGCCGGGGTGAGCTCGCCGCAGGAGGCGAGCGTTGCCATAACCTGGTGATAGAGCAGACTGTAGGGAAGGCGGTCGAGCTGCGGAGGCTCGACCCATCGCTCTTCGAGATAGAGTTGCACAAGCGCGATGCCCTGCAACAGCTTCCAGGGGATGGTTTCGGGTAGCATCGAGCGCGGCTCGGGTTGTTCCTCGCGTATCACGAAGTGCATCTCGGGCGGCAGGTCGCGGCGGCCGGTGCGGCCCATGCGCTGTAAGAATGAGCTTACGGTAAAAGGCGCGTCGATCTGGAAGGCGCGCTCCAGGCGGCCGATGTCGATGCCCAGCTCGAGCGTGGCGGTGGTGACGGTGGTGAGGGCCAGCTCTTCGTCGCGCATGGCTTCTTCGGCAGACTGGCGGTACGAGGCCGAAAGGTTGCCATGATGGATGAGGAATCGATCGGGCTCGTGCATGGCCTCGCAGTATTGGCGAAGGAGCGTGCACACACCCTCGGCCTCCTCGCGTGAGTTCACAAAGACCAGGCACTTGCGCCCGCGCGTGTGCTCAAAGATGTATCCGATGCCGGGGTCGGCATCCTGCGGGGCGGTATCGTTTGGCGCCAGGAGTTCTTGTTGGGTGGCAGGCGGGACGGAAACGTCCGCAGCGTTGCTTTCCGTCGTGTCCCGTGCGGTGTCTTGCACATGCGGGGGCTTCTGTTCTGGGCGTCCACCACGGGCAGCCGAAGCGGCAAGCTCACGCGGCTCGGCGTCCGCTTCATAGGCACGCGCGAGCACATCTTCTACCGAAGGGGCGCCTGCGGGCAGCGTTTCGACCGATATGACCTCGGCGGGCTGCGGGCCTGTCGAGACCGTTAGCCGCTCTGTGGCTTGCGGGCCCGTGATGTAGAAGTGGTCCATGGAGAGACGCCAGGTGCGGCGCGGCTCGTCAAAGCGGGGGATGATGGTGCCGCGCCCGGTTCCCGCGGCCAGAAAATCGCCCGTGCGCTCGGGGTCGCCCATCGTGGCGGAAAGGCCGATGCGTCGCGGATTGACGCCCGCCATGGCAGAGAGGCGTTCGATAAGGCAGAGCGTTTGACCGCCGCGGTCGCCGCGCAGCAGCGAATGGACCTCGTCGATCACGATGAATCGAAGGTCGCCAAAGAGGCGCGAGATTGCGGCGTGCTTGTGCAGCAGCAGCGCTTCGAGCGATTCGGGCGTGATCTGCAGGATGCCGGAGGGATTTTGCAGCAGCTTGCGCTTGTGCGAGGCGGCTACATCTCCGTGCCAGTGCCAGACGGGGATATCGGCCTGGTCGCACAGGTCGTTCAAGCGATAGAACTGGTCGTTGATGAGGGCCTTGAGTGGGCCGATGTATAGGGCGCCCACGCTTGCCGGCGGGTCTTCCGAAAACAGCGTCAAGATGGGGAAGAAGGCCGCTTCGGTCTTGCCGGAGGCGGTGCTTGCGGTGAGCAGCACGTTCTCGTCTGTATTGAAGATGGCATCGGCTGCCGCCACCTGGATGGAGCGGAGGCTCTCCCATCCATTTGCGTAGATGAAATCCTGCACAAAGGGTGCAAAGCGATCGAATGCATTCATGGTCAAAGCCTCCTTTCTGGCGGTGAGACGTACTTGCTACAGCGTGAATTCGGCAAAGGGCGCGGCTCCCGCGTCGCCATCACTGCTGTTATTTGTGCTGCCGAGCGTCATGGGGACGCCGGTGCCCGCGATCGCCCCTTCGTCGCGCAGCAGGGCTGCGATGTCGACGTCCGGATTTTGATAGGCGATATCCAGCAGCTCGATGAAATCGCGGATAACTTCGCGCGGTGTGAGGTGCGTGTCGGCGCCCACGCGGCCAAACTCAATCTGCAAGAAGGCTGCAAGGTCCTCGTCGGTAATCGTATCCTCATAGCCAAAGTAGCCCGCGTGGATCTGGCCGAGCTTCTCGATCAGCACCAGCAGTTCCTCGTAGGTGAGGGGATGCAGGCGAATGATGGGTGCCAGCATGTCGCGCATGTCCTCGCGCGCAAAACGTCCCTGCGTAAGGCGGCTGCGAAGGGCTTCGTAGCTAAAGACGCCGCGACGGCGATCTTCGATGGAGGTGGGTGTGCCGCCCATGATGATCCCTAAGTGATGCGCCTTGCCCTGCAGGGTGTCGTTGTACATGGTGAGGATCTTCTCGTAGTTGTACTGGCGCGTGATGGCGTTTGGAATCTTGTAGAGGTTCACAAGCTCGTCGATCATGACGATCAAGCCCTTGTATCCGGCGCCAACGAGGAAGCGCGCGAGCAGCTTGACGTAGTCGTACCAGTCGTCGTCGGTGATGATGGCCGAGGTTCCCAGGTCGGCCTTGGCCTCGGTTTTGGTGCGATACTCGCCGCGCAGCCAGCGGGTGACGCAGCTTTTCGCCTCGTCGTCGCCTTCGAGGGTCGCGGCGCGATAACGCATGAGCATACGTGCGAAGTCGAACCCGTGGACCATCTCTTCAAGTTCGTCCAGTTGGGCGCGCATGCACGATTCGGCATCGTCGTCCCTGCTTTCGGCTGCGTGAATATCGAGCGTCGAGGCGACCCAGCGGTCCAAGATGAGATTGAGGGCGCCGCCTTCGGGGCGCGTTTTGGTGGAGAGGTTGCGAATGAGCTCGCGGTAGGTGGCAAGCCCCTGCCCCTGGCCTCCCTGCAGGCGTCGCTCGGGGGAAAGGTCGGCGTCGGCAACTACGAAGCCTTCGCCCATGGCATGCGTGCGGATGGTTTGCAGCAAGAAGCTCTTGCCGGCACCGTAGCGACCAACGAGGAAGCGGAAGCTCGCGCCGCCATCGGCGATGAGGGAAAGGTCGGTCAGGAGCGCTCGAATCTCGGTCTCGCGTCCCACGGTGATGTAGGGCAGGCCGATGCGCGGTACGACGCCTCCTTTGAGCGAGTTGAGGATTACGGCTGCTACGCGCTTGGGCACGCGCGGCGCGTTGCTGGACGAATTGGTCATGCGAGTATTTCCTCCACGTCTTCGCGGTAGTCTTCGATGATTTGCGGGCCGTCTGGCCCGTACTCGATTGCAGTATCTCCAAGCAGGTCGAACAAGGCTTCGTTGATGGCATCGACCATCATATCCTCGCTTATGGACACGAGCGACAGCGCTTGCGCACGGGCCTTTGCGTCCGATGCGAGAAGGGCGGCCAGGTATTGGGCCTGGTCGGCGTCGAGGGGGCTTGAGGCGTTGGCTCCTGGCACGGTGGCGGACGCGGGGACGACGGGGCCGGGTGCTGCGGTGGGGCCGGGTGCTGCGGCGAGGGCGGAAGAGGCGGCGCCTTGGGCGACGTCGGCAGAAGGGGGCGTCTCGGCGATGGCGGCACATGGCGACGCGGCCCGTGCCGCGCGCGCGGCGACATCCTGCGGCGTCTCGGGTACATTGGCTTGCTGGGAAGCGTTCGACGTCGGGCTGTCGTCGCCGTTGCGTATGGCCTTGTTTGCATTGTCTGTTGCCGCCGCTGTCGCCGTCGATTCGCCGGAAGCTCCCTTGGCGGATAGTACCTCGACAGGAGGTGCCTCGGCAGGCGATGCACTGTCTGCCGCGGTCTCGCTCGCTGCCTCGTTTGCGCCGGTTCCCTCGCCGCGTTCCTCGTCGATGAGCAATGCTTCCCGCACTTCTGCGGCGGCGCTTCGAATCTGGCGCAGGCGAGAGAGGTCGATATTCACCTCGACGGGGCGATGCGCAAGCGCCCATGCATGACGCTCGGAGACCTCGCGTTCGACCATCTTCGCTATGTACTTGGGGACGTCGCTTTCCTTGAGGGGATGGGCATAGTCCCAGGCTTCGCGCATGGCGCAGTCGACCGCACGCATAACCGAGCCAAGTTTGGGGTTGCGCGCTCGTCCGCCGCGATACTTTTCACAGCTCCAATAACCCTTCTGGCAGCGATAACGATGGGCTTCGTCCAGCTCATAGTTGCAATCGGGATGCTTTTGGGGGTCAAAGAAAACCGCCGAGGCAAACATCGTGTAGGGGAGAGAGATATTCTCGCCAAACAGGCTTTCGATAAGGGGAAGCTTGCGATGCTTGGCATAGTGTTCCGCCAAGCGCAGGTAGACAGCGCACGCCACGTGGCGCAGGTCGTCGTAGTGGTCCTTGGCGAATTTCGAGCTGGCTATGCGATAGGTCGAAAGGGTGTCGATGGCGCGGAAGAGCGGCTCTTCGACTTCGGGGTTCGGGGGCATAAGGATCGGGGCGCCACCGCGGGCGGATGTCTTTTGTCGAGGGGCCTGTTGCTCGGCTATGGCCTGTGCGCGTTTGAGCGCGATGAGCGCGTGGTCGAACTCGAGGGTGCGGCTGTCTTCCAAAAGCGATGCCGGCAGGTTGTGGTAGACAACGTAGTCTGCTAGCCAGACGCGGACGTAGCGGTCGAGCTCGGGGGCAAAGGCGCGGTAGGTCTCCCAAAAGGATTTGATGGTATGAAAGCCGTCTTGCGCGTCGGCGCAACCGATGCCGCAGAGCAGCTCATAGAGGTATACAAAGGCAAAGGAGAGCGAGGTTTCCTCCACGTTGCCGGCGCGCACCTGCGTGCGCCAAGTGAAGTAGCCGCGGAGCTGCCGGTCACTCATAGCGTTGTATGTGGGCGAGTAGGCCTTGAAGGTGCCTTGGTAGGGACAATCGTCTTCAAAATCCGCCATGAGCGTTGCCTGAAGGTAGAAAAACTCGTCTTCGCTGAGCCAGCGGCCGCGTTTGCCATCGGCGCCTTCTTGCCAGCGCGAAATGGCGCGCATCTCGCGGTAACGGTCCGGCATGTACGAGGACATTTGGCGCCCCGTGAAGATGATGGGCTCGTCGTTATAGCGCGTCGAAGAGAAATGCGAGCTTTTTTGGATGCGCTCGTCGGCATGCAGCTTTGCAATGAGCGCATTGATGTCTCTATCCATGTCTTCGAGTGTCACGAACGCCTCCTCTCTCCGTTTAGGCTAACTAATCATCATAGCACAGAAGCAAACAGATGTTCGTTTCTATGAGAAGGCGGATATGGTGGCGAAGAGGGCGGAGGTGGCGGTCAGTGTGTAATGGGGGATCCCCGATCTTCCCGTCATCACGATATGCGTCGCAATGTGTGGCGGCAAATCGAACATTTCCAAATGAGTGGCGGTAAAACGTGCATCCCGGGCACGTTTTAGACCGAAAGACGTTTCAAAAACCGCCACTCGTCTGGAGATGCACGAAAAACCGCCACACGTGTTGGGTCGTCGTCGTGGGAGTGTGCAGAAAGCCGCCACTCATTCGAGGGCTGTTAAAAATGTATTGGCACCTGTTGTTCTTTTGGAGAGAGATGCCGAAGAACGTGCCGGTGACCTTCATCTATCGAGAAATGTATGAAAAGGCGCCAACCGTCTTCTCGTTGCCACGAACGTGTGGCGGCAAATCGAACATTTCCAAATGAGTGGCGGTAAAACGTGCATCCCGGGCACGTTTTAGACCGAAAGACGTTTCAAAAACCGCCACTCGATTCAGAATGCACGAAAAGCCGCCACACGTTAGGTTTGCATCAAGATAAACGTGCCGAAGGATGATGCGCCACAAGACGGGCGCGCCGCAACGCCGCTTCCCTCAAGACCATCTCCCGTCAATCCCGCATCGGGCTCAGCGCACCTTGTGACCTTGCGAGGATTTTCGAATCCAGTGGAGAATCGCTTCGACCACGGGGATCGTGAGGAAGATCGCCCAGGCGGGATGCGCCTGGTTGCAGAAGAAGGCCATGTGGCAAAACCATGCCGTGCAGGCGATGGGATAGATGCTGCTTAGGAACTTGAGGGGTTTGCGTTGATCGATAAGGCTGCCGACCATGTAATACGCCGGAATCAAAAACACGAGCATGAGACCGGGCAGCCAGGCGCCATAGACGATGCCTCCTATTAAGTAGGCCACGAGCACTACCCCCGGAAAAGGGAACTTGCTCCAAGCGCGGCCAAAGGGGCTGCGGTGCCTGTTGCCCTGGAAGTCGCAATGGTCACGAGCGTCTTTCCAGCTGGCATAGGTCTCGCCGTCGATGGTCACCGTGCCGTCTTCGTTGGCGTGTACGCTATGCCCGTCATCGGAAGAATCGATGTGCATGCCATTGGGGCCGATATGCACGTGCTCACCGCGGCGCTCGTTTTCCACATGGATGCCGCCCCATCCCACGTGGGCCTCTTCTCCTTTTTCGGGGTCGACAACGTGGATGCCCTCTTTAAGGGAGATGTGTACGCGCTCACCGCGTTCGCCCGCATGGAAGCTCGGCCTATCGTCGCCCGAAGTCTCCGACTTGTCGGCCTGTCCGCACACCTCAGTGTCGTTTGCGTCCTCGGGGTCGTGCACAGGCGTCTCCCGTTCCGCATTTGCTGTGTCTGCCTGTGCGGGTGAGCCGTAAAGCAGCTCGTCGAGCGAGACTCCGTAGAGGGCCGCGAGGGCGATAAGGTTGTCGGTATCGGGGGAGGATTCGCTGCGCTCCCATTTACTGACTGCCTGACGGCTCACGCCGAGCTTGTCGGCGAGTGCTTCTTGCGAGAGGCCAGCGGCCTTTCTTCTATCAACGAGGCGCTGCGCCATCGTGAGGTCCATGTCGTTTCCTTTCGTGGGAAGGTTCTTGCGGACGCGTCTGTCCTCAGTGTGCGCAAGGCGCCCCGGCTCCTCCACCGTCTTTGGTTGGAATTTTAGACCTACTTTCGCAACTATTCGTTGCAACTGGCCTTTTACCTGCGAAGACGTAACATTCATCCCTGTGGCGACCTATGCACGAAAAAGGGCACGAACCAGCATGCGGCATGGCAAGGCGTGGCTGCCGAGATGGCGCTCGGGTATGAAAAAGGGGTGCGAGCCACTACGGCCCGCACCCCAAACGAGGCGAGATGTTCAACGGCAGTCTGCCATGCCCCGCGCCTCAAACACGGAGAGCTCAGCAAAAGACGCCCGCCCGCCCGCCTCTTACGCTGCTTCCTCGAACTGCGAGTTATACAGCTCGGCATAGAAGCCACCGCGAGCGAGAAGTTCCTCATGGGTGCCTTTCTCCACGATGTCGCCGTCGCGCAGGACGAGGATGACGTCGGCATTGCGAATCGTGCTCAGACGATGTGCGATCACGAAGCTCGTGCGGCCTTCCATAAGGGTATCCATGGCGCGCTGGATGAGCTCCTCGGTGCGTGTATCGACGTTCGAGGTGGCCTCGTCCAAAATCAGAGCGGGGCGGTCGGCAAGCACCGCGCGGGCGATGGTCACGAGCTGGCGCTGACCTTGGGAGAGGTTGGTGCCTTCCTCGTTGATCATGAAGTCGTAGCCGCCGGCAAGCGTATGGATAAAGTGGTCGCAGCGCGCCGCTTTGGCCGCTGCCTCGACCTCCTCGTCGGTAGCGTCGGGGCGTCCGTAGCGGATGTTCTCGCGAATCGTGCCGTTGAACAGCCACGTGTCCTGCAACACCATGGCGAATTGCTCGCGCAAGGCCGCACGGTCCCAGTCGCGCACGTCAACGCCGTCGACGCGTAGACTGCCGTCGTCAACATCGTAGAAGCGCTGGAGCAGCTTGATGAGCGTGGTCTTGCCCGCGCCCGTGGGGCCGACGATGGCCACGGTCTGGCCGGGCTGGGCATCGCAGGTGAAGTCGTGGATGATGGTCTTATCGGGCGAGTAGCCAAACTTGACGTGCTCGAACTCCACGTGTCCGCGGCGCTCCTCGGGAATCTGCGGTGCTGTGGCTTGCTCTTCCTCGGGCGCTGCCAAGAACTCAAAGACGCGCTCGGTGGCGGCGGCCATGGACTGCATCGTGTTGCTCACGTTGGCGAGCTGCTGCACGGGCTGGGTGAAGTTGCGCACGTACTGGATAAAGCTCTGGATGTCGCCCGGCGTGGCGTTGCCCGTGAGTGCGAGCTGCGCGCCCACCACGACCACGGCCACATAGCCCATGTTGCCCACGAGGCTCATGAGCGGCATCATCAGGCCGGAGAGGAACTGCGAGCGCCAGCCCGAGACGAACAGGCGGTCGTTCTTCTCGTCGAATTCTGCCACGGAGGCATCGGCGCGGTCGAACACCTGGATGACGTTTTGGCCGGCGAAGTCTTCCTCGATAATACCGTTGACGGCTCCAAGGACCTGCTGCTGCTCGCGGAAGTACGGCTGCGAGAAGTGCATCATCACGCCCATGATCACGGCGGCGACCGGCAGCGTGACCACGACGACGCCGGTGAGCGGCAGGCTGATGGAAAGCATCATCACGAGCACGCCGATAATCTGCGTGACGGAGGTGATGAGTTGCGTCACGGACTGGTTGAGGCTTTGCCCCAGCGTGTCGACATCGTTGGTGATGCGCGAGAGCACATCACCCTTGCTGTGCCCGTTGAAGTAGCTCATGGGGATGACGGTGATCTTCTGGGCGATCTCCTTGCGCATGCGGTAGCAGATCTTTTGCGTGACGCCCGTCATGAGCCAGCCCTGGATAAGGTTGCATGCGGAGCTGGCAAGGTAGAGGCCCAGCAGGAACAGCAGGGTCTTGCCGATCCAATCGAAATCGACCGCGCCGGTGCCCTGGACCTTGGCCACCAAACCCTCAAAGAGCTTGGTGGTTACCTGGCCCAAAACCTTGGGGCCCACGATGTTGAAGATGACCGACGCCATGGCGAAGGCGGCGGCGAAGAACACGGCTACCTTATGGCGACCCACATAGCTCAACAGCTTGAGCATGGTGCCTTTGAAATCCTTGGGTTTTTCGACCACGCGGCCGGGTCCGCGCCTGCCCATGGGGCCGCCGGGCCTTCCTTGACGCTTGGGCACTTCGGTTTTGCTCATCTCGTCTGCCATTAGCGGTTGCCTCCTTCCACGGTTTTGCCGTTCATAACGGTGGCGATTTCCTCTTCGGTGAGGCCGAGCTCCTGTGCGGAGAGCTGCGACTGTGCGATTTCCAGATAAGCGGGACAGCGGCGCAGCAGTTGCTCATGCGTGCCTTGGCCCACGACCGCGCCCTCGTCGAGGACGATGATCTGGTCGGCGTGCATGATCGTGGCGATGCGTTGGGCAACTACAACGAGGGAAGCGTCCTTCTGAGTGCATGCGAGCTTCTCGCGCAGCAAGGCGTCGGTCTTGTAGTCGAGCGCACTAAAGGAGTCGTCAAAGACCACGACCTCGGGGCGCTTGGCCAAGGCGCGCGCGATGGAGAGGCGCTGGCGCTGGCCGCCGGAGACGTTGGAGCCGCCCTGGCTGATCTCGGAGGCAAAGCCGCCCTCGCGCTCCTCGATAAAGTCGCTCGCCTGCGCGATGCGCGCGGCCTCGTGCATGTCCTCGTCCGTCACGGACTCGCCTGCGAACTTGAGGTTCGACTCAACGGTGCCGGAGAAGAGCATGCCTTGCTGGGGGATATAGCCCACGCGGCGACGAAGCTCGGAGAGCGGAAGATCGCGCACGTCGATGCCGTCGAGCAGGATCTTGCCGCCGGTGACGTCGTACAGGCGCGGGATGAGCTGCACGAGCGTCGACTTGCCCGAACCTGTGGAGCCGATGATACCGAGCATCTGGCCGGCGCGCACGGTGAAGCTCACGCCGCCGATAACGTCCTGGCGAGCGTCGGGGTACTGGAAGCTCACGCCGCGGAATTCGAGCTGTCCGCGCGGGGCGTCGGCTGCGGGCAGCTTTGGCGCGCGGGGCTCCTTGATGGAACTTTCGGTGGCGAGCACCTCATCCACGCGCTCGGCGGCGACTTCGGCGCGCGGCAGCATGACCGAGACCATGGTCAAGATCATGAATGCCATGACAATCTGCATGGTATAGGAGATGAACGCCATCATGTCGCCTACCTGCATGACGCCGTCGGAGACACCGTGGCTGCCAGCCCAGACGATAAGGACGGTCACGCAGTTCATGACGAACATCATGAGCGGCATCATGAAGCTCATGGCGCGGTTGGTGAACAGCTGCGTCGTCATGAGGTCGCACGATGCTTCGTCAAAGCGCTCGAGCTCGTGCTTTTGGCGGCCAAAGGCGCGGATGGGCATGATGCCGTCGAGCATCTCGCGGGCAACGAGGTTCACGCGATCCACGTACTTTTGCATCTTCTTGAACTTGGGCATGGTGAGGCCCATGAGCACGCCTACGACGGCCGAGACCGCGATGACGGCCACGCCGATGGTCCACTCCAGTCCGGTGTGGGTGGCAAACACGCGCATCAACGCCACGATGCCCATGATCGGCGCCATCATGACCATACGGATGAAGAGCGTGGTGGCCATCTGGATCTGCTGGATATCGTTGGTGCAGCGCGTGATGAGCGAAGCCTGGCTAAACTTGCCCACCTCGGCGGGCGAAAAGTGCATGACCTTGTTGAAGGTCTTGCAACGCAGGTCGCGCGCAATGGTGCAGGCGGTGTGCGAGGCGACGGCGCCCGTGAAGATGGTGGCCACAAGGCTCACGGCGCACAGGGCGAACATCTTGATGGAGGTGCTTGCCAGATAGGAGTTCTGAACATCGTTGAGGGAGATGCCCTGTGCCTCGTACTCCTGCTGCACGTAAGTGATGGCACGCTGCGTGACGATAGATCCGCCCATGGAGCCCATCTCGTCGGCCATGCTTTTGGCGCCATCCACGAGCTTCGAGTGCTCGACAAGGCCGCCGTCGACCGCGATGCGCAGGCTCTTCATGGTGACTTTGCCGCCGTCGGCCTCAATCTGCTCTTGCATCTTGGTCGCTGCCTGCGCCTTTTCCTGCATGGCGGCGAGCTCGTCGGGGGTCATGGCCGCCATCTGCTCGGGTGTGGGTGCGGACACGCTGCTGTCCCCGTCCGAACCCTCGCTGCCACCGGTCATGTCTTCCATAGAGCTGGCGTCGATGCCCTGCTCGAGCGAGAGGGCGACAGTCTCGGGCAGGCTCATGATGTTCGTGAGCGCGCCTTCTTCCGCGCGGTCCTCCTCGGAGCCGATATAGGTTCGAACGCCGTTTTTGTCCGCCTTGCCGTATGCGGCTTCAACTTTTTTCGCGTCGCCCTCGGTCATAAAGAGCTCGAGGTCCGAGAGGGATTCGTTGCGGATGGTGTCGGGCACCGGCGAGTCGATGCCGCCCTGCTGGATGCCCACGTCGACGATCTCGCTCATATAGGTTGGCAGCGCTAGGTCGGCATTGCAGCTGATGACAATCAGGCCGATGGCGACGAGTAGTGCCAGGATATGGTTTTTGAAGAGCTTGACGATGCGCATACGCGGCCTCCTTTCTTAGTCGTTGGTCGTTGGTGTATCGGAAAAGCCATCTTTCGGCTTGGGATTTTCGCTATAGAGGATCTCGCGCAGGCGTGCCCCCTGGTTCTTCTCGACGATCTCGTTCATGCGATGGACGAGGCGCACGAGCTCGTGGGCATCGTCGGGGCCGAGTTCGGCGAGAAACTCTCCGGTCTTGCGATTGGAGAGTTCGCGCTTCTCCTCCAGGGCGGCAAGGCCGTGGTCGGTGACCTTGACGATCACACGTCGACGGTCGGCTTTGTCGGGTTCGCGGGTCACCCAGCCTTTGGCCTCGAGATTGCGCAGGATGTTCGCAACGCGCGGCGCGGAGACCCAGGCGCGGTCGGCAATCTGGGAGGGGGTGAGCTCCCCATCTGCGAGCATGAGGGCGCGCATGACGGCCATCTCGCCCGAGACGGCATTGCTCACGCGCGTCGACATGAAGCGGTGCATTGAGCTGAATTCGCCGATAAGCTGTCGCGCGAGGTCTTCGTATTCGCCCGCCATGCCAACTCCTTAACACTAGAAACAATTACGGGGGATAACAATACCCCCGCCGCTTTTTGATATACGCATCGATGCAGAATCTTCAAATTTGCGGGGAGTCGATGCCGGGCTGTTGCCGGGCGTTTGACTAGGTGGATGCGGATGACAGCGTATGTCTGATGCGGTTATCGGTGCCAGATTGCCTGGTGGAGGCGCAAGATCGAGGGGAGGCCCGGCTGTGCGCAGATGAGACTGCGCGGGTCTTCGTGTCCAATGGAGCGCATGGCCTTCTCGAGGGGCTCATCCAGACGCGCAGCGCAGACAAGCAGGTCGATTGCCTGCGAGATGGGACGGCGATAGGCGCCCAGGCGCGGAAGGCGGTACAGGTGCTCGAAGGTGTCGGCGCCGCCAAGGAGCAGCGCACCTCCCCAGTTTGCGTCGAGCCGCTCGATGCTGTGGTGCAGTGCGGTGAGCGCCTGGCGTCCAGTCTCGCCTGGGGAGGCATCGCTATAGGCGACAACATATACAAGAGGCACGTTGGGCCGGGGGAGGTCCTGGACGATGGCCCCAATCGCTTCGATGGGTGCGCATGCATAGGTGCCGTTTGCCGAAAGGGGACAGACGAGTACGAGCGAGGACGGTTCCGTCTGTTGCGGTGTCTTTGACAACGTTTCGAGCTCTATCAACTCAACGTTTGGCGCCAGCGTTTCGGAGAGGCGCGAATAGGCGACAGCGGCATCGGCGAAATCGTGCGCGATGGCATGCGAGACGCGCAGCTGCTTCGCTGCGATGTCGGGAGCGGCTTTGACATCGCTGCTAGCTGCTACGATGATGCGTCGACGTCCCTCGTCCTTCATGCGTGCGCTCCCTCCTGTCGTGCGAATCGGTCCTTTTGCAGGAAAATGCCTACTGCACAAACTCATCCGGGTGGACTATCCTGTAACGGCTCAAATGATACTCGGATTGGATCGCCATGCCGCGCTCTCTGAACACATCGCTCGTGAGGCTTAAGTCCTCGGGCATTCGCCGCATCAATGCTCTTGCCGCCCAGCATCCGGGCTGCATCGCGCTTGCCCTCGGCGAGCCGGAGTTCGATACTCCCCAAGAGGTTCGCGACGAGGTGACTCACGCCCTTCAGCGTGGCGAGACCCACTATCCGCCCAATAACGGAACTCCATTCTTGCGCGGCGCCATCAGCGAGTACATGGCTGCCCAGGGCTTCGATTACGCTCCGGACGATGTCATCGTGACCGATGGTGCTACCGAGGCCCTGCACGCCACCTTGCTCGCGATGCTCGAGCCTAACGACGAGGTCATCATCCCCACGCCGGCCTTTGGCCTGTACGAATCTATCGTGCGCGTGAACCATGCCTTCCCGGTTTTTCTGGACACGGCGCGTACCGACTTCCAGATTGACGAGGAGGCCCTGCGCGATCGCGTGACGCCGGCGACCAAGGCCATCGTGATCTGCTCGCCCAACAATCCCACCGGCTGCATCTTCAATGCCGCTTCGCTCGATGCCGTGGCGCGCGTCGCCGCCGAGACGGGCATCTATGTGATCTGCGACGATGTGTATAACCGCCTGGTATACACGGATGGCTACGAGCGCTTTGCGCTGCGCCATCCCGAGCTGCGCGAGCAGACCGTGGTGGTCGATAGCTTCTCCAAGCCTTGGGCTATGACGGGTTGGCGCATCGGTTGGCTCGCTGCCGCTCCCTCGCTTGCCGTGCAGATCGCAAAGGCGCACCAGTACATGGTGTCGTCTGCCGTCTCGTTTGAGATGCCGGCGGCTGCAGCTGCGCTTTCGGTGGATCCCGCTCCCATGCTCGAGACGTATCGCGCTCGTCGTGCACGCGTCCTTGCCGCGCTCGAGCAGATGGGCCTTTCGGTGGTGGAACCTGTTGGCGCTTTCTACGTCTTCCCCTCCATCAAGGGTACGGGCCTGACCTCTGAGCAGTTCTGCACCCGAGCCATCGAGGAGGCCGGCGTGGGCCTGGTCCCCGGTTCGTGTTTTGGCAGTGAGGGATACGTGCGCCTTTCCTATTGCGTTTCCGACGAAGACCTCGACGAAGGTCTGCGCCGTCTGGATCGTTTTGTGGCAGGGCTGTAGGGGGCGCTACGTCCTCGGCTTCCTCGCCGCCAGGCGGCTCCGGTTTGGCTTCGGTCAGGTCCTGCGCAAGACGAAACGTCCACTGGACGTTTCTTTGCGTGCGGAATCTAGCCAAACCGGAGCCGCCTGCCAGCGAGGAAGCGGTATCGTTGCTGAGGGGCGTGCTTTCGAATCGCCCTCTTTGTGCGCAACTCGTGGACGTGGTTGACTCTTTTGGGACACCTCGCCATACTAACGAAGGTTCACGCACGAATCCGCTGCCAGAGACAGCCGGTGCCGCGGCGCGCAAGCGTCAAGGCTTAATGGGAGATCCCGCCAGCCGAGGTGGTCGAGCAGATATGTCTTCTCGCCCCCGTCGCTCTATGCAGCGCGGGGGCTTTTCTTTTTCTGACATGCCCCCGTCACGTCTTATTTGGCGGGTCCGTGCCCGGAAAAGAAAACAAGGAGGTGTATTTCATGCCACAGCAGTACAAGATCGACAAGGTTGCCGAGATCGAGTCTTGCATCGAGAACAATGCTGGTCTGTTCGTTGTTTCCTACAACGGCCTGACCGTTAAGCAGGCTCAGGAGCTCCGTCACACGCTTCGCGAGTGCGGCGCCCAGATGAAGGTCTACAAGAACAACCTTGCCAAGATCGCTCTCAAGAACCAGGAGCAGCCCGAGATCGACGAGCTTCTCGCCGGCCCCAACGCTTATGTGTTCTACGAGACCGAGCCCGTGGAGGCCGCTAAGGCCCTCAAGACTTTCTCCGAGAAGTCCAAGGGCGTCCTTGAGATCAAGGGCGGTATCTCCGACGGTAAGGCCGTCACTGCCGATGAGGTCAAGGCTATCGCCGAGCTTCCCACCAAGGATCAGCTCCTCGGTCAGCTCGCTGGTCTTATCAGCGGTTTCGCTCGCGACATCGCTGTCTGCGTCAACGGCGTTTCCTCTGGTCTCGCTCGTTCGATCCAGCAGGTTTCCGAGCAGAAGGCAGCCTAGTTTGGCCTGCCCTCGTCTGCGGCGGCAACGCCGCACCCCTGATGCGCCTGCGCATCGCTTCATAACAGATCTCCGTGCATAGCGCACGGAAACCGAAAGGACTTAGAAATGGCTAAGCTTACCACCGATGAGATCATCGATGCTCTTAAGGAAATGACCCTTCTCGAGGCTTCCGAGCTCGTCAAGGCTATCGAGGACACCTTCGGCGTTTCCGCCGCTGCTCCTGCCGCTGTTGTCGCCGCTCCCGCTGCTGGCGCTGCTGAGGCCGAGGAGAAGACCGAGTTTGACGTCGTGCTCGAGGGCTTCGGCGACAACAAGATCGCTGTCATCAAGGTCGTCCGCGAGCTCACCAGCCTTGGCCTGAAGGAGGCCAAGGAGGTCGTCGAGTCCGCTCCCAAGGCCGTCCTCGAGGGCGCCAAGAAGGAGGACGCCGAGGCTGCCAAGGAGAAGCTCGAGGCTGCTGGCGCTGCTGTCACCCTCAAGTAACTTCTGCTCTTATCGAGCGTGTAGTTTCGTCGCCACCGTGTGACATCGGCGGGGTCCGCATTTTGCGGGCCCCGCTTTTTTTCTTGCAAGGCAAACTTTCTGCAAGGCAAACTTTCGTGTGCTTTGGTTTGCCCTGTGGGCAATGGGGGAGGGCGCCAGGACACGCGACGGGCGGTACCTGCGGATTGAACTCTCGCGCTTACAGTGGATTCCCTGCGGTTTTCACTTGCTTTCGCTGCGTGCGCACGCGCGATGCGCTAACCTTTTGCGGATATTCGCGCGTCTGTAAGGCGCTGCTGCGAAAGGATCCCGTCTATTCATGAAGGCCATCATCCCCGCTGCGGGCCTCGGCACCCGCTTCTTGCCCGGCACCAAGTGCACTCCCAAGGAGATGCTGCCGGTTCTCGATAAGCCCGTCATCCAGTACGTCGTCGAAGAGGCCCTCGCTCCCGAGGAAGTCGACGGCGCCATCATCGTCACCTCTCCGGGAAAGCCCGAGCTGCTGAGCTATTTCCAGCCCGATCGCTCCCTCGAGAACCTTTTGCGTGAGCGCGGCAAGTCTGAGTACGCCGACGCCGTTGCTAACGCTGGCAACATGCCGGTCGACTTCCGCTATCAGTATGAGCCCAAGGGTCTGGGCCATGCCATTCGCTCTGCTGCAGACGCCGTAGCGGGCGAGAACTTCCTCGTCCTTCTGGGCGACTATGTGGTGCCCAACCGCGACATTTGCAATAAGATGCTCACCGTCTCCGCCGAGCACGGCGGCGCTTCCGTTATCGCCGTCGCCGCCTGCGCCCCCGATGAGGTTTCGCGCTACGGTGTGATCGCGGGCGACCGCGTGGGTTCGCTTGAGGGCTGCGAAGACGTGGCCGATGCCGAGCCGGGCGCCGTGTGGCGCATCGGTGGCCTGGTGGAGAAGCCTGCTCCCGAGGCGGCGCCTTCCAACCTCTATATCGTGGGCCGCTATCTGCTGAGCCCGCTCGTCATGGACCTCTTGGCCGACCAGCAGGCCGGCAAGGGCGGCGAGATTCAGCTCACCGACGCTATGGCACGCAGCCTTGACCGTGAGGCCATGTACGCTGTCGTGATCGACCCGCTCTCGGGCTATGATACCGGCACGCCCTCTGGCTGGATGGCTACGAATGCGCTTATGGCGGCAACCGACCCTCGCTTTGCCGATGCCTTCTGGGATGCCATTGACGAGCGTGGAGGCCTGACGCGCTAGGAACGCGGTTCTGCGTATTCCAACCCATAGAACCGATATGCGAACGGGATCGCTTTGGCGGTCCCGTTTTTCGTTCGCCGAAAAACGCTTGCCTGACAAACGTGAAAAAGCGTTCACTAGAAACCCATGAACATATGTTCGATACACTATGCTCTACCTGCGCATTTAGTTGATAACTTTTTTGCTACTCTAAAGAGCCCCATGAGTCAAGACTTTTCTTGCTCAACGGGAGTCTCCTGCTAAACTAATAGGTTGCGATAACTGGCACGATGCTGTGCCGACCAACCGCGTTCCCGCGAAGGAGGAAACACCTGGTGCAGAACACTACCCAAGCCGTTACGGCAACAGAACGCACCCGCGTCAACTTCGGGAAGATTCCCGAGGCCATGGAACTGCCCAACCTCATTTCCGTTCAGAAGCAGTCCTTCCAGCGTTTTATGGATGAGGGCCTGCGCGAGGCCTTCAAGGAGTCGAGCCCTATCCAGAGCTCCAATCACGTCCTTGAGGTCACGTTCGGCGAGCATCAGTTTGGCGACCCCGCCCACACCGTGGAGGAGTGCCGCGAGAAGGATATGACCTATCAGGCGCCGCTTTTGACCGACGTCCGCCTCACCAACAAGGAGACCGGCGAGATCAAAGAGCAGCTCGTCTTCATGGGCGATTTCCCCATGATGACCGATCAGGGCACCTTCATCATCAACGGCACCGAGCGCATCGTCGTCTCCCAGCTGGTCCGCTCCCCGGGCGTGTACTACAGCTCCGAGATGGACGGCGGCAAGCAGGTCTACAAGGCGCAGATCATCCCTGCCCGCGGCGCCTGGCTTGAGTTCGAGGTCGACAAGCGCGACCAGCTTGTGGTTTCCATCGACCGTAAGCGCAAGCAGTCTGCCACCATGTTCCTGCGCGCCCTGGGTATCGCCGTGACCAACGACGATATCTACGAGCTGCTCGGCGACTCCGATGTCATCAAGCGCACCATCGAGCGCGATACCGCCCTCACCCGTGAGGATGCCCTCATCGAGATCTACCGTCGTCTGCGTCCGGGCGAGCCTCCCACCGTGGATGCTTCCCGCAGCCTGCTCGAGGGTCTGCTGTTCAACCCACAGCGCTACGACCTCGCTCGCGTCGGCCGCTATAAGGTCGACAAGAAGCTGGGCTTGGACACCACCGAGGATGTCACCGTCCTTACCGACGAGGACATCGTGGCAACCCTTCGCTACCTGCTGTCTCTCGCTGCCGGCGAGCACGGCTTCAAGACCGACGACATCGACCACTTTGGCAACCGCCGCATCCGCACCGTGGGCGAGCTCGTCGCCAACCAGTTCCGTATCGGCATGAGCCGTATGGAGCGCGTCGTGCGCGAGCGCATGAGCTCTCAGGATATCGACGAGATCACCCCGCAGTCGCTCATCAACATCCGCCCGATCGTGGCCGCCATCAAGGAGTTCTTCGGCTCCTCGCAGCTGTCTCAGTTCATGGACCAGGCAAACCCGCTGACGGGTCTGACGCACAAGCGCCGTCTGTCCGCACTTGGCCCTGGCGGTCTTGCCGGCCATAAGTCCGGCTCCAGCCGTCGTACCAACGTGCCTACCGCCGTCCGCGACGTTCACAATTCGCACTACTCCCGCATGTGCCCCATCGAGACCCCCGAAGGCCCCAACATCGGCCTGATCGGCTCGCTGGCGCTCTATGCTCGCGTGAACGAGTACGGCTTCATCGAGGCTCCGTACCGTCAGGTGCACAACGGCCAGGTTACCGACATCATCGACTGGATGACCGCCGATGAGGAGGAGAACCACATCATCGCGCCGGCCAACACCCCCATCGACCCCGTCACCAACGAGTTCGTGACCACCGACGCCGAGGGCAACCTCGTGCGCCCGCACACGATCATCGCTCGTACGCGCGACTTCGACGGCTCCTTCGGTGCCCCGGCAGACGTTCCCACCGACGACGTGGACTACATGGATGTTTCGCCGCGCCAGATGATCTCGGTCGCAGCCACCCTCATTCCGTTCCTCGAGCACGACGACGCCAAGCGTACCCTCATGGGCGCGAACATGCAGCGTCAGGCTGTGCCCCTGCTGCACCCCGTCGCTCCGTACGTGGGTACGGGCATGGAGCACCGCGCTGCCGTGGACTCCGGCGAGGTCACCTTGGCCAGGCACGCCGGTGAGGTCATGTTCGCCGACGCCTCCAAGATCATCATCAAGTCCGATGCCGGCATGGATGAGTATCACCTGCCCAAGTATCAGCGCTCCAACCAGTCCACCTGCATCAACCACCGCCCGCTCGTGCGCGTGGGCGATACCGTTGTGGAGAAGCAGCCCATCGCTGACGGTCCTTCCACCGATCACGCCGAGCTCGCCCTCGGCCAGAACCTCACCGTGGCATACATGCCGTGGGAAGGCTTCAACTACGAGGACGGCATCGTCGTTTCTGAGCGCCTGGTCTCCGAGGATCTGCTGACCTCCATCAACATCTCCCGCCACGAGATTGACGCTCGCGATACCAAGCTCGGTCCCGAGGAGATCACCCGCGAGATTCCGAACCTCTCTGAGGATATGCTCGCGAACCTCGACGAGGACGGTATCATCCGCATCGGCGCCGAGGTGGGTCCTGGCGACATCCTGGTTGGCAAGGTCACGCCCAAGGGCGAGAGCGCCCTTACCGCCGAGGAGCGCCTGCTGCGCGCCATCTTCGGTGCTAAGGCCCATGACGTTCGCGACACCTCCCTCAAGATGCCTCACGGCTCCTACGGCCGCGTCATCGACGTCGTCCGCTTCTCGCGCGAGAACGGCGACGACCTGGCTCCCGGCGTGAACGAGCAGGTGCGCGTCTACGTCGCTCAGCGCCGCAAGATCCAGCAGGGCGACAAGATCGCCGGTCGCCACGGTAACAAGGGTGTTATCTGCGAGGTTCTGCCCGTGGAGGACATGCCCTACATGGCCGACGGCACCCCCATCGACGTCATCCTCAACCCGCTGGGCGTCCCCTCCCGTATGAACGTGGGCCAGCTGCTCGAGTGCCACCTTGGCTGGGCTGCTGCCTGCGGTTGGGATCCCGATTCCGACGATTCCGACAAATACATCCCCGGCCCGTTCTTCACCGCCACGCCTGTCTTCGACGGCGCCAAGGAGGACGAGATCGCCGAGGTCATCCGTCGTGCCAACAAGAACATGGTCAACCTTGCCCGCGAGCGCTACGGTGAGCACATGCGCACCGAGTTCGTGACGCAGCTCGACGAGCGCGGCAAGACCAAGCTCTACGATGGCCGCTCGGGCGAGGAGTTCCGCGAGCCCATTACCGTGGGTACCTCCTACATGCTCAAGCTCGGCCACATGGTCGATGACAAGATCCATGCTCGTTCCACGGGCCCGTACAGTCTCGTCACCCAGCAGCCGCTCGGCGGCAAGGCCCAGTTCGGCGGCCAGCGCTTCGGCGAGATGGAGGTCTGGGCGCTCTACGCGTACGGCGCCTCCAACGTGCTGCAGGAGATCCTCACCGTCAAGTCCGACGACACCGTGGGCCGCGTCAAGACCTACGAGTCCATCGTCAAGGGTGAGAACGTCCCCATGGCGGGCATCCCCGAGTCCTTCAAGGTTCTCGTCAAGGAGATCCGCTCCTTGGCCCTCGATATCGAGCCCCTGCGCGACGAGGAGCCCAAGCCCGCGGCCGCTCCCGTTGCCGAGGACGATATCGACCTTGCAAACGACGACGCCGACACCTCTCTGGATGCGCTCGACGCTCAGATCGATGAGCTCGCCGCACCTGTGACCGATAAGGAGTAGTTGACTGTGGCAGATTTCGAAGCTACTGATTTTGATGCGGTAAAGATCTCGCTTGCCTCCGCCGACCAGATTCGTTCTTGGTCCCACGGTGAGGTCAAGAAGCCCGAGACCATCAACTACCGTACCCTCAAGCCCGAGAAGGACGGCCTGTTCTGCGAGAAGATCTTCGGTCCTGCCAAGGACTGGGAGTGCTCCTGCGGCAAGTACAAGGGCATCCGCTTCAAGGGCATCGTCTGCGAGCGCTGCGGCGTCGAGGTCACCTCGGCCAAGGTGCGCCGCGATCGCATGGGCCACATCGAGCTCGCCGCTCCCGTGTCCCACATCTGGTATTTCAAGAGCCCCACGAGCTTCCCGATGAGCCGTCTTCTGGACATCAAGTCCAAGGACCTGGAGAAGGTGCTGTACTTCGCCAGCTACATCGTGACCTCCGTGGACTATGAGGCCCGTGACGCCGACGCCGACGACCTGCGCGAGGAGCTCGCGGCCGATCTGGAAGAGATCGATGCCGAGTGCGCTCGCCAGATCGAGTCTCTCAAGGAGCAGGGCAACCCCGAGAACTTCGACGAGTTCTCCGACGAGGAGCCCCTCTCTGCCGACGAGATCGCTGCTGGCATCGTTGACATCGAGGAGGAGTGCAAGGACGAGAAGCAGCTGCGCTCCGACGCCTTCCAGGCCTTTATGCAGCTCTCCGAGCGCGACCTCATCTCCGATGAGCCGCTGTTCCGCGAGATGAAGCGCTACTACTCCATGTACTTCAAGGGCGACATGGGTGCCGAGGCCATCCGTGACCTCCTCGCCGCTATCGATCTGCCTTCTGAGGCCGAGAAGCTCAAGGCCATCATCGCCGACACCGATGGCCAGAAGCAGAAGCGCGAGAAGGCCGTCAAGCGCCTCGAGGTCGTCGACGCCTTCCTCAAGGGCCACAACGACCCCGCCAACATGATCCTCGACGTCATCCCCGTCATTCCGCCTGATCTGCGTCCGATGGTCCAGCTCGACGGTGGCCGCTTTGCCGCCTCCGACCTCAACGACCTGTACCGTCGCGTGATCAACCGCAACAACCGTCTGAAGCGCCTGCTCGACCTCGATGCTCCCGCGATCATCGTCAACAACGAGAAGCGCATGCTCCAGGAGGCTGTCGACGCCCTGTTCGATAACGGTCGTCGTGGTCGCCCGGTCTCTGGCCGTGGCGGTCGTCCGCTCAAGTCGCTCGCCGAGGCCCTCAAGGGCAAGCAGGGCCGCTTCCGTCAGAACCTGCTGGGCAAGCGCGTGGACTACTCCGGCCGTTCGGTTATCGTTACCGACCCCAAGCTGCTGCTGCATCAGTGCGGCTTGCCCAAGACCATGGCGCTCGAGCTCTTCAAGCCGTTTGTCATGAAGCGTCTGGTGGAGCTTGGCAAGGTCGAGAACATCAAGGGTGCCAAGCGCGCTATCGAGCGCGGAGCCACCTTTGTGTGGGACATCCTCGAAGAGGTCATCGACGGTCGTCTGGTCCTGCTCAACCGTGCACCGACCCTGCACCGTCTGTCCATCCAGGCGTTCGAGCCCGTTCTCGTTGAGGGTAAGGCAATCCACCTGCACCCGCTGGTCTGCTCGCCCTTCAACGCCGACTTCGACGGCGACCAGATGTCCGTGCACGTGCCGCTGTCGCTTCAGGCTCAGGCCGAGGCCCGCGTGCTCATGCTCTCTGCCAACAACCTGCGCTCTCCGGCATCCGGCAAGCCGGTCAACATCCCGTCGCAGGATATGATCATCGGCGTGTACTATCTGACGCTCGCCCGTGACGGCATGCCCGGTGAGGGCCACATCTTCGCTAACTTCGAGGACGCCCTCGCGGCCTATGACGCTCGCACCGAGGTTGACCTTCAGGCCAAGATCATGGTGCGCGTGTCCTCCAAGGACGCTAACGTCGTTACCGAGGACGGCCAGCGCATCTTCCGCGTCAAGAACGGCAAGAACGAGGTTGTGGATTACGACGTGACCGGTTCCAAGACGGCTCGCTTCGAGACGTCCATCGGCCGCATCATCTTCAACCGTCAGTGCCTGCCCACCGACTACGAGTACATGAACTACAAGATGGTCAAGGGCGATGTCGCCAAGCTCGTTGCCAACTGCTGCGATCGCTATCCGCAGGCACAGGTGGCCCCGATCCTCGACGCCATCAAGTTCGCTGGCTTCCACTTCGCTACCCGCGCGGGTCTTACCATCTCGCTGTGGGACGCCCTCATCCCTGAGGAGAAGCCGCAGATCCTGGCCGAGGCCCAGTCGCGCGTCGACCAGATCAACGAGTACTTCGAGGAAGGCTTCATCAACGAGCAGGAGCGTCACACCGAGGTCGTCAACGAGTGGACTGCCGCTACCGACGACGTCGCTGCCAAGATGCTCGGCCTCTTTGACGAAGAGAACCCGATCTACATGATGGCCGACTCCGGCGCCCGTGGTTCTAAGACCCAGCTGCGTCAGCTCGGCGGCATGCGCGGCCTTATGGCCGACATGTCCGGCGAGACCATCGACCTTCCCATTAAGGCGAACTTCCGCGAGGGTCTGCTGCCGCTCGAGTACTTCATTTCCACCTATGGTGCCCGTAAGGGTCTGGTCGACACCGCGTCGCACACTTCCGACTCCGGTTACCTCACCCGCCGTCTGGTCGACGTGGCGCAGGACGTCATCGTCCGCGAGGAGGACTGCGGTACTACCGAGGGCGTGAGCTACAACCTCATCATCCCCGGTACCGACGACATCAACGCCGACCTCGTTGGCCGTTGCTATGCCGACGACGTCGTGGCTCCCGACGGCACCGTTCTCTTTGAGAAGGACGCCTACATCGAGAGCGTCGCCGATCTCCAGAAGATGATCGACGCCGGCCTCAAGAAGGTTAAGCTGCGCGCGCTGCTCACCTGCCGTTCCAAGTACGGCGTGTGTCAGAAGTGCTACGGCTGGGATCTTTCCACCCGTCGTCCGGTTGCCATCGGCACCGCGGTGGGCATTATCGCCGCACAGTCCATCGGCGAGCCCGGTACGCAGCTGACGATGCGTACCATTCACTCCGGCGGCGTCGCCGGCGTCGACGACATTACGCAGGGTCTGCCGACCGTTGGCCGTATGTTCGACGTCGTTGGTAACGTCAACGAGAAGATTCTGGGCCGCGAGGCCGATCTGGCTCCGGTCTCTGGTTTCATGGCCATCAAGCCCGAGAAGTCCGAGTACGTGATCACCATCGCCGATAGCGACGACCATAGCCGCATCCTCGATGAGCGTCGCGTGCCCGCATCCGTGCGCTTCATGCCCGGTATCGAGGACGGCTGCACCGTCCGCGCCGGTGACCAGATCACCAAGGGCTTCGTGAACTTCCGCAACCTGCGCAAGCTCACCGATATCGAGACGACGATGCACACCTTCGTCGAGAACGTCAAGGACGTCTACACCTCTCAGGGCGTCGACCTGAACGACAAGCACATCGAGGTCATCGCACGTCAGATGCTGCGCCGCGTTCAGATTACCAACCCGGGCGACTCCAAGTACCTGCTTGGTCAGTACGTGGACCGCTACGAGTTCGCCGACGAGGTCGAGCGCGTTGCCCGCATCGGTGGCGCAGCACCCGCTGCCGAGCCCGCGATCCTCGGTACGCTGAAGGTCGCCTCGAGCATCGACTCCTGGCTCTCCAGCGCATCGTTCATCCGTACCGCCGGCGTCCTTACCGAGGCCGCCATCGAGGGCAAGGTCGACCACCTGCTCGATCTGAAGTCCAACGTCATCGTTGGTAAGAAGATCCCCGCAGGTACCGGCCTCAAGCCCTACGACAAGGCTGCGCTCACGTATCGCACCGCCGACGGCTACGTGAACATCGATGGTCCCGCGTCGCCGATGGCCAAGGTCCTGCCCGAGTGGGCTCCCAGCGAGCTCAAGAACCTGGACGAGCAGCTCCCGCAGCAGCTCGACTGGACCGGCTACGACGACTTCAACGGTGGCGACGGCTCGCTGACCCGCAACGGTCGCACCATCTCCGCCGAGGACGCCCGTCTGTACCTCTTTGACGACCTGGGCGTGTCCCAGCGCTGGACCAACAAGTTTAGCGAGGTTGGCATCGAGACCGTGGGCGACCTTATGGGCAAGTCCGAGGAGGACCTGCTTCGCATCGACGGCATCGGCGCCAAGGCGATCGAGGAGCTGCGTGACGGCCTTGAGGCCCACAACCTGCTCTACATCCTCGATAGCACCAACGACGATGTGGCCGACGAAGAGGACCTCTCGCAGCTGCTGCAGATGGTCTTTAGCCCCGACGGCCCCGACGACATCCTGCTGGGCACCAGCGCTCCGCGCCATCACTTCGACTCCGACGAGGAGATGCTCGGCGCACCTGCCGCCGAGAAGAAGGAGTCCGGCTCGGGCGTCATCAACGAGGACATGGCCTCGCTTGATGAGCTGCTCAACCAGCTGGTCGATAACGGTGACGAGGACGAGTCCGAGGACGACGAGTAGTCGCTAGTCAAGGTAACCTTGCATGACAAAGGGTCGCTTCCCGAGAGGGGAGCGACCCTTTTTAAATGCATATGTCCAGCGTGATTTCTATCAAGACTCGCGTTCGATCAAGGTGCAAGAAAAGCGAAATCTAAAGGCGGGCTTGGCGAGCGATGCTATCTGGTCAAAGAACTTATTGCATTAATCGTGCCCATTGCGCCGATATAAGAAAGTTGATATTGGATAGATTTCGTTCGGTCGAGTATCTCTTGTGTGACATAGAGATTTGCGCGCGCGATATCCTTCATTTCCTGCTGGTAAGCCTCGTTTTCGAGATACTGGATTGCCTGAGTGAGCGTATTTGCCTTGCCGTCAGTTATGATGCGTGCCAGGGCACTGAGCATCCAGGGGTTGGCGTATTTGAAGGCCACTAGGCGGTGATTGGGAAATGCCTCATAGTTGCTACAGATTTCGTTTGCTGCTGCTTGAGCAGCAGATTTTGCGGCGGCGTATTGACTGTCGTATTTCGCACGAGTTTTAGGTGCACGAACCCTTTGAACGGTAAAGATGACAGTAAGCAAGATGCCCAAGACAAGGGGCGATGCAAGGAAGCCAATCGCATAGATGCTCTCAAGATAATCGGATACTGTCGGATTCTCAATGATTGCCGCCTCTGCGACGTGCGCTTGGAAGTAAGTGACAAAACCGACAATCAGGGCAATGCCCAGCGTGATAAGCGCTATGCCCAAGATGAGAGGCAGAGGCGATTTGAGTTTCTTTTCAAGATCCGCGCGTTGTTTTTCAAGCCCCTGCATTTGAGCGCATCGAATGCTGAGGGCGTTGTAGTTATTCTCTTGTGAGGCAACATGGTCTTGGAATGTGCGAAGGAACTGAGCGATACTCTGGCGACCTTCATTCGCAGCGATTTCTTGCTCAAATGCTGAAGGTGTACTGCTTGTGCTGGTGCTGTTGCTGGAAGGCAATGGGTTTTCGCATTTCCAACAATGCAGAGATGTATTTTGGTTCTCTGCTCCGCAATGAGTGCAATACATGAATCCTCATCTCCCTAGTAAAGATTTTGCTAGTGCAAGAATAGTAAAAGGCAGTCTTGCTGAAAAGGGAGAGGGCGGGCGGAAGCCTTATGGGTGCTGTCGAATAGACAACTCATTGCTGTATCTGCAGGCCAACTTAATTTCTTGGTCTCATTCAAAGGAGCCAAAATGCCAGCAGAAGGAGATTGAGCAGTACGAATATGCCCCTTTATTTTAGGCGGACTATTCAACAGCCAAAGGTTTACTCGGATAGCGCCGCAAACTTGTGTAGGCTTTGCGGAAAAGTGGGAAATTTAGGATACGCCCGGCGGCGTGGTGTGTTGACAGCGCAGGTTCAGGCTCGTATTCTCATGAACTGCGTGTTTCGTAGGGGGATGCTGACCCCTCGATTCAAGCCGTTGCACAAGTATGAAGCTGGAATCATTCGAGAAGGAGTACGCTTTGCCTACTATTAACCAGCTGGTTCGCCAGGGCCGTCGTTCCGTGCCCAAGAAGTCCAAGAACGCCGCTCTGCAGCACAACCCCCAGAAGCGTGGCGTTTGCACCCGCGTGTTCACCACGTCCCCCAAGAAGCCGAACTCGGCTCTTCGTAAGGTCGCCCGTGTGCGCCTTGTCAACGGCATCGAAGTCACCGCTTACATCCCCGGTGAGGGCCACAACCTTCAGGAGCACTCCATCGTCGCCATCCGCGGCGGCCGTGTTCGTGACCTCCCCGGCGTTCGCTATCACGTCATCCGTGGCGCATATGACGCTGCTTCCGTGCAGAACCGTATGCAGTCTCGCTCCAAGTACGGCGCCAAGCGTCCTAAGAAATAAGTACTTATCTGATCTGATAGTTTGATCGGCGCTGGTACGCCAGCCGTCGGTTGACAATAGCAAGGAGATTTCACATGCCGCGTCGTGCAGCAGCAAACCGCCGCGAGGTCCAGCCGGATTCCGTCTACAACAACCGCCTCGTGACGCAGCTCATCAACAAGGTTCTGCTTGATGGCAAGAAGGCCACCGCAGAGCGCATCGTTTACACCGCTTTCGAAATGGTCGCAGAGAAGAGCGAGGACGGCGACGCCCTGGCTACCTTCAAGAAGGCCATGGACAACATTCGCCCGACCCTCGAGGTCAAGCCCAAGCGCGTCGGTGGCGCCACCTATCAGGTGCCTATGGAGGTCAACTCCCGTCGTTCCACGGCTCTCGCTATCCGCTGGATGGTCAACTTCAGCCGTGCCCGCAAGGAGAAGACCATGGCCGAGCGTCTCGCTAACGAGATTCTCGACGCCTCCAACGGCGTTGGTGCTTCCGTCAAGAAGCGTGAGGACGTCTTCAAGATGGCCGAGGCCAACCGCGCATTCTCTCACTATCGTTGGTAAGTTAAGGTAAGGAACTAACATGGCCAAGGCTAAGTACAAGCTTTCCGATACCCGTAACATCGGCATCATGGCCCACATCGATGCTGGTAAGACCACCACGACCGAGCGTATTCTTTACTACACCGGTAAGACCCACAAGATCGGTGAGGTCCATGAGGGCGCTGCCACCATGGACTGGATGGTTCAGGAGCAGGAGCGCGGCGTAACCATTACCTCCGCTGCTACCACCTGCTTCTGGAACAAGGACGGTAAGGACTACCGCATCCAGATCATCGACACCCCGGGCCACGTTGACTTCACCGCCGAGGTCGAGCGCTGCCTGCGCGTCCTCGATGGCGCTGTCGCCGTCTTCGACGCCGTTGCCGGCGTTCAGCCCCAGTCTGAGACCGTTTGGCGTCAGGCTTCTACCTTCAACGTCCCCCGCATCGCCTTCATCAACAAGTATGACCGCGTGGGCGCTGACTTCTTCAACGCTATCGAGACCATGAAGGATCGTCTCGACGCTAACGCCGTGGCCGCTCAGGTCCCGATGGGCGCCGAGGACAACTTCTGGGGCGTCATCGACCTGGTCACCATGACCGCATGGGACTTCAAGGCCGACGACAAGGGCATGACCTACCCCGAGCCGATGGACGAGATCCCGGCTGAGTTCGCCGACATCGCTGCCGCCAAGCGCGAGGAGCTCCTCGACGCTGCTGCCAGCTTTGACGACGAGCTCATGGAGAAGATCCTCATGGAGGAGGACTTCACCGTCGAGGAGCTCAAGGCTGCTCTGCGCAAGGGTGTTCTGGCCAACGAGCTCAACCTCGTCTTCGTGGGTTCCGCCTACAAGAACAAGGGCGTCCAGGAGCTGCTCGACGCTGTTGTCGACTACCTGCCCAGCCCGCTTGACGTCGAGGCCGTCACCGGTACCGATCCGGACACCGGCGAGGAGATCGAGCGTCATCCTTCCTTCGACGAGCCCTTCTCCGGCCTGGTCTTCAAGATCATGACCGACCCGTTCGTCGGTAAGCTCACCTACGTCCGCGTTTACTCCGGCCGCGCCGAGTCTGGCTCCTACGTTGTCAACGCTTCCAACGGTCAGCGCGAGCGCCTCGGCCGCATCCTCGAGATGAACGCCGCCGAGCGTATCGACCGTGACGACGCTGCCGCCGGCGACATCGTCGCTTGCGTCGGCTTCAAGAACTCCACCACCGGTGACACCCTGTGCGCCGAGGGCAAGGAGATCGTCCTCGAGAAGATCGAGTTCGCTAAGCCCGTTATCGACGTTGCCATCGAGCCCAAGACCAAGGCCGAGCAGGACAAGATGTCCATCGCTCTGACCAAGCTCGCCGAGGAGGACCCGACTTTCCAGGTGTCCACCAACCACGAGACCGGCCAGACCATCATCGCCGGCATGGGCGAGCTGCATCTCGAGATCATCGTCGACCGTCTGCTTCGCGAGTTCAAGGTTGATGCTAATGTTGGTAAGCCCCAGGTTGCTTACCGCGAGACCGCTGGTCACGACGTCGAGAAGGCTGAGGGCAAGTTCGTCCGTCAGTCCGGCGGTCGCGGTCAGTACGGCCACGCCGTCATCAAGCTCGAGAAGATGGAAGAGGGCTTTGGCTACGAGTTCGTCAACGCCATCGTCGGCGGTGTCGTTCCCAAGGAGTACATCCCGTCGATCGACAAGGGCATCCAGGAGGCACTGCAGACCGGTGTTATCGCTGGCTTCCCCGTCCTCGACGTGAAGGTCACCCTGTTCGATGGTTCCTACCACGAGGTCGACTCCTCCGAGGCCGCCTTCAAGATCGCCGGTTCCATGGCTATCAAGGACGCTCTCAAGAAGTCCGATCCTATGCTCCTCGAGCCGGTCATGGCCGTTGAGGTTGAGACCCCCGAGCAGTACATGGGCGACGTTATGGGCAACATCTCCGGCCGTCGTGGCAACATTGAGGGCATGGAGGATCGTAAGAACACCAAGCTCATCCGTGCTAAGGTGCCTCTGGGCGAGATGTTCGGCTACGCTACCGACCTTCGCTCCCAGACCCAGGGTCGTGCATCCTACACGATGCAGTTCGACTCTTACGAGCCCGCTCCCAAGTCCATTGTGGAAGAGGTCATCAGCAAGAACGGTGGCCAGGCCTAAGCCTTCGCCGTACGTAGGTTATTAAGCGAGAGAATCTCGCATCCATTTGGAGGTATACGTTGTCTAGCCAGAAGATCAGGATTCGCCTCAAGGGCTATGATCACGAGGTCGTGGACCAGTCCGCGAAGCTCATCGTCGACACCGCTCAGAAGACCGGTGCCCGCGTTTCCGGCCCCATCCCCCTGCCCACCGAGCGCAACCTGTACACGGTTATCCGCTCCCCGCACGTGGATAAGGACTCCCGTGAGCAGTTCGAGATGCGCACCCACAAGCGCCTCATCGATATCCTCGACCCCACCAGCGGCACCGTCGATTCGCTCATGCGTCTTGACCTTCCCGCCGGCGTCGACATCGAGATCAAGCTCTAAGCTCAATCTCGTATAAGCGATGTTGCAAAGCCCCGTTGCCTTATGGCGGCGGGGCTTTTTGCGTTATCGTTGCGGTATATGCGAAAGGCGTATAGAAGGGACTGCGACAGCATGAAGACGCTGTATTTGATGAGGCATGGACAAACCGAGTTCAATGTGCAACGAATTGTTCAGGGGCAGTGCGATTCGCCGCTGACAGAGGCAGGGGAGAGTCAGGCCCGCGAGGCTGCGCTTAAGCTCGCCAGCCGCGATGTTCGCCCCGATCGCATCGCTGCATCTCCGTTGGGGCGTGCCTATCGCACCTGTTGCATTGTGCGAGACGTTTTGTGCGATGAGTTTGCCTCCACTCTGCCCGAGGTCGAGATGTGCCAAGACCTTGAAGAACGAAACTATGGGAAATTTGAGCATGGCCCCATGTCCGATGTTCCGGCAGACGTCTGGAACCCAGGTGAGGAACTGGTCCCGTACGGCGGAGAGGGGAATGCGGCGCTGCAAGCACGGGTTGTGGGCGCCATTCGCAATCTTATTGCGCCTGATGAGGTAAGCACGCTTCTGGCTGTTTCCCACGGCTCCGCCGTCTTGCAGTTTTATCTTGCCGCCGAGCGACCCGGCGAGCTTGAGCCTCGCTGCAAATTGCCCAATTGCTGCATCCTAAAGTTTTCCTACGATGAATCTATGGGCACGTTCACATTGCTCGAAGTTCTTTGATGCTCGAATAAAAACGCTTGGATCGGTTATGGATACGCCCGGGGGCGGGGTCTTTGAGCTGCAGTTGTGCCCAAATAACGCGATTCTTTGCTTGAGCAGGGAAAACATTGTGATGAAAGCTTGAAGACGCCCATACCTGTGTATACTAAACAACTGTGCGCGTCGAGGGAGGATTCTGCCTATCGCATGTTTGGGCACCAAGGGTTGCTGCCTGAGCTTGGGTTTTGGTGAATTCGAAGTCGACAACCACATGTATCAGTTGTGGTCCTCTAGGGGTGAACGCAAGGGGCGTTCACATTGTCCCAAGACCACCGAGAGTTGGAGATCGTACATGATCAACATGATTCTCGGCCGCAAGATCGGCATGACCCAGGTTTGGGACGAGAACGATAACGTCGTTCCCGTCACGGTCATCCAGGCTGGCCCCTGCACCGTCTCGCAGGTTAAATCTGAGGCGACCGACGGCTACAACGCCGTCCAGATCGGTTTCGGCGACATCAAGGCCAAGAACGTGAACAAGCCCATGGCTGGTCACTTCGCCAAGGCCGGCGTCGAGCCCGTCCGCTACCTTCGCGAGGTCCGTGTTGCCTCCGCCGAGGAGCACAAGGTCGGCGACGTCGTCACCGTCGCAGACTTCGCTGATGTCGCCAAGGTCGACGTCATCGGCACTTCTAAGGGTAAGGGCTTCCAGGGTCGCATCAAGCGCTGGAATCAGCACCGCGGTCCTATGACTCACGGTTCTCACTTCCACCGTCATTCGGGCTCCATTGGTCAGTGCGCCTATCCTGCCCGCGTCCTCAAGGGCGTTAAGATGGCCGGTCACATGGGTAATGAGCGCGTTACCGTGAAGAACCTCACCGTTGTCCGCATCGATGCCGAGCAGAACCTCATCCTTGTCAAGGGCGCCGTGCCCGGCGGCAAGAATGGCCTGGTCGCCATCCGTATGGCCTAAGGGCCCCGTGCCAGTTGGTCCAGCGTCATACCAAGGAGAACACTTACATGTCTAAGTTTGAAGTTATGAACAGCGAGGGCAAGAAGGCCACTGAGGCCGAGCTCGCGCCCGAGGTGTACGGCATCGAGCCGAACATCCACGTCATGCACCACATCGTCAAGTGCCAGCAGGCTTGCTGGCGTCAGGGCACCCAGTCTGCCAAGGGCCGTTCCGAGGTCTCTGGCGGCGGCAAGAAGCCTTGGCGTCAGAAGGGCACCGGCCGTGCCCGTCAGGGTTCCACCCGTGCTCCCCAGTGGCGTCACGGTGGCGTCGTCTTCGCTCCCAAGCCTCGTTCCTACGCCAAGCGCATGAACGCCAAAGAGGTCAAGCTCGCTATGCGTTCTGCCCTCTCCGCTAAGGTTCGCGACAACGAGCTCGTTCTCGTTGACGACTACGCTTTCGAGAAGCCGTCCACCAAGGCTGCTGTCGCCATGCTCAAGACTCTCGGCCTTGAGGGCAAGCGCCTGACCATCATCGTTCGCGATGAGGACATCAACGCTTACCTGTCCTTCCGCAACGTCCCCAAGACGTTCATCATCACGCCCGACGAGGCCAACACCTATGACCTCCTCAACAACGGCGCCCTGCTGATGACCGCCGACATTGCCGCTCACTTCGGGGAGGTGCTTGCATAAATGACCGCACACGAGATCATCATCCGCCCCATCGTTTCCGAGCAGTCCTATGACATGATGGAGCAGAACAAGTACACGTTCGAGGTTGCCAAGTCTGCTACCAAGCTGCAGGTTCGCGACGCCATCGAGGAGATCTTCGGCGTCCACGTCACCCGCGTGAACACGCTCAACGTCAAGCCTAAGACGAAGCGCGTTCGTTACATCGCCGGTAAGACCCGCACCTGGAAGAAGGCCATCGTGACCGTCGCCGAGGGCGAGACTATCGAGATCTTCGGCACCCAGGCGTAAGTACGCTTTCTTCGCGCCTCCTGTCTCCCCGTGGAGACAGAGGTGTCCCGGGTCTTCAATATGGAGCCGCCCGGTACCGTGGTAAATCCGGTGTCATCGCATCCGCGATCCCCGCTTGCGATGGCTAGCGGATTGATTCGAAAGGGATAGGTAATGGCTGTAAAGCACCTTAAACCGACCAGCGCCGGTAGGCGTTGGCAGACGATTTCGGACTTCTCCGAGATCACCACTTCCAAGCCCGAGAAGTCTCTTCTCGAGCCGCTGAACAAGAAGGCTGGCCGCAACAACAGCGGTCACATCTCCGTTCGCCATCAGGGCGGCGGCGTGAAGCGTCAGTATCGTCGCATCGACTTCAAGCGCAACAAGGACGGCGTGCCCGCCAAGGTTGCAACGATCGAGTACGATCCTAACCGCTCCGCTCGCATCGCTCTGCTTCACTACGTCGACGGCGAGAAGCGCTACATCATCGCTCCGAAGGGCCTCGAGGTCGGTCAGACCGTCATGTCCGGCGCTGGCGCCGACATCAAGCCCGGCAACGCTCTGCCGCTGTCCGAGATTCCCGTGGGTACCCTTATCCACGCTGTGGAGTTCATGCCTGGCAAGGGCGCTGCTATCGCTCGTTCTGCCGGTAACTCCTGCCAGCTGATGGGCAAGGAGGGCAAGTATGCCATCGTGCGTATGCCGTCTTCCGAGATGCGCCGCATCCTCATCACCTGCCGTGCAACCGTTGGTGAGGTCGGCAACGCCGAGCACTCCAACATCGTCATCGGCAAGGCTGGCCGTAAGCGCAAGATGAACGTCCGTCCGACTGTCCGTGGTACGGTCATGAACCCGGTCGACCACCCGCACGGCGGCGGCGAGGGCAAGAACCACACCTCTGGTCGTCCTTCTGTTTCTCCGTGGGGCAAGCCGTCCAAGGGCTTCCGTACGCGCAAGAAGAAGAAGGTCTCGAACGCCCTCATCATCCGTCGTCGCAAGAAGTAGTCGATACCGAGTTTTTAGGAGTTAGCACTTATGAGCAGAAGTCTCAAAAAGGGCCCGTTTGTGGAGACTCGCCTCCTCTCGCGTATCACCGCGATGAACGAGGCTGGCAAGAAGGATGTCGTGAAGACCTGGTCTCGCGCGTCCACCATCTTCCCCGAGATGGTTGGTCACACCATCGCCGTCCACGACGGTCGCAAGCACGTGCCCGTGTATGTTACCGAGTCCATGGTTGGTCACAAGCTCGGCGAGTTCGCACCGACCCGTACGTTCCGTGGCCACAAGGCCAAATAGGGGGGTTCATCGTAAATGGCATCTAATAACGAGGTCCGCGCTACCGCTAAGTGGGTGCGCGTGTCCCCCAGCAAGGCTCGCCTTGTGGTCGATTTGATTCGCAACAAGTCCGTTGCCCAGGCTTTCGAGATCCTGCAGTTCTGCGATCGTCACGTTGCCGTGGACGTCGAGAAGGTTCTCCGTTCCGCCGTGGCCAACGCCGAGAACAACAACGGCATGCGTGCCGACGACCTGGTTGTCGCCGCTACCTATGTTGACGAGGGCCCGACGCTCAAGCGTATCCGTCCTCGTGCTAAGGGCTCCGCTTCCCGCATTCTGAAGCGCACGAGCCACATCACCGTTATCGTCGCTCCTCGAAAGGAGGCATAAAGCGCTATGGGTCAGAAAGTTTATCCCACTGGTTTCCGTCTCGGTATCACCGAGGACTGGCGTTCCCGCTGGTTCGCCGGTAAGGATTACGCTGCCACCCTCGGCAACGACCTTGCTATCCGCAAGTTCCTCGAGAAGCGTCTTTCCCGCGCCGCCGTCTCCCGCGTGGAGATCGAGCGCGCTGGCGACAAGGTGAAGGTCATCATCCTCACCGCTCGCCCGGGCGTTGTCATCGGTAAGAAGGGTGCAGAGATCGACGGTCTCCGCACCGACCTCGAGAAGGTCGCCGGTGTCGAGAAGGGTCAGCTCTCCGTTGACGTCATCGAGGTCAAGCGCCCCGAGCTCGACGCCAGCCTCGTTGCTCAGTCCATCGCTGAGCAGCTCGAGGGCCGTGTCGCCTTCCGTCGCGCTATGCGCAAGGCCGTTCAGTCCGCTCGCAAGGCTGGCGCTAAGGGTATTCGTATCCAGTGCTCCGGTCGTCTGGGTGGCGCTGAGATGAGCCGCTGCGAGTGGTACCGCGAGGGTCGCGTGCCTCTGCACACCCTGCGTGCCAAGATCGATTACGGCACCTCCGTCGCTCACACCACCATGGGTGCCTGCGGCGTGAAGGTTTGGATCTACCAGGGCGAGAAGCTCCCCGGCCAGCCTGTTCCCAACATGGCTCTCGAGGGTACCTCGCGTCCTCGTCGTCGTAACAACGAGAGGAGGGGTCAGTAGTGCTTGCCCCTAAGCGTGTTCTTCACCGTAAGGTGCAGCGTGGCTCCATGAAGGGCCAGGCTAAGGGTAATACCCAGCTGCATTTTGGCGAGTATGGTCTGAAGGCTCTTGAGGCCCACTGGATCACCAACCGTCAGATCGAGGCCGCTCGTATCGCCATGACCCGTTATATGAAGCGTGGCGGTCGTGTCTACATTACCATCTTCCCGGATAAGCCCATCACGAAGAAGCCTGCGGAGACCCGCATGGGTTCTGGTAAGGGTAACCCCGAGGAGTGGGTGGCCGTTGTCAAGCCCGGTCGCGTCATGTTTGAGATCGCCGGCGTGCCCGAGGATGTTGCGCGTGAGGCTCTTCGCCTTGCCCAGCACAAGCTGCCCATCAAGACCAAGATTCTCGTTGCCGCTGACGCCGAAGAGCGTGCCGAGGCCGAGATGGAGGCTGAGGAGGCCCTCGAGGCCAAGTGGGCTGCTGAGGACGCTGCTGCTGCCAAGGAGGAGAACTAATGAAGCCCGCAGAGATTCGTGAGCTTTCGGACGACCAGCTTGTCGAGAAGCTGAAAGAGGGTCGTGCCGAGCTTTTCAACCTTCGTTTTCAGATGGCTACCAGCCAGCTGGACAACACCGCTCGCGTTAACACCGTGAAGAAGGATATTGCACGTATCCTCACGGAGCAGCGCGCCCGTCAGATCGCAGCGGAGAAGTCCGCTGCCGCAGAGTAAGGCAGGAGTAGAGCATGACTGAGACTGTCGCGCGTAACTCGCGTAAGGTCCGTACGGGTGTCGTCGTCTCCATCTCGGGCAACAAGTCCATCGTTGTCCAGACCACGGAGCGCAAGCGTCACCCCAAGTATGGCAAGATGATGACCAGCACCAAGAAGCTTCACGCTCATGACGAGGAGTGCACGGCTGGCGTGGGCGATACCGTCCGCGTTATGGAGTGCCGCCCCATGTCCAAGATGAAGCGTTGGCGCCTTGTCGAGATCATCGAGCGCGCTAAGTAAAGTCGTAACGACGTGTAACGCTTTCTCGTTGATGTGCATCCACTCGGGCGGCAAACGCCGCCCGCACATGGGTGCGTGCACCTCTCAATGAGCTCTCTTTCGGAGGAACTACCATGATTCAAATGCAAACCATGCTCACGGTTGCTGACAACTCCGGTGCGCGTAAGGTTCGCTGCATCAAGGTGCTCGGTGGCTCTAAGCGCCGTTATGCCGGTGTCGGCGATGTCATCATCGCTGCCGTGCAGGAGGCCACCCCGGGCGCTAATGTCAAGAAGAAGGACGTCGTTCGCTGCGTCGTCGTTCGCACCGTGAAGGAGATCCGTCGTAAGGACGGATCCTACATCCGTTTTGACGACAACGCTGCTGTCGTCATCAACAACGATGGTTCGCCCGTCGGCACCCGTATCTTCGGGCCCGTCGCTCGCGAGCTTCGTGACAAGAAGTACATGAAGATCGTCTCGCTCGCACCCGAGACCCTGTAGTTAGGGGAGACCAGTATGTCTATGTCCATTAAGAAGGGCGATAACGTCAAGGTGCTCTCCGGTAAGGATCGCGGCAAGACGGGTACCGTCCTGCGTGCGCTTCCCTCTGAGGGCAAGGTTGTCGTCGAGGGCGTGGCCATCGTCAAGAAGGCCGTTAAGCCCAATCCGCAGAACCAGCAGGGCGGCATCGTCAGCCAGGAGGCTGCCATCGATGCTTCCAACGTCCAGCTCATCTGCCCCAAGTGCGGCCAGTCCACTCGTGTTGGCCACAAGAAGGACGGCAAGAACAAGCTTCGCGTTTGCAAGAAGTGCGGCGCTGAGTTCTAATTTGCCCTTCGCACCTATGCGATAAGCACTGAAAAAGGACCTCGGGTTTCCCGGGGTCCTTTTTTGTATCCATGCCTGGCGAGTTCGTGCTGGGCTTGATATCGATGGGCTGATCCATCGTTTTGTTATTGGTTTTCTCCTGCGTCTTGCGGGAAGAGCGTGCGCATGCGGTGCGGGATAGGCGCTTGGATGGTTACGTCCTCGTGCGTTACGGGATGGAGAAACGACATCAAGCGCGCATGAAGCATGAGAGGGTAGCGCTTGTTGCCCGAGCGGCGCACAGGCCGTCCGTATAGCTCATCTCCAAGTAAAGGAAGTCCAAGGGACGCGAGGTGCACTCTGATTTGATGCTTGCGGCCCGTTAGAAGCTCTACATCAAGCAGAGAAAGATCGGGGGTAGTGCTATTGCGTGCTCTCGTTGCAAGTACGCTGACGCGCGTCTGAGCGGCCTTGCCGCCTTTTGATATGCGCATACGACGTGCGTCGTGGCGGTCACGTCCAAGCGGGGCATCGATCAGCTTGTTTTTCCAGGTAGGAATGCCGCAGCAAATGGCGAGATAGCGCTTTGAGGTTTCGTGCGCAGAGATAAGCGCATCGAAAGCCGGTTGCGTTTCCTTGTTGAGCGAAAACAGCACAATGCCCGTTGTGTCTCGATCAAGGCGATTGAGCGCCTGGAGGTCTTGGGCGGCACGTTGCGCATCCTCCTCAAGGAGGAGAGAACGTACCTGGTCAGTAAGCGTTTTTGTGTCGCATCCATCATCATGGACAATGATTCCGGCAGGCTTGTCGACCGCAAGAAGATATTCGTCTCTATACAGAACCGTGATGTCGGCGCTACGAGATGAGTTCATGGTTACGAGACACCCACGAATAGGCAGCCAGAGGTTGTGCCCGGCAGACGGTGCGCGGGTTTGCGCCCTTCGAGCGAGGCGGTGATTGCTCGTTTTGTATGAGCGATGTAACGGGAGAGTTCATCGATATCAAGCAGCGTGCCGTCGATGGCAAACCGGGTGACGCCACAGGCGATGAATGCGGGGATCTGTGGGGTCAAGTCGTGCGGATACGCATCAAAGAGACGCGAGCGGCCATGGATATCGGTTCGAACAGGAAAGACTTTGCCGTCGATGTTCTTAAGCGAGTAATGCTGGCGACGCAGCTGACAGCGCGAACAATCGTGTACACAACGGTCCATAACCTGCAAGATGCAGTGCTCACTTGTCATGACGCGAGGCTTTCCCATAACGGTAACGCCGCAGCTAGCTTGCGCGTGCGGGGCGATGCATTCAATCTCTGCAAGCGTGAGTTCGGGGGAGAACCAAATGGCGCCAGCACCATGCTCTTCCATGGCGCGAATGCAGGCGAGGTTATGTACGGGCAGGCAATTGCGAATCTCGGCCACCGCTCCAACGAGATGGGCGAGTGAAAGCTCGGAGATATTGCCAACGGCTACGGTGCCGCCAGCTTGCACCCAGGCATCGAGGCGCTCATGGTCACTTTTTCGGCATACCTCGTCAAGAATAGGGACGATGCCGAGTTTCTGGATGTCTTGCGGCGAGATTCCCTCGGCAACAAGGCTGTCGACAGTCATGTAGATGAGGTCGGCGCCGGCCTCGCGCGCGGCGTCGGCGGCAGCCAGGCTGGTGACGGTGGCGCAGATTTGGGGCGCGGGCTCAGGGGCGGGCACAGGGGCAGCGCTGGCGTTCGGGGACGCTGCGGTGAGGGCGGTCGCCTCAAACGAGGGGAGCGCTTCAAGCTCTTTGGCGCGCTGGGCATATCCTGCAAGCATCTGCTCCTCAAGAAGGCGACAGGCCTCTGCGCGAACCTTGTGCACCGCGGAAAAGCTCATGCCGCAGCCATCATCGAGCTCGATGTCAAACGAGGCGGCTTCGAATGGCGAGGAGCCCATGCGGCCAACGTGCTCAACAAGATCTGCCGTGGCAACGGCTCGCGTGCGAGCGGGCTCGACGGTAAAGCCAGTTGCCGTGGCCTCGAAGGATGGATCGTCTTTGCAGGCGAGCGTGATGGAAAACGGTTTTCCAAGAAGTGCGGTAATACGAACGTCGACCATACGTTTGCGAGGCACATCACGCTTGACGGCGGCACTTGCGGCGTCAAGGGCCGCTTGGCTGCGAATGAGGCGAACGATGCAGCCTGCGGGCATAACGCGAGCGGTGCGTACTTCGATCTGCTCGCCAGCAGGGGTGTCGGTTCCGGCGATTGCGGTGAGGAACTTCTCGGGCTCTTCGTCATGGCGCAGCTCAAGAAGGTCGCCCTTGCCTACGGGTTCGGTGAGGGCGATGCGCGTGATGCCTGCGCGGGCGCGGCGGTCATCGGGAGCCAGGCCGTGCGTGACAACGCGCTTGCTTGAAACAACCTGGCCCACAATCTGGCCTCGATTGTTGGAGCGCTCATAGCTCATCATGCTGTCATCTGAGATGCCGTGTTGGTAAGCGCTTGTGAAATCGCGGTTGAAACACCGCTTGAGCTGGCGCGCACGCAGGGTGCGGTCATGCTCGCTGGGCGCTTTGCCGGCGAGCACGTCGTCCAGCTGGGCTCGATAGGCGCTGCAGATGGAATGGACGTAATCGGCAGCCTTCATGCGGCCTTCGAGTTTGAGGGCGCCTGCCCCCGCGCGAAGGAGCTCGGGCAGCAGGTCAATAGTGCAATTGTCGCGTGGGCAAAGGGCGCGTTCGCGACCGGGGGTCGGCACCACATTGCCGCCCACATCGAGCACTTCGTAGGGGAGGCGGCACGGTTGGGCGCACATGCCTCGATTTGCGGATCGTCCGGCGCAGGCAAAGCTCGAAAGCTCGCAGAGCCCGGAATAGCAAAAGCAGATAGCGCCATGGCTAAAGATCTCGAGGTCGATATCGACGCTCGAGATCTCGTCGATTTCCTCGAAGGAAAGCTCGCGCGAGAGCGTTACGCGATCGGCGCCGACCTCGCGGCACCAGGCGGCCCCACGCTTGTCATGGATATTGGCCTGCGTGGAAATATGGGTCTCCACCTGCGGCATCAAGCGCTTGACTTCAAAGAAGAGGCCCCAGTCCTGAATGATGAAGGCATCGGCGCCTAAGGCTGCGCAGCGGCGGATGAGCTCGAGGGCGTCTGCCATTTCCTCGTCTTTGATAGCGATGTTGACCGTGACGTACACGCGCGTGCCGGCAAGGTGTGCCATACGGCACGCTGCTTCGAAGGCGTCATCGGTGAAATTGTCTGCCTTGCGACGTGCGTTGAACTTGCCCATGCCGCAATAGATGGCGTCGGCGCCCGCGGCGACGGCCGCCGCAAAGGGCTCCGGTCCGCCTGCGGGGGCGAGCAGCTCGGGGTAGGTGGGTGCAGTAAGGTGCGTATCGCGTGCGACGGAATTCATGGTTGCCATGCAGCTCTTTCTCACTTGAATTTGTACAGTGAAGTATACCGTTTTGCGTTACTTGGCGTATTATCCCAAGGTATCGTCATGAGCAAAAGACAGGAGCGATCATGTCCAAAGAAGCAGTTATCCCTAACAACGCCCCCGCACCCTTGGGGCCCTATTCCCCGGCAGTCAAGAGCGGCAACATGCTGTTCCTTTCTGGCCAGCTGGGCATCAACCCTGCAGATGGCAAGCTTCCCGAGACTGCGACCGAGCAGGCAGAGCAGTCGCTGAAGAACATCGAGAATCTGCTGGCCGCCGCCGGCGCTACGACCGATAACGTCGTTAAGACCACGGTTCTTCTTGCCGACATCGCCGATTTCGCCGCGGTGAACGAGGTCTATGCCAAGCACTTCGAGGCTCCGTTCCCGGCCCGTAGCGCTTTCCAGGTTGCGGCACTTCCTGCTGGCGCCCTGGTCGAGATCGAGGCCATCGCTTCTCTGTAACCAAGAGGGGTAAAGCATGAAAAGGGCCCGCTGCCAATCTCGAATTTGGCAACGGGCCCTTTGCTGTTAGACGGTTGTTCGCTCGTTAGTTACCCGCGCTTCCCGCAAGGGCTTCTGTGAGGGTCATACCGCCCTTCCAGTTGGGGAACACATGGCGGTAGTAATCCGTTTGGACAATGTACTTAGCCATGCTGTAGCGGTTTCGCACAAGCTCGTTCATGGACGAGATATAGGAGTCCTGGTCGTCAAGAGTCACGTCTTTTGCGGGGGTAAAGGTACCCAGGGATGCCTCATAGGTGCCTGCGCGCGTGATCCAGCTGTAGCCGCCGCCGTAATCGGCAAAGATGGCGACGTGCATGTCGGTGCTCACATTGCCGGGATCGGCATCCGGCGCCAGGACGTCGCGACCCGAGAGCAATCGCGAATCGTAGTCAAAACCAAAAAGATTGAGCAGCGTGGGGACGATATCTACGGCGGTACAGGGGTCGTCGATCTTCACGGGCTCGTTCATGGAACCACACCACAGGATGAGCGTATTCTTGTAGCGCGTGGTCAGGGACTCGTTATCGTTGATGCCGGTCATCTCGGCATAGTAGTCCACATCGCTATTTTCGGTCATGGCGTACGGGTAGTGGTCGGCGGTAAGCACGATCACGGTGTCGTCGGCGATGCCGGCCTCGTCCAGCTGCTCAAGTAGGTATTCAAGCGCGTATTCGAGCTCCTGCTGGGAGGCCTTGTAGGCGAGGACGGTCTCGGACCCTTCTTCGCCATCCATGACATCCTTGTTCTTGCGCGACATGTCGTTTACGCTCCAGCCGTAGTTGCAGTGGCCCGAAACGGACATGTAGTAGGTGTGGAACGGTGTGCCGTTCTCCTTATATGCGTCAATCTGCTGATTGATGGTCGCCTGCATCATCTCGAGGTCCGAGCGGGGCCAGGCGTTGGAGGGAAGCTCCAGGCCGTTGCCGATGCCTATAAAGTCGTAGCCCAGGTTGGGGTGGGTGATGTTTCGGCCGTAATAGGTGTAGGTGTTGTTGTGGTATGCCATGGTGGTGTAGCCGCGCGTCTGGAATTGCCAGCCCAGACCAAAGGGCATGGCGTTATCGCCGCTTTCGGCAAACGCGGTGTTGCCGTTGACCCAGGTGGGGATGATGCCGCACATGGCCGCGAATTCGCCGCCGGTGGTCGACTGGGTCCAATTGGGCTGGTAATAGTTGTTAAAGACAAACCCGTTGTGGGAAAGCTCGTAGAGCGCAGGGGTGCGCTCTTTGTCGATGGTGGCGTAGGAGAAGCCCTCGGCGGTGATAAAGACGAGGTTTTTATCTTTGAAATATCCGGTGTACTGGTTTTGCTGCGTAGGTGTCTGCGAAGCAAAGTACTGATCCATGGTGCGCAGGGTATCGTCGGTATCGTTGGCGATGAGCGCATCGAAGTCGATATCGAGCTCATTGGGCTCGTAGTCCGTCTGCTGCGTTGTGCCGGAGGTGGAGGTTTCGGGCGCATCGAACGAAGGCGTCGGCATACCGAAGATCGAGTATTTGGCCTCAAGGCGCAGTGAGTTTGCGAGGCCAAAGCGCGGAATGGCGCTATTGGCCGTGTACTCGGTGGTGTAGTACTGGTTGTCATTGCCAAGGTGACATACAACAACGTTGGCGGACTGCGCGAGTACGAAGACAATCAAGGAGATGAAGATGCTGATTACGGGCGCGACTGCCTGTACGTTTTTGCCATCGGGCACAACGTGGTGACGAAAGACGACGATCAGCACTCCGGGCGCCAGTGCAAGGGGGAAGAACCAGAGGTTCTTGAGGATGGCGCCCACGGCCTCATCCATGAAATCGCCGGCTACCTGGCCGCCCATGCCAAGCATGTAGGCGATCTGGTAGTAGATGCCAAAGAAGTTCTGCACGCAGCATTCGGCAATGACGATGATGCTAAAGGCGAAGAGCACCGCGGCTACGATGACGCGGGAGATGGTCTTGCGGGGAATGACGATCGAGATAAACCAGAGAAGCGCACCTGCTGCCAAGCTGGATGCAAAGATACGCAAGAGGCCCAGGCCAAAAAAGGGGCTACTGGTGTTTGCGACGCGCAGGAGACATTCAAGGAAAAGAAAAGCGCCGCTTAGGTATAGAAATGGGAGCAGTTCATGCTTGTTGAAAAGCGGTGTCGGGGAGGTCGGCATGGCAGGCATTCCGTTGTGCTTCCGCGCCGGCTTTCGAACCGGTTTTTTGGGTGCAGCGTGCTTCGGTGCCGGTGCCTTTGCGTGCTGGCTCATAGTCATCACTCCGTATGGTTACCGATTTGTTTCCGATGGGGGTCGGAACTTTAACCTTAGCAGAGGATTGGCGATACATGGGCCCGTAAACGCTGGGTTAACCCGGATGTGCCTTAAGCGTTCGCGCGGTTTTGGAACGGGCCTATTGGGTCTGAGCGCTAGGGCAGCGTGCCCGCGCCTCGCGCGCTGCGCTGGAAAACGCTTCGCGTCTCCTCAGCTCCGCGCCCCGAACGGGGTTCGATCCCCTGAGGGGCTAACAAAAAA
>CAKUFD010000004.1 GCA_934647195.1 uncultured Collinsella sp.
CGGGCGGGCATGGCGCACTGGTGCGGACGGGAACGATCGATTGGTTGAATTGGGCAATTATCCATTGACGGTAACAGGCAGAGCCTGGCGGTGCAGTCGTCGGCGCGCGCCCGTATCGCCGCGGGGACGTCCGCGCCGGGCGCCGGGGCCTTCGGGCGGGGCGTGCACATCGAGTAGTGCCACGCCGACTCTATCAGCGCCGTCCGGGCGAGCCGGTCGCCCGCCTTGGTGATCCCGCCGCGCCGCTCGGTCTCGCCGCTCGAGCGCTCGGACGGAATGAGCCCGCACCAGCTCGCGAATGCCGGCGCCGAGCGGAACCTCGTGAAGGAGCCGGCCTCGGCGGCGAGCCTGAAGGCGGTCAGGGCGTCGATCCCCTTGATGCAGGAGAGCGCCTCGACGACCGGGCGCCAACGCTCCGAGCGCGCGAGGGCGAGGACTTTCTTCTCGAGCTGCCGGCGGTCCGATTCCGCGCACCTCGCGGCCGTGACGTAGTACTCGAACACGTCGCGCTGCGGGCCCTCGAGCCTGGTCTCGGATATCCACCTCCAGTGGGCGCGCGTCCAGGAGCCCTTCCGCGTGCCGTCGGCGTTGCGCCCGTCCCAGACGCGCCCCAGCCTGATCAGGAACATGTTGAGGCGCTGCCTGGCGCGGCGGTACTCCACGGTGGCGTCGTCGAGGGCGCGGTCGAGGTCCCGGGCGGCCTCGACGGCCGCGTCGGGCAGCGGGACCTCCACGATGTTGTGGGTGGCTAGCATGCGGGCGATGAACTCGGCGTCGCGGCGGTCGTTCTTGCGGCGCGAGTCCGCCGCCGGCCTCTGCATCCTGGAGACGGCGGCGACGGCGCAGTCGAGGCCGAGCTCGCGCAGCTCGCGCGCCATGTGGAAGCCGGTGGGGCCGCTCTCGAAGCAGGCCCTGGGCTCCTCGAACCCGAGGGCCCACTCCGCGATCTCGGAGGCGTCGGTGCCGAAGCTTCGGCGGACGACCTCGCCGGTGAAGGGGTTGAACGCCGCCGCGGCGACCGATCGCGCGTGGACGTCCAGGCCGATGGAGGTAACATGGGGCATGGGAAGCCTCCTCCCCGCAGGTGCGGTAAGGGCTACCGCACGGGCCGATACTCAAAGCCCATTGTGGCACCCCGAGCCCGCGGAAAGAAGCTGCGCCGCGGGGAGGCGACCTCAATGGCTTTCTCATATCGTCTTATTAGAATGACTCGTCCGGCTTTCTAGTAGAGCTCAAATGCCGAGTCGATGAACTCGTTAAAGCTCCGCTCTTTAAGATTGAAAGATTTTGAGTCACTGTCATAATCAAATTCGAGCGACCCATAGGACGCATCGTCATCGTCGACGTCAATTTCGTCCAATGCATCGTTGTATATCTGGCGCACACGTTCTTTTTGAGCATCGGTTAGTTCGCCATGGGCGCGAGCTAGCCCCTCGGTATCGAGATAGCCGTTAAGATCCTCGTACAGGGCCTCATCAAAATCATAGGCGCTTGGAACGAAGTAGTCGAAAAAGACTGAACCGCGGTTGTCGGCGGAGTCGTCATTGTCGGTAAAGGCAAAGACACTGTCCATCTGATAGGTAAAGGCGTATAGCAGCCTATCTGCATAATCTGTAGGGTCGATGCCGAGCTCCTCGGCATCGTATCCGTAGGAGTTCTTGAGCTCCTGTGAAAAGTCGCTGCAGATGCGCTCCCGCACATGTTCGTTATCTTTCAGGCCGGAAAGAGTTTGGTCGGCGGCATTGAAGACGGTGCGCTCGTCTTCATCTAGCTCGGAAATATCGAGTTCTGCTGCCCGGGAGGTAGTGGCGGAATCATCATCATGGATAAATGAAGAAAGGCTCGTGTCTTCTAGTTCGCTGCTGGGAAGGGCACAGGCATTGCCGACAATGAAGACCAGGAGAACGAGGAGGACGATCTTTTTGCCGTTTGTCGGCTTCTTGGGGGAAGGGCGATCTTGGGTTCGGCCGCTTGGCTGGGTGTACTTTTTTGCTTCGCTACCGGTTGCTTCAAAGGTCTTCAACCAGGAAAAGGCGGCTCGCTTGGGGGCGGTGACAGAGCCGTTGCCAGGTGTGCGGCTGGAAGTGTCGTCGGTGGGGGCACGATACGCATCGGGGCGTTTTCTTGGCGCGGAGTAATCCTTGTCGGCAAATGAGCATGCATCGCCCGCGAAATCGTCGGGTAGCGTGTCTTCTGGCATCACGGGCTCGCCGGCATTGAACGGGTCGATATTCGAATCGTGACGGGTTCTCATGGTGCACTCCAGGATCGCATTACCTTGGGGCTTAGTATACCGTGTGCCGCGCGTTTCGATGTAAGGCCGCTGATAGCAAAAAGGCCCAACGCGGGGAGCGGCAGGCCTTGTCATCATCGAAATTGGCGACGTGAATGTCTAGAGGTCCCAGTCGTCATCTTCGCTGGGGCCGCGGTCTACATACATCTTGCTCGTGCGCTTCTCGAGGATAAACGCAACCAGCCCGATGACGAGAATGCCGACAACAAAGAGAATGCCCACGCCCTCACGCGTGCCGAACAAAAAGGAAAAAAACGTGTCCATCCAGCCATCTCACCTTCTGGGGGTCAAGTCAAACTGTCCATAAGTATATACTTGCGAGAGCAATGGTATATTGCCAACCTGAATACACATCGCGGTGCCGGCGCGGCGCCAGCGCGGTACAACGGAGGAAGTATGCTCGATATCAAATTCGTTCGGGAGAATCCCGATGCTATCGACGAGGCCATGGCCAATCGCCAGACTTCGTGGGATCGTCAGAAGTTCTTTGAGATGGATGACGAGCGTCGTCAGGTCATCGTCGAGGTCGAGGAGCTCCAGGCTACGCGCAACGCTGAGTCCAAGAAGATCGGCGCCCTGATGAAGGAGGGCAAGAAGGACGAGGCCGAGGCTGCCAAGGAGGCCGTGCGCGAGGTTAACGAGAAGATCGACGGCCTGGCCGACCGCCGCACCCAGATCGAGGCCGACCTGTACGATTTCATGGCGCACCTCCCCAACATTCCGTGCGAGGCCACCCCGTATGGCAAGGATGAGGACGAGAACATCGAGCGCCGCCGCTGGGGCACCCCACGCGAGTTCGATTTTGAGTTCAAGGCGCACTGGGACCTGGGCACCGACCTCAACATCCTCGATTTCGATCGCGGCAATAAGCTTTCGGGCAGCCGTTTTACCGTTCTTGGCGGTGCTGGTGCTCGTCTTGAGCGTGCGCTCATCAACTTCTTTGTGGATACGCATACGAGCCGCGGTTTCAAAGAGTGGTGGCCGCCCATCGTTGTTAAGCGCCAGACCATGTTCGGCACGGGCCAGCTGCCCAAGTTCGAGGATGACGCTTACCACGTCTCGGGCGACAATTTCTTGATCCCCACTGCCGAGGTTGTGCTCACCAACCTGCACGCTGGCGAGGTGCTCGACGCCGACACACTGCCGCGTCGCTACACCGCCTTTACCCCGTGCTTCCGCGAGGAGGCCGGCTCTGCTGGTCGCGATACCCGCGGCATCATTCGCCAGCATGAGTTCGACAAGGTCGAGATGGTCAAGTTCGCCAAGCCCGAGGAATCCGATGCTGAACTCGAGAGCATGACCGCCGAGGCCGAGTATCTGCTGCAGCAGCTGGGCCTTCCGTACCGCGTGATCAGCCTGTGCACGGGCGACCTGGGCTTTTCGGCCCGCCAGACCTATGACGTTGAGGTTTGGCTGCCCAGCTACAACGCTTACAAGGAGATTTCGTCCTGCTCTAACTGCGGAGACTTCCAGGCGCGTCGCGCCAACATCAAGTACCGCGACCCCGCCAACTTCAAGGGCTCGCGCTATCTGCACACTCTGAACGGCTCCGGCTTGCCGGCCGGCCGCACCATGGCGGCCATTCTGGAGAACTACCAGAACGAGGACGGCACGGTTACGATTCCCGAGGTGCTGCGTCCCTACATGGGCGGCATGGAGAAGATCGTGCCCGAGGCATAAGGCTTCTTGCAAACATATCGCACGATTGGCGGCGGGGTCCTGTGGGACTCCGCCGCTTTTGTCTGTCGTGCATTTTTGCGACGGTTCGGCGGGTGTTTAGCTGTAAGAAAAAGTAGCTCATCTGCGTGAGCGGCCCTGTATCGAACATGTTTCCCTTCCCATAAGCCGGGAAGGGCGGGGTCAAAACAAAAAAGGCCCGATTCCCCCGGGGGAGGCGGGAATCGGGCTTTGCTCGCGCACTCAGGCTGCGCTGCGGGCTACTCTGTGTGCTGCATCATGCCGTGGGCGTGGCGTTACTCTCTCGCGCCGGAGATGACGAGTCCGTTCTCCTCGCAGAGGTCCTTGATGCTAATGTCTTTCGCCTCAAGCTTCTTTTCCTCAAGATCTTCCTCACAGAACTCGATGGACTCGAGGAATGCCTTGCAGGCGGGATCGTCGGTGGTCGCCATGAAGAGGGTGATCTCGACGCTTCTGCCGGAGTTGGGGATGTCGGTCACGAGGTGCATGCTCGGCGTCTTGTGCCAGGTGAAGTTGACGGTCTTCCAGGTGTACCTGCCAATGGTCACGTCTTCTCCGCGCTCATAGCCATCGCGCTCCGAGTCTCTGTTGGCAACCTCCTCAGCGTCCTTTGTGGAGCTTACGCCAAAGGAAATGACCTTGTTGCTGTCCTCGATGCCGTTGAAGAGAATCTCGGATACATTGCCGTCACTTCCGCTGCGCGCCCATACGTCATAGCCCTCGGGTGCGTAGGCCTTGAACCACGTAAAATCGATGCGGTCGTCAGCGGGTTTCTCGGGCTCCTTCTTTTCGGTCGTCTTTGCTGCGGAGCTGCCGGCACTGCCGGCAGGCTTGGCGGCATTGCCACCGTTGCAGCCCATCAGGGCCATGCTCAGGGCAAGAGCCGCGACACATACCGCCAGTAACTTCTTGGTGATCTTCATAGGTTCCCGTCCTTTCTTGCTCGTCCCTCTCCGCTTATCCTGCAGATCGTTGTGTGGGGCAACGATCTGTCTTACCCAGAAGAACTACGGGGCTACTTTCCCGGCTTGTACTCGGTGAGACCGTTTTCCTTGCACAGGTCTGTGATGCTGATGTTCTTGGCCTCGTTGTGCGCCTCTTCAAGGTTCTCGGGGAACTCGAGGGACTCGAGGAACGCCTTGACGGCCGGGTCGTCGGGGGTTGTCATGAACAGGTAGATAACAACGCTTTGGCCGGTGTCGGGAATCTCGGCGATCAGCTCGACGCTCGGCGTCTTGTTCCAGGTGAAGTTGACGGTCTTCCAGGTGTAGTTGCCAATGGTGATGTCCTCGCCTGCGGTATAGCCGTCGCTGTCGGTTTCGTCTGCAACGAGCGTCTCGGCGTCGTCGGATTCGACGTCAAAGGAGATGGATTTGTCGCTCTCTTCGACATTCTTGAAGCAGATGCTGCCAACGAAGCCGCCGTCACCGCTGTCGGACCAGATGTCATAGCCCTCGGGCACGCTGGCCTTGAACCAGGTAAAGTCGACGCGGTCGTCGGCGGGCTTGTTTGATCCCTTTTGCTCGGCGGTGCCTGTGGAGGCGCTTCCGCCGCCCGAAGAGCTGGTGCCGCTGTTGCAGCCCATCAGGGCCATGCTCAGGGTAAGGGCTGCGACACACACCGCCAGTAGCCTCTTGGAGATCTTCATGGGTCCTTGTCCTTTCGTGCGCGTTCCATTTCATTTGGGACCATGGGTCGTTGTGTGGATCAACGGGTGCCGCCATGGGTCCTTCTCACTTACGAGCCTATCGGCCGGGGGCTATTTTGGAAGCGCCTTGGGTCCCGAATGCATCGTGCAAAGCGTCACTCACGTCCCATTTGTGAAAATGAAGGCGTGATGCGAAATCAATTGGGGGACACGGTTAGATCGGATGCCTTATCTACCTGCGCTTTGCTCATCTTGTATGTGGGCAGCAAAAATTTTTTGACTTTTAGAAAAGTTTTTCTTGACGCGACCTGGGGGCGATGGCATTATAAATAGCGCGCTGCGGCATTAGCTCAGCTGGATAGAGCGTTTGACTACGAATCAAAAGGTCATAGGTTCGAATCCTATATGCCGCACCAACCGAATGTTAGGCCTCCAGCAATGGGGGCTTTTCTTTTATCGCGGTTCTTTGTTCTGCTTGAGATATGCCCGATGGCGTTGATTTCGTCTTACTCATGGCAACTTGAATGTGACGTGGGGCTCAAGCTCGGTTCCGGATTTTCTTGCATGGCAAGTCTTCCGAAATGGTGGAAAAATCAAAATATGTACGATGACCCTGCTCGTTTTAGATATGCATAGCCTTCGGGGCGGATTGTAAGGCCCTCGTGACGATTATGAGCGCTGTTCTTGATCGCCACGAGGGCCATTGGGCCCTTGATAGCTTGAAAAAAGCTTGAAAACGTCCTTCCGAATCGTACATATTTTGATTTTTCCACCAGAACGGATGGGTCGACCTGCGGGAAAGCTAAAGTTGCTCGAGTGGACCATTTTTTATTCAAATCGACTACCGTTTTATACATTTACGCTGTTCGCGAGGTGGGCGTCCCCGTCCCCCGTGCCCAAAGCCACCGACTGCCGGACGTCTTGCGACCGGGATTTGGCATCGAACGTATGATGAGTGTGGAACATTTCGCTGCCAGCACATTACCGGTGGCCTAAACAAGAAGGACGAGGCAATGCAGGCAGCTCATTACAAACTGGGCCTACTGACAGGAAAAAAGCGTTTCACGCATATGCCCGAGCAGCTCGATGATGAAACGTACGGCACGATTTCCGGCGCGTTTGGCAAGGACGCTCAGGAGGCCTGTTACGTTGTTCGATTTGTTGGCCGGTCACAGGTCGAGATTTTGGGCTACGTCAACATGTCCGGCGAGGTGTACCGCACATGCGCTCCGGTGAAGGACGCAGCGCTTCCGGACGCTCCCGATCTGGTGATTCGAAAAAGCCCCGATGCAGAGTCGGGGTCGATTAGCGTGCTTGATGAGCATGGGCACTTGCGTCGCATTTCCCGCTTCAAAGGTGCCGTAGACGGCACGATGCGTGAGAGCGCCGACGAACCTACCTGGAATTCGAAGCGCAGCCTTCGCTATGGTGACTTCATGGCATCTCTCTACCTGCGCTATTGCATATTTGGCACGCCGGGTATCGGCGTCCTCGCCTCTGGAAGCTCGAATGCCGAGCACGAACGCTTTGATATCGAGATGCGGACGCTTGATGAGCCTGTCGAGCTCTTCCGTGGCTTCGCATCCGCCTCGCTGCCGGATGCCATCGATGCACTGCTGTATCGCATCGAGAGCAATCAAAATCCCTGCGGCCTGGAGCTGTACGCAAAGCGCCTGATGGGCGAGGTCGATCTTCCCTGCTTGCGCACATGCTCGGTAAAAACGACGCTCACGCTCGCGCGTATCGAGCGCACGCGCAGCTTCTTTATCAACTTCGAACGCTCGGGGTTGTCTCGTCACGAGGTGGAGACGGTGCTTTCCGTCGAGACGGTTCTGAACCGTCTTTCCCGCGTACTCGATCGCATGGGAGCAGGCATGGCTCCTGCCTCCATATCGCCAAGTGAAGAAGATTGCTCGAGGATCGACCGCCGCATCTTCGATGAGATGACGGGGCAGGTAGCGCAGCTACTGAAGCAGCTGTCGGAACCAAATCCATGGGCGAAGCCGGGAACAGTTCAATGCATGCCCGGGGGAGAATGGGATGTCCGCACGCGATTTGCGCGCCTCGCGGAGGGGATCAACATCGTCACACGCCTCGACTATCGGTTTGATGTCGACGTATCCCGCGGTGCCATGCGCGTACAGTTCATGCAGCCACCTTGTGCCGCCATGCCTCGTTCGTTCTATGACGAGCATGCGGGCAAGTGGGCAGAATACGATGAGAATGGAATTCGAGAGCTGCGCGCGGAGCTTCTATCGCGCGTAGTCCTGACGCTGGCGGCGGCCTGTTTTGTTGCGGGGCTCAACATTGAGCGCTGTCTTGTGCAGGTCGATCCACTGCCCGAAGACGAGCAGTCCGAGAAGATGTCCCCAGTGCGCATCTACGAGTTTATGCGCTCGGCGTATATGGCCAAGTGGCGTGAAGTCGCCAAACAGCTCGAGGCCAAGCCATTCGAAGGTTCTCCTTGCCGAGAGGCGTTGGAAGACTCGATATATGCTGGTGAGGAGGCTTGGCCTGCGGCCGATGAGCGCAAGGTGGCGCCGGTGGACGATACGCGCGTGCTTCCGGAATCGTTACGCTCATTGCTTTTAGCTGATACTGCTGCAGAACTTGAGGTGATGGAGGCTCCCGATGACCCTCATGTCAAGCGAGTGGTGGAGCTCCGGGCGCTTACGCATACCGACCCCGTTGCAGCGGCGGAGGGTTTTGCCAAGCTCGTCGATGAACTTGAGGCGGCATGTGCATTAAAGGAGCTTGCGGCAACGGGGCCGGTTGAGTCTCAGTTCTGTGAGAATTACCTTGCGCGTCTGGTGCTTCCCCTTACGGAGGAGGACAGCGATATTCGCGTGCTGCGCGTGCCGGATGCCCTTTACTTTGCCCAGTATGAGCTGTGCAATCTCTATACGCAGGCAGGAGATTTGGAAGCCTTGTTGCCACAGGCGCGCAAGCTCTACGATATGGCGAAGTCCTCCATGCAGGCGCATTTTTCGCTCATCAACGTTCTTGCCCAGCTTGAGCGCTTTGAAGAGGTCGTTGAGGTGGGGAAGCACGCGGCGCGCCTCGCGCACGACCGCGCTTCCATCGGTTACCTGTTCTATCGTATAGCGTTTGCGTATTGGAACCTGGGCGATAGGCAAATGGCGCTGGCGTGTTATCGGCTGATTCCGCGCGGTGAGGAGATCGGACCTACGGCGCAGGAGGAAATGCAGGCGCTCATGTCCGAGATGAAGGTTTCGGAGCCGCCTGCGTTTGAGGATGCGGTTGCTACTATCGAGCGGGCGGGAATTGCCCTGCCGCCTACCGAAGAAGTTTCGAACTTCATTGCCGATTTGGCGGTCCTGCTGGTTGACAATGGCTTTTTCTTCTTGGGTACGCGCTGCGTGTACCAGATGTGGTACGCGCGCGGCAGCGACGACTTGAGCGTGCTGAGCAAGTCTTTGCAGTAGGTTGAGCATGGCGTCGCTGTGTATCTGCAGGGGAATTCTGAAGACTTGAATTTCTCTTCTTGTACTGTTGGGGTCGAGTAGGGTATGATATTACGGCTGTTACGGAGAGCTGACCGAGAGGCCGAAGGTGCTCGCCTGCTAAGCGAGTATGCCCCAAAAGGGCATCTGGGGTTCGAATCCCCAGCTCTCCGCCAGTTGAAATGATGCGTCCCCTGAGTTATCGCAGCTCAGGGGACGTTTTCTTTTTACTGGGATGCCCTGAAACGCCCTGTATTTTTGGCAATTTTTGGCAAGAATGGCAATTATTTGGCAATCGCCAGGTGGGGGAGAACTTCAGCAACTTAGGTACAAGATAGGTCCAGAAGAAACCCCTCCCCGCCGTAGCGGAGAGGGGTTTCTGTTAGAAGCGTCCTTCATTGAGCGCGCGCTGCATCGCCTTCACGGTGATGGACGGGCAGTCGATGCGGCCATCCAGCTCGGTCGCGCCGCTCGCTGCCTGGTAGTAGCGAATCAAGCGGTTCCATGTGTTCGGTCCTACGAAACCATCGGGCGTGGCACCGATGCGCTGCTGCATGAGCTTGATGGTCTGCGAGCCGGGTTCCTCGCCGCCCGCGACCCACTCCCAGCCGGTGCCGCAGCCACGGCTGATGGACTTCCAGGCGGAGTTCTGGCGGCTGATCTCGCCGTCCCTGTACGGTGCGCCCAGCACTTCCTGGATGCGCAGCGTGGTCGCGCGGCCCCAGATGCCGTCCACTTGGAGCTTGACTGGCAGCGAATCGGAGCCGGAGCCGGTGTCTCCGTCGTACTCGGGGCGCACCACGAGCTGAACCACGTCGAGGCTGCGCACGCGGCGCGCGACGCGGCCCCCGTTGGTGTTGAACTCGATGGTCTGGTAGGACTTGCCGAAATTGGCCTCCACGATGCCGATGTGGTCGGAGTACGAGAGGTCATCCGTGCGCTTGTCCCAGCGGAACAGTACGAGGTCACCGGGCTTCGCCGCAGCCTTGTTGACAACGCGCTTCGCCGACAGCGCGGAGCGGCGCACGTCTCCGCAGCCAGCCGTGGGGAGACCCGGGGCCTTCTGGCCTACGGCATGGAAGCAATAGGACTGGCCCATCGCGCAGAAGGCAACGCCGTTCGCGCCGAACCACGGGGAACCGACAAGCTCTGCGAACCATCGACCGTACTTCGTGCCCTGCTCGGGATCGTCCCAGCGGCTGTAGCCGATCTCGGCGGCCTCGCGGGCGAGGACCTGTTTTGCCGTCGCCATCAGTAATCCACCTCCACGGGTTCGAAATCATCGTCAGGGCCGTCCCCGTCGTAACCCTGGCCGCCGTTCCAGCTGAGCGCGCGCTTGAGCGCTTCGTACTGCTCTTGCGTCAGCTCCTGCGTCTCCTCTGCCATGCCTAGACCTCCTTGGCTGTTGCAGCGCTGTACCCGATGAGCGCGCCGATGCACACGCCCGCAGCGTTGATGGTCGTGACGATCGCGTCGACGTTTGGCATGCCCCACACGGGGCCGACCACGCCGACGAAGGTTGCGACCGCTGGGCAGGCGATCAGGCCCGCCCACTTGAGCGCCTTGTAGGCCGTATCGGGAATCTTGTACTGCTTCATGCGTCTCTCCTTACTAATCGGTTACCTCTCGGTGAGCGATGATGCCGTGCATCTCGTCCACCTGCCTTGCCATGTGTCGGCTGCGGTCCTTGCTCTCGGCCAAAAGCGCGTTGTTGACCTCCATCTGCGCCCTCATGCCCTCGATGACGAGGTTCGTCTGCTCCTGCAGCTTCTGCTGGTGGTCGGCCAGCTCAAGCCAGCGGCCCTCGGCCCTGCTGCGCTCCTGGTCGCGCTGGTCGAGCCGCTTGGCGTCATCGACCTTGCGCTGCTCGCGGGAGCGCTCAAGCTCCACCTGCGCGGCCTGCCGCTCGCGCTCAAGGTCGAGACGCGAGGTCTTGTACTCCTTGAGGGCGGGCACGACCTGCGTGACGATGAGCACGGCCACGATGATGAGCGCGGCCCACTCGGGACCGGCGTGGGCGATGGACTGCGCCAGCGCCTTCATGAGTTCGTCCATGTATCACCTCCTCCCGGTCAGCGCACCGCGCGCGCGTTGCCGGATGCGTCGTAGGCGGTCAGCACTACGTGGCGCGCCGCCCCGGTGGAGTCGTAGGCCGTGACGAGACCCGTTCGCTTTGTTCCGGTGGCGTCGTAGACGGTGACCACGCCGCCGAGGACCTTCACCGTCACGGTCGCGCACGCCTCCGGGTAGGTCCCCCACCACTCGTGCACGCTCTTGACGGTGATTTCCAGGTCGCTGCCGACCGGCGCGTAGTCGCTCGGGACGATCGAGAAGGTCTCGCTGCGGTTGCTCGTGTGGTCGGTCGCGCCTTTCGCGACGAGCCTCCCGCCGCACCAGACCTCGAAGTGGTCCATCTGCGCCATGCTGGCACCAAGCGAGTCCGTGACCGTCAGCGACACGGGCTCTCCAAACAAAACTGCGTCCTTGTCCGCCACGGCGCTCACTGAATGGACCGGGGAGGTCATGCGCGGGATCGTCACGGAGGCGTCGAGCCTGCCGTAATACTTCACCGGGTTGGAGTCGCTGTACCGGCACCACACGGCGAGCGTCGTGTCCTCCCCCCAGGCGCGCGGCACGGTCACGGTGCGCCTGAGGCCCCCGCTCGGGACTTTGGTCGTCGTCGACCATCTGGGATGCGTCTTGCTCTCGCCGTTGATGCCGGATGCCCCTAGCACGGTGCCGTTCCCGACCCACAGGTCGAATCCCCACATGTCCACGATGTCCGACCACGAGTAGCCGGTGAGGCTCACCGTGGCCTGCATGTCGTTGACGTTCGTCACGGTGGCATCCAGGCTGCACACGGTTCTTCCCGTGCGCTGGCACACCCCGCCTTCCCAATGAGCCATGGCGCACCCCCCTAGAGCATCTTGATGTAGACCGAGCCGGGAGCGCCCGTCTCCGGCGCGTCGGCCTCGCCGACGGTCACGCCGAGCGCGGCGAGCGCTTCCGCCGCCGTGACCGCCCCGGTGCCGCCGTTGGCGACTGGCAGCGTGCCACTCGTGATGTCGGACGCGTCATGCTTGTGGCCGATGGCCGCGAAAGCTTCCTTGAGCTTCGCCCAGAGGTACGTGAGCGCAGAGCCGGTCAGCACCTTGTTGTTGGTCACGGTTCCTCCGCCCGCCACGGTGTCCACCTCGTCGGTGGTGAGCGGCTCCATGGCCGCGTCCGTGGTGCCCACGCGCTCCCATGAGTCGTTGAGCCACATCCACTCGTAGTAGCGGTTCTCGCTGCCGGACAGACCGGACGGCACCATGTACATCTTGCCGACCGCGCCCGCCACGGTGGGTTCTCGCGTGGCCGGGTCGTACTGGCCGTCCGTGAGCAGGACGGCGATGAGACCTTGTGCCGCTTGATTGTTCGCGGCCTGGTCGGCGTTGTTCTTCGTCTGGTCTGCGTCGCGCTGCCGCTCGGCGCTCTCGCGCGCCTCCTCAGCCGACACCCTCGCCGCCTCCGCGTTGACGCGCTCGGTTTCCGCCGCCTTGCGCTCAGCCTCGGCCTGGCCGTCGGCACCGGCGATGCCGTAGACCACGCCGTCCACCACGACGGCGTATACCTGCCCCTCCACGTCCTTGAGGAACTTCGCCTGGTTTCTCTCCATGTATACCTCCCTAGGCCAATATCCCGTCGACCACGGACTCCGCGCCGACCGTGACCACGCGCACGCGGTCACCTGCCGACGCGCCCGCGCAGTGCGCCATCATGGGCAGGCCGTCGAGCCTCGCCCCTCCGACGCGCACGTCCATCGTCCTCGCCCCGACCGCCAGCACGTCGCCGTACCTGACCGTCGGGACGGGCACCGCGGGCCGCGCGGAGCCGTCAAAGATCATGTCGCCGGCGGCAATGGCCGCCGTGTCCAGGTCAATCATCTGGCCGCCCTCTCGAATCTCCTGAGCTCGGCGCGGACCATGCAGCCCGCCCCCAGGCTCAGCTCCTGCGTGCGCACGGCGAACCTGCCGCCTATGTCGCGGTAGGCGAACGTCACCGCGTCGTAGCACGCCACCCCCGGGTCGTAAACGTGCGAGACGGTCACGCGGCGGGTCACGGACGCCTGCTCGGCCAGCATCCTCGCGGCCTCTGCGTCCGCCTCGGCCTGCGTCACCGCGTCGTCGTACCTGTACTCCTTCACGCGCCTGCGCCCGATGGAGGCGGTGGAGTACGGGCTTGAGGGGTCGTCGTCCACCGCCACGCCTATGACGGTCGCGTCGGTGGTCTCGTAGACGGCCCGCACGACGTTGGCCACGCCAGAAGCGTCGCGCTCGTCCGCGCACTCGTCCAGAAACCTCGCGTCGGCGCCCTCGCGCCACTCGGCGGCGAGCGGACGGGCCTCCGGCTCCGCGTACCTGCGCATGAGCACGGTGCCCATCGGGTCGGTGACGGCCGAGGCGAATCCCGCGATCCCCAGCAGGGCGTTGACGGCGCGGAGCTTGCTGCCGCCCTCGCCGTCGCTCGTCTCGGACAGGCCGAACGTCCACGCGGTGGAGAGCCTGTAGGCGCTCGCGTCCGCCGACACGGCCAGCCCGCACGCTCGGCATATCGCCGCAGCCTCCGCAACGGGGTCTGACCCCGCGGGAAGTGAGAACGGCGCGTCGAAGGCGTCCTCGGCCAGCTCGGACAGCCTGCCCTGCATCGACACGCTGGCGCGGTCAACCTCGCTCGACACGTCGCGCTTGGGCACGCTCGGGACGAAGGTGCCCAATGCCACGCGCTCAACCTCGCCGCCGAAGTCGGCGTCCAGGTAGACGCGAACGAGGTCGGCGCCCACGTCGAGGCCGCCCTCGCACGTCGCCGAAGCGCTCTCGTATACGTCGGTGTCGAGGTTGCGGGAGATGGAGCCGCCGCCCTCGAATCCCTCCAGCTCGGAGACCTCGGCGCCAGTGGCGCGGTCAACGCGCATGAAGCGGTACGAGGCGTCGAACTCCGCCAGCCAATCAGCCATTCGCGGCCTCCATCCACCTGACCTCCTCGGCGTCGATGGACACCGAGTGGAGGTCCCTCACGGTCATCGACGTGCCGACAGACACCCTCGCGCGGAGCCTGCGGCCCATCGGGTCGCGCAGCCACGCCACGGCGTGCTCGCGGAACATCGACTCGACCTCCGTGACCTCGGACGCGCTGAGCAGCTTGAAGCCGAGCGACATCTTTGAGCTGACGCCGCCGTCGCCGTAGAACATCGGCAGCCCGCCGCCCGCGAAGCGTAGCAGCTCGCCCGTGCGGGACACGTCCACGCTGGACGACGGGGACAGCTCGAACAGCCGCCCGCCCTGCGCCGCCGGGCCGAAGTTGACGGCCCAGCAGCGGCTCTCGACCCTCATGGGGACGGTGAGCGTGGAGACGGCGCCCGACTGGGCGCGGGCAACGACGAGGTAGCTGTAGTCGGTGTTGATGGGCGGCAGCGGGTCGATGCACGACTCGCCGTCGGCCATGCCGTCGGCGACCACCCACTGGGAGCCGTTGGGCATGACGCGCACCACGTCCACGCTCTCGGTGGCTGCGGTGTCGCCTATCTCGGCCGCGCCGTCTACCACCTCCGCGCCCGCGCTGATGGGGATCGCGTCATCCTCCACCTCGTACTCGGGCGAGACGAGGCCCGTGCCGACCACGCTCCACCCGTCGCCGCCGAAGCGCACGGTGACGGACACCGACAGCAGACCGCCCACGACCGCCTCGGCGGCCGGGACGGCAGGGGCTGCGTACTCCACGGAGCAGGTGCGCTCTGCGGTCGTGCGGAGCGTCGAGGTGCCCACGACCTCGAGCGCGACGGTCATGACCTCCCCGCTCGCCGGGAAGAGGCTGTCGCGCCCGATGGAGAGCGACCTGGCGCCTGCGGGCAGCTGGGCGCTGTACGACGCCGCGCCCGCCGTGACGCGCACCGTGGTGGAGGCGTCGGGGGTCTCGGGCGAGACCTGCCACTCGATGGAGAACGGCAGCTCGGACATCACGTCGTCGTCCGACGCGGGGCGCGTGATGACGACCTGCGGAGGGACGGCGGTGGCGCAGAGCGCCGGTGCGGACCACGCGCCCCAGTCCTCGTGCGCGCCCTTGGTGCGGACGCGCACGGACCACGAGTGCGGAGTCCCGTCATCCGGGATGACGGCAGACGCCGCCGCGCCCTCCACGCCCAGCACGGCCTCGGTGCCGCCGTCGACCGTGTAGCCGACCTGCGCGGCCTCCTGCGCGGAGCCGTCGGGGTGGTTGGGCGTCCACGACACTCCCACTCCTCCGCCGACGGGCATGACCGCCGCCGCGAGCGCGACCTTGGGCGCAAGCGGGGGCGTGATGGCCGCTATCTGGTCGGATGCCGCCCATGCGCTCGCGAGCGCGCCGCGCATCGACTGCACGCGGTAGGAGACCATGCCGGCCGCGCCCGCGTCATCGTAGGGGAATGACGCGACCTCGGAGACCTTCGCCCACTCCGCGCCGTCCACGCTCCGCTCGATGGCATACGAGGTGGCGGTGTTGACGTTGGTCACGTCGGCGTCCACGCGCACGGTGCCGGCAGAGACGAGCGAGGCCGCGACCGACCTCGGCGCTGCGGGTGTGTTGTACACCGTGCCCGCCGTCACGTAATCGCTGTACTTGGTGTTCGCCGCGCGGAGCCTGTAGGCGTACGAATGGTTCGCGCTCACGCCGTTGTCGATGTAGTTGGTGACGTCCCAATTCAGGGCGGCGATCTGCGAGTATCCGCCGCCATCCGTGGAGCGCTCGACGTAGACCTTGTGCCAGTGACGGCCGGAGGCGTTGTCGTAGTTGCTCCCCCACGTGACCTTCGCCTGGGTGTCCGAGACGCGCGCCGCGGCGGGGTTCTTCGGCGGGTAGGGCTTGTTGAACTCGGCTGCTGGCGTGTTCGCCGTGGCGTAGACGGGGTTGCCCGTGTTGGTGCCGTTGCTCGACCAGCTGAGGTCTGCCGACACGTGGCAGCTGAAGCTCCTGGCGTCGTAGGACGTGCCGACGGAGTAGTAGTCGCTGAAATCGTAGCTGCCGCCCCTGGTGCCGATGCTGGCGGTGTGGCCGCGCGAGCCGTAGCCGCTCACGCCAGTCTCGACGTGGAAGCCGTTGGCGTTGTAGGAATTCCGTCCGAGCTTCACGCGGCCGTTGACGCGGAAGCCCGTCGCGGATACCTCTGTGATCCAGATGGAAAGGTCGTGATTGTAGGAGGACACTACCTCATCCCCTTCCTGGCCTTGACGCGCTCTGCGACCGCCATGAGCGCTGACGCGAGGCGCTCGTCGTCCGCGACCTGCGCGCCGTCGATGTAGAAGGTGTAGGACGGGCCTGCCGCGACTGCGCGCGGGCTGGCCGTGATGCCGGGCGCCGCCATGGACGTGACGCCCGACAGGCGGGACATTCCCGCCTCGAAGTCGCCGACGGCGCCCGGTACGGCCCGCGCGAAGCCCTCGCCGAGCGCCTCGGCGATGGAGATGCCCGAGTAGAGCACCCAGCCGTGGCCCGAGAACGGCCCCTCCTTGGCGGGGGAGAACGGGAACAGGTCGCGGATGCCCTTGAGCGCACCCGAGATCGTGGACGTGACGGAGCCGATGGCCCCCATGATGCCGTCCTTGAGGCCGTTCAGGATGGACTTGCCGGACTCGACCAGCCAGGAACCGGCCCCCGCGAAGAAGCCGAGAATCTTGTCCTTGATGCCCGTCACCGTGTTGTAGACAGCGCTCACGCCATCCGAGGCCGCGCTCTTGATGTCGTTCCAGATGTCGCTGAAGAATGACTTGACGGAGCTCCACGCGCTGTCCCATGCCGATTTAATCGAGCTCGTGACGCTCGAGATGGTCGAGGAGACGGCGTTGATGGCGCCGGAGACCAGCGACTTGATTCCGTTCCAGATGTCGGAGGCGAGCTGCTTGATGCCGTTCCAGACCCCGCTCCAGTCGCCGCTGATCGCGGCCATGACGATGTTGATGACGTCCTGGATGACGGTCATGGCGGTGCTGATGGCGGTACTTATCAGCGGCCAGACGGCGTCGATGACCGCCTTGATCGCCGGCCAGGCGGCGTTCCACACGGCCTGGATGACCCCGAGCGCCAAGGTTATCGCCAGCTGGATGGCGTTCATCACCGTGGTCACCACCTGCTGGATCAGAGGCATGTTCGCGTTGATAAAGGACAGGAGCTGCGTGATGATGGGCATGACGAATGACGCGATCTGGGTGTACACGCCGAGGACGGCGGTCATGATGGCGGCGATGATGGGCGCCACGCCGCCCAGAATCCCGGCCAGCTGCTGGATTATGGGGAGCAGCATCGGCCCCACCGTGGAGGCGAAGTTGCCCAGCGCCTGCGCCACGGGCGCGAAGGCCGGGGCGAGCGTCCCGGTCACGAAGTCTACGATTGACTGGAAGGCGCCGAGAATCTGCGAGGCGTCCACGCTGGGTAGCTGGATGCCAACGGAGGAAAGCGCCTGCGCGGCGATGTTCCAAGCCGCAGCAAGGGCCTCGGACACGATGGGCGCGAGGATGCTTGCAAGCCCGGAGAGGGCCGCTGGGAAGGCCGCGATGATGTTCGCGCCGATTGTCGCCACGCGCGGGGCCACGTTGGTCGCCACGGCTCCGATTGACTCCAGGAGCTGCGTGGTTACCTTCGAGAAGTCCACGTCGTCGCGGCCCAGGGCGGTGAGGAAGTTCCCCCACGCGGCCTTTGCCATGCCGATGGAGCCGGAGATGGTAGAGGCCGCCTCCTTGGCGGTGGTGCCTGCGATACCCTGCGCCTGCTGCACGCGGGCGATGGCCTCCACCACGTCGGCGTAGGAGTCGATGGTGAGGTCGGAGCCATCGCGCATCACGCCGGGGAGCTTGTTGGCGTCCGCGATGAGGCGATGCATCTCGGACTGCGTTCCGCCGTAGCCCAACTTCAAGTTGTCCAACATGGTGTAATTCTGCTTGGCAAAACCCTGGAAGGCGTTCTGCACGTCCCCCATGTTGGAGCCGAATACGTTCACGTTGTCGCTCATGGTCGTCATGGCGAGGTTGGCGTAATCGGCCGCCTTCTCGGTGTCCCCGCCGAGGGACTGGATCAGGCTCGAGGAGAAGCTCGTGGCCTGCTCCATGTACTGGTTCGCACTTAGGCCGCTTGTGCGGTAGGCCTCCGCCGCGTAGGACTGGAGCTTACCGGACGCGCTGCCGAAGAGCTTGTCGACGCCGCCAACAAGTTGCTCGTAGTCGGCATAGTTGCCCAGCACCGCGCCCGTTACAGCTGTTACCGCCGCGACCACCGCCGCAGCGCCGACACCCGCCGCCTTGGCTGCGGTTGCCAGCGCGTCGGTCACGTGGCCTGCTGCATTGGAGATTCCCTCCTTCAGCCTCGAAGCTGCCTCGGTACCGGCCTGCCCCAAGGCCGATGCCATGGGCGCGAGGGCGGCCTTGGCGGTGGAGGCTATAGGGGAAAGGATGGTGCCCACGGTGGATGCCATGGACTTCAACGGTGCGGGGATCATCGACGCCGCCGTCGTCATGACGGTGCTGCCGATGCTTCCCACATTGGAGAGGCCAGCCTTCACCGCAGACCCCACCCCGGAGAGCTTGGAGGAAATGCCCTCCTTGATTCCGGCGAAGGCGCTCTTGATGCCGTTCGATGCGCTGGTGGCGTAGCCCGTCAGGGTCTTCCACGCTCCGCTCTGCGTTATCGCGGCCTTGAGCCTCGCCCCCGACTCCTCGAAGGCGAGGCCCATGTAGCCCGCTTGGTCTTTGGCCGTTGCCGCGAGGTTAGAGAGGGAACTCTTCGACTTGGAGGTACCCTTCTCGGTGCCGCTGGACAGGCCGTCGCCGAAGGTCTTGCCGGCGGAGCTGCCCGCGCTGCCGAAGTCCTTGCATATCGCCTTCGCGAAGCCATCCATGGACGGCATGATCGCCACGTATGCGGTTCCGACGTTAGCCATCTACCATGCCCTCCAATCCCAAGAGCCTCGTAATCTCTTCCTTGTCGCGCAGGGCGTTGTCCCTGTGCGCCCTCGCCTCCGCCAGCTCCCCGGGCATCTTCACCGGCTCGGGCGGCTTGGGAGGCCTCTTCTTGGTGTCTGCCATGCCCCAAACGAGCCCCGCCAGCTCGTTCTCGATCAATCGGAGCAGGTACGCCTCCACGCCCCACTCAAGCTCTGGACACTGCCTGCGGGCAGTCCTCGAATCGGCGGGGAGGTGCTTCCAGAGCAGTGCCATGCGCCTACAGTCCTGCGGCCCGCCCTCCAACGGGAGGGCGATGCCGTAGAACTGCTGGAAATCCGCTATTACTTCGCCTCTGTGGGCTTCGAGGTCTGAGGCGAAGCCGACGAGTTTTTTGCGTCCTCGCCAACCGCGTCGAGCGCAGCGGCCAGAAGGTCGTTCAGGCGGTCGACGCTGCCGCCAAGGCGCTCGATGTACTCCTCGTCGTTGCCCATGAACACGCGCTCCATCACGTCGAACGAGAAGGAGAAGTCCTCATCGGAGCGTGCCAGCTGCTTGGCGGTCTTGTAGCTCTTCAGCTCGTCCGCGTCGCAGACGAACTCGCCATCCACGCCGTCAACGGTGAAAGTGATTTCCTTCATGTCCCCTCCTAGGCGGCGTTGGTCTCGGTGGACTGGATGTAGTCGTAGCAGGTGTTGCCGTCCCCGTCGGTCAGGTACTTGGCCGTGAGGGCGCGGGCTGCAAGCTCTCCGACCGCGAGCGTCAAATCGTCCAGCTCCGAGCACTGGAACAGCGGCACGACCTTGCGCCACTTGCGGTTGTTCTTCAGGAGCAGGTCGAGGACGACGACCCACGTGCCGTTCGAGTTGCCGTTGTGCTTTACCGTGATGACGCCCGCCTTGTCGGTCACGTTCTCGTCGCCGTACATGAGCTTGAGCGTCATGGCCTTGATCTCGGCGAGGGTCAGCTGAGCCGACTCCACGCGGGAGGTCTGCGGGCTGTCCATCAGGTCGCCGTTCATATCGACGAGGTCCTCGGAATCGCTGTCGACCGTCTCGACGTAGCCGTCCTCAGAGATGAACCCGAGGCACTTGTAGGCGGTGGGCAGCGCCGTGCTGTAGTCGGTGGGGAGCGCGGTCCCCGTGGGGGCGACGAAGATGTAGCCCCCGCGCACGCCCTTGGTGCTGGAGACGTTGTCCGTGCTGTTCGACGTGTACTCTTTGTTGGTTCCTGCCATTTCCTTCTCCTTACTCGCAGATCGTCAGCTCTGCGTTCGTCTGGTATCTCTCCTGCCTCGAATCCGGGTCTGGCCATCGGTAGGTGCCGTCCGGGACGGCCCTGAAGACGTTCGGCTCCTCGGTCAGCCCGTAGATGGCGACCTCCACCAGCCCCGCGATCTCCGCCGCCCGCCTGCGGGTCTTGGCCCACGACTGGACGGCGAGCGAGCAGGTCTTCGGGTAAAGGCCGGTGCCGGTGCCCGTAAGCTCCACGGAGATGAACTCCTCCGGGCGCTTCTCGGGCACTTCGAGCACGGCCCTGATTCCGGTGGCATCCATAAGGCGCTTGGCCACCACGCGCTCAACGTCAATCATTGCTTCCTCGAATCGAGCGCCGACTTGAGGCGGTTGTGGATAAGCTCGCTGCTGTAGGCGTGCGGGGTGCCCGTGGCCACGCCGCAGTAGTTCGCACGCTTGCCGCGAGACTTGAAGACACGGTAGCCGGTGCCAAGCTCGCCGGTGCCCTTGGTGAAGGTCGCGTTGCATTCGGCGGCGATGGCCCTAGCCGGTGCCTCGCACAGCGCCTGGACCGCGCCGCTGTCCATGATCTCGACGTATGCGGCCTTGTTGGACTTGTAGTCCTTCAGCCTCACGCTGCACTTAGCCATCGGTGCGGGTCACCTCCACGGTTAGATTCCATGTGCCCGGCGTGTTCGCCTCGGTGTAGCGCTGCGGGTCTCCCACCACGCGGAAGCGCTCCCCGCGCACCTCCACCGCGCAGCCCTTCAGCTCGCCGGCGTAGGTCTTCGGGAAGCACAGCGTGTAGGCGACCGTCACGCCTTCCGGGCGCGATGCGTCCAGGTCTGCGGTCGCGCCGGGGGCGACGACCACGCTCTCGACCTCTTCGCGGGCGTCCTCCCCGTAGGTCGGCTCGCCCAGCTCGTCCAGAACCCGCCCCGTGCGTATCACGGTCACGGCTTCGCCCTGAATCAGGTTCATTCCGTCACCTCGCCGCGCTCGATTGGGGTGAGGACGCGCATGCGCTGCACATCGAGGCCGAGGCGCTTCAGGTCCGACTTACCGAGGTACATCTCGCCGAGGGCCGAGCCGTAGGAGACGGAGGCGGTGTAGCCTCCGGCCCCCTGGCTGTACTGGGTCGCCCCGAGCATCGCGGCTGGCGCGGCAAGCACGCGGTTCACCACCATGCAGCACACGGCGCAAGCGCTGCGGTCGAACGCCGCGTGCGCGCCCTCGGCATAGTCCTCGCCCCAGAAGCCCTCATAGGCAGAGAGCAGCAGGGCGGAGGCATCATCGAGCAGCGCCGTGGCGCGCCCCGAGTCCGCAGGCTCGCCGTAGCGGGCCGTGTAGTCCTCGATGGTGGCGAACGCGGTCATTACTCCGCCCCCTCCTCGGCAAGCCCAGCGGCCACCAGCGCGTCAACGAGCGCGTTGTAGGCGGCCTGGAGCTGCGCCGTGGTCGGCTTGCCCTCCACCTTCGGCAGGGCGCCGAGCAGGGTGCCGTCCCCGCCGCCCACAGAGACGGTGGAGACGGCCTGCCCGGCAGGCGCCTTGCCCTTGGTGATGGTCACGCACTTCATGGCCGCCCCCTACGCCGCGACCGCAGCGGGCGTGATGATGCCAGCCGGGTAGCGCTTGGTCTTGTTGGACTGGAGCGCGGTGACGGGGTTGGCGATCTGGAAGCCGGCGCGGAACACGCAGCGGAGCGCCACGCAATCCTGCTGCGCGAGGTTCAGTACCACCTTGCCGGTATCGTCGGTGATTACTGCCTGGTCGAGCAGCTTGAAGGTGATGTCCTTGCGGATGCCCACCACGAAGTTCGACCAATCGGCGAGGAGCATCACCGCCACGGACTCGTCCCAAGCGCCGTTGCTCACCTCGTTCAGCGGGTAGCCGTAGAGGTTGCCGGAGCCGGGGGTCTGCAGGTCGGGCGAGTAGACGGGGCGACCGTTTGAGTCGCGGAGCGCGGTGAGCTGCCAGTTGAGGCCGGGCTGGGCCGCGAAGCCGTTGACATTGAAGCCCTGCTTGGCCATCTTCTCCGCGAGGCTCGCCACGTCAACGCCGAGGTCTGTGCCGGTGCCCTGAGCAACGTAGTTGCCCTGCGCCTTGGCGGTGACGGCGATGCCGTCGGGGAAGGAGCTGGGCTTGTCGGTGCCGAAGAGGCACGACTGGTCGAACTTCAGGCCGACAGCTGCGGCGAGGCGCGGGCGAATCTCGCCCCAGAGGTCGATGCTTGTGTCCTCGATGATCGCCTCGGGGATGGGCACGATGGCCGCGATCTCCTCGGCGGTGATGGACAGGCCGGCCCACTTCTGCTTGGTGGTCTGCTTCAGGCCGGTGTCGCCGCCGACCCAGTAGGCGATGGGCAGGGAGTCGAGCACGGGCTGGGTGCGCGTGCGGGTGCTCATCTGAATCTGGCGGGCGCGGGTGAGCATGACGCTGGACTTGGCCGCGTCCTGGATCACCTCGGCGGCATACTCGGTGGGCAGGAGGCCACCGGTGCTGAGGTCATCAGCGGTAATCATCTGGTTGGTTACGGATGCCATTTCTTCTCCTATCTACGGTGCTTCATGAACTCTTCGCGGATGAAGTCGCGCTTCGGCGCGCTTCCCGGCGCGAACGTCCCCGGTTTGTCCACAGTTGCTGCGGGCTTGGTCTTGAAGGCTTTGAGCAGCTTGTCCGCCCATGCCTCCATCTCTTCCTCGGTTTCGCCGACCAAGAGGTCGGCATCGACGCCCTTCTTATGCGCGACCTTGGCCTTGAGCTTGGCCAGCTCCTCGGCCCTCTCCTTCTCGCTCAGCTTGGATTCGAGGTCGGCGATGCGCTCCTCGGCGGTCTTCTCCGCCTTGGCGCTCGCGACCTTGTTGGCCTTCGAACGGCCCTCCCACTTGCGCGATTCGGCGATGGCCTTCTCCTTGGCCTCCTTCTCCGCCTCGTAGAGCGCCTTGTAGTCGGGTTCTGCGGTGCCCTGCGGCTCTCCGCCCTCTACCTGCTGCGCCCCGCCATCGGCGGTCTGCCCGTCTGCCATGTCGCTGCTCCTTCCCGCGCCGTGCGGCGCGCCCCAAGGCCGTGCGGCCATTCCGGGGTCTGTGTGTATGTGTGCCGTGCGGCACGTCGTGAAGGAGTGTCCTATGCGCGTGAGATTTCGGGTTTTCGGCATGAAAAAAGCCGCCCTTTCGGGCGGCTCGGAAACCGTTCTATGGAATGCCTCTAGCGGGCCGCTTCGAGCACTGCGTATGCGTCTTCGTACTTGCCCCGCCTCAGCTTGTCGGCGAAGGTGATGCGCCCGTGGATGCGGCTCAAGTCCATGTTGTCGCGCAAGTCGGCCATCTTCACCGCGCGGGCGTCCGGGTCTTCGGCGACCTCGCGGATGTACGCCATGTACTCGTCGTACCTGAGGCCCCTGCCGTGGGTCAGCGCCTTGACGACTCTCACGACATCGGAACCCACCCCGGCAGCGAGCAGGTCCGCCTCCGTCGCGTCGGTGTCCTCCAAAACGTCGTGCAGGAGCGCCGCGCACCTCCGAAGCTCGGTGTCGCAGCGCAGGGCAACCCTCATGGGGTGCTCAATGTAGGGCGCTCCGCCCTTGTCCACCTGCCCCGCGTGCGCCTCACTTGCCAACGACAGGCACAGTTCGATTCTCGATTGCATCCATGGCCTCCGATTCGGGCACCTCGTCCCACCAGCCGTTGCCGAGCTTGACTTTCCCCACCAGCTCAACGTCGTAGACCCAATCCTCGGCAATCCAGTCCCACCGGTACATCAGGTGCCGCTCGTCCTCGCGGGCGACTGCCAACCTGCTCTCTTCAAGGTAATACCTCATAGCCTGACCTTCTCGATGCCGGGAGGGATGGCGATGCCGCTTGCGTTGCTGGCCATCGTATCGGCCAGCTCGTCAAATCGCGCCTTACCATCCTCCGTGGACGTGTCGAGGACGCGCTGCTCCTCGTAGAGCCGGTGGTTCATTTCCTTTACCTCAAGACTCTCGGCTGTATGGAACTGAAGCTCGAACTCGTAACCGTCCGGGGTCTTTACCTTGGTGTTGACGCCCCGGTAGGGCGCGGCCGCGTCGCCGAGGCTGTTCTTCACCTTGACCCAATCATACCCCAAGTCCTCCAGATGCTCCCGGATCTCAAAGAAATCCGATGCCAGCGTGTCTGTGTCGCACTGGTAGGTGTAGCGCAACACGTCCGTGATGGCGTCCGCTGCCTCGGAAAGCCTCAAGCCCTTGTCCGCCGAATCGCTCAGAATCTTGCGTGCAAGGGAGCCCTCACCCTTGAGCCGGAAGTTCAGCCCTTCGAGGTGCCGCGTGTCGGATTCGAGCGATTGCAGGGCCTTGGTTACGTCCGTCTCCTGCCTGACCGCCTTGGCGATGGAACGCGCCGCAATCTCCGTGGCGCTCTGCTGCCGCGCAGCCTCCTTCGCCGCCTCTATCGCCTTGGCCGTGGGCGCTGCCCCCGAAAGCGCCTGCTTCGCCGCCTTACGCGCCTCCTCGGTCAAGCCCATGCCGTCGAGGTCTTGGTACGCGCCCCACCTCGCAAGCCACTCGTCGGGGTCGTACCCCTCGACCTCCATGCCGTCGAAACCGGGAATGACCTTGCAGCGGCAGTTCTCGTGGTAGTGGTTCCCCTCGCCCGCCATCTTTGCTGATTTGTAATAGAACCCATTGGAGGCGAGCATCGCGCAGAAAGTGCAGGTCTCGCCGCCCATGGGCACGCGGGCGTATCGCAGCCCGTCGCGCTTCGCGTTGATTCTCATGGTCTGGTTGGCACGGCGCTGGACCTGGTCCTTCGCCTTCTTGCCGCACGCCTCGGCGAATCCCTCCGAGTCCCCGGCGAGCCACTTGCGCAGCTGGTAGCGCACCTCCCGCTCGACGTATCCGGACACGTCGGACGTGTCGATGAGGGCGCTTTTGACCCTTCTCCCAGCCGCCTCGGCCATGCCCTCGTAGAGTTCTGCGGCGATGCCCGATGCGCCGTCCCCGTAGGCCGACACCGCCGCGTCCACGGCCCCTATGGCGAACTCGCGCACCTGCTCCGCCGTGGCCTTGGGGAACTCGGCGAGGAAGGCCGACACGCGCCCGGATGCGTAGTCGTAGGCCGCGCCCTCCAAGGTCGCGAGGCGGCTGTCGTAGCTGCTAAGAAGCTTGCGCGTCAGCGTCGCCATCAGAGGCCCCCATCATCTGCTCCACCATCTGCCGCGCCTCGGATCGCCGCGCGTCGCTGTTGATGCGCTGCATCTGCTCGTCGGTGTAGCCCAGCATCTCCAAGGCAACGTCCGAGGCGGCAATCTTCGGGAAAGCCTGCGCCTGCTTGAGCATCGCGTCGCTCTGGGACACGACCGAGGGGTAGGCGGGGGACATGAAGCGCGCGTTCACGTTGTTCCCGGCGTCGCGCTCCGTGGCGAAGTCGGTGCCGTGGAGGACGGCCAAGGCCATGTATGCGACGTTTCGCAGGGCGTGCCCGTTCTCCGCGTTGAGGTTCTTCGCGTCAATCACAAGCGGCTCCAGGCTCGCGGCGATGGCATCGCTAGAGGAGGGGTTGTCGTTCGAGACGCCGAAGAACGACACCGGCACGTCGGTAACGCTGCTCATCTGGCACGCGAGCGCCCTGAAGTACTCCGTGAGCGGTGCCATCTGCAGCTGCGAGGACTGCCAGACGGTCGGCACATCGCCGTCGGCGTCCTTCGTCACCTCGTTGATGGCGCCCATGGAGGCGCTGTACTTGTTCTGGTCGTTGGTGACGCGCTTGTCGGTACCGAGCAGCCACATCTGCGGGAGCGTGGCGGATTCCGATGCGACTTCCATGCGCGCCCGCTGCCTGATCGCATCGTCGGTGATGCTCATCACGGCGCGGGTGATGCGGGATGTGCCGAAGGGGCGCTCCAAGGTCGCGCCGTGGGCCATGGGCTCCATGAGGGCGCGGCCCATGGAGTGCTGACGGTACTCGGCAGTCCAGCCGGAGCCGCCGTTGCGAAGCACGATGATGCTGTCCTCAGTGAAGACGTTGACCACGGTGGGGATTCGGTCGTAGCCGTCGCTGGAAAGTTTTGATTCCGCCACAACAAGACCGGCCTTGATGGCCTTCTGCGCATCGTCCCAGATGGCGCTTGCGGAGGTGGCGGGATATGCGCTGATAACCGGGCCGTCCCCGCCGTCGGTGACGGTCCAGAAGCCGCAGCAGTGCTTCAGCTCGCATATGAGGTTCTTGCGGTAGAGCAGGTCGAGGCTGTTAGCCGTGTAGATGCCCCGAAGCTCCTCCGTGACCGCCTCGTCATCGCTCGTGAAGCCGTTGAGCACGCTGCGGTCGGCCAGCGCGTGGACCGCCTTGCGCGGCCAGTCGATGCGCGGGTCGATTTTCTGCGCGAGGCTTTGGGGCATGGCGATCCCCAGGTCCCGCACCCGGACGTGGCCGAGGTAGTACTTCTCCCTAAGCAAATTACGCCCGGTCTTCTGCCGCCACACCTGCATGAGCTTCACCGCCGTGTCGCGGTCCTCGTCGGCGAGGCCGTCCGCTCGTGAAATGCCCTCGACGATTTCCATCTCGATTTTCTCCATCTAGAAGTTCGCCTCCTGTTGCCGTCTTGGTTCTCGCTTGGTCGTGCGGCCCGCGTACAGCGCACCCGCCGCAGATTCAACCGGTATTGACATGCAGCCGTCACCATCGCCGAAGCCCCAACCGCCGTTGCCGCCGATATCGCGCTTCACGCTTCCAGTGGCGCTCGCGTCAAGTGCCGGTGACTCGATATGCGTCAACGTCCCCGCTTCAAGTTCGTCCTTGAACATCGCGGATGCGGCCTGCATGGTGGCCGGGGTGCCCGCCATGATCGCCTTGGCGGGGAAGTGCCCATCTTTGAGCCTCTGCACGAGCGTCTCCGTCTTGCCCTTGCCGTCGATGAACACGGCGGCGATCTCGTCGGCGTTGCGAATCAGCATGTCCGCTATCGGCCCGGTACTGGCGTCGGTGATGTCGTACAGCTCCACGTATGAGCCGCCGTTGCGCTCCGTCAGTGCCCACGAGATGGCGGCCTTCTCCCCATCTGGGTCGAACTTCACGCCGAAGCTGAGCTTTCCGCCCTCCATGGGTTCCTCGCGCAGCGCCTTCGCCCAATCGTCCGGGTTCAATGCCAGCTTCGCGCCTGCGGTGGGTGCCCAGTAGCCCAGGCGCTCCCTTGCGAAGACCTCGGGCTGCATCTGGTTGCACTCGGATTCCACGGCCTTCACGCTGAGGACGGTGCCAAGGCTGGGGTTGTACTCGTACCAGCGGGCGCGGTCGTGCTTGTCACCCACTTCGGTAGCGCCCCACTCGACCCACGCCATGAGCGAATCGCCCTTGCGAATGTCGGTGCGGAGGCTCCTGAACACGGTGCCGGTGCATTTCGTGTCAGGCGGGGTGCCAAGGTAGATGGTCTGCGGGTTGTGCTTCGGCCCCGCGCTGATTGACGGCAGCAGGGCGGCCTGCTGCGAGTCGGTGAGCTCCTGCGCCTCGTCGAGGATGAGCACGTCGAACGACTTTCCGCGCCCGCCGGAGTCGGTGCGGGTGGTGAAGCGGATGAGTCCGCCGTTCTTCAGCACGATCGCCTGCTTGCCGTTGGTCTTGCGGACGTGCTTCAGCAGGTCGTGCAGTTCGTCGTTCTCCTCGTCCTCGAAGATGGCGGAGAGCTCCTGGAACATCTCGTCCGAGGTGTCCCCGTGGTGGCACGTGTATAGGATTTTCTCGCCGTTCAGCGCGCCGTAGAGGCAGCGGGCGCGCACGATGAAGCTCTTGCCGTTCTGGCGGGGGATGGAGATTCCCACCTCGGGCGCCGCGAACTTGTCGTGGCTGTCGCGGGCGAGCATCACATCCAGCAGGTGCGGTTGCCAGGGCATAGGCTCGCCGAAGTAAAGGGCGGCAAGCTCAGCGGCCATCGCGCCGTCACCGGTCAAGTCCTCCGGGATGTTCGCCTCGTATGTTGGCGTCTGGTTCGGCTCCACTAGGCATCAGCCGCCTTGCGCTCCTTCTCGGCGCGGTCGCTGAACATCAGCGTCAGGAACTCCGCCTTCGCGCCGTCGCGCTTTGGTCTGGACTCCGCGCCCATGCGGCTCCTGGCCGCAGGGGTCAGTCCGAGGGCGTCCGAGAGGGCGCGAATCTCGGCCGTGGCCTCCTTCAGCACCGCGAGGGCGGGGGACTTGCGCACCATGAACGGCGCCTTCCCGCTCGCGTCGGTGAAGGGCTTCAGGGCGATGGGGTCGAATATCGCCATCTTCCCGTTGTGGGTCATCTGCCGCTGGGCCTCCATGGCCACGGCGTGCCAGAAGCACAGCAGCCGCAGGGCGGGCACGTCCTGCTCCGTGAATCGGCTGTCATCGGCCACCAGCTCGGACCATATCGCGGCCTGGGCTGCGTCCTGCGCTATGTCCTGCGGAATCTCTACCATGCTTCCTCCTTCAGGAGGGATGGTAGGCGGGGCGTGAGATACCCCCCCTGTTGCTGGAAACCCTCGGGGGGATATTGGCATATCGCCGCGGGGTGCTGAGCGGCCCCTGGGGAGGGGTAACGCCCCCCCCGTCAATCCAGAAGCGCCGCCAAACGCCACAGAATCGCACCTGAGCCACGATATGCCCTTGTGCCTAGCCCCGTGCCGTGAAAGCCATTGCAAGGCTTAAAACAGCCTCGTGCGCCTTATCTCGAACGCCTGCCCGTCGGTCGGCATCCTCTTGCCCTTGCGCTGGTTGCAGATGCGGTGCGAGGAGGCCGCGTTCGCGTAGTCCCACGGCGCGCCGCCCCTGGCTAACGGGACGATGTGGTCCAGCTCGAAGCTCCACGGGTCACCGCTCGGGAGGTCGTAGTCTATGGGCTGGCCGCACAGGTGGCACGGCCTGCCCTCCGCCCTCAGCCTGTTCCTCAGTTTTGTTCGCGCGTTGCCGTTGTTCGCGTACTTGGTTCCAGCCATGTGTGCCCCTTCCTCTTGGCTGTAGGGTAGGCACGGCATGAGAAAGGCCCCCGGTTTCCCGAGGGCCTTGCTTCCTCATCCGGCCTCTAGAGCCTGACGGTGGCCTTGCCATCGCTGCGAGCAGCGCCCCCGCCAGCAGCGCCGTCGATAGACTCATCAAGCCCGCGAAGAGCTTGCGCAACCTCGCGCCGCTGCTTATCGGTAATCATCCGGCATCACCGTCTATCCATGCGTACTGCCTGAATATCTCTTCGGACGCATCGATAGTTACGGATTCAGCACTGACGGTCACGACCTCACCCGATTCGAGCAGCACGACCGCGACCGGGAACGCAACTTGTCCTGCTGGAAATCCACCGATCATAATCGATGCTCCATGCGTATATGCCTTTTGGTAGAAGCCGACAAGCAACGCCCTAGTCTTTTCTCCTGAATCATCGGAAATGAAGCAAGGTGTCATCTTCATTCGCCCTCACCCCTCAGCCTTCGGATTCGCGCCGCGATGTCGGCAAAGACAAGGTATGAGCACTCGGGGCTATCGTCATCGTTCTTGAACAGCCCGCACCCATAGCATTGACTGCCCACTTCGACGCTCTCCCTTCGCGCATAGCAGCACTCGGCGTTGTCTCCGCCCTTGGCAGCGTTGTCCAAGTCCTCCAGCAGCTTCTCCCAGCTGTCAGGCGTGGTCGGCTTTTCGAGATATAAGTATCTTGGATAGCGTGCATCGAACCATATACTCGAATCTGCTTTGAGAGTGAATCTCCAATTCTCGTCAAAGGGGTCGAATTCGGCGCATTTAACGCGTAGTTCTTTTCCGTTCTTGTCGTACAGCACCTTGGTATCCAGCGGAATCTCCCGGCCCTCGGCGTCGCGGGGCAGGCCGACCATCTTGCTACTCCCCATCGTCTTTTCCTCCATCGTCATCGAATCCCTTCCATCTCTCGCACGTGCCGTGCGGCTCGACCCGGCGGGCGCGCATCAGATCCCTCCTGCACCAGACCAGGAGGTCGTACGCCTCGCATTCCGCGTCGGCGCGCCTCTTAGCCGTGAACATGCTCCTCGCGCACGTCCGGCATACCCTCTCGTCGGTCATCGGGCTTCCGCCCCCTGCGCCACGGCGATGAGCGGCGGCACGGACACGACCGAGCGCATCGCCCACAGGCGAGCAGCGCTCCCGGGAGAAGCGCCGTCGCGGCTAGCCATCGCACCTCTCACACCAGTCCTCCCGCATGTCCTTGTAGTGGTCGACGATCCAGTCGCGAGCCCAGCACGCGGCCTCCCATGCCGCCAGGGGCTCGCGCGCCTCCTTCTCGTCGAAGGCCTCCTCGAACTCGAGCCCGCATATCCCGTAGTCGCAGCAGCCCTCCAGCAGGTTGTGGCAGTCCCCACACGTCGGCACCCTGCCGAACTCCCGGTCGATGTCCTCGTCCCTGCAGCCTGGCGGGAGGTTCCGCCCGCTCGCCGGCTCATAGCTGGTCATCGTCGAACCTCCTTCCGCATACGGGGCAGAAGACGACATCCGCCCCCAGCATGTCGCTGAACGCCGAGTACTCGTAGACCACCCCGTGGAACCCGCACGCGGAGCACTCCACGAACCCCGGGGTGCGCCGGTACTCGCCCGTGAACGGGTCGACCTTCTTCATCACGAGGTTTCGCGCGGTGCCTTCACTCATCGTCGAGCACCCCCATGATCCCCTCCGCGATGACCTTCGCGGTCTCCCTGGCAACCTCGGTGGCGTTCTCGGTGAGGCCCACGCGGTAGGCCCTGCGCACCATGTCCTCGCACGCGCACTGCATGGCCGTGTCGTCGCACCCGCGGGCCACACGGCGCTCCCTCAGGTAGTCGTGGGCGCGCTCCTGCGGCTTCCTCTCTTCGAACCTGAACACCGCCGCGCAATCGGCGACGACGTCGTCTATGCTCTCCACCATCATCCGTCCTTCCCTTTCTGCTTCCCGACGCCCCACGTCGGCCTCCTCGCGATGCACCCCGGGCACCGCCTCTGGTTCCTCTGCGTCGCGCCGAACTCGGCACCGCACACGGCGCACCGGGCGATGAACTTCACGGACCTGACTCCCCGCGCCTTCCTGCCCTTCGCCAGGCAGTCCGGGCACGTCCTGCAGTTGCGCCTCGCGTCGTTGCGGTAGCCAGCAGGCGGCGTGAACGTCCTGCCGCAGACACCGCATGTCCGCGGCAGCGAGTGCTCTGCGTCCGCGATGGCGGAGTGCAGCCTGCACCACGCCACGGCGGACTCGAGCGACTCGGCGTCGTCCCACTCCGGGCTGTCCGGGCTGTTGAGCCTCGCCACGAGGGCCTTCAGGACCGCGACGAGGTTGGCCGGGTCGTAGTTGCCGTGGTCGCCGTCGGCGAACACGATCACGTACCCTTCCGGGACCTTCCCGTGCTCGCGCTCGTAGACCAGCTCGTGCTTCATGCGCCAGTTGTCCTTGCTCATGGGCACGGTGGCCTCCTCGGCGACCTTGACGAGGACGTAGCCCTTGCCGCTCTGGCGCTCTGCGCCTATGGGTCTGCGCTTCCTGCCGCCGCCGTGGCTCCTCGTGGCCTGCCTGCCGTTCGATGCCCGCCAGAGGTTTATCTGCGGGCGCGACAGCGGGAAGCCGAAGGCGTCGGCGAACTGCGAGGAGAGCACCGTGAGGGATTGCCCGGTGTCGTGCGCCTCCATCCACGCCTGCATCTCGGGCTCGCAGCGCCACCGGATCGGGCGCACGGCCCTGGCCGGCACCTCCCTGGGCCGCTTGCGCAGCCCGAGCTTGAAGCACTTCTGCTCCATGGCGCGCTGCGTCGGCCTGCGACCGAACTCGCGCTCGAAGCCGTCTAGGAGCGCGCCGATGTGCTCCGTGGCGAACCTCCCGCGGAGCCACGCCTCCTCCTCTTCGGTCCAGCGCCTCATTCGCCGAGCAGCCCCTTCGGAAGCCTGACCGCCTCGCCGACGTCCGTGCCGGCGCGGGCGATGTCGAGCACCAGCCTGCCGTTGGCGATGACCGTGGCCGCGATCCCCTCGACGGCCTTGGCGCGCTCGATCTCGCACCTCACGGCCTCGGGGTCTTCGAGCTTGACGGCCTCGAGTCGCTCAAGCTCGCGGAAGAGCGCGTCGTTCACCGCTCCTATTCCCTTGCTCATTTCTTCTCCTTGTCGATTGATTCCGCGAACACGCGCATGTCGGTCACCTCGGCGCGCCCCGCGCCGAAGAACATGCCGAGCTCGCCCCTCTTGTGCCTGTCGCACCGGTACACCCGGCAGATCTCGGGCCGCGCGGCGTAGACCGCGCACTCGCGCCCGTCCGTGAGGTACGGGCACAGCAGGTCGCAGTCGGCGCGCGGCGCGGTCGGCTCGATTCCATGCCTGCGGACGTAGGCCTCGAGCCGCGCCCGGTCGAACGGGCTCATGGGCAGGAAGCGCGAGCAGCACTCGCCGCACCCCCTGCAGTCGCCCGTGTACAGGTCGGTCACGTCGTCGCCCTGGAGCGCGGCGTGCAGCGTAGCAGCCATGAGCCTGTCGCCGTTCATCGCCCGCCGCCGCTCTCGCTTAAGGCGGCCGCCTTCTCGTCGTAGACGGCCTTGAGGTCGGCGCGCATGAACTCGATGATCTCCTCATCGCTGATGTCGCTAGGCAAGCGACTCAGCCTCATCGCCTCGCGGCACCATTCATCGAATCCGAGCACTTGCCCGGTGAGCGAATTCCTGACGCCGGTGACGTTTGCGTAGGAGAAGCGAACCAGCATCTCCTCCCGCATGACCTTGTCCGCGAGCGCCTCGATGGGCGTCTTCGGGCGGTCGATGGTCTCCTTGTAGCTCTTCGCCCTCTTGGTCATGGCGTCGAGCCGTTTCGCGAGGCGGTTGTTCTCGGCCTCGAGGCGCCCGTTGCGCCGCTGCTCGTAGTCCAGCTCGGCGAGCACGTACTGCTCGCATGTCTTGATCTCCATGGGTCACATCCCTTCCCGTATCATCTCGTTGCCGTCACGGTCCGTGATCAGCCAGTATCCGTATTCGTAGAGGCCCGGATGGTGCGGCCCGTAGGCCTGCAGCAGCTCTCCAGACCACCACGCCTCCTCGTAGACCTTCGAGCGCCACGCCCACTCGGCCTTGAGCCGCGCCCCGCCGTGGAACCCGTCGTGGCAGCCCGTGGTGCCGCTGCCGCAGAGGCAGAACAGCGGGCTCCGCAGGTCCCAGGTGCCGCACGGCGTCACCAGGCGGAAGGTCTCGCCCCAGGAGCGGCGCGCCACGTGGTGCACGCTTCCGGCGCGCCTGCCGCAGACGCAGCATCTGGGAGACAGCGCCTCGTATGCCCTGCCGTGGGTGTAGCGCGCCCCCAGGTGCGGCTTGCCGTAGAGCTCGGCTCGCTCCTTCGGGTAGCCGCGCAAGATGCCTGCATCGAGGATCATCGCAGCCTCCCGTCCGGGCCGTCGAAGTGCACGACCCTGGCCCCGCCCCTGAGCCGCGACACGATGGCCTTGGCGGTGTCGGGGTCTCCCTGCTCGGCGAGCCTGCGCACGAGGTCGCTGGGCCTGTACTGCGTGGTCACCAGCGTGGGCAGCATCGCCGAGTAGCGCTGGTCGATCAGGCTGAACAGGCTGTCGAGCACGAAGCCCGTGGGCCTGCGCTTGCCCAGGTCGTCCACGATCAGGTAGCGCGCCTCGGCGTAGCGCCTGAGCGGGTCGCCGCCCTCGTGGAAGCTGCGCTGGATCTCGTCGAGGATGCGGTACATCGGGGCCATGAGCACCGGCCGCCCGCCTCCGGCCAGGCGCTTCGCCACGGCCGCGGCGCAGGCGGTCTTGCGCGTCCCCACGTCGCCCCAGAGGTAGACCCACTGGCCGCGCTCCAGGCCGTCGGCGATCTCTGCGGCCAGCGGGTGGTCGAGGCTCATGTAGCGCTCGGGCACGCCGGCGCGCTTCCAGTCGCGCATGGCCTTGTCCTGAACCGCCTTGCGTGCGGCCTCCGCCTCGGCCCGGCGCTCTTCCTCGCGCTCGGCTTCGGCGCCCGGGCACCCGCACTGCTCGTATCCGCAGAACAGGCGCCTGGTGCCCAGCTGCGTGTAGCGGGCCTTGAGCACGGCCCCGCAGTGCGGGCACTCAGTCGTAGGCCGAGAATCCATCGTCCGGCACCTCCTTCGCGATTCCGTTCCTGGGCTTCGAGGTGCGCAGCCAGTTGCGCACCGTGGCCCTCCAGTCCCTCATGCGCGACCGGCCGACCATCCAGCCCTTCTGGGCGTAGAAGTCGACGAACCGCTCGGGGTCGAAGTCGAGGGCGGTGAGGTCGAGGCCCTTGTCCGCAGCGAACTGATGGGCGTATTCGGAGACCTCGGCGGGGGAGGGGGCGCGGAAACGCGCCGCTTTACCTCTCTCCCTGTCTCCTTCCTTATCTACTTCTCTATCTCTTTCTCTCTCTGGGAGGGGTTCCGTAGGCGCGTCCGAAGCATCGTTCGCATGGTTGTTCGCATCGACGTTCGTAGGCCCGTTCGTAGGCTTCGAATCGCTGTACCGATTGGCCACGTTTGCGGCGTTCGTCCGGCTCTTCGAAATGCGCCCCTCGCAGCCCTTGAAAACCTTCATCCCGCTCTCGCTCAAGCCCCTCGGTTCGATGCCTTCGAAGAAGTAATCGAGGAGGGCCGTGTTCACCTTCCTGCGCTCGGCCTCCGGCAGAAGCGTCGTGAGGTCGTAGAAGGTGCGGTAGAAGTTCATCCGCTTTTCCTCAGCGATCGTCCTCACCTCCGATTCCTGTTCGCATGACGGCTCCTAGAACGGGATGTCGCCGTCGTAGAGCTCCGGCTGGACCGGCTGCGTCGCATAGGCCTGAGGGGCCGCCTGCGGGGCGGGGGCCGGCGCCTGGGGCCGCTGCGGGGTCGTCGCGGGCGGGTTCCGGTACGCCTCCTGCGCGGACCACTTGGGCGCGGGCTGCGGCGCATAGACCTGCGGGCGCTCAGTGACGTATGGCGGGTTGCCCTGCTCCGCGTGCTGGCGGCTGCTCATGAACTCGATCTCGTCCACGATCACCTCAAGCTTGCTGCGGCGCTGGCCGTCCTTGTCCCAGCTCGAATAGCGCAGCTTGCCCTCGATCGCGACCTTCGTCCCCTTGGAGAGGTAGCGGCTCACGGCCTCGGCGCGGGTGCCGAACATCGTGCAGTCCACGAAGTTCGGGTAGTCCTCCCACTCGCCCGTCTGCTGGTTCTTGCGGCGGTCGTTCACGGCCACGCCGAACCCGAGCACCTGCATGCCGCCCTGGGTCGCCCGCAGCTCGGGGTCGCGGGTGAGGTTCCCGCTGATGTTCACTCGGTTGATCGACATCTAGTAACTCCCTTCGCCCGTCCCGTTCGACCAGGTGCGCTTCATGTCCTCGTCGACGGTTCGGATCTTGAGCTTGAATACGTTTATCGCCTCTTGGCTCGCCTTGTAGAGCGCCTCGGAGCAGTCCCTGCGCTGCTTCAGCTCGGCTATGTCCTCCCGGCCTCGGCAGAGGTCGCTTATCACCGTCACGGGCGTCCCCTTGGACCGCTCCTCAAGGATCGCGACGCGCAGCGCCTTGCGGTACTCGGCCTCGTTCTCGGCGTACTGGCTCCCGCTGTTGCGCAGCGCCTGGAGCTCGTCCATGAGCCTGTCGAACAGCTGCATGCGCTCGGCGTAGAGGTCCTGCATGGCCTACACGACCTGCCATGCGGGGGACGGGCAGCAGCCGGGATTGGCCTTGAACTGCTCGTACTGCTGGCGGCTCTCGAACTGGTAGGAGGTGCCGCAGCTCTTGCACTTGGCGATGAACTGGCCGAACTCGGGCGGCTCCTTCTCGGGCTTGCCGCTCAGGCTGTCCGGGTCGCTCGTGCCGTCGATCGCGAAAGCGCCGCACAGGGCGTACTTGCGGGCGTAGCTCGATGCGCTGCCGGTGACCTGCGCCATGTTCATGCCCGTCTGCTGGTCAGGCTCGTGGGCGTAGCCGCAGACCTCAAGCGTCCCGTCCTCGCCGTCCACGAAGAACAGGCGGCACGTGCTCTTGACGTAGTAGCGCTCGCCGATCTGCTCGATGCTGTCGTTCATCGTGTAGGCGATTCCAGCCTCCTTGCACGGCTCCTTGAGCGCCGCCACGATGTCCTCCATGCTGCGGTAGTTGAACTTGCCGTGCGCGTTGTACCGCGCCTTCGGGACCACCACGGAAAGCTGCACCTTGGCTACCGCTTCCTCGATGGTCATGTGCTTTTCCTCTGCCATCGTCTACTCCGTCCTCGCTGCCACCTGGGCGGGCGTGCCCAGGCGGATGCTTCCGGTGATTCCCTGCGCCTTGAGCAGGGATGCGAGCGCCTGCATCTGCGAGCGCGTGGCGCTCGGCACGACGACCGTCCACGCCTCCAAAGGCTCCGCGACGGGAGCGGGCATAGGCGTCGGCATGGGGGCGGGCATGGGAGCCGGCGCGGGCATCGGCTCAGGCTCCGCGACCGGCGCGGGCTCTGGTTCTGGTTCCGGCCCGGGTTCGGGCATCGGCCCGGGTTCGGGCATCGGCTCGGGTTCGGGCATCGGCTCAGGCTCGGGCGCCATGGCGGCCTTCAGCTCGGCGATGCGCCGGTCCTCCTCGTCGGCCGAGCGAGCCGCGCTCAAGGCAGCGCCCAGGTCGAGCGTGCGGAAGAACTCGCGTTCCGCGTCGGCGTAGTGGGCCATCGTCTCCTGCTGCGCCTTGAGCGTCTCCCAGTCGCGTGCCACGTCCGAGACCTTGGCCTCAAGCGCCTGCTGCGCCTTGATCTCGCCGAAGGTCTTGTTGAGCCACTGGGCCTCGTGCAGGCGCTCGTACGGCACCACCGGAACCAGAAGCCCCGCGAACTCCTCGTAGTGCTGCTGGAGCCGCGAGTAGAGCGCGTCCTTGCGCGCCTGCTCGGCCTCGTCCAGCTGCGCCTTGATGGCATCCGAGGACTCGTCGATGATCGCGGTGATCTGCCTGCAGCGCCTCTCGAAGGCGTCGAGCGGCTTGCTGTACTCGCGCTTCACGGCCTTGCGGCGCTCCTCGATCTCCCTCTTGATGCCGTTGAGATAGCCGCGGTCGTGCTTGGCCTCCTTGACGGCCTGGGCGCTCGTGAGGTCGTATGTGGCCCCCTCGTAGTCGGCGACGACCTTCCTCACGTGGGCCTCAAGCGCGTCCATGTTCGACGCGATGGTGGCCTCGGTGTAGGTGACCTCGAGCGTGGTGGCCTCGGCCTCGATGACCTCCGCCTCGACCTGCTGCGGTTCGTCTTGCCTAGCCATAGATCTCTCCCGCCTGGTCGTCGAAGCCGTGCCCCCCGTACCTGTTCTCCTCGAAGTATCTGACGTTCATTTCTTCTCCTTTACGTACTCCTCGACGAAGTACTCGATGTAGATGTCTATGTGCGGCTCGGTGCCGTAGGCAGTCCTCGGGCGCTTGGTCACGGCCCCCGTATCGACCTGCGAGTCGTCCTTGAAGGCGATCCCGTTGAGCGCGTCGCAGGCGAGCTTGCCAAGGTTGTCCCAGTCTGGCTTGCCGAGGTCGGCGCGGCCCTCCCAGTACTTGGGGTTGCTCTTGGCGAGCGGCCGGGTGGTGGAGATCCGCATGGCGACGGGGCCGTCGTGGCCGGCGAACGTATCGCCGTATGCCGCCCTGAACGCGTCCTTGATGGCCTTCTCGGCCTTGAGCGTCTTGGTCGGCGTGTAGGTGCGGTGGTTGCGGTAGTCGGTCATGGGGCGCTGCTTGCCCACGAGCTCCGCGGGGCGCATGGTGATGTGCGCCGTGGCCGCGAGGGTTCGCCGCCAGCTCATTCGCTGAACCCATCGCTTTGCGAGCGGTGCTTGTTGAAGGCTCCGCGCAGCTCGGGGTAGCGCGCCTCCATGATGCGGGCCAGGGCGGGCGCTATGCCGTTCTTGCAGCCCACGTGCAGCTCGTTTCGCACCATGTTGACCAGGTAGTTGACAGACACGTAGCCCTTGCGGTTGAGGCGCACGGCCTGCTCGACCATGAAGCACCACGCGCCGTGGTTGTCGTCGATCCACTTGCGAGCCTCGTTGAAGTCCTGCTCGCCAGCGGAACCGAGGCCGGATATCTCGAGCTGGTTGCTCATCGGCCTTTGGCGGTACATCTCGTCGTTACGCATTGAGCACCCGCTTTCTTTTTGCGTTGCATTTCCGTTCTCCTTTCGGTGTTTTCGCAGGTCAGGTTAACCGTGGCTTTTTCCGTGGCTATTTTTCTTCTTCTTGGCCCGGCTCTTCGCGCTGTAGAAGCACTGGCGCGTGCGGTTGTTCCTGGCCTCCCTTGAGGCCTCTTCCTTCATGGCCTCCGCTTGCTCGGCCAGGTCCGCCATGTGAAGCTCCTTCGTGCACTCGATGCACCAGCCGTTGACGCGGTTCAGCGGGCGGAACGTCCACCGGCCGCAATGCGGGCACTGCCTGCGCCTGCGCAGCGATATGCCGCACTTCCGCGCCTGCCACTCGACTGAATCGACCGACCGGCCCAGGGCCTTGGCAACTGCCGCCGCCCCTTCGCCCGAGTGCTCTTCGAGGTACCGAAGCTCACGTGTAGACCACTGCCTCACGCCTTCCGCGCCTCCCTTCCCGTCACAGCCCCCACAGCACGGCCGCCGCGAGCGCCGCGGCCACGGCCAGCGCCGTGAGCGCGCCCCAGGCGAAGCCCGAGGCGAAGATGCGCCGCTCCCTCGCCAGCCTCACGTCCGAGGGCAGCGCGTAGTGCCTTCCCTGGTCTCTCAAACCGAACCTCCTAGCAGCGCCCCAGCGCCCTCGCGAAAGCGACGACGGCGACCTCGAACAGCCGGATGCCCGCCATCAGGAGGCTCGCCGAGCCGATGGCGATCAGGCCGCGCAGCACTCTCTCATCCATCTGTCCACCTCCATCACGCCGTCTCCCTTCTCCTCATGTATTCCGGTATCGCGGACGTCCTTATGAGCGTCTTCGACCTCCCGACCCGCATCTGCGGGATGGGGTCGGCGCGGCTCCTCACGTACTCGTACATGAGGTCGCGCCCGATCCCCGCGAGCTTGGCGGCCCGCTCCACGCTCACGTAGAGCGGCAGCCCCGGCGGCACGGGCCAGGTGCCGGACGGGATGCCCGATGCGGGCTTCTGGTCTTCCATGGCTCCTCCCTACAGCCGGTCGCTGGACGCGACGTCGCGCATGAGCGCGCGCAGCGAGTCGCCCGTCACGCACACCCGCGCGTCGTCGACGTCGACGAACTCCTCGCCACCGGCGCTGGAGTAGGCGAGCGGACGATCTCGCAGCCAGTCGTACCTGCCGCCGCCGAACTCGACGAGCGCCGCGCTCAGGGCGCGGACGAATCCCTCTTTGTCTTCCATGGATTCCTCCTTGCGGACTATAGGTTTAACTATCGCTCAAAGGGAAAAAAATATCGCGCACATCAACCTTGAAAAGAGCGGCAAGCCGACGAGCATCATCAAGCGTGATGTCACCAGGGTTTTTCTCCATTTTCGCGTATGTGATTCGAGAAACACCAAGGTAATCAGCTACGTTCTGCTGTGTATAACGCTCTTTCTTTCGCGCTTCGATTAACTCCATCTGCACCTCCTCTCGATGTCTAGAACTATAGTCAAACATATAGTGTATGTAAAGAAACTTTTTCTTATAATGTAGAAAAAGTTTAACAACTGAGAGGTTCACAAGATGAGCATCGGTTCAAACATAAGACGCATCAGGGTTGCTCGCGACTTGACTCAGGAGGAGTTTGGCAAGATTGCTGGCGTCTCGGCGATGGCAGTATCTCAGTGGGAGAACGATCGAGCTGTGCCACGCATGGGCGCGGTCCAGGCCATCGCTGACCATTTCGGTTTGAATAAAGGCGAAATCATAGATGATGAGCCGACCGACCTGCCCGACGGCGCCATGCCCGTGGTCCCGTCCTCCGCGACCGTCCCGCTGCTCGCCATCGGCCGCGTCCACGCCGGGGCCATGACGGACGAGGAGGAGGTCGCGCACCGCGTCGAGGTCCCCGCCTCGGTGTGCGAGAACCACCCGCGCGCCTTCGCGCTGGAGGTCGAGGGGGACTGCATGGACCGCGTCATACCGGAGGGCAGCCACGTGCTGGTCGACCCGGACCGCGAGCCGGGCAACGGCTCCATCGCGGTGGTCGAGACCGAGGCGTACCGCGCGGTCATGCGCCGCTGGTACCGGGGGAGCAGCACGCTGATGCTCACGGCCGACAGCCACGCCGAGCAGGAGGACATGGTCTTCGGGCCGGAGGACGGCCCCGTGCGCGTCGTCGGCACGGTGGTGTGGTGGCAGGCCCCGGCGGAGATGGAGTAGAGGATATGAGACAGATTGACTGGGCGAGCGTCGAGGAGTTCCCTCCCGCTTCATGGAATGAATCGCACCGCAGGGTCCAGAACGTGTATTGCGATGAGAGCAGGGTCACCTCAGACCGCAGTGATGAGTTCATGGTCGTCGGGGCGGTCATGTGCCCCGCCGATAAGAAGGCAGATGTGGTCAGGAGGCTCGACGGGCTACGGTTGCTTTATAACGTCCACGGCGAGTTCGGCTGGAAGACGGTGTGTAAATCGAGGCTTTCGTTCTTTGAGGCTATCGTCGATATGTTCTTCAGTGACCCTGATCTGAAGTTTCGCTGCGTTGTGGTAAGCAGAACCAGGACCGACTTTGAAGATGACGAGGAGCGGTTTCAGAAAATCTATTATCAGGTTTTCGCCAGATGGCTTGATGCCCAGGGCGAGTATCGGGTGTTCTTGGACTACAGGGTGGACAGGCGTGACAGGGTTCGCACCCTGAGGCGATGCCTGATAAATACCCGGCAATTCGGTAATGCCGTGAAGTTCGTTGAGGAGGTCGAGTCGAAGGAGTGCGACTTGGTGCAGGTTGCCGACCTCCTTATGGGGGCCGTCGGCTACGCTTGGAACGGCAGGGACGATATGGAGGGCGCAAGTGAGGCGAAACGGGCTGTATGTAGGGCGATGTGCTCAAATCTTGGTATCCGTTCGCTTGGGCATTACGCGACCGGCCCCGGCGAGCCAAAGTTTAACGTCTTCCACTTTCTCGGCAGGAACAACATGTGGTGATGTGGATGGCGTACGCGATTGATTGCGACGGTCATCTTGACCTCTCTCCGTGCTATAGAGGCATGGGATGCGACATGATGCTTGCTTCCGAGATATCACACGAGTACTTCTTCTCTGAGCTTCAGGGTCTCATCGCATGGGATGGTGTACCTATCAAGGGGCTAGAGTATGAGGGCACATGGGTGAAACTCGTGGCGCGACATAAGGCAAGGAGAAAGCCGTTCAACCCAGTTTGCGACCTCGACCTTAACCGAGTCGTGCGGCTTCCGGTGTTGAAGCGCGCACTCACCGGTATGGAGCGTGCTGACGTATACCGTCAGAACTACAAGGGAGATGAGTCGGCGATACAGGTTCTTGTTTCTGGAGCTGATAGAGATTATGTCGTTGTGCTTGGTATTGTAAAGGGGCTCTACGTTGTGCGCTCTGCGTATCTGGGCGACGAGGGGACTACGCGCAAAATCGTAGAGAGGGGACGCCTAGTTGGTCAGATTAGGCCGTGAGACACGAATGCCCCGGATTTCGGCTCCGAGGCAGGCCACGTCCAAAGCTATAAGCAAAGGGCTACTGACAATATACCCAACAGTGGACCTGCAGTCCATCGAACATATTATGGAGATTGACGAGCGGTGAATAGCGACAAACAAAAATAGGCCCCGCGCATACGGGCGGCAACCCTGTGCGAGGCCATGAGGATGCCCACCGCGTGAACGGAAGGCGGCGGTCAGGACGAGGCGGTTGATGCTGGAGCGTTCACCGGGGTGCCGTTGGATTACTCATTCGTTTTGTACAGAATTTGGAGGCTGATAGATGGAGAGTGGCGAGATCGAGAGGCGCAGCTCGATGTTCGACGAGTACGCGCACGATGATGATGGGGTCGAGTTCTGGTACGCGCGCGACCTCATGAAACCGCTGGGGTATGCGCAGTGGAGGAATTTCGAGGTCGCGATCAAACGCACCATTGCTTCCATGGACTCGGCCGAAACCCCTGTTCAGGACCATTTTGCCGAGGTGCGCAAAATGGTCCGGCTCGGGTCTGGGGCGGAGCGCGAGGTGACCGACTACAAGCTGACGCGCTACGCCTGCTACCTCATCGCGATGAATGGCGACACGCGCAAGCAGGAGATAGCCTTCGCGCAGGCATACTTCGCCGTGCAGACGCGCAAGCAGGAGGTTATAGAGCGGAAAATCGCCGAGATACAGCGCGTGCAGTCAAGGAGGGCGCTCGCTGAATCGGAGAAGCAGCTGTCCGCCATCGTGTACGAGCGCGGCATGAGCGACCGGGGGTTCGGGATAATGAGGTCGCGCGGGGACGCCGCCCTGTTCGGCGGGCTCACGACGGCCGACATGAAGGAACATCTCGGCGTGGCGAAGAGCAAGCCCTTGGCGGACAAGCTGGCCGATGTGGCGGTCAACGCGAAGGCGCTTGCGAACTCCATGACCTCCTACAACGTCGAGGACAAGGACCTCCACGGGGACACGCCCATCATCAACGAGCACGTCGGAAACAACCAGAGCGTCAGGAGCACGCTCGTCGAGCGCGGCATCTACCCAGAAAGCCTTCCGCCCGCCGAGGACACGAAGAAGCTCGAGCGGCGCCTGAAGGCAGACGAGCGGAAGCTCAAGAAGGGGTCGCAGAGATTCGGCGACGCCCCAAACCCCTGATTGGCAGAAAGGCCCCGCGCATACGGGCGGCAACCCTGCGCGAGGCCATGAGTCAAACCAACCGAATACACGGAAGGCAAGGTGATTGTACATCATGGCGGTCCGGAAGCTGAAGAGCGGCAAGTGGGCGGCCGACGTCACGGTCGGCGTCAAGTGGGACGGATCGCGCGACAGGCGCGTGGAGACGTACCCGACCAAGGGGCAGGCCCGCAAGGCGGAGACCCGCCTGCTCATGGAGAAGGAGCGACTGCGCGGGCGCGTCACGGCGCGCATCACGCTGGCGGAGTTCGTCGACGAGGTGTACTGGCCCCAGAAGGCGGGCCTGCGCGCGAACACGCGGCAGGGCTACGAGCGCGACCTGAGGCTGCGCATCCTGCCCGCGCTGGGCAACATGGAGATCGAGCAGATAAACAAGCTGAACATACAGCGCATGATATCGGTGTGCCCCACGCGCAAGACGGCGACCAACGCCCGCGAGACGCTGTCCTCGGTGCTGGGGTGCGCCGTCGAGATGGGCATGATTCCCGTGAACCCCGCGTCGTTCCGCTACACGTACCCCGGCGACGGCGCGGCCGACCCCGAGCGCGGCGGCGTGTGGCTCACCACCTTCGCCGAGCACATGCGCCTGCTGGGCCTCCTGCGCGAGACGCAGCCGGGCTCGTGCGTCGAGCGCATCTGCGTGATCGGGCTGTGCGAGGGGCTGCGCAAGGGCGAGGTGCTCGCCCTGCGCTGGGAGGACGTCGACCTCGCGCGGCGCGAGCTCACGGTGCGCGGGACCTACACCCAGGGCATCGGCGGCGCCCACGAGACCGGCCCGAAGAACCGCAACGCCCGGCGCACCATCCCGCTGCGCGCCTACGCGGCGGAGCGCATGGCGGCGTGGGGGCCAGGCGAGGGGCCGATCGTCTCCGGGACGGGCGGCGGGCTGCTGAGCCCCGTCACGGCGGGGGAGCGCATGCGCCGCTTCACGGCGGGGAGCTACCCCGACGGGGAGCCGCTGCCGCGCGTGACCATGGCGAGCCTGCGCCACAGCTTCGCGACGGCGTGCGTGAACGAGGGCATGGAGGTCTCCAAGCTGTCGCGCATCATGGGGCACGCGGACATCAAGACCACGATGCGCTACTACGTGCGCCAGAAGCTCGGCGACCTCAAGGCGGCGGTCGACGCCATGGACGGTGCGCGCGATAAAACCGACAAGTCTTTATAATTATGTTGCATTTTATTGGCAAGTGTTTATAATTTATAGGCGAAGGGAGGAACGATGCCCACGGAACAGGAAGTCAGGCACGTGCTCAAGCGCCTGAAAAAGGAGGGATGGGAGCTCGAGAGCGGAAAGGGGAGCCACGTGGTCGCCAGGAAAGACGGCAAGATGGTGACGGTACCCACTGCAAAGCGCGAGATACCCATCGGGACGTACAGGAACATAGCCAAGGGCGCGGGCTGGAAGTAGGCCCGCCCCGAAAGGGGCATCGAACAGATATGGGAAAGTACATCTACCAGGTGCTGCTGACGCCCGAGGAAGATGGCGGGTACAGCGTCGAGGTCCCGGACCTGCCCGGGTGCTTCACCTACGGGGACACCTACGAGGAGGCCGCGCTCATGGCGGCTGACGCGGCGCGGACCTATGTCGCGTCGCTCCTGAAGCACGGCGACGAGGTTCCCGCACCGACCGTGCGCGACGCGGGCGGCCAGACCCTCATGGTGTTCTTCGAGGCGGAGGAGAGCTACATCGTGGACGGCGAAACGGTCTCGGCCGCCAAGGCGTCCCGCATGCTCGGGGTGAGCGCCGGGCGCGTGACGCACATGCTCGACTCGGGCATCCTGGACGGGTTTCGCAGGGGCCGCAGGACGTACGTCTCCGTGAAGTCCATCGAGAAAAGGCTGGCATCCAACCCCGGCGCAGGGAGGCCCAAGGCGGCCGTCGCATAGCACGCAATCGGCCGTGTTTGGCAATCGATGGCAATCGTTTTAGATGTAACCGCAGGTAGACGGCTTGTCATACTGGGGTTCGAATCCCCAGCTCTCCGCCAGTTTGACTTGGAAAGGACGTCCACCCGGGCGTCCTTTTTCCGTTTTGAAGGAGACAGGGGATTCGAACCCGAGAGAGTGCGGAGCTGAGGCAACGCGTAAGCGTTGTCCAGCGCAGCACGCAAGGCGCGCGAGCGCCGCAGCGGTGCGGCATGCGCATGCATGCCGGAATCCCCAGCTCTCCGCCAGTTTGACTTGGAAAGGACGTCCACCCGGGCGTCCTTTTTCCGTTTTGAAGGAGACAGGGGATTCGAACCCGAGAGAGTGCGGAGCTGAGGCAACGCGCCCGTTTGCTACGATGCAATGACGATATCGTCGCGATGCGCTCGGATGGCATCCCAGGAAAACAGCTCGACCAACTCTGCCGCGCTGCGTGGCTCGGCGTTCGGAGCGATGCCGGCGAGGTGCGCGATATATCCCAAAAGCGCCTCAGGCGAGCCAAATCGATCGCGAAGCTCATCCATGCCGCAGTCGTGGTCGCGCTTGGAAAGGCGACGCCCGTCGGCGGCGACGAGCAGCGGCACGTGGGCATAGTGCGGGTGAGGATAGCCCAGTAGATTCTGCAGATACATCTGGCGTGGAGTAGAAGAGAGCAAGTCGTTTCCACGCACAACCTCGGTGACGCCCATGGCGGCATCGTCTACTACAACGGCAAGCTGGTAAGCAAATACGCCGTCGCTGCGTCGGATGAGAAAATCGCCGCATTCGGAAGCAAGCGCCTCGCACTGCGCGCCGTAAACACGATCGACAAACTCGACAACATCGGAATAGTCGTCTACTCCGGGGACGCGCAGGCGTGTCGCCGGTGGCCGCATGGCTGCGCGCCGCGCCACCTCATCAGGCGAGAGGTCGCGGCATGTGCCTGCATAGATGGGGGTGCCATCGCTCGCATGCGGAGCGCTTGCCGCATGGAGCTCGGCCCTTGTGCAAAAACAGGGATACGTGAGGCCACGCGCGACAAGCCTCTCAAGGGCGTCTTCGTAAAGATCTGTGCGGTCTCGTTGATAGAAGGGACCCTCGTCCCAGTCCAGACCAAGCCAGCAGAGGTCCTCGATAAAAAGATCGGACCACAAGGGATTGTGGCAGCGGGCATCGAGATCCTCGATGCGCAAGATCATGCGTCCGCCCTGGCTGCGCACGGAGAGCCATGCCATGAGGGCCGAGAAGATATTGCCCAGATGCATGCGGCCGGAGGGCGACGGCGCAAAGCGCCCCACGACGGGGGTGTTGCGAGGTTCGCCTGCACAGTCGTTATGTCCTTCGTTGAATTCCATGCCGCTCAGTATAGAGGTTGAAGCGTGTTCGCGCTCGCTCGGCACCATTTGATGTCTCGATGCCGAGTTTGACTTTCGCTGCAATCCGGGTGAAAACGTGGCGGCACGTGCGGGTATACTGGGCTTTCGATGCTAAATGGAGGTGCATGCGCGATGATAAACTGGCTGATACGTCGCTTGGTGGCGCAGCCGGAGGGCGAGCCTTTGGACGCTTCTGCGCGTACGCGTGCCGGACTGGCCGCAAGTGTCATTTGCATTTGCTGCAATGTCGTGTTGTGCGTGAGCAAGGGTATTATCGGATTGCTCACGGGCGCTGTGTCGCTTGTTGCGGATGCTATCAATAACCTGTCCGATGCTTCGAGCAATATCGTGAGCTTGCTGGGCTTTCGCTTGGCGGCGCGCCCTGCCGATGCGGGCCACCCCTATGGGCACGGGCGTTTTGAGTACCTGGCAGGCCTCAGCGTAGCCGTGATTGTGTGCGCCGTGGGCCTCAACTTGGTAATCGAATCGGTGAACAAGCTGCTCCATCCATCGCCTACCGAATACGGCGCGGCATCGATGGCGGTGCTCGTTCTTTCCATGCTGGTCAAAACGTGGATGACTCTGTTCAATAAGCGTCTAGGGCACCGCATTGACTCGGGGACGCTTCTTGCCACTTCCGTGGACTCTCGGAATGACGTCATCACCTCCGGCGCGGTCTTGGCCGCCGTGCTCATCTCCCGCGCCACGGGCATTGACCTCGATGGCTGGGCGGGATTGGGCGTGGGCCTTTTCGTGTGCGCCGGCGGCATCGATTTGGTGCGCGACACGGCGAGTCCCCTTTTGGGTCAGGCCCCGGACGAGGGGCTTGTGGAGCGCATCCATGCCAAGATCATGTCGTATCCCGGGGTCCTGGGCACGCACGACCTCATGGTGCACGATTACGGCCCAGGCCGTCAGTTCGCAAGCGCGCATGTCGAGATGCCGGGCGAGCGCGACGCCTTTGCCAACCATGAGGTGCTCGATACCATCGAGCACGATATCGAACGAGAGCTTGGCGTCGAAATAACTTTGCACTGCGATCCTGTTGTGACCGATGCTCCCGATGGCCTCGATTTGCGTTCGTGGCTCAACGACCACGTGGTGGATATCGACCCGCGACTTTCGGTCCACGATGTGCGACAAAAGCGTGGCTTTGTGGCGTTTGACCTGGTACGTCCCGCCGATTTTGACATGAATGACGATGAACTTCTTTCCCGCGTGAGCGCGCTTGTGGGCGAAAAATGCCCCGGTGTTCCCTGCGTGGTGACCTTCGATACCGGTTACGTCTCGCCGGTGAGCGACGGCAGCGTTTTGTCGGATGACGCGAAGGACTGACGCCTGGCCTTGCTGGAGGATATCTGCCTCGAATGCAGGCGCGCACGGGCGCGAATCATCCTCATGCGGCTACAATAAGGGCCACGGATAACGCCGACGTTGGGATGTGCCATGCGTACCCGTTTTCGCGCAATTATCGCCTTGGCCTTGGTGCTGATGGCGTCTTTGGTTCCCGCTGTTGCCTACGCGAGCAGCTATCAGACATCGCAAGTGGACATGCAGGCGCACGTGGCGTCCAACGGCTCCCTGCAGGTGAGCGAGGAGCGAACGTTCGAGTTCACCGACGATGTCAACGGCGTGTACTGGAAAATCCCCTTGGGCGAAAACCAGCAGGGTGGGAATGTAAGCCTGAGCGTCGACTCCGTTTCTGTTGACGGGGACGAGTTCGAAGAGACGGATTACGCCTCTTCGGGCGATTATGGCGTCTATACCGTGGACACGAGCGGCTCGTATGTGACCATCAAGATTTTCATGCCCTCGTCCGGTGGCTCGAGCTCGGACGTCGAGATTTCCTACACGATGAACGGCGCGGTCATGCTTTGGCAGGATACCGCCGAACTCTACTGGAAGTATGTGGGCGATGAATGGGAAGAGGATTCGAACGACGTGACGCTCAATGTCTCGTTCGACAGTTCTCTGGTACGCCAAAACCCTGCTACCACGGGTGATACGCTGCGCGCTTGGGGCCATGGCCCGCTGACGGCGACGGTCTCGCCCGATGACGGGGACGGGGAGGTTGACTATGACGTTCCCCGCGTGAGGAGCGGTGAGTTTGCCGAGGCGCGCATAGCGTTCCCCGCCTCCTGGGTGCCCAATATGGTGCCGGCCTCTCGATCGGATGAAGAACGCCTTCCGGACATTTTGGATGAAGAGGAGAAATGGGCTGAGGAGGCGAATGCTCGTCGTGAACATGCGCGACTTCTCTCCTATGGTTTGGCAGCGTTGACGGTCGTTGTCTCTGTAGCGTTGCTGGCAGCGACGGTGATACAGAAATTGCGCCACAAACGCCCTGTTCCCACGTTTAACGAGACATACTTCCGCGACGTTCCGAGCGATGATCACCCCGCTGTGCTTGCGACGTTTATGAACAAAGGTACAGTGCCCGATCGCGCGTTTGTTGCCACGCTTATGAAGCTCACCGACGACCGCTTGATCAAGCTGCAAAGTGTCGCTACGCCCGGCCAAAAAGCCGCGAGCGACTACTGCATCTCAATGGATAACGGAGGCTTCACAAGGTCGAAGAATACGATCGACCGCGCTGTGCTCGAGCTGTACTTCTTGGGCGTCGATCGTCGGGGAACCACCCTCTCGCGCACATTCCAGTCGTTCAAGCAATACGCCAGGAAGCACACGAGCACGTACTGCAGGAGGTTTGAAAGCTACGACTCCAGGGTGAGGGGCGCCATGGAATCTAGGAATCTCGTCGCTTCCGATGGCACGGCGGCCGTGGCGCTCACGATTCTCGGCGGTACGTTTGTCATAGGGGGAGGACTCCTCCAGATGTTCTTCCTGGACGCTCCCGTGCCCAATATCATCGCGTTTGGTGTTTCCGTTGTTTGCTCGGTGATCGCCATTCTGCTGGGCTTGACCTTCCGCTGCCTGACGCAGGAGGGTGCCGATCTGGAGAACAAGTGCCGCGCGCTCAAGAAGTGGCTCGAGGACTTCACGCGCCTGGGCGAGGCCGTGCCGGGCGACCTTGTCTTGTGGAACAAGCTCATGGTGATGGGCGTGGCCCTGGGCGTCTCCAAGAAGACGCTGCGCGAGCTCGCCGATGCCGTGCCGCCTGCGGTTCGTAACGCGGAGGGCTTCTACGATTACTACCCCGTGTACTGGTGGTGCTACAGTGATCCTGCTCTCGCCGCTCCTACCGATTCGATTGGCAAGGTCTACCACGATTCCGTATCTGCGGTGGCGGCCTCGGGTTCCAGTTCCGGCGGCGGCGGAGGTGGCGGCTTCTCCGGCGGCGGAGGTGGCGGCTGCGGCGGCGGAGGCGGCGGCACGTTTTAACACGCGAGTTTCGACAGTCCATGCAAAAGGGTCCGACGGAATGTTTCCGCCGGACCCTTTCATATCTGGACGCCGCCGCGGAGAGAGCTGCGGTTGCATCCAGGCACGGGTTTGTGCCCATGCCTGCCTATGTGTTCTTCCCTGTGAGCGCGCCGGGCGTCAAGCTGCCCTCAAGACGCAAGCGTCTCACAAGTCAGGCACTGAGGTCTAAGCCGTAAAGATACATCTCGCGCGGCAGCAAAGAGCGCTCTTCGCGCGTTGATTTATATCTCCCCAAACGCTTCATGCCATGGAGTTCGTAGAACGACCATTTGCAATCGCTGTCGGTATACAGATACGCTTTAAGGTCGCCGAGCGCAGCGTAGTACGAAGACGCGGCGTCGAACAGTACCGTTCCGATGCCGAGCCCCTGTACCGAGGGGTCTACCGCAAGCAGTGTGATCTCGTTATCGAGCGCAAGGCCGCTCGACGCGAGGAGGCGTTCGTCTACTTCACGTATGCCGCCGTACCACGTTTGGAACGTGCGGGCGGCTTCGGCGTTGCGGGAATCCATGGCGCAAGCCGAATCCGCTTCAATGGTTGCCCAGTGGGCTAAATCTTGGTTGTCGTCGTTTTCCGAGCGGGCGAGGATGATGCCGCGCGGTGTCCCATCGATAAGCGCCACCTGCGAGAAGGTGGATACCGAGAGGCAATGCGCAAGATCGCATGTCGCTTCGAGAGTGCCGAAGGTGGCGTCGGGAACGACACCTTCGTCGTGCCATAGCGTACGGACGATCTCGGCAAGCGGTTCGAAATCCTCATCTTCAAATGGTCTGTACAGCACGGTTGACACGCAGCGCACCTTTCTCTCGGCAGATTTAATACCACCGTTTGGGGTGCGGAATATGGTGCCTTCATGTTCACACGTCAACTGCGTCATTTCTACGCGAAAGCGTCATCGCCTCTCGGTTTTTTCTTCAAATAACACGCGTATCGCCTGCGAGTTGACGCGTCGATGCGCTACATTAGTGATGTATGTGGAAGAGGGGGTCGATGCCGTAGCCCTGCGGCATTAAGGCCCCTTTCGCGACAAGGAGGAAGGCATGGCCGCTGATGTGAAGATCGGGCGCGCGCTGATCTCGGTCACCGACAAGACCGGCGTCGTCGATTTCGCACGAGCACTGGTTGACGATTTTGACGTTGAGATTATCTCGACGGGCGGAACCGCCAAGGCGATTGAGGCTGCGGGCGTGCCCGTTACCCCGATCGAGGAGTTTACCGGCTACCCTGAGATGATGGATGGCCGCGTGAAGACACTGCACCCCAAGGTGCACGGCGCCCTGCTGTGCCGTCGTGACTCCGAGGAGCATATGGCCCAGGCCCGCGAGCACGATATCAAGATGATCGACCTCGTGGTGGTTAACCTTTACGAGTTTGAGAAGACCGTTGCCGCCCCCGACGTGACCTTTGCCGACGCTATCGAGCATATCGACATCGGTGGCCCCTCCATGCTGCGCTCCGCCGCCAAGAACAACGACTCGGTGACCGTGGTGTGCGACCCGTCCGACTACGCGATGGTTCTCGACGAGATGCATCGCCACAAGGGCGCAACCACCCTGGGCACGCGTCGTCGCTTGGCCGCCAAGACCTACACGCGCACCGCTGCCTACGATACCGCCATCTCCGCGTGGCTCAACAGCTACCTGGCAGAGGAGGCCCCTGAGGCTCCCGCTTCCGCCGGCTTTGTTCCGCCTGCGGCAATCGACCTGCATCTCGAGAAGGTCGAAGACCTTCGCTATGGCGAGAACCCGCACCAGGCTGCTGCCGTCTACCGTTTTGCCGATGAGTTTGGCAACTTCGCCTCTTCGGCAAATCCACTCGTTGGCGCCAAACAGATTCAGGGCAAGCCACTCTCCTACAACAACCTGCTCGATGCCGATGCCGCCTGGAATGCCGTGCGCGAGTTCGATGAGCCTGCGGCCATCATCCTCAAGCATCAGAACCCCTGTGGTTCGGCTGTCGCCAAGACCGTGACCGAGGCCTACGACCGCGCCTTCGCGTGCGACCCCAAGAGCGCTTACGGCGGCATCATCGCTCTCAATCGTGAGGTACCCCTCGAGCTCGTGGAGCATTTTGCCGATCGCGATAAGCTCTTTGTCGAGGTGCTCATCGCCCCGTCCTTTACCGAGGAGGCTCTGGAGCGCCTGAGCCGCCGCAAGAACCTGCGCGTTTTGGAGACCGGCGGCGCCGATGGCCATGCTCGCCTTGAGGCTCGCACCGTTGATGGCGGCATGCTCATTCAGGCCGTGGATACCGTCTCCGAGGATCCTTCGACCTTTACCTTCCCCACGACTCGCAAGCCTACGGATAAGGAGATGGACGACCTCCTGTTTGCCTGGCGCGTGGTGAAGACCGTTAAGTCCAACGCCATTTTGATCGCCAAGGATCAGTCTGGTATCGGCATGGGCCCTGGCCAGCCCAACCGCGTCGACTCCGCGCTCTTTGCGTGCGAGCGCGCCGAGGAGACCTGCAAGCGCATGGGTGTCGAGGCGGGTGGCTTTGCTGCCGCAAGCGATGCGTTCTTCCCGTTCCGCGACAATGTGGACGTGCTTGCCGCTCATGGCGTGACTGCGATCATCCAGCCCGGTGGATCGATGCGCGACGAGGAGTCCATCCAGGCTTGTGACGATCACGGCATCGCCATGGTGTTCACGGGCGCTCGCCACTTCCGCCACTAGGAGTTTTTGCCGGACCTCGCTGTTCGCTTGAGCGCAGGGGTCCGGCTTTTGCTAAAGGCGTCCCAGCTGGGCAATCTGCTGCATGAGCGTGCTGCATCTTGCTTTGGCTGGGGCGTTTTCGCTATCAAGAGTTTGGTCCCGTGCGGCTTTTTGAAGCCTGCGGGGCGTGCTTAGATGAAAAAGGAGCCGTGTCTGCCATGACGGTACGTGACGAGGATCTTTTCTCCAATCCCGATGACCTTCGTGCCTACAGGGAGTTCTGTGAAACGCAGCAGGCTGTGCCGGACTTTCAGCTTGACAAGCCCGCACTCGTATGCCGTTGGCGCATGGCGCGCAGGCAGGTTCCTTTGCTCAACAGGCATATCCGTGCTCTTTCGCAGCGCCTGGTGCAGGGCCGCCCCCTTACCACCAACGTGCTCTCTTGGGCAAAGCAGCACGTGGAATGGTCTTTGGCCGAGGGCACCTATGCGGACCCCAACGGCGTGCTCATGTTGGTGATCGACGTGAACGGCAACGCCGCCATGACCGTGGGCGCCTACGAGCCCCTGGCTTCGACCTCGCACGACGCACTGTATGCGCGCGCCGAGCTTGCCCATGCCGAGCAGGCCGAGACCGGCGTGGCTCCGGAGGCTCTTTGCTGTGTGAAGGCGGGTACGCTTTATGTGGCTGCCGCGGAAGGGGAGCATCTGTGCGGCTCCATGACGTTGGTCGAGCAGCTGGCAGAAACGCGTGGCTATCGTGTGCTGCGCGCGACGCCTGGGGCCGAGGACGACATCGTCCTTTCGCTCAACGACCTTAGCGGTGCGCATCTGCTTGTCTCCGATGAGCATGGCGTGGTTGTGGAGGATGCCGTGCAGGGGGATTCGGCAGAGGATCGCTCTGTTGCCGAGTTCTTGGCCACAGGTGTGTCGAAGCTCTTCTCTTAGCGGGGCGCTTGCTTACATTGTTGCCACATGCGGTGGCAGCGCCTTTGCCTCGTCCATAATGGAGGGCGACCGAAAGGGGCTTTTCCATGTCGAAGATTTACATCGTTGAAGATGATGACGCCATCCGTGCAGAGCTTGCCTTGGCGCTTGAGCGCAACGGCTACGAGCCGCTTGCCTGCACGACGTTTGACCATGTGGTCGATGATGTGCTGGAGGCGTCCCCCGATCTTGTGCTTCTTGACCTGAGTTTGCCTCAGACGGACGGGCAATTTATCTGTCGCGAGCTGCGTTCTCATTCGGACGTGCCCATCATCGTGCTCACCTCTCGCACAACGGAGGTCGATGAGGTCATGAGCATGACGCTTGGCGCCGACGACTTTATCCCTAAGCCCTACAGCCTGCGCGTTCTCATTGCACGCATGCAAGCGCTTTTGCGTCGCAGTACTTCCGCGCAGGCCAAGACCGTGCTGAGGCATAACGGGCTCAAATTGGATATGGGCCGCTCCCGCGCGCTATTTGAGGGTGCAGAGGTCGAGCTGACCAAAAACGAGCTGAGGATTTTGAGCTTGCTCATGCGTCATGCGGGAACAATCGTCTCGCGCGAGGCCATCATGCGCGACCTTTGGAATTCCGATACGTTTATCGACGACAACACCTTGACGGTCAACATCAATCGCTTGCGTTCCACGCTCGACAAGATCGGGGTGCATGGGTATCTGACCACGCATCGCGGTCAAGGCTATTCGGTGTAGCGGCTTATGGGCAAGTATCTGAGGTCGCATAGCACTGCGGTGCTGTTGCCGCTGCTTGCCACGGGGCTTGTCTGCGGCGTCTTGCTGACCACGAGCGTGCGCGCACAGATCGTGCTTCTTGTTGCTCTTATCGGAGTTGCGGGCACGTTGCTTGGAGCCGTGTCGGACTGGCTTCGTCATCGAAGGTTCTATCGCAGCCTTGAGCGTTGTGCGGACCATCTCGAGAACGTTTCGTGGACGATGGAGATGGTTGAGTATCCGGAGGATGCCGAGGGCGAGGCGGTGTACGACGTCATCCGCGCCATCGCTAAGACTGCAAACGATGAGGTTGCGGGCTATCGTCGGCAGACTGCGAACTACCGCGAGTACGTTGAAACGTGGGTGCACGAGGCGAAAACGCCGTTGGTCGCAGCCCATCTGATGCTTGAGAACTTGGACGATGCCCTTGCGGATGGCGTCCAATCCCAGGAGGCGCGCGAAAAGGTCGATGCTCTGGCGGAGGAGGTCGACCGCGTTGAGGGATACATCGAGCAGGCGCTGTTCTACGCTCGCTCGGAATCGCTCGATCGCGATTATGTGGTTCGAAATGCGTCTTTGCAGTCCATCGTCTCTTCGGCGCTTAGGCGCAATGCGCGCACGATGATTTCCGCTCATGTGGCGCCTATTTGTCGCGGCCTTGAGCTCGAGGTGTTTGCCGACGAAAAATGGGTTGAGTTCATTTTGGGGCAGCTTATCCAAAACAGCGTGAAGTATGCGCGCGAAGAAGGCGCCCAGCTGCTCTTTTCGGCGTCTCGTGTGAATGTGGGCAGGGCGGACGACTGCGTGAAGCTCGTGGTGCGTGATAACGGCTGCGGCGTTCCTGCTGCAGATTTGGACCGCGTGTTTGATCGTGGTTTTACCGGCGAGAATGGCAGGAGCGGCAAGCGCTCTACGGGCATTGGGCTGTACCTGGTTCGGCGCCTGTGCGACAAGATGGGGTTGGGGGTTGTGGCCCGCTCGGAGCGCGGGGAATTCTTTGAGGTCGAGATCACGTTTCCAACCAATCGCATGCACTATTTTGAGTCGTAGGGCGGGCTCGGCGGCGAGCGTCTGCTTTTGGGTGCTTGCATAAAGAAAGCCCCGGCCTTGTGGCCAGGGCTTTATCGAACGCGTTTAATGGCGATTGGGCGGAGCGGAGGTCTACTTCACGACCAGAATGTCGCACTCGGTGTTCCTGAGCAGGAACGTGGAGATGGAGCCGAGCAGGGCGTACTTGATCGAAGAGAGGCCGCGGGCGCCGCAGAGCACCAGGTCGGGCTGAATGACGTCGAGCATCTCGTCCTTGAGGGTCTCGCGAATGCGACCGGCGCGGATGATAACTTCGACTTCAGGGATATCGGGGTTGGCTTTGGCCTCCTCAACCTGCTTTTCGATCGAGTTCTTGAACGCCTCTTCAAGGCCGTTTACCAAATCAACGGGGTAGGAACCGGCGGACTCGAGTGCTGTCGAGTCGATTACATGGCCGATGATGAGCTTGGCTCCGTTGTTCGCGGCGACCTTGATAGCGCGCGCGAGAACAAAATCCTGCTGTTCAGTGCCGTCGAGCGCGACGAATACTTTTGAATAACCCTCGTTCATGTTTGCCTCCTCAATGGCTCTGCAGCTCCTTTGGCCGCGTTGCCTTACAGCGGTTATACCCGGCTTTAATCACCCGGTGCCTCTAAATTCTGTAAATGACGCTGCTTTTTTCGAGCATGTCCGCAACGTGGGATAATGGTGCGCAGAGTTGCTGCGAGACCACATGTCGCGGCTCAGGCGAAAGGCTTCTTTTGGATATCATCGAACTGCTTAAATCGGCTTTCTTGGGTTTGGTCGAGGGCATTACGGAGTGGCTGCCCATCTCGTCCACCGGCCACATGATCTTGGTCGATGAGTTTATCAAGCTCAATGTAAGCAAGACGTTTCTCAATATGTTCCTGGTGGTTATTCAGCTGGGTGCAATCCTTGCCGTTTGCGTACTGTTCTTCCATGAGCTCAATCCGTTTTCGCCCAGCAAGGGCAAAGAGGGGCGCCGCGACACGTGGAAGCTATGGGGCAAGATCGTGCTCGGGTGCATCCCTGCGGCGGCTATTGGCTTGCCGTTGAACGACTGGATGGAAGATCATTTTTACAATGCTCCCGTGGTCGCTGTCGCGCTGATCGTCTACGGAATCGCTTTTATCGTTATCGAGACGCGTCGTGCGCGCATGCGTGAAACCGTGGATGTACTTCCTGGCGCCCGTCCGGCCGGCGCCCATTTTGCAGCGCCCACTGTGAGCGAGGATGATGGCGGAGACTTTGGCTCCATTGTCACACTGGACGACCTGTCCTGGAAGACCGCCCTGGGAATCGGCTTGTTCCAGGTGCTCTCGCTGGTACCGGGCACATCGCGCTCGGGTTCGACCATCATCGGCGGCTTGCTTTTGGGCTGCACGCGCGCGGTGGCGAGCAAGTTCACGTTCTTCCTGGCAATCCCCGTCATGTTTGGCGCGAGCGCGCTCAAGCTCGTCAAGTTCTTCCTCAAGGGTGGTACGTTCGGTGCCTCCGAGGCGGCGATTCTGGGCGTGGGCTGCGTGGTCGCGTTTGTTGTCTCGCTTGTGGCTATCAAGTGGCTCATGGGTTTCGTGAAGCGCCACGACTTCAAGGTTTTCGGTGTCTACCGCATCGTTTTGGGCATCATCGTGCTTGCATATTTCTTCGTCGCTGTCCCTATGCTGGGGCTTTAGCGTTCTTATTGTTGCTTGCGGTGACGGAGCGCCGTTCGGCTTGGGCCGGGCGGCGCTTTTGCTATGCCGAGACGACGTGCTCGGGCATGATGTCGCGAACGAGGTGGTCGACTTGCGCTTTGAGCGTCATGCGTCGCAAGGCGTCATTTGCCTCTTCAGTGCAGTAGGCGGCGTGTGGCGTGACGATGCAGCGGGGGTGCTCGATAAGGGCTCGGTTGGGGGCGCTTTCATCGGCAAGGACGTCGAGGGCCGCAGCCTGGATGCCGTGCGTTCCGTTGCTGGCGATATTCTCGTCCAACGCGGCGAGCAGCGCTTCCTCGTCGACGACGGGGCCGCGGGCGGTATTGACCAGGAAGGCGCTGGGCTTCATGATTTCAAGCTCGTGGGCGCCTATGAGATGTTCGGTTTGCGGGATAAGCGGGCAATGCAGGCTTACCACGTCGGAGGCGGCGAGCAGCTCATCGAGAGTTTCGGCTTTGGTGCAGCCCGCCTGAGCAAGCTCCTCGCGGGTTTTAGTGGGTGCCCATACTATGACGTTCATGCCGAGCGTTTGCGCGATGCTCGCCATGGCATGGGCGATGTTGCCAAAGAACACAAGACCGATCGTCTGCCCTTGCGTGCGGTGCGCGGCATAGCCTCCGGTGGGCGCCCATGCGCCGTTGAGCACGTCTCGGTTGGAGAAGGTGATTTTGCGCATAAGGTCGAGCATGAGGCCCGTGGCGTGCTGGGCAACGTCGAGGGAGCAATAGCCGGGACAATTGGTGGTGATGATGCCATGCTGCGCGAGGGCAGCCACATCGACGTGATTGACCCCGATGGACATGCTCGAGACGATACGGATGCCCGCGTGTGCCATGGCCTTTGCAGTCTTGGCCGATACAGGGCCGAACTCGCCAATGAAGCCCTCACAGCCGGTCATCTGATCAGGGGTTGGATCGGCGAGCGGCTCGTGGGGGCACCCTACGAGCTCAATCTGTCCGTCCATGTTCCACTCTTGCAGGATTTGTTGGGCTTTTGCGGTCGAGCCGTCCACCATGTAGTACAAGATGCGATGCGTCATTGGGTTTTCTCCTTCGTTTATTCGCCCCCCCCATTATGCGACGGTGCGCGCGGTTTTGCGGGGAGGGGAGGATAACGTAACGCCCGCGCCACAATTAACGTTGCGGGCGCGGCTGTTACGTCATGTGAAGGAGCTGTGAAAATGTGACAAATTAAACCTGTCGACTTTTTGACACATTGAGGAGGCGGGGGAGGAAGCTGGTGCCTTCGCCGTTGCCGGGGACATTGAAATTGTAGTGCGTTCCGCTGGTGCTGTCGGCGCACAGCGGTGCCGCTCTAGCGGTGAATGTGGAATAGAGAGGGCGTAGGCATGCTCGCGTGTCACCAGCGCTTGGCGCACAAGGCCCTGCGCATCAAAAGACATGCCTGCTCCTATTGGGTTGCGAAGGCAAGGTCGCCTTCTGGGCGGGTCGATGGACGAACTCATGCGCCCGCATCGCAGACGCAGTCCAGGGCGATTTCCATCATCTGATGGAAACCCATCTGGCGTTCCTCGGCAGAAAGGGCTTCTCCGGTAACAAGGCTATCGGAGATGCTGAGCAGGCACAGGGCCTGCTTTCCGGCGCGTGCGGCGTTCATGTAGAGGGCAGCCGCTTCCATCTCGACGGCAAGAACGCCCATCTTTTGCCAACGCAGGTTGCAGTTGGGGGCGTCGGTGTAGAAGGCATCGCTCGAAAGGATGTTGCCCACCTGTATGGGAATGCTCCTGGTGTGGCCGGTGTTCACGGCGCGCTCTAGCAGGTCGAAGCTTGCGATGGGGGCAAAGCTTCCGGGGAGCTCGAATTGCGCGGCATAGTTCGAGTCGGTGCAGGCACCCATGCCGATGACAACATCCTTGAGCTGCAGCTGGGGAGAGATGGCTCCTGCCGAGCCCACGCGGATGATGGCGTCGACGCCGTAGAAGTTGAAAAGCTCATACGAGTAGATGCCCATCGACGGCATGCCCATACCGCTGCCCATGACCGACACGCGGGACCCTCGATACGTTCCCGTGAAGCCAAGCATGTTACGAACGGTGTTGAAGCACGTGACGTCTTCCAGATAGTTATCGGCGATGTAGCGCGCTCGCAGGGGATCGCCAGGCATGAGTACGGTTTTGGCGATGTCTTTGGGCTGGGCGGCGTTGTGGGGCGTTGGGGTATTTGCCATGGTGGAGGCGGCCTCCTTACGTTATGCATGCATGTGCCGTGCGGTTTTTGTACCCCCGCTGCCCTCTCGTGAACCCCTGATGGTCGCGGGGTTGCTTGGCCCGTGCGTCCGTGCGGGCGGCTATACTGATACGGCTCATATGTCTGGCGCCATCGCGCCATCTTGAATGGAGTTTTGTTCATGGCGTACGCCGTCGATATCGATTCGCTCAATCCCGCCCAGCGCGAGGCCGTGCTCACCACCGAGGGACCGCTTCTGGTACTCGCCGGCGCCGGTTCCGGCAAGACCCGTGTGCTCACCTTCCGTATCGCTCACATGATCGCCGATTTGGGCGTGCGCCCGTGGCAGCTTCTCGCCATTACCTTTACCAACAAGGCGGCGGCCGAGATGCGCGAGCGTCTGAGCTCCCTTTTGCCGGGGGGTACGCGCGGCATGTGGGTATGCACGTTCCACGCCATGTGCGTGCGCATGCTTCGCGAGGACGCCGACCTTTTGGGTTATACCGGCCAGTTTTCCATCTACGACGATGACGATTCGCGCCGCATGGTGCGCGATATCATGCAGGCGCTTTCCATCGAGCAAAAGCAATACCCCATCAACATGATCCGTTCCAAGATCTCGGCGGCGAAAAACGCCATGATCGGACCGGACGAGATGAGCGCTCGCGCGTCGAGCCCCCAGGAGGAGAAGGCTGCGCGCGTTTACGCGGAACTGGAGCGCCGCCTGCGCGCTGCGAACGCGATGGATTTCGATGACCTGCTGGTGCGCACGCTTGAGCTTTTGCGCAGCCGTCCTGAGGTGCTCGAAAAGTACCAGGAGCGCTTCCGCTACATCAGCGTGGACGAGTATCAGGATACGAACCACGTGCAGTACGAAATCGCGAATCTGCTCGCCGCCAAGTACAAGAACCTGATGGTTGTGGGCGACGACGACCAGTCGATTTACTCCTGGCGCGGTGCCGATATCTCCAACATCCTCGACTTCGAGCAGGATTTTGCCGACGCCAAGGTGGTCAAGCTCGAGCAGAATTACCGTTCGACCGGCCATATCCTCTCGGCGGCAAACGCCGTGGTGCGCCATAACTCGCAGCGCAAGGATAAGCGCCTGTTCACCGCTGCGGGCGACGGCGAGAAGATCCAGGCCTACCAGGCGAGCGACGAGCGCGATGAGGGTCGCTGGATCGCCTCGGAGATCGACAAGCTTCACGATGGCGGCACGCCGTACGACGACATCGCCGTGTTCTACCGCACCAACGCGCAGTCGCGTATCTTGGAAGATATGTTCCTGCGCGCGGGCGTGCCCTACAAGATTGTGGGCGGCACGAGGTTCTTCGACCGCGCCGAGGTACGCGACGTGATGGCCTACCTCAAGATGGTGGTGAACCCTGCCGACGAGATGAGTGTTAAGCGCGTGATCAATACGCCGCGCCGCGGCATCGGCTCCACGTCCATCCAAAAGATCGAGATGCTGGCCGCGTCCAATCGTTGCTCGTTTTTTCAGGCATGTGAGCTCGCTTGCGCCGAGACGGGCATGTTCTCGGCCAAGGTTCGCAACGGCCTAGCCGATTTCGTCAACATCGTACGCCGCGGTCGCCGCATGGACGGTGAGCTCAAAGACGTGGTCGAGGCTATCGTGGAGAGCGCGGGCCTCATCCAGGCGTATCGCAGCGAGGGCACGATGGAGGCGGAGGGTCGCGCCGAGAACATCCAGGAATTCATGGGCGTAGCAGCCGAATTCGAAGAGAGCCACGAGGATATCGAGGGCACTTTGGAGAGCTTGGAGGAGCTGCGCGCTGCCGGCGTCGGTGACGTGCCGCAGGCCACCTCGGTCTCTTTGCCCGCAAACGCGCCTCTCGTGCCGAGCGCGGCGCAGGCTGCTTCGGAGATCGAGCGCACCTATGGTCCGCTGGCGTGCAAGGCGCTGCCCGCATTGATGGAATGGCTTGCCCTTCGCTCGGACCTCGACGCGCTCTCGGGCCAGTCGAGCGCCATCACCATGATGACTATCCACTCGGCAAAGGGCCTGGAGTTTCCTGCCGTATTCGTCGCCGGCATGGAAGAGGGCATCTTCCCGCATGTCGCCGGCTTTGGCGGTGAAGATGCGGCGAAGCTCGAGGAAGAGCGTCGTCTGGCATACGTTGCCATCACGCGCGCTCGCAAGCGCCTGTTCCTCACCTATGCGGCTACGCGTCGCACCTATGGCTCTACGCAGGCCAATCCTCGTTCGCGCTTTGTGAACGAGATCCCCGACGAGGATATCGAGTTTTCCGGCATCGGGTCGTCCGGTTTCTCCGGCACGGGCTGGGAGAAGCGAGGCGATCGTCGCGGGACCTTTGGGTCTGGCCAGGGTTCGGATATGTACGGCGGACGCGTGTTTGGATCGTATACGCGCTCGACGGGGGGCTCGGGTGCCTCTGCCGGGTCGTATGACAGCTTCTTTGGTGTGGCGGGAACCGAGCGCCATCGCGGTGTGAGCCCCGATGCCGGTCGTAAGCCGGCCACGTTTGGCAGCGGTGCCGCGCGCCCGCGCCAACAGAAGGCGCCCGCTCCGGTTGAGCAGCGTCGCCCCGATGCGGCACGTGCTGCCGAGGTCTTTGCCGTGGGCGATGCCGTGAGTCATAAGACGTTTGGCGCCGGTACGGTTATCTCGGTCGATGGCGACATGATCGAGGTCCAGTTCGAGAAGAGCGGAAAGACTAAGAAGCTCATGAAGGGCTTTGCCCCCATCGTCAAGCTGTAGCCCCATCGGCGGGCTGTAGCACCGCACCTTGCCCTTCAATCGTCGGGCGCCGCACGCTAGGCGTGCGCCCTCCTCTTTCAGGGCAATCTGCGGCACTACAGCCCGTCGATGGCCTCCGTCCCGTGGGGGGCGGGCTGCCGGGGCGCCGCACGCTAGGAGTGGTACCCTCCTCTTTCGGGCCAATCTGCGGCACTACAGCCGCCGATGGCCTGATTCCGTGCGGAGTGCCGGATACATGCGTGGTTGTAACCACTCCGCGATGCCTGGGTCATGTTCGGCGCATGTCGCGTTATCATCCGGAGATAGCGACAATTACGGGCGATGAATGCTCGCGAGGAAGGGGAAGAACATGGCAGATGAACTCTATGTCGGCATCGACGTGGGCGGCACTTCGGTCAAGATCGGCGTCGTGACCAAGGAGGGCGACGTCGTCACCAAGGCGAGCGTCCCCACTCCTCCGCTGGTGGACGAAGCCGGCTATACGGCTGTTACGGATGGCGTTACGTCTGTGCTCGAGAATGCCAGCGTCGACGTATCCCTGCTCAAGGGTATCGGCCTTGCGGTTCCCTGTCCCGTTCCCGCCGACGGCAACATCTCCATCATCGCCAATCTGAGTCTCAACTTGCTGGGTGTGCGCGATGCGCTCCAGGCTTCCTTCCCGGGTGTATACGTTGGCTTCCTCAACGACGCCAACGCAGCTGCCATGGGCGAGCTGTGGAAGGGCGCGGGTGCTGGCTACAGCAGCCTCGTGCTCGTGACGCTCGGTACCGGTATCGGTGCGGGTGTCGTGCTCGATGGCAAGGTCCTTGCGGGCGCCAGCGGCGCAGCGGGCGAACTGGGCCACGTGATCGTCAATCCTGCCGAGACGCGTCAGTGCGGCTGCGGCCGCCATGGCTGCTTGGAGCAGTATGCTTCGGCCACGGGCATCGTCAACAGCTACCGCCTGGAGTGCGAGAAGCGCGGCTGCGAGCCTGTCGAGCTTTCCGGTCCCTCTGATTCGCGTAGTGTTTTTGAGGCTCTCGCCGCGGGCGATGAGGCCGCGCGCGCCGCCGTCGATACCATGGCGGGCGCGTTGGGCTTCGAGCTCGCTAACGCTGCTTGCTCCTTCGACCCCGAGGTCTTCGTGCTTGGCGGTGGCGTTTCTGCCGGTGCCGAGCATTATCTTGATCGCGTGACCGAGGTGTTCAAGAAGATGACGCTGTCCTGCTGCGCGGGTACGCCCATTACCATTGCTTCGCTTGGCAACGACGCCGGCATGCTCGGCGCCGCCTACTACGCGGTGACCAACGCATAGCGCTCTTTGACATATCGACCAAAACGGAAAAAGGGGCACCTCGCGCTGAGGTGCCCCTTTTGCTGGGCTAGGTAATCTGGCCCGTCTTACGTTAGACGAGGGTAATGAGCTTCATCAGCAAATCGACAGTGCCCACGTTGTAGCCGGCGGTTGCATAGACGCCGCGCAGGCTGCCATCGGGCTGCTTGCAAGCGAGCACCGTGAGCGGCAGCTTCTCGGGGTTCGCGAACATGCGGCGCGCGAGCTTTTCGGGCAGCTCGGTAAAGTCGTCGTAGGCGATGGTCACGTTGGCGAGGGTCGGCAGCGTGCGGGCGAGCGTGGGGTCCTCGAGCTGAGCGGGATCGCTGATCACGAAGACGAGCGGCAGGCTCGCCTCGGCGACACGCTCTGCCTGTTCACGAAGCTCGTTGAGCAGGTGCTCGGTGGGCTCCATCCCGGGCTCCAGGAACGAGACGGCAACCGGGTGCGAATCCGTTCCGTGCTCTCCGGCGATCTTTGCGGCGTCGACGGTATTGCCCTCGGCATCGCGCAAGGTGAACGCTTCGAGTGCGATGTCCTCGAGCATCTGCGATGCCTCGGGCTCGCGCAGAACGAGCTCGATGGGCTCGTCGGTGCCCGTGTCGCTTACATGGAAGGTGCGCTCGGCTGCCTGCGTATCGCCGTTGGGCAGGCGCGTGCTGCACACCAGGCGGTAGTCGCCAGCGGGAAGCGGCAGCGTGCACGAGCCGTCTTGGACCGAGGAGCCCCAGAAGTCAAGGGCCTCGAAGCCCAGGGCGCGGGTGCCGGCAACGGTGATGGTCGTCTCCAAGCGGGCGACACTCCAGGCCTGGAAATATCCGGGACCGGGCTCAACAGCGGAAGTGAAGGTGACATCGGCGGTGTGCTCGGCGCGCTCGACGGCCACAAATGCGCCCTGATGATAGTACTCGATGGCTCGGTCGTGCGGATTTTGACGAGCGGCGATACCAAAGGTGCGGCAGATGGCCACGAACAGCGCATGGCACGTGACGGGGCTGCCCTGGCGGGAGAGCCAGGCGCCGCGCGGGCTGGCGCAGAGCTTCTTGACGTGCTCGGATGCCGTGAAGTTGAGATTCTCGCAAATCATGTCCCAGATACGGTGTGGGTTAGCGCGGAACTCCTCGACCGTCGCGGCGTCAAAGGTCTCGACAAAATAGGAACGGAAGCTCGAGAGCTGCTCGAACATGATGCGCGGGGCGAGGACGTACTTGACGTAGAGTTCCTCGGCATCGTCTTTGGCCCCCTCGCGTTCAAGGTAGGCGATGGCGGCATCGTGCATCGCGCGTGCGCCGGTCAGGTGGTCCTCCAAAACATCGGCGGTCAGGTCACGGAAGTCCTTTGAGGTGAGGGTCGAGAGCAGCTGGACACGGTCCTCGCCGTCGTCCACGGCGAGGAAGCGGTCCACTTCGGGGGCGTTGGCAAAAGCCTGCTCATAGTAGGCGAGGCACTCATCGTTGGCATGGCCTGCGGCGGCGGCCAAGCGGCGTGCCTCCTCAACAAAGCCTGCCACGCGCTCGGTACGCATCTGGTCGGCTTCGTGCTTGCGCATGCGGCCCCGAGCTGCCTGTTCGGGTGTGAGCGGGCAGGAGGGGGCGGGGTGGTCTGCAGGGGCATGGACGTCGATGTTGCGCCAAGAGGCGGCGGCTGCGGTGTCCACATCGTGCAGGGTGAGCTCCACATGATCGCACTCGCCGGTGTCAACCAGGGCGTCTGCCATCTGGTTTTTGGTTGCGGCGATGACGCGCAGCGTGCCCTCGCCGATTACGATCTGCGCATGTCCACGCTCATCGGTGATGAGGTGCGCAATATCGCCCCATTCGGCGGAGTTCACAAGCGTCAGGCGCACGTAGGAGCCGGATACGGGATTGCCGTCCTCATCGGCAACCGTGACCGTGAGCTTGACGGTGGGGCCGTAAGCTGCCGTCTGGTTCACGATGACCTGGCTGCCTTCGCGTGCGAGGATGCTGCGATCGCGCTCGAAGTCGCAGCCGTAATCTGAGAACAGGCGCGTGTGCACCAGCATGGCGCGGCCGGAGGCGGCGGTGAACCAGCCGCGGTTAAGCGCCTCTTCGGGCTCGCAGGCACCTAGGTAGTACCATTCGCCATCGACGTACGCCTCGACCCAGGCATGGTTGTCGTCGCAGTGTGCCCACAGCGGGGTGTAGATCTGGCGGGCGGGGATGCCGTTCGCGCGCAGCGCGGTGACCAGGTAGGTGGATTCCTCACCGCAGCGGCCATTGCCGGAGGCGAGCATGCCCAGCGGACCCAAGGTGCGCTCGTCGGCCGTCTGATAGGTTGCGGTTTCGCAGCACCAGTAGTTGGTCTCGAGTACGGCATCGTGTGCGCTCATGCCTGCGATGCGCCCCGCCAGCTCTTCGCGCAGGATGGGCCACGAGTCGACGAACGGCTCGTTGTTCACGCGCGGGGTGGCAACGAAGTGGATGAAGATATCTTCGTCCACGTCGCAGCACCACGGTGAGGTGGCGCGCAGCTCGACGGCCTGGCGCGCGATGGATTCGAATACGGAGAAATCGGCATCGAATACGTCGGTGAGCGGCAGGGTACCGTAGTAATTTTTGATCAGCGCGGCAACGTCGGCGTTGTCGACGTGGGCAAGACCTGCGGTGATGGTGCTCGCAAGTGGCTTGAGCAGCTCGGCACGCTCGTCGAATTTAGCCTGGGCAAAGGATGCGAAGGCGGGGGAGAGAATGCGCATGCGTTAGTTCTCCTTGATCTTGACGGCCAAGACGGTGTCAACGGGGTCGGGCAGGTAGGGCGAGGGACCCAGGTCGGCGAAGGCGATATCGGGGTAGTCGCTGTGGGTCCAGCTGGTAGAGAGCTTGACCTCGCTGCCGTCGCGCAGAAGGCGAATGGACTCGATGCGGTCCTTGGGCACGCCCATCAGCGGCACGGGGCCCAGGGCGTTCTCGTACAGATGGAAGTAGTACGTGTTGCCGCTGCGCGTGATGCGACCCCACTCGGGGCGCTCGGGCTCGATGGGGCCACCCGTGGCCATGCCCGCGCCATAGATGCTCTGGGAGTTGCGAGCCATCCAGGCGCCGATTTCTTTCAGGATGGCGCATGACTGCTCAGGGAAGCGACCCGTCGCGTCGGGACCCACGTTGAGGATGAGGTTGCCGCCCTTGGAGACGCACTCCACAAGCTTGTGGATGAGCAGCGATGACGGCTTGTAGTTGGTGTCGGTGGAGCAGTAGCCCCAGTTGTCGTTCATGGTGATGCAGGACTCCCAGGCAAGGGGATTGCCCTCGACATCCAAGATGCCATTTGGCGGGATAATGCGCTCGGGCGTCACGAAGTCGCCGTGATAGGGCGTGGGGTTGCATTCGGCAAGCGAACCGTAGCCTTCGCCCGAGACCTCGAGGCGGTTGTCGGTGATGACCTGCGGCTGCAGCTCGCGCACCATGCTCATGAGCTCGGTTGCACGCCAGGTCTCGCCGCGCATCTTCATGCCGTTGACGGGCGAGTCGTAGGCAAAATCAAACCATAGCAGGTCAAGCTTGCCGTAATTGGTGCACAGCTCGCGCACCTGCTCGTGCATGTAGTCGAGGTAACGGTTGAAGTCGCGCTTCTCGTTGCTGCCGGCTACGGGGTCGTTGCGCAGCGGGGCCTGGCGGTCGCCATACTGGGGGAAGTCGGGATGATGCCAGTCGATGATCGAGTAGTACAGGCCTACCTTTAGGCCCTCGGCGCGGAACGCCTCGAGGAACTCGGCGACGATGTCGCGTCCAAAGGGGGTCTTGGTCGATTTCCAGTCGGTGGTCTGGGTGTCATAGAGGCAAAAGCCGTCGTGGTGCTTTGCGGTGAGCACGGCGTATTTCATGCCGGCTTCGCGTGCGGCGCGTGCCCAGGCGCGGGCGTCGAAGGCATAGGGGTTGAACTCATCGAAGTAAGGCCGATAGAGCTCCTCGGGCATCTCCTCATCGCTGCGAACCCATTCGCCACGAGCGGGGATGGAGTACAAACCGAAATGAAGGAAAAGTCCGAAGCGATCGTGCAGATACCACTTCATGCGTTCGTCATACCGAACGCGGTCAAACTGATAGGCCATGCGATCTCCCATCTATTGCCGTCGTTTTGTGTGCAAACAACTGGGCTTGGGCCGTGAAAGGTAGTTATTTAGACGTGAGCGGTAAGCCGGCCCACCGTTTACCTGCTCGAACAGTCATGTTAAAGCATCGTAAACGGAGAAACAGGGCGAATTTAATACAATAGGATGTGATGCGTGGTTCTTCGGAGACGAAAGACTTCGAAGGATGCGCAGAGGAAAAAGGGTGCCCGCGATTCTGGATGGCTCGCAGGCGCGAAAGGAGAGTTCACATGGACTTGGAAAACAAGCTTAACCCCGCCGTTTCCCGCCGTGGTTTCGTCGGTGCCGCTGCTGCTGGCGCTGCCGCTCTCGGTCTTGCTGCTTGCGGCAACACCGGTTCCGACACCAAGGGCTCCGCAGCTGGCTCTAGCTCCAGCTCTGTCGAGGAGATCGTCGCCGACAAGGACGGTTTCGTCGTCAAGGCCGAGAAGACCGACGGCAAGGCCCCCAAGAACGAGTGCATCATCGCGCTCGAGGGAGAGATCCAGAACATGCACCCCATGAACTGGTCCGACGGCAACTCCGGCAACGTCGTGTACTACATCTACGATTCCCTGTATGCGTTCGATGAGGACTACAACCTCGTCCCGAAGGCTGCCGACTCCTATGAGGTCTCTGAGGACGGCTGCACCTACACCTTCCATATCCATGAGGGCATCACCTTCGAGGACGGTACCGCCCTCGACGCCGACGCCATCGTCACCAACTATCAGGAGTGCATCAAGAAGGAGAACGGCTGGCGTCGTCGCCGCATGTTCATCCGCACGATCGATGATGAGACCGAAGAGACCCGCATCGACAACGTCTACAAGGTTGACGACGATCCACTGACCGTCGCCTTCCACCTTCCGAAGCCCTACGCTCCGTTCATGAACTCCATCACGCAGTTCTACATCGTGAACCCCAAGGTCATCACCGACCCGGATTACGATTACGCCAAGAAGTCCGCGGGCTCCGGCCCCTTCGTCCTCGAAGAGTATGCAAAGGGCGATCACTGCTCGCTTCTCAAGAACGACAAGTACTGGGGTGGCCAGAAGGACGAGGGCGAGGTCACGATCGACCGCGTCGACTTCAGGGTTGTTCCCGAGGCCGGTTCTCGTATCGCCGCTCTCCAGACCGGTGAGGCTACGGTCATCTACCCGATGCCGACCGACCAGGTTGCCACCGTCCGCAGCGCTGGCGACATCAACATGGTCTCCATGCCCTCCACCACCATGCGTTATGTGACCCTCAACACCAACGTCAAGGAGCTTTCCGACGTTCGCGTGCGTCAGGCCATGAACTACGCCTTCAACCAGGACGAGTACGTCAAGGTTATGTACTCCGGCGCCGCTACCCCGGCTACCTCCGTGCTCCCCGCTCTCGTTCCCGGTTACAAGGAGCAGGAGCCGTTCGCCTATGACCTCGACAAGGCTAAGTCGCTCCTCAAGGAGGCCGGCTACGAGGACGGCTTTGAGGTCAAGATCATCGGCGATAACTCCACCACGGAGACCAAGGGTATGACCTTCGTCATGCAGCAGCTCAAGGAGGTTGGCATCAAGGTTGAGGTTCTCCCCAACGAGGCCGCTACCAACGCCGAGATCGCTGCCGAGCCCGAGGACACCACCGAGATCCAGATGTGGTACGTCAACTGGTCCCAGTCTGACGCCGACGGCTTCATGCGTTCGCTGCTTTCCACTGCTATGACTCCTCCGACCGGTTACAACACCGCCTTCTGGAAGAACGACGAGTTCGATAACGAGCTGCAGCTCGGTAACGAGGCTACCACCGAGGATGAGCAGAACCAGCACTACGGCAAGTGCCAGGACATCGTCTGGCCCGAGTGCCCGTGGCTGTACCTCGCTTCCGACAACACGCTGATGTCCTACAAGGCCTACCTGTCCGGCATCAAGTACGTTGCTCAGGGCATCGACGTCATCCACGCTAAGCTCAACGCTTAAGGCTGCGCGTGTTTGATTCTGTAAGCTGACAAGCAAGCAGTTTTGGCTGCCGGCCTCCCGTCTGCGGGGGCCGGCAGCTTTGCCGTTTGATTGTCTTTGATTTGAAAGGGGAGGGAGCTAAATGGGGAAATACACCGTTAAGCGAATCATCAACATGATTCCGCTGCTTTTTGTTATCTCCATCATCATCTTCTTGTTCATCCACCTTATCCCCGGTGACCCCGCCCGCCAGATTGCCGGTCCCACCGCGACCATCGGCGAAGTGGACGAGATTCGTAACCAGCTCGGTTTGAATCAGCCTTTGGTGCCGCAGTACATCAAGTGGATCACCGGCATCTTCACGGGTAATTTCGGTGTTTCTTACGCCAATAAGACCACCGTTATCGCGCTCCTCGCGCCCCGCCTGCCCATCACCATCTACCTGACCATCTGCTCCATCACCTGGTCGGCGATTCTGGGCATCATCATCGGTGTTCTGGCTGCCGTGAACCGTGGTCGTGCCTTCGACCTCATTGGCATGGTTATCGCTATCGCCGGTATCTCGCTGCCTAACTTCTGGTTGGGCCTGCAGCTTATGCAGATCTTCGCCGTGAATTTGAGGATCCTGCCTACGGGCGGCCTAGAGTCCTGGAAGGGCTACATCCTGCCCTCTATCGCTATGGGCGCTGGCATCATGTGTATTCTGGCGCGCGTGACGCGCTCTTCGATGATTGAGAATTTGGGCAAGGACTACATCCGTACGGCTCGTGCCAAGGGCCTGCCCGAGCATCGCGTGATTATGCGCCATGCGTTCAAGAACTCCTCCATCGACGTCATCACCGTCACCGCTCTTCAGATCGGCGCATTGATCGCCGGCTCCGTCGTGGTCGAGTCGGTTTTCTCGATTCCGGGTCTGGGCCGTCTGCTCGTCGATTCCATCGGCTTCCGCGATTACGAGGTCGTGCAGGCGCTCATCTTGTTCTTCTCGTTGGAGTATATGGTGATCAACCTGCTCGCGGATATTCTGTACGGCATCATCAACCCGCGCGTGCGCTACGAATAGGAGGTTGCCATGTCTGATACCACTGCAAATGCTGCCTCCGCAACGCTCGAGGCTGAGGAGCTGCCGAAGGCGCAAAGCCCCGTCAAGCAGTTCATCAAGAAGTTCTTGCGCCGCAAGACTGCCGTTATCGGTTTTCTGTTCATCATCTTTATCCTGATCCTGGCTGTGATCGGACCCAGCATCACGCCGTACGATCCCAACGCGTACGACTACAGCGCGATTCTGTCCGGTCCCTCTGCCAGGCACATCTGGGGCACCGACGAGTTTGGTCGCGATGTCTTTAGCCGCATCCTTGCTGGTACGCAGCTGTCGCTTGGCACGGCACTCACCGCATCGATCATCGGCACCGCCGCGGGTGTTGTCTTGGGCCTTGTCGCCGGCTTCTTTGGCGGTATCGTCGACTCGTTCATCATGCGTGTCTGCGACGTCATGTTCGCATTCCCGGGCATCCTGCTTGCTATCGCCATCGTGGCAATCATCGGCCCGGGTATTACCAATATCATGATCGGTGTGGCCGTGTTCACTGTGCCGTCGTTTGCGCGTATCATTCGCGGCGCGGTACTCGAGGTACGCGGTGAGCTCTATGTTGAAGTGGCGCAGTCCATCGGCTGCTCGTCCGCTCGCACCATGTTCGTGCATATCTTCCCGGGTACCATGCAGGCCCTCATCGTCAACTTCACGATGAATATCGGCGGCGCCATCCTTTCGGCATCGTCGCTGTCCTTCCTGGGCTTTGGCGCATCCGTGACGCAGGCCGAGTGGGGCGCGATCCTGTCTCAGGGCCGCAACTACCTGGCTATCGCTCCGCACCTGGTTCTGTATCCCGGCCTGGTGATTTTCTTGACCGTGCTTGCCTTCAACCTGTTCGGTGACGGTCTGCGCGACACGCTCGACCCGCGACTGAACTAAGGAGGTCCTGATGTCTGAAACTCTTTTGGAGGTCAAGGACCTCAGAACGCAATTTAAGCGTGGCAAGAAGGATTGGATCACGGCGGTAAACGGCGTGTCCTTTAACGTCAACGCCGGCGAGATCGTGGGCCTGGTCGGCGAGTCCGGTTGCGGCAAATCCGTGACCTCGCTTTCGGTCATGCGCCTGCACAACGAGCGCCTGACCAAGATCACAGGCTCCATCAAGTTTGGTGGCAAAGAGGTTCTCGACCTTGCCACGAGCGAGATGCAGTCCATGCGCGGCAACGAGATGTCCATGATCTTCCAGGAGCCCATGAGCGCTCTTGACCCGATCATGCGCATCGAGGACCAGCTCGCCGAGGCCATTAGCCTGCATAACGCCAACATCAGCAAGGCCGAGGTGCACGAGCGCTGCGTCAACGCCCTCAAGCTCGTGGGTATCCCCGAGCCCGAGATGACGTTGCGCAACTATCCGCACGAGCTTTCGGGCGGTATGTGCCAGCGCGTCATGATCGCTATGGCTATGTCCTGCGAGCCTAAGCTCCTGATTGCCGACGAGCCCACTACGGCTCTCGACGTGACCATCCAGGCGCAGATTCTGGCGCTGATGGAGGACATCCGCAATCGTCGCAACACCGGTATCCTGCTCATCACGCATGACCTGGGTGTCGTTGCCGAGACCTGCAGCCGCGTTATCGTTATGTACGCCGGCAACATCGTCGAGGAGGCGCCGGTCAAGGAGCTGTTCGCTAATCCGCAGCATCCGTATACCGAGGGCCTTATCGCCTCGGTGCCGCGTTTGGGCAAGCGTTTGCATCGCCTGCCGTCCATTCCCGGCTCCGTTCCCGACCTGTCCGTTATGCCCGAGGGCTGCCGTTTCGCTCCGCGCTGCAAGTATGCGCAGGATTCCTGCAAGCAGAAGCTGCCTGAGCTTCAGACGATTTCCGAGGGCCATCGTTGCGCGTGCCCGTTCTATCGCGATGCACGAGAGGGGGCTCAGCAATAATGAGTGCAACTGAGACCAAGCCGTTGCTGTCCGTTCGTCACCTGAGCAAGAAGTTCCCCGTGGGCAAAGACTTCTTCGGTCGTGCCAACAAGTTCGTGCATGCGGTGAACGACGTGTCTTTCGACATCATGCCTGGCGAGACGTTTTCGCTCGTAGGCGAGTCCGGCTGCGGTAAGTCCACCACCAGCCGCCTGATCAACCACCTCATCATGCCCAACGAGGGAGAGATTCTCTTTGAGGGCAAGGATGTGGCGAAGCTCTCCGAGAAGGAGGTCCGTCCGCTGCGCGCCGAGATGCAGATGGTGTTCCAGGATCCCTATGGATCGCTTAACCCCCGCATGAAGGTTCAGGACATCATCAGCGAGCCGCTGCTTGTTCACACCAAGATGAGCAAGGGCGAGCGTTTGAAGAAGGCGCAGGAGCTGCTCGAGGTCGTTGGTCTTTCCGCCAGCCACGGCGAGCGCTATCCGCACGAGTTCTCGGGCGGTCAGCGTCAGCGTATCGGTATCGCCCGTGCGCTTTCGGTTAACCCCAAGCTCATCATGGCCGACGAGCCCGTTTCGGCACTCGACGTGTCCATTCAGGCCCAGGTTCTGAATCTTCTCCGCGATGTTCAGGAGCAGTACAACCTGACATATCTGTTCATCTCTCACGACCTGGCTGTCGTCGAGATGATTTCCGATCGCATCGGCGTCATGTATCTGGGCTCGCTTATGGAGGTCGCTCCCAACGAGGACCTTTACAGCAACCCACTGCACCCCTATACGCAGGCCCTGCTTTCCGCCGTGCCTATTCCCGATCCTTCGATCGAGAAGAAGCATGTGCTTATCGAGGGCGACCTGCCGAGCCCCACGAACATTCCTACGGGCTGCCCGTTCCACACGCGCTGCCCGCATGCTACCGAGAAGTGCAAGACCGAGGTTCCGCAGATGACGGAGCACACCCCGGGCCACTTTGTGAAGTGCCACTTCCCAGGCGTGAAGATCTAACCGATCCTCAGGTATATATGCATCCAAGAAGGGGGAGCCGTCCTAGGACGCCTCCCCCTTCCCTTATGTGACAAAAAGTCGACAGGTTTATTTTGTCACATTTTCACACGTCCTTCACATTGCACCCTGGGGCTCCGGCTCACCGTGTGAGATGTGACAAATAAACCCGGGGCGCGTCGCGTGGTGGGCTCACCTTGAGTTCGTGCTACCATTTATTCGTTTGAGTACACCCGTGCAAATGGAGGAATTTCCATGGCTAACGTTCTTGTTTTTGGTCACCAGAACCCCGATAACGACGCCATCATGTCTGCTGTCGTGCTGTCCCAGCTGCTCAACCAGGTTGAGTACGCTGGCAACACTTACGAGGCATGCACTCTGGGCGCTCTGCCCGCCGAGTCTGCTAAGCTTCTCGCCGATGCCGGCGTGGCCGAGCCGCGTCAGATCGCCACGGTCGAGGAGGGCCAGCTCGTGCTCCTCACCGACCACAACGAGAGCGCTCAGTCTGTCGAGGGCCTGAAGTCTGCAACCGTCTTTGGCGTGGTTGACCATCATCGCATCGGCGACTTCGAGACCGCTGGTCCCCTGCATTACCTCGCCTTCCCCTGGGGTTCCAGCTGCACGATTGTGGCCAAGATCGCCCAGATGCTCGGCATCGAGCTTTCCGATGCCCAGGCCAAGCTGCTGCTTTCGGCCATGATGACCGACATGCTCATGCTCAAGAGCCCTACTACCACCGATGTCGACCGCACCGTGGCCGCTCAGCTGGGCGAGCAGGTGGGCGTAGATCCCGTCAAATTTGGCATGGAGGTTTTCCTCACCCGTCCGTCCGGCTCCTTCACTGCCGCCGAGATGGTGGGCAACGACATCAAGATGTTCGAGCCTGCTGGCAAGAAGCTCCTCATCGGCCAGTACGAGACGGTCGATAAGTCTCGCGCTCTGGGCATGATTGACGAGATTCGCGAGGCCATGCGTGCCTACGCTTCCGAGAAGGGCGCCGACGGCATCGTTCTGTGCATCACCGACATCATGGAGGAAGGCTCGCAGGTGCTCCTCGAGGGCGATACAGAGTTTGCCCAGAAGGGCCTCGCCATCTCTGACGAGCACGATGGCGTGTGGATGCCTGGCGTGCTTTCCCGCAAGAAGCAGGTTGCTGCCCCCATTATCGCTGCTGCCGAGTAAATTCGGTTGTATACGTCACGTAACTCTGCCTAGAACGGTGTAGATTTGCGCCCGGTGGGTAGGATAATTGCAGACGCAAGGTTTAGCGCGACTCGCATAACAGCGGGCCGCGCTTCTTTTAAGCTTGAAACAAGGAGGCCGCCTATGGAATCATGCGACCAGCTTTTCGATGCTGCTCAGAGAAAGCGCCTTGAGCGCCACGACCTGTGGGACAGGGTCACGTCAAACGGTACGATATCCGCTGCGGTGATGGTGCTTGCTGCAATCGCCGCCGTTGTGTGCGCCAACACCGCCACATACGAGCCCATTCATCATTTCTTAGAGCAAGAGCTCTTTGTGGGCTTGGGATCGCTTACGGCGGGACTCACCGTGGAAGTGTTTGTCAATGACTTCCTCATGGCGATCTTTTTCCTGTTGGTGGGCATCGAGCTAAAATACGAGATGACAGTGGGTGAGCTCACCAACCCGCGTCAGGCCATGCTGCCGATGCTCGCCGCGGTGGGCGGCGTGGTGGTGCCTGCCTGCATTTACGCTTTTTTGAACAAGGGCGGAGCCATTCACGGTTGGGCTATTCCGATGGCGACCGATATCGCGTTCGCGCTGGGCGTTATGTCGCTTTTGGGCAATCGCGTGCCCAACGGCGTGCGCGTGTTCTTCTCCACGCTGGCTATCGCCGACGACCTCATCTCGATTCTGGCCATTGCCGTCTTTTACGGGCAGAGCCCCAACTTGTTGTGGCTGGCGGCCGCTGCGGCGGTGACGGTGCTCCTGGTTTTGCTCAACCGTACGCGACACTTTAGGCTCGCGCCCTATATTATTCTGGGCTTGCTGCTATGGTTCTGCATGTTCAAATCGGGCATTCACGCTACGCTCGCTGGTGTGATTTTGGCCTTTACCGTGCCCGCGAAGTGCGGCGTTAAGCTTTCGAATCTGACCGACTGGCTTGGCGAGATTATGCCTGAGCTAGATGATCATTTTGATGAGGACGCACACGTGTTGGGTCAACATGACTTCACGCACGCTGCCACGCGCGTGGAGCGCGTGATGCACCGCGTGACCCCGCCGCTGCAGCGCCTGGAGCACTACATCAGCACGCCGGTCAACTTCCTGATTCTGCCCATCTTTGCCTTCGTGAATGCACAGGTGCGCCTGGTGGGCGTGGACATGGGCGCCCTGCTTGTCGATCCCGTGACGCTGGGTACGTATTTTGGCATGCTGCTGGGCAAGCCCCTCGGCATCTTTGGCGTGACGTTCATTCTGGTGAAGTTCGGTTTGGCCGAGCTTCCGCGCCGCGTGAACTGGAAGCATATCGTGGGCGTGGGCATTCTGGGCGGCATTGGCTTCACCATGTCGATTCTCATTGCCGGCCTAGCGTTCCCGGCTGCCGAGTTCGAGGTTCTTGCCGCCAAGGCCGCTATCTTGGGCGCCTCGGTTACAGCCGCTGTGGTGGGCATGATTTATATGAGTCGCGCCTGTCCGCGTCGTTAGCGCTGGTCCTCAATAAAACAAGAGAAACATGAGCCCTCCGTCGTGTCTGGTTTGACATGGCGGAGGGCTTTTTGCCGGTAAACGGTAGGATTTTGCCCGCGAACAGCAAAATGTGACAAAACAAACCTGTCGACTTTGTGTCACATCATTCTACGGTGCCGTAGAGGGAGCCCCAGCCGTGGGCGGCGAGGGACGAGTTGAGCTGGTCGCAGAGGCGCGAGCGCTCGTATACGCCCGGCGGCAACAAGGTGACGATCTCCATGAGGTCGGCGGGGAGGTCGAGAATCTCAGCTTGTACCACGAGGTCCAGTCGGTCGATTACATGCTTGTCGGAATACAGGCCGTCAACTAAACGCTGAAGCTCCCCATACTCATCTGCCTGAAATGAGCCAATGCGCATGTTTCCTCCTCGTTCTCTTTTACGCCTCGCATAAAGCGCGGCGTCGATAAAGCTATACTTTAGCGGAGTGTATCAACGCCGGCGAGTGAAAGGCCGATTATGCAGACGATATATCAGCAGATGGATCCAGGCGAGCTTGCGCAGACGATCTCCTCGCTCAAGGATGAGGTTGCCGCCGTCAAGGCTCGTGGCCTGGCGCTCGACATGGCGCGCGGCAAGCCCTCGCCGTCGCAGGTGGATATCTCGCGCCCTATGCTCGATATCCTGGGTGCCGATTCCGATTTGCATGATGGCAACGTGGACTGCAGCAACTACGGCTGCTTTGAGGGTATTCCCTCTGCCCGCAAACTTGCTGGCGAATTTTTGGGTTGCCCCGCCGAGCAGACGCTTGTGCTTGGCTCTTCGAGCCTGCTGATCGAGCACGATATCGTGGGCACCTTCTGGCGCTGCGGAACGTGCGGCTTTGAGCCCTGGTCGGCCTACAGTGCTGCCCACGCAGGCGAGTCGGTCAAGTTCTTGTGTCCCGTGCCCGGCTACGATCGTCACTTTGGCATCACGGAAGACCTGGGCATCGTCAACATTCCGGTTGCGATGACCGAGGACGGCCCGGATATGGATGAGATTGAGCGCCTGGTTGCGTCGGACGATTCCATCAAGGGTATCTGGTGCGTGCCCAAGTATTCCAACCCTACGGGCATCACCTTTAGCGAGGGCACGGTGCGCCGTCTGGCCACCATGACCTGCGCCGCTCCCGACTTCCGCATCCTGTGGGATAACGCTTACTGCGTGCACGACCTTTACGATGAGGGCGACGAGCTCGCAAACATCTTCGACATCGCCCGCGAGGCCGGAGCCGAGGACCGCGTGGTGGCGTTTGCCTCGACCTCCAAGATCACCTTCCCAGGTGCGGGTATTGGATTCGTGGGCGCCTCGCCTGCAGTGCTTGCCGAGTTCGCGCATCACCTCAAGGCCGGTCTCATCAGCGCGGACAAGCTTAACCAGCTGCGTCACGTGCGTTTCCTGCCTACGCTCGACGCGGTGCGCGAGCACATGAAGAAGCATGCCGAGTTCCTGCGCCCGCGCTTTGAGTGCGTGGAACAAAAGCTTGCCGAAGGCCTGGGTGGCACCGGCTGCGCCACCTGGACGCATCCGCGTGGCGGCTACTTTGTTTCCTTCGACGGCCCCGAGGGTTCCGCCAAGCGCGTGGGCGCGCTTTGCGCCGAGATGGGCGTGAAGCTCACTACGGTGGGTGCCACCTGGCCGTATGGGGAAGATCCACACGACACCAATATCCGTATCGCCCCGAGCTACCCCACGGTGGAAGAGCTCTCTGCCGCGCTTGACGTTCTCGTGCTTGCCGTCAAGCTCGTATCCGCCGAGCTCGCCGCCGAGGCATCCGAGTAGCTCAAAGAGCACATACCGTCCGAGCGCCCGAGCCTGCGGCTGCACGCAGGGCGCACCCATGTTTTCAAGGGGATTGTCATGATCTTAACCGCTCGATACGTCCTGCCCATTGTGGGGCGTGCCATCGAAAACGGCGCCGTTGTGGTGCAAAACGGCCGCATTGCCGCCGTAAGCACCCTTGATGAGCTGCGCTATTGGTATCCGGACGACGAAGTGCGCGACTTTGGCACCGCAGCGCTCATCCCTGGCTTCGTGGATGCGCACAGCCACTTGGAGTACTCCACCATGGGCGGTATTTTTGAGGATGTGCCGTATGCGCCCTGGAAGGCTCGCATTGTGGAGAAGAGCCGCTTGCTCACGGCGCAGGACTGGGAAGATGCCGCGATGCTGGGTGCCGTGCAGGCCCTCTCTGCGGGCATTACCACTATCGCCGATGTGACGCAAACGGGTGCGCCCCTGCGCGCCATCGCCGCTACCGGCCAGCACGGCGTGATCTATCGCGAGGTCACCACTCCAAAGAAATGCGACGTCGAGGCTGATATGGCCGCTGCCGATCGCGACATTCAGGACTGGCGTGCTTTTGCCGCAGACCGCGACATGCTCGTGCGCGTGGGCATCGGACCGGGTTCGATCTATGCCGTGCACCCCGAGGTCTTGCGCGCCATCGGTGAGTACGCCGACGAGCAGACTCCCGTTGCCGTCCATGTGGCGGGCTCTCGCGAGGAGGCAGACTTCATCCGCTATGGCTCCTCGCCCTTCGCCCTTGCCGCCGATAGCGAAGAGTCCCATGCGTACGAGGGGCTGCAGTCCGATACGTTCCTGCCTACGGGCGTTTCTCCCATCCGCTATGCGCTCAACTGGGGCATCCTCTATGCTCCCGAGGTCGTGGTGATCCACGGCATCTGCATCGAGCCGGGCGACATCGACCGCTTGGCCGAGCAAAACGTGGGCGTCGTCGCCTGCCCGCGCTCCAACGCCAAGCTTGGCAACGGCGTGACTCCGTTGCTGGCATTCCGCGATGCGCACATCCCCGTGGCGTTGGGCACCAACTCTCCCGCCGCGGCAGACTCTACCGATCCTTTGGAAGAGATGCGCTTTGGCCTGTTGCTGCAGCGTGCAACTTCGGGCGACAAGGGCTTCCTCTCTGCTCACGATATGCTGCGCATGTCCACCATCGACGCGGCGCGTCTTATCGGCATGGACAAGGAGGTCGGCTCGTTGGAGATCGGCAAGCGCGCCGATATCGTGGCGGTGGACCTCTCGAACTCCATGCAGGTTCCCACCAATTCGCCGCATGCCGCGGTGGTGCATTCTGCCAGCCGTAACGACGTCATGATGACGATGATCGATGGTCGCGTGGTTTACGACCGCGCCGAGGGCCTTTCGCTTCCATGTGAGGCCGAGCGCGCCGACGTGGACGCCATCTTGCATCGTGCAGAGGAATTGCGAATCAGGCTGCGCGACTAGGGAAGCTGCTCACTCGCACGTTACAATTGGAAAAGCGAGGGCCTTCGCTGCTCGCAAGGTTGGTATATCTCGCCGTGCGTCGCCGTATCTGGTTGACGCGCGGCTGTTTTTCATCAAAGGCAAAGGAGACGACATGGAACTCGGCATTACCACCAGCCCCACGCCTGAACGCTATACCGTCCACGTTACGGGCGAGGTCGATATTTCCAATGCGGACGCGCTGCGCACCGCGATCGACCTTGCGCTCGAGCAGCCCCCAGCAGAGGTTGAGCTCGACTTTTCACAGGTGTCCTATATCGATTCCACGGGTATCGGCGTGCTTGTGGGTGCTGCCCACCATGCGCGTGACCACCAGAAGAGCTTTGCTATCACGGGGGCTCAGGTGGGCGTGATGCGCGTGGCGCAGCTTTTGGGTGTCGACAAAGAGATCGGCATGAGTGCTGCATAAGTCGGCTGAACCTATGGGCGCTGCGTAAACAATCTACAGTCTTGTTTAGGGCGGCCTCGAGCCGCCCTACTTCGGGGTATACTTTTGCTCGCTTGTTCGCATGATGCTGCGCTGAAGGCACGGTCGCAGGTGCCGTAGCGCATGCTTGTTGGAGGTTTCCTTGTTCGGTATTGGATCGACTGAGCTGGCGATCATTTTGGTCTTCGGCTTTCTTCTCTTTGGGCCGGATAAACTGCCCCAGATGGGCCGCACCATTGGACGTGCGCTCCGTCAGTTCCGTGAGACGCAAGAAAAACTCACCAGTGTGGTGCAGTCCGAGGTGGTCGACCCTATGACCGCCGCGGTCAACGAGTCCACGCGTCCGCGTCGTGTTGACGCCGATGACGATGACGTCGACGCCCCTGCCGAGGAGGCCGAGGCCCCTGCTCGCAAGGAGACGTTTGCCGAGCGTCGCGCCCGCCTGGCTGCCGAGAAGGCCGCTGCCGAGCAAACCGCGAAGGAAAGCGACGCTGCCGAGAAAGACGCTGCAGCCGACGATTCCGCTGCACCTGCGTCTGAGCCTGCATCTGTGAGCGAAGCTACCGAGGACGCAAGTGATACCGGCGTTGTGGACACCGAGGATGAATCCGAGGACCGTGCCATGGCCGATCTCTACGCTCGTCGCCCGCGTAAGCGCAAGGACGAGACTGAGCAGACTGCCGCCCAAGACGCCGAGGCTTCCGCCCAGCCCGACGATGCTGCGGAAGGAGGCGACCGATAATGCCCATCGGACCCGCGCGCATGCCGCTTCTCGACCACCTGGGAGAGCTTCGTCGCCGTCTCACTATCGTGATCGTTACCATCGTGGTCGCCACCGTCGTCATGTACTTTGCCACGCCCGTGCTGGTGGACATCCTGAAGGAGCCCATCGTTCCGTACGTTCCGGATGGCAAGTTCTACATCACCACGTCGCTTGGCGGCTTTGCCTTGAGATTCTCTATCGCCATCAAGATCGCTGTGGTCATGTGTACGCCGATGATCATCTGGCAGATTCTGGGCTTCTTCCTGCCGGCGCTCAAGCCCAATGAGCGTCGTTGGGTTGTTCCTACGGTTCTTGCTGCCACGGCGCTGTTCTTCATCGGTGCGGTCTTTTGCTATTTCATCATCGTTCCGGCGGGCTTTGAGTGGCTGCTGAGCGAGGCCGATGCCATCGCCTCGGTCTTTGCGAATCTCGAGGACTATATCAATATCGAGATTTTGCTGATTATCGGCTTTGGCGTGGCGTTCGAGCTGCCGTTGATCGTTTTCTACCTGGCTGTCTTCCACATCGTGCCATACGCCAAGTTCCGTTCTGCCTGGCGCTATATCTACGTTGTCATGCTGGTGGTTTCGGCCTCGATTACGCCCGATGCGAGTCCCGTCACCTTGCTGTTCATGTATGCCGCCATGCTTTCGCTCTACGAGATCTCGCTTGCGGTGACGCGCGTGGTCATCATTGCGCGCGACGGCAAGAAGGGTCTTACCGAGGGTCGTTTGGACTTCTTCTCCGACGAGGATGACGAGTAGCGCCCTCGCTCCAACCGCTTGATAGCACTGCGAATACCGGCACGGGTTTTCCTGATGTGCGATGCCATTTGTGGCGTCCATTTGAAGGGAACCCGTGCTTTTGTGTGTCATGAGCACGGGTACCTGCGCAAATGTCCCTTAAACCTGTATACTGTTCCGCTTGAAAGCCTACCGATTCCAGGAGCATGCTTGTGAAGCTCGTAATCGCCGAGAAGAATATCGCCGCGCAGAAGATCGCTCAGCTGCTGAGCGATGCCGGCAAGCCTAAAAACGACAAGGTGTACAACACCGCGGTCTATCGCTTTACGGTGGATGGCGAGGAGTGGGTCTCCATGGGTCTGGCGGGCCATATCCTGGCGCCCGATTTTCCCGATGAGATCTTGTTCGACGAGAAGCAGGGCTGGTATTCGCTGACTGAAGACGGCGAGGTCCTGCCTGCCGACGTACCCGATGGCCTGGCGCGCCCGCCTTACGAGAGCAAGCGTCGTCCCTTCTTGCCCAACGGAATCAATATCAAGGGCTGGAAGGTCGAGAGCCTTCCGTATCTCACGTGGTCTCCCATCATCAAGAACCCTGCAGAGCGCGAGATCATTCGCGTGCTTAAGAATCTTGCCAAGAAGTCCGATTCCGTGATTATCGCCACCGACTTTGACCGCGAGGGCGAGCTTATCGGTGCCGACGCCCTCAACATGGTGCGCGAAGTTGCCCCCGATGTGCCTGCTTCGCGTGCACGCTACTCCGCACTCATCAAAGCCGAGGTCACAGCTGCTTTCGATAACCTGGTGGAGCTCGACGAGAACTTGGCTGATGCCGGCGAAAGCCGTCAGTATATCGACTTGATCTGGGGTGCGGTGCTTACGCGCTATCTGACCCTTGCCAAGTTCGGCGGCTTTGGCAACGTTCGTTCTGCCGGCCGCGTGCAGACTCCTACGCTGGCGCTGGTTGTCGAGCGTGAGCGCGAGCGCATGGCGTTCGTGCCCGAGGACTACTGGCAGATTCGTGGCATGGGTGCTACCGCCGACGCTGAGTTCAAGATTTCACATAAGACGCCGCGCTTTACCGATAAAGCTGCGGCAGAGGCGGCATTTGCCCATGTTGAGAACGCGACGACGGGCACCATCGTCGAGGTGGCTAAACGCTCGCGCAAGCAGCAGCCCCCTGTGCCGTTCAACACCACGTCGCTCCAGGCTGCCGCTGCTGCAGAGGGCATCTCGCCTGCGCGCACCATGCGCATTGCAGAGTCCCTCTATATGAGCGGTTTTATTTCGTATCCTCGTGTCGACAACACGGTCTATCCGCGTTCGCTTGACCTTGAGGGCATCGTCAAGGGTCTGTCGTCGGGCTCGCCGGCGCTCGCTCCCGTGTGCAAAAAGGTGCTCGCTGGTCCCATGAAGCCTACGCGCGGCAAGACCGAGACCACCGACCATCCGCCTATTCATCCCACCGGTCAGGGCGACCCCGAGACGCTTGACGGCGGGCAGAAGAAGCTCTATAACCTCATCGCGCGCCGCTTCCTCGCTACGCTCATGGGCCCTGCGACCATCGAGAACACCAAGCTTTCCATTGACGTTGCGGGCGAGCCGTTCACGGCAACCGGTGACGTGCTGGTGGATCCGGGTTTTCGCGAGGCGTATCCGTATGGCCTTAAGCGCGATGAGCAGCTTCCGGTGCTGGCACAAGGCGACGTTATCGACGTGCACGACATCAAGCTCGAGGCAAAGCAGACCGAGCCGCCCGCGCGCTATAGCCAGGGAAAGCTCGTGCAGGAGATGGAGAAACGCGGCCTGGGAACCAAGTCCACGCGCGCGAGCATCATCGAGCGCCTCTACACCGTTCGCTATCTTAAAAACGATCCTATCGAGCCAAGTCAGCTGGGTATGGCCATCATCGATGCCTTGCACGAGTTTGCTCCACGCATCACTACGCCCGAGATGACGGCCGAGTTGGATGCGGATATGACGCGCGTGGCAGAGGGCAAGGACACGCAGGAGCACGTGGTCGACCACTCGCGCGCTCTGCTTGCGGGCATGCTCGATGCGTTGATTGAGCACAAGGATGACCTGGGAGAGGCCATTTCCGATGCCGTGACTGCCGACGCAAAGGTGGGCGTGTGCCCCAAGTGCGGCAAGGACCTGGTCATGAAGACGAGCGCCAAGACGCGCGGTAGTTTTATCGGCTGCATGGGCTGGCCGGATTGCGACGTGACCTATCCTGTCCCCTCGGGTGTCAAGGTGAGCCCGCTGGAGGGCGAGGCTGGCGTGTGCCCCGAGTGCGGAGCTCCGCGTATCAAGTGTCAGCCGTTCCGCAGCAAGGCATACGAGCAGTGCGTGAACCCCAAGTGCCCCACTAATTTCGAGCCCGACCTCAAGGTGGGCGAGTGCAAGGTGTGCGCCGAGGCGGGACGCCATGGCGACTTGATCGCTCATAAGTCCGAGAAAAGCGGCAAGCGCTTCATTCGCTGCACGAACTATGAAGAGTGCCAGGTGAGCTATCCGTTGCCGGCGCGCGGCAAGCTGCAGGCTACAGGCGAGACCTGCCCGGAGTGCGGTGCCCCCATCGTGGTGGTGGAGACAGCGCGCGGCCCCTGGCGCATCTGTGTGAACATGGAATGTCCCAGCAAGGAGAAGAAGGCGACAAGCCGTGGACGCGCCGCCGCCGGGTCGAAGACCGCCGCTGCCAAGAAGATGACGGCAAAGAAGACAACGGCTAAGAAAACGACTGCGAAAAAGACGACGACTAAGAAGTCGACTTCGACAAAGAAGAAAGCCGAGTAGCTGATTGGTGGGCCGAGGTGTGCTCGGTCCCATTTGGTATGCGATATATTGAGAACGGGGGCTGCACCTTTGAGCGCGGCCCTTTTTGCTAGAGAGGGATTTATTGCCCTCTGCCGGGGGCTCGTCACGTGACAAATGTAAACTCTGGACTAGGCTGCCTGTGACGAGAGAGGGACAGCCCCTTCACAATCTCTTCATTAATTATGAACCCCCGCATGGGGCCTGCAAGGCCCCTTTCAAGAGAGCCAAACGGTGACAAATTAATGCCTTGACCTTGGGTTCATTTGAAAAGGGGTCGTTTGCAGGTCTCAATTGGGCTCGGCGTATGTATCGCCGTTTATTCCATTTTCGACCGCTCGCGAACTTGTCCACTTTTTACAATACAAATGGTTTTGATGGAGCGTTATAGTAACGTCTTAAACCGCACGTCACGCGGTTATTTCGGCCGTTTGACAAGGCTGTTTATTGGTGGAATCAAAATATTAAGGAGTGGGGGATGGATATCTCTCGGAAGACCGATTACGCTCTTCGCATGCTGGCTATGCTTGCGGATGGCGAGAATAATCTTCTGTCGGTTAGGGCCGCTGCGGAGCAGGTAGACGTGCCCTACTCGTTTGCCCGTTCCATTCAGCACGGCTTGGTGCAGGCAGGTATCGTGGAGAGCCTTCGCGGTGTTCATGGTGGCATGCGCCTCAAGGCGGACCCCAATGATGTCACGATCAGGCAGATCGTCGAGGCCGTTCAGGGTCCTATGGTTATGAATGATTGCACTGCCAAGGGTGCAGAGTGCGCGCGCATGAATTCTTGCTGCTATCATTCCATTTGGATGGGCGCCCAGGCACTTATGGTCGATTACCTTGACTCCGTGACGCTCGCCGACGTGGTTCAGGGCACGCTTGCCCCAGCGGTGGACGCCAAGTTTGCCAACCGCGCTTCGTTTGCCGAATACGTTTCGTGCGCCGAGAAGTGTCGCTGCTCCGCATAGGCGCAACCCCGCTTCTTGTTCGCAAGGATAAGGAGCAGATAACGATGAATGCAGACCCCTTTCGTAAGCTGGTGCGAGCGGAAGGGGTCCGTTTGTATCGCGACCTCCCGTGGCGTCGCACGCGCGATCCATACGGCATTTGGCTTTCTGAGGTGATGCTGCAGCAAACGCAGGTGGTGCGCGTGTGCGACCGATGGCCTGCGTGGCTCGAGCGCTTTCCCGATGTCGAGACCTTGGCTCAGGCCCCTGTTGCTGATGTTTTGGCTGCTTGGCAGGGTATGGGGTATAACCGTCGCGCACTTGCGCTGCATAAGGCGGCAACACACATCATGGAGCACTTTGACGGTGAGTTTCCGCATGACACGTCTGAGCTGTGCGAACTTCCGGGTGTGGGGCCGGCGACGGCGCAGGGTATTCGCTCCTTTGCGTTCGATCTGCCAGGCGTGTATCTGGAGACCAATGTTCGCACGGTGATTTTGCACCATTTCTTCCCGGACGTGCCGGCGGTTCCCGATAAGGAGCTGGTGGGTATCGTAGAGTCCACCTGCCCTGGTTCGCAGGCATGCGAGGGGCACTTTGCCGTGCCCATGGACGAGCGGGATACGCCTCGTGCCTGGTACTATGCGATGCTCGATTACGGTGCGTATCTCAAAAAGACGATTCCCAATCCCTCGCGTCGGTCTGCCTCGTATGCAAGGCAGTCTGCTTTTGAGGGCTCGCGGCGCCAGAAGCGTGCGGCTATCGTCCGCTGTCTGCTCGAGGCGGGGGAGGATGGTTTGCGCGCGGACGAGGCCCGCGCTGCTTTGGACGAGATGGAGGCCCATGCGGGGCGTCCTGCGGTTGCGCCCGATCTGGTCCAATCGATTTTGGAAGATCTTGCGCGCGAGGGTTTTTGCCGGCAGGGCTCGGATGCCAATCGATATTTCGTGGCGCACTAGGCGCACTGGACGGATTTGCCGGACGATATCCACTGAGCGTACCGCCCGCCTAATTGCTGCTTGACCGAACATGGCATCGCTCGCATGATGGTGCTGACAATCCTTCACACATGCCCTTCCGTAAGGGAGGCCAATATGAGCTTGTTTATCGAGACTCCTCAGCAGGAGCAGCTTCGGTTGCTGCGTGAGCAAAGAGAACAATTAAAGCGCCTGCGCGGTATGTCGGAAGCTGGGGGCACGGTGAACGGGGCCGGTGCGGCTCGTGCCGTTGGGAGTGCCGAGGATACGTCGCAGATGGCGCGCCCGTTGCTTGACCGGGGATTGTTTGCAGCTGCTTCGGCGCCGAGCACGGCAGAACCCGCGGATTCGCCCTCGGCAAAAAGGTCGCTACGGGATTCAATTCGAGGATTCAAACGCAAGCAGCGCGCGAGGGTGCCCGAGGAGCCGTATTCAATCGCTCAGGAAGCCTATGCCGAGCAGCTGGCATTTGATCGTCAGCGCACGCGGCGTCGGCGAGGGGCGGCGGCGGTGCGCACGCTTCTTGTGGTCGTTTTGGTGCCTATTTTTCTTTTTGCTGCCTTTTTGGGGTCGTATGCGTTGACCTGCATCCTCAACGGCGCATCGCCCCAGGAACTCGCTTTGCTTATGGGTGAGCTTTTTGCCAAGATGCAGACGTATGCCGGTTTGGTCATCGCGATGTTTTCCAGTTAACGCCTGGCGATACCCTATAATAAACCCGGTGAAAAATCGCAGGTAAGGCGGTTGGATTGGACATCTTATTGGTTTGCTGCACGGTTGCGGCGTGCATTGCGGCCGTCGCTGCTGTGTTGGCAGCGGTGGGCGTGCGGCGCAATAGCCGCGATGCCGACCTTGCGGGGCATGTGGACGAAGCCCTCGATATCTTGGTGCGCCTCGACGACGCCCTGCGCGAGGCTCGTGTCGAACTGCGTACGCAGACTCAGGCACAGGCGGCCTCCTCTGCTGCCGAGCAGCAGCGTTTCGAATCGCTTGTGCGCGCATTCCAGCAGGCTTCGGCGCAGGTGGACGCCTTGCGCCGCGAAGTGTCGCAGCAGATGGGCCAGACGCGAGAGGCAACCGAAGTGCGCCTCGAGGCGGTGCGAGGATCGGTCGAGCAGCAGCTGGCGGCCATCCGCCAAGACAACGAGCGACAGCTGGAGCAGATGCGCCAAACGGTGGACGAAAAGCTATCGCGCACGCTCAACGATCGTCTCGCGGCTTCGTTTAAGCAGGTGAGCGAACAGCTCGAGGCGGTCTACAAAGGCCTGGGCGATATGCAAAGCATCGCTGCGGGCGTGGGCGACCTCAAGCGCGTGCTCGGCAATGTCAAGACGCGTGGAATCCTGGGCGAGGTCCAGCTGGGGGCGATTCTTTCCCAGATTTTGGCGCCCGAGCAGTACGTTGAGAATGTGGCGACCAAGCCTGGTTCAACCGAGCGTGTTGAATTTGCCGTCAAACTGCCTGTGGAGGCGGGCGATTCCATCTTGCTGCCTATCGATTCGAAGTTCCCGGGTGATGCCTACGAGCATTTGCGCGAGGCGATGGATGCGGGTGATGCCGATGCTGTGGCCGCGGCGCGTCGTATCTTGGACGCTCGCATTAAATCGGAGGCAAAAGACATCTGCGAAAAGTACCTCTCGGTGCCAGAGACCACGAACTTCGGCATCATGTTCCTGCCGTTTGAGGGCCTCTATGCCGAAGTTGTCAACAGACCGGGTCTCATCGAGTTGCTTTCGCGCGACTACCATGTGAACGTGGCGGGCCCCAGCACCATGGCGGCACTCCTCAACAGTCTGCAGATGAGCTATCAGACCTTCCGCCTGCAAAAGCAGACCGACGATGTGCTGCGGGTTCTTTCTGCAGTCAAAGCGGAGCTGCCGCGCTATCAGGATGCGCTGCGCTTGGCGCGTCGCCAGATCGATACGGCGGGTCGCACGGTCGACTCGATCATCACGACGCGCACCAATGTGATTGAGCGCAAGCTTGGCTCCATCGGCGCGATGGAAGACGCGGAGGAGGCCGAGCGCCTGTTGGGTGTGACCGCGGCACTGCCTGGAGCGCTGGGGGATGATTCGGCTGAGGGCGCGGCGCTCGACGCATCTTCTGCCGCCGATGCGCAAGGAGGTGTCGACTGATGCCACGCGAAACCAATGCTTCGCGTCGCGAACGCGCCATCGAGGTGTGCGAGCGCTTGAATCGAAGGTACGGCCCGGTTGAGTGCTTTCTTGACCATCAAAATCCGTTCCGTCTGGTTATCTCGGTATTGCTTTCTGCGCAGACGACAGATGCCCAGGTGAACAAGGTAACTCCGGAGCTTTTTCGCCGCTGGCCCACGCCTTATGAGATGGCGGGCGCCAGCGTTGCCGACGTGATGGACGTAATCAAGTCGCTGGGCTTTTACAAGACCAAGGCCAAGCATTGTGTTGAGGCCGCAAGGATGATCGTGGCGGATTTTGACGGCGAGGTACCGTCGACCATGCGCGAGCTGCAAAAGCTGCCCGGTGTGGGACGCAAGACGGCAAATATCGTCCTCAACGTGGGCTTTGGCATTGTGGAAGGTATCGCGGTGGACACGCATGTGAATCGCATCGCGCACCGGCTGGCGCTCTCGCCTAAGACACACGAGAAGGAGCCGCTCAAAACCGAGCAGGATTTGCTTAAGATTTTGCCGCATGAGTATTGGGAATCGGTCAACCACCAGTGGATCTCGTTTGGTCGCGAGATCTGTTCTGCCCGTTCTCCAAAATGTGGCGAGTGCCCGCTGGCAGACCTTTGCCCCTCCCGTAATTGATGTGCGCGGGCAGGACCGCGCGTGCCGTTTCGTTCGCAATGGTCGGTCCCGTTGTTTTGTTTTGAATGTTAGGAATGATCGATGCTCATTCATCGCATAGCTGCACAACTCCATACTGCCGAGGGCCTGCAGGTCATCGAGCAGGCGTTGATGGACGGTCAGGACGCAACGCTTGCCGTGTCGCTCTCGGCGCGCACCCTTGTGCTGGCCGCGCAGTTCGCTCGTCGTCCGCGTCCCTGCGTGTATGTGGTCTCCGGCGAGGAGGCTGCCGATCGAGCAGCGCGAGCGCTCATGGCCTATCTGGGTCGCGAGCACGTGGCTCGTTTCCCCGAGCGTACGGATTACCCTTGGAAAGATCAAAAGCCCGATGACGTTGTGGTTGCCACGCGCTGTGCCGCTCTTGGGCGCATCGCCCGTGGCGAGGCATGCGTGCTCGTGGCTTCGGCTCGTGCCTTGTTGCGCTGCGTGCCCCCGCGCGAGAGCGGCTACTGGGGGTCCGCGACCTTTGCCGTGGGCGATGAGATTCCTTTCGAGGAGGTGCCCGCTCGCCTTGTGTCCATGGGCTACACATCTGCCGATGCAGCGCCTGAACCTGGTTATTTCCACGTGCACGGCGATACCGTGGACGTCTATCCCGCGCAGGCTTCGTCGCCCGTGCGCATGGAGTTCTTTGGCGACGAGCTGGATCGTATTCGCCATATGGTCGCATCGACGGGCCAGACAATCGGCGATGCCGATTCGGTTGAAATCTATCCGTGCCGCGAGCTCGCGCTTACCGATGACGCTGTCCATCGCATCACCTCGGCTCTTTATGCGCCGGCGAAAAACGACACCGAGCTCGCTGCCCTCTTGGAGATGGTTCAGGCGCGCATCGTTACGCCCGAGCTTGAGCGCTTCTTGCCCCTGCTTTACGAATCGACAGTGAGCCCGCTTGCCCATGTGAGCAATGACACCCTTGTGGTTCTTTCCGAGCCCCGTTCGCTTTTTGACGATTGCATTCGAGCCTATGAGGATTTGGAGTGCCGCGCCGGCGAGGCGGGCGTATCGAAGCTCGACGGGCTCTACGTGCGTGCACAGCAGCTCGACTTTGGTCATCAGCAGCGTTTGAACTACGTTTCTCTCATTCGCGCCGGCGGTGCCGTGACGGCCGAGCTCAAGATCGAGCAGCCTGCTATCGCTGGCTCGGACACGCGTTTTCTGTCGCGCGTTCAAGAAGTGGTGAACAATCGCTGCGCGGTTGTCTTTGCCATTCCCGATCGCGGTGCGCGTGAGTCCATGGAGCTCAGCTTTACCGACGAATCCATCCCGTTTGAGGAGTCGCTTACGGCTGCTCCCGAAAACGCTGGCGTCGTGGCGGGAAAGGCGGCCGTGCATGTGCTTGCGGCCGATTCGTCCGAGCGCCTTGCTGCAGACGAGCGCCGGGGCACGGCCTCGCATGAACCTGCCATCTCTCGACGCACGGCCGATTCGCTGAATGCTCGCAGTCTTGAAGAGGGCGCCTCCTACACGGTGCCCACGCTCACGCGCGGTCGCGTGACCTTTGTGGATGCGCCCATTCAGCAGGGCTGTGTCGTCCCCGATGCCCACCTGGCCGTCTTTTCCATTGCCGACCTCAATGCGCGCATGGATGCCAAGCGCGGGCACGCGCGTCGTCGTGTGGACATCACCGAGGTCACGTTCCCCTTCAAGCCGGGCGACTACGTGGTCCATGCGACGCACGGCATTGCACTGTTCGCGCAGATCGTTCGCCAGGAGGTGGGAGGCCGCGAACGCGATTACTTCCTGCTTGAGTACGCCGACGGTGACAAGCTCTATGTGCCGCTTGAGCAGGTAGACCGCATCACGCGCTACGTTGGCCCCGACGGCGATAAGCCTCGCCTTACGCGCCTGAATACTGCCGACTGGAGCCGTGCTACGGGCAAGGCGCGCAAGAGCGCCAAGAAGCTTGCGTTCGACCTGGTCGACCTCTATACGCGCCGCTCTTCCATTGCTGGCGTTGCGTGTCCGCCCGATACGCCCGAGCAGATCGAGATGGAGGAGAGCTTCCCGTACGAGGAGACGCGCGACCAGCTCGATGCCATCGCCGATATCAAGGCCGACATGGAAGCGGCGAAGCCCATGGACCGCCTGCTCTGTGGCGACGTGGGTTTTGGCAAGACCGAGGTTGCCTTGCGTGCCGCCTTCAAGTGCGTGGATTCGGGACGCCAGGTTATGGTGCTGTGTCCTACGACTATTTTGGCGCAGCAGCATTTCCAGACGTTCTTTGAGCGCTTTGTCCCCTTTGGTGTGGAGGTGGACGTGCTTTCGCGCTTTAGGACGCCGGGTCAGCAAAAGCGTGCGCTGGCGGCTTTTGCCGAGGGCAAGGTCGACGTGCTCATCGGTACGCATCGCCTGCTTTCCGCCGATGTGAACCCCCATAATTTGGGATTGGTGATCATCGACGAGGAGCAGCGCTTTGGCGTGCAGCACAAGGAGCAGCTCAAAAACTTGCGCGAGCAGATCGATGTCCTCACGCTTTCGGCAACGCCCATCCCGCGCACCATGCAGATGGCCATCTCGGGCGTGCGCGACATGAGCCTCATCACCACGCCGCCTACGGGACGACGTTCCGTGATCGTGCATGTGGGCGAGTACGACCCCGACGTGGTGAGTGCCGCCATTCGCCTGGAGGTGGGCCGCGGCGGCCAGGTGTACTACGTGTCCAACCGCGTGAAGACTATCGACGACGCGGTCGAGCGCGTGCACGATGCCGCACCCGAGGCGCGCGTGGGCGTGGCGCACGGCAAGATGAGCCCGCGCGAGGTGGAAGACGTGATGGTCGAGTTTGCCGAGAAGAGAATCGACGTGCTCATCGCCACGACCATCGTGGAGTCGGGCATCGACAACGCCCATGCCAACACGTTGATCATCGAGGACTCGCAGCGCCTGGGTTTGGCCCAGCTCTATCAGCTCAAGGGCCGCGTGGGCCGTTCTGCCACGCAGGCGTACGCGTACTTTATGTTCCCGGGCGAGATGCCGCTTACCGAGGAGGCCACGGCGCGCTTGACGGCGCTCTCGGAGTTCCAGGATCTGGGCAGCGGTATGCGCATTGCCATGCGCGACCTGGAGATTCGCGGCGCGGGCTCGCTCGTGGGCGCCGAACAGCACGGCAACTTGTCGAGCGTGGGCTTTGACCTGTTCACGCAGATGTTGGGCCAGGCTGTTGCCGAGGCGCGCGGGGATGATTCCGAGACCGTCGAGGCGGCGGGAGTTGCCATCAACATTCCGGCCGACTTCTTCTTGGACGAAGAGTACCTGCCGCGCGTAGATGAGCGTGTGCTCGCATATCGTAAACTTGCCGCGGCGGATGATTTGGAGAGCGTGGACCGGCTGCAGGAGGAGACCGAGGCCGTCCATGGTGAGCTGCCGCAGGCGGGTCTCAACCTGTTCGACCGTGCTCGCATACGTATTCGCGGAGAACGCTTGGGGCTGGAAAGCGTGACGCTCAGCGGCGGGCGCCTGACGTTCTTGGGCGTGGACGTGCCTAAGAACGTGGCGTTCGACCTCAAGGATCGCCTGGGGGCAGTGGTGTTCCCGCGTTCTCGCAAGCTGTCGATTCCCTATCGCGCGGGAGCAGGTGCTGGCTCGGGCGTGGGGCGCGGCCTTAATGCCGATGACGGGCAAGGACCCGTTGCAGCGGCACTTGCTGTCCTGTGCCAGTTGGGTGCGAGCGGCGACGACGATTAGCGTGAGCTTTGGCGCTGGGATATGACGGTGCGCTAGGCCGATGGTCGTATCCCGGCGTTTGCTTTTGTTTACTTAGCCTGTATGACCGATGCGGCAATGAACTCATAGAATTGCCGCGCATCGAGAAGAAGGAGCATCTTTTGGTTACGTTTGAGAACGATTATTCCTTTGGCGCTTGCCCGGAGGTTTTGGCAGCCCTGGTCGATACCAACATGGAGGCCATGACCGGTTACGGCGAGGACCCTCATTGCGCTCGTGCCAAGGAGCTGATCCGCGAGGCTTGCGAGACGCCGGATGCCGACGTGTTTCTCCTTACGGGCGGTACGCAGACCAACCAGGTTGTGCTCGACATGCTGCTCGCTCCCTATGAGGGCGTGGTCGCTGCCGCTACGGGGCACGTTGCCTGCCACGAAGCGGGGGCTATTGAATTTGGCGGCCATAAGGTGCTGACGGTTCCCGAGCATGAGGGAAAGATGCATGCCGATGAGCTCGATCAGCTGATCGAGCTGTTCTATGCGGACGGTAATCACGAGCACATGGTCTTCCCGGGAGCGGCGTACATCTCCTTCCCAACGGAGCTCGGCACGCTCTATTCCCGCGATGAGCTGGCTGCGATCTATGAGGTGTGCCAGAAGCACGAGATTCCGCTTTTTGTGGATGGCGCGCGCTTGGGCTACGCCCTGGCGTCCGACGAGTGCGACATCACCCTGCCGCAGCTCGCCCAGCTGTGCGATGTCTTCTATATCGGCGGAACCAAGGTGGGGGCATTATGCGGCGAGGCCGTGGTCTTCCCTGCGGGCAACGCTCCCGCGCATCCGATTCCGCGTATCAAGCAGCATGGCGCGCTTCTGGCTAAGGGCCGCCTTCTGGGCGTGCAGTTCGAGGCGCTGTTTACGCAAGGTACCTACGTGCGTATCGCGCGCAACGCCATCGACATGGCGGGCCGTCTTCGTGCCCTGCTGCACGAGCGCGGTGCGCGTTGGTTCTTGGAATCTCCCACCAACCAGCAGTTCATCATTTTGGAGAAGAGCGAGTACGAGCGTCTGGGCAAGCAGATTCGCCTGAGCTTTTGGGATACCTATGACGAGGACCATGTGGTTGTACGCTTGGCTACCAGCTGGGCTACGACGCAAGCCGATCTCGACGCTTTGGCCGCCGCGTTGTAGAGCATCGTTTGGTATCGGAGACGAGTTTACGTGTCACAGATGTTCTCGATAGCAAATGGGGGCGCGCCATCTGCCGCCCTCGAACAAGCTCATGCTGCACTCGGGCGGTATTTTGGCTACGGGTCGTTTAGGCCGGGGCAGGAGCGCGTTATATCCTCGATTCTTGCGGGACGCGACGTTCTTGCCGTGATGCCTACGGGTGCGGGCAAGTCCATTTGCTACCAGGTGCCCGCTCTCATGGGGCCGGGTCTTACCTTGGTGGTGAGCCCGCTCATCTCGCTTATGGAAGACCAGACGCAGGCGTTGCTTGCCGCCGGTGCGCATCCCAGCTATCTCAACTCGTCGCTTTCTGTCCCTCAGCAAAATACCGTGCTCAAGCGAGCGGCCGCCGGTGCTTACCAGCTCATGTTCGTGGCGCCCGAGCGCTTGGCAGACCCGCGTTTTATCGCATTTGCTCAGACTGCGGCGCAGCCGGGCGGTATGGGCATTCCGCTTTTGGCAGTTGACGAGGCTCACTGTGTAAGCCAGTGGGGACAGGATTTTAGGCCTGCCTACTTGCAGATTGCCCAGTTTATCGAGGCCCTGCCGCAGCGCCCCGTGGTGGCGGCGTTTACCGCTACGGCAACAGAGCGCGTGCGCATGGATATCCAGCAGATGCTTTGCTTGCGCTCGCCGCAGGTTGTGGTGACGGGCTTTGACCGGCCCAACCTATCGTTTGAGGTGCAGGAGATGGCCGAGCGCCAGAAGGCGTCGTGGATATGCCGCTATGTGACGGAGCATCCCGACGAGGCGGGAATTGTCTACTGCGCTACGCGTAAAAGCGTGGACGAGCTGACGTTTACGCTGCAAGACGCTGTGGAAAAGCAAGGGCTTGACGTGCGCGTTGCGAGCTACCACGCTGGCATGAGCATGGATGCGCGCACGCAAAACCAGCAGGCGTTCGTGCGCGATGACATACGCGTGATGGTTGCCACCAACGCTTTTGGCATGGGTATCGACAAGCCCAACGTGCGCTATGTGATTCACAACAACGCGCCCGAGAGCATCGAAGCCTATTATCAGGAGGCGGGACGTGCCGGCCGCGACGGCGACCCTGCCAGCTGCTTTTTGCTTTGGAACGGCAACGATCTGCGCCTGCGTCGTTTCTTTGCCGAGCAAGAGCCCGATGACGAGCAACTCGATGAGGAGCAGCGCCTGCGCGCGCGGCAGAATCGCTTTAGGCTCATCGCCCAGATGGAAGGCTATTGCAAGACGACCGGCTGCTTGCGCGAGTATATGCTGCGCTATTTTGGCGACGAGGACGCGGCTGCCGAGGTGCTGGCGCATGCCGCCGAGACGGGTGCTGGTTGCGGCAATTGCGGCAACTGCCTCACAGAGTACGAGGTCGAGGATATGACCGAGGCGGCCCGTGCCGTGGTGACGTTCGTTGCCGCGCGTCCCGGGCGTTTTGGCAAGTCGCTTGTTGCCGATGTGCTTCACGGCGGAAAGACGCAGCGCATCTTTGAGCTGCATTTGGACGAAGCGGCAGGTTACGGCAGCTTGGCGGCAGAATCGACCGGGCGCATTCGCAATCTAATCGATCAGCTGTGCGGACGTGGATATCTGGCGAGCTCGCAGGGGCAGTATCCCACGTTGCTTTTGGGGCCTCGTGCCGCAGAGGTCGTGGATGCGGACGGGGAATCCGACGGTGAGGGCAGTGCGTTTGCGTTTACCGTGAAGAGGGCTGCCAAGAAGGGCCGAGCTGCTTCTCGCGCGCGTCGCGCAGTCGATTTGCTGCGCGAGGAGTCTGATGCCAAGAGTGTGCCGCGCGTGGGCGACGACGCAGAGCTGTTCGAGCGCCTGCGGGGGCTCCGCACCGAGCTGGCGCAGGAGATGCAAGTTCCCAGCTACGTGGTGTTTCCCGATAAAACGTTGCGCGCCTTGTGCCGGCAGCGCCCCCATGCGTACGAGGAGTTGCTCGAGGTGTCGGGCATTGGCGAGAAAAAGGCCGAGAGCTTTGGTGAGCGCTTCATGGCGGAAATCGCTGCTTTCGAAGAGCTGCATGCACGCGAATAACGTTTGTGCGGCTACCTCGATGCCCGTACAATATGACGAATAAATCCGTCTCCCTAGCATATTGAGGAGCCTGTATGTCTCAACAGTCTGCACCGCGTGATGCCGCCGAGGCAGCCCGCGCCGCCTTCGCTTCGGTCGAGGGCAAGCCGTTTCCCGATGATATCTTCACGGCTCCCCAGCTCAGGTGGGCTGTTATCGGCTGCGGCGTGATTGCCAACCAGATGGCTGCCACGCTCGAGCTCGCTGGCCGCAAGCTCGATGGTATCTACAACCGCACGCGCGAGAAAGCGGTTGCTTTTGCCGAGAAGTACGGCGTGACCTGCGTGTACGACACGCTCGAAGAGCTCTGTGCCGACCCCTCCATCGACGCGGTGTACATTACTGCGCCGCATAACACCCATATCACCTATCTGCGTGCGGCGCTTTCCGCAGGAAAGCACGTGCTATGCGAGAAGGCGATCACCCTCAATTCTGAGGAGCTCAACGAGGCCCGTGCAATCGCTGACGAGCATGGCGTACAGCTCATCGACGCCACGACCATCCTTCACATGCCGCTTTATCGCGAGCTCATCCGCCGTGCCGAGAAGGATGAATTCGGCAACATGAGCATCGCTCAGGTGAGCTTTGGCAGCTATAAGGATTTTGATCCTGAGAATCGTTTTTACAATCCGCGCTTGGCCGGCGGTGCGATGCTCGACATCGGCGTGTACGCCCTTACCATGGCGCGCATGTTTATGCTCTCGCAGCCCGAAGACGTTGTTTCCATCGCCAACGCCTGCAACACCGGCGTGGACGTGACGAGCGGCATCGTGATGCGCAATCCCGATATGCAGATGGCCGTGATCTCGCTTACGCTGCACTCCAAGCAGCCCAAGCGCGCCGTGCTCTCGTTTGAGAATTGCTACATCGAGGTCATGGACTATCCGCGTGCCGACCGCGCCACCATCGTGTGGACGGCGACGGGCGAGCGCGAGGAGGTCCATGTGGGCGAGGAGGCATATGCTCTTGCCTACGAGGTGGCCGACCTTGAGAAAGCCGTTGCGGGTGACCGCGTAGAAGACGCGATGATCGTCTTTGCGGCCGACGTCATGGATCTGATGACGCAGCTGCGCCGTACGTGGCGCATCTACTATCCGGAAGAGGCCGAGCTGGCAGCCGCTGCCGGTTGCCGCGTGGCCGGAGAGTAGGCATCGTCGGTCGGGCCTTGCTTACGGCCACGGGCCCTGCCGCGGTTGCCGGCGCCCTGCCCATCATCTTGCTGCAGCCCCTCTGCGCCCTTTTGGCGTCGACCCTCTTTTCCAAATGAAGCAAAAAATCCCATTTAGAGCTGTAATTGCGGCTCCTAAATGGGATTTTTTGCTTCATTTGGGTTTTGAGGAACGCCAGTAAGGCGAAACGGCGGCTGAGAGGGGTCGCGCCCGTTTACCACCAGGTGAGCTGGGCGATGTTATCGCGGATGTGCTGGCAGCTCTTATGGAAGCCTTCGAGCTCGGCATCGGAAAGGTCGAGGGTGTAGACCTGCTCGATGCCCTCGGCGCCGATCACGCAGGGCAGCGACGTGAAGATGTCCTCTTCGCCATACTGGCCGCACATGAGGGTGGATGCGGAGAGCACGGCATGCTCGTTGTGCAGCACGGCGGCGCAGACACGCGCAGCGGAATTGGCTACGGCGTACTCGGTGCAGCCCTTGCCCTCGTAGGTCACATAGCCGCCCTTGCGCGCAAGCTCCTCGACTTCTGCCTGGTCAAAGCCGTATTGCTCGGGATATTCGCAGACAAGCTCGGAAAGCGGCTTGCCGGCGATGGTCGCGGCCTTCCAGGCGGCAAGCTGGCTAAAGCCGTGCTCGCCGATCATATAGGCGTCGATGGACTTGGGGCTGATGCCGCATTTCTTGGAGATCTCGGAATGCAGACGCGCGGAATCCAGACCGCAGCCCGAGCCGATGATCTTCTTGGGGTCGTAGTTGGTCAGGTGCCAAATGGTCGTGCACACCACGTCGCAGGGGTTTGCGATGGATACCCAGATGCCATCGAAGCCGGCATCGACGATGCGGTTGGCAAAGGAACGGGCGGAGTCGGTGGTGCAGAACAGCTCACCGTCACGGTTGCCTGCGGCCATCGCCACGTTGCCCGCGGCGTTGACGATGATGTCGCAGGCGGCGAGCTCCTCGTAGCGGTCGCCAACATTGACGATCTTGGTGTTGAAGGGCACGAAGGTGAGAGAGTCGTGCAGATCCTGGGTTTCGGACAGGACCTTTTGCGCTTTGACATCGCAAAGATAGAGTTCGTCGACCAAGCCCTGCAGAAGCAAGCTGTTGGCGACATGTGCGCCAACGTGACCCAAACCGATGATGCCAACTTTACGTGTTGATGCCATAGTGGTAAGCCTTTCTGAGAGCGATTAGTTTGCTCATTGTAGTTCTCTGGCAACAAGGGGAGGCGGCGATTGCGCGATGTACGGCCCGCGTGCACATAACGTAACAATCGATGGCTTGGCACGGCTTATTTCGGGTGGAACCGTGCGTGTAGACGTGGAATGTGCCGCGCGTATCTTGGCTACGATCATGGAAGGCCATATCGAGGTGGGGGATGCCTCGCACTACATCTACCATTTTGCGCGCAAGCAGGGTTGGGATATTCCGGCCTATCCGCTCGCGGGGTGTGGCGAGATCAAACGCTTCTTTGCCGAGCAGGGTGTGAGCGATGTGCCTTCCTGGTATGTGAAGATCGGTGTCGATCCACAGCGTGCTAAGCGCCTGTACGGAAACACGCTGGTGGCGGTGTGCGGTGCGGACTATCGTCATGTTGCCTTTGTCTTGGATGGGCGCTATCACGCGCATGACGCGGGTTTCACCGATCTTTTGCACAGCGGCGTGATCGAGAATATGGCCGCGCGTCCCAACACAACGCAGATGCTCGCGCAGCTTACGGACCGTATCCTCGCTTTTGAGCTTCATGGCGATACGGGCCGTCTTCCAACTTTTTAGATGCGACGCACGTGCAACGTTGACGGCGTTTATTTGACGCGTTGGGGTGCGCAGCGTGCGCGCCACGGTACAATCAAAACCAATGCTGCGCGTGTCGCTGAGTGTGTGAGTGAAGGAGTGTGTGCGTCATGCCGATTCGAATTCCTGATGCTCTGCCCGCAACCGAGATCCTCGAGGGCGAGAACATCTTTGTCATGACGGAGTTTCGTGCTCTCCATCAGGACATTCGTCCTTTGCGTGTGCTGATCTTGAACCTCATGCCCACCAAGATCGCCACCGAGACGCAGCTTATGCGCAAGCTCTCCAATACGCCGTTGCAGATTCAGGTAGACCTGCTGCGCACCAAGAGCCACGAGGCGACGCATGTATCGGCAGGGCATTTGGAGACGTTCTACCGTACCTTTGAGGACATCGAAAACGAGCATTACGACGGCCTGATTATTACCGGGGCCCCCGTGGAGCTCATGGAGTTCGAAGAGGTGGATTACTGGGACGAGCTCTGCCGCATCATGGATTGGTCGAGCACGCATGTGCATTCCACGCTGCATATCTGTTGGGGCGCGCAGGCGGGCTTGTATTACCACTACGGTATTCAGAAGTATCGCCTGCCCAAAAAGGCATCGGGCGTTTTCGAGCATCGTTTGCTTAAGCCGAAAAGCCCACTTGTGAGGGGTTTCGACGACCGCTTCTATGCGGTTCATTCACGCAATACCGATGTGAGGATCGAAGACGTGGAGGCAGTGGATGATCTTGAGGTCGTTGCCGTGTCGGACGAGGTGGGCCTCTACATTGTGAAGTCGGTCGATAGCCGTCGCTTCTTCGTGTTTGGCCATCCCGAGTACGATACCGACACCCTCAAGCTCGAGTACGAGCGTGACCTCAAGCGCGGTATCGATCCTGAGATTCCAACGAACTACTTCCCGGACGACGACCCCACTCGCGCCCCGCTGAACGTCTGGCGCTCCCAGGCCCAGCTCCTCTACACTAACTGGCTAAACTACTACGTCTACCAGACCACTCCTTACGACCTGGAAAAGGTGGGCGAGTAAACTTCTGGGGCCGGCGACTCTCCAAGGCGTACACCTGCAGGCAAGAGCGCGTCGCCCCGGCGTCCACGCACGGCCTTCCGCTGAAAACGTCCTCGACAAATGAATCCCCCACGCCCATGCTCCTTCGGAGCTATGGGCGTGGGGGATTCTTGTCTGCGGAATGTTTTCAGCGGAAGGCCGTGCGTGGTCATGGTGGTCTCCCTTGTGGTTGTGTCTCGTGGTCTCGTGGCGGCTAGGCGGCTGTCGTGTCGGCGTTCGTCGTTGTGGTATACTCGTTCATGGTCTTTTCCTTTCTGTTTCGACTGTTGTTCTAGCTGGTAACCCTCGTGTCGAGTGCTACCAGCTAGACAAGGGCGGTTACCCGTTGCAGCGGGTGGCCGACTCGTTTACAACTTTTCGTGAGTTGGAGAGTGGCCGTTTCCGTTTCTCGGGGGCGGCTATTTCTTTCGGCGTCCGATGTCCTTACCGATTCGGTAGCCGAGTTCGATAGCTGCGATTATGAGCGCCAACAGGCTGATAACTTGCGTAACGTCCATGTCTGGACCTCCGTTCGTAGCGTTGAGTCGGCGCGGCCCTTGTCTCGATGGAAGCGCTCTGCCGTTGCGCTTCCGCCTTGCCCTATCCGGTTGGCGATTGCATCATGCAGAGGCGGCGCTGCTCCTCATACGCGCACCCAGCGGCCTGCTCTCATTTTCCTGCCGATACGAAATCAACGCTTCAACGCAAACCAACGGAACGATTTACCTTGCTTAACCATATGCACGAGAGCCAGGAGGCACGCTTCAAGCAAGTTTCCCAAGCCTGGCGACCCTCCAAAGCGCAACCCACGGGCGCGACCACGCCGCCCTGGCATCCCCGCGCGGCTTGCCCCTGAAAACATTCCGCAGACAAGAATCCCCCTGCTCAAAGCTCCGAAGGAGCAAGAGCAGGGGGATTCATTTGTCGAGGACGTTTTCAGGGGCAAGCCGTGCGGGGACGCCCGCAACAAAGACACCGCGCCTACAGGTACTCGATTTGGGCGCCTTCCGTGTCGCACGTCAAAATATGCGTCTCGCACTCGGGGAAGCGTTCGCGCAGGCGAACCTGCAGGAACTTGGCCACGATGGTGTCGTCGGTCACGGCCATGAGGGTCGAGCCAGAGCCCGAGATCCACATGGTCTTGGCGCCGCCTGTCAGGCACGTCTCGCGAATGGCGTCGTAATCGGGGATGAGTGCGCGGCGATAGGGTTCCTGCAGACGGTCGTCGTTGGAGGCGGCGATCAGGTCGAGGTCGCCCATCTCGAGGCCACGCGTGAGTCCTGCGATGCGTCCCATCTGCCAGACGGCGGTAGACAGCGGTACCTCTTGCGGAACAACCTTGCGCGCGTCGCTCGTGTGCACCTCGTACGGCGGGATGATGGTGATAAAGCGCAGGCGCTCGCTCACGTCGTAGCGCAGGCAGCGGGGGAGCTCGCCTTCTGGTGTGAAGGAGCAGACGGCTGCGCCCAAGATGGCGGGCGCTACGTTGTCGGGATGGCCCTCGACGGCGGTGGCGATGGCTACGAGCTCCTCACGGGTGACGGTATGGCCGGTGAGTGCGGCGGCGCCCATGATGCCGGCGACCACGCAGGTGGAGCTTGAGCCCAGACCGCGGGCGACGGGTACTTCGGTGGAGATGTCGATGGAGACGGGGAACGTTTCCTCGCCCCACTCGGCAAGGGCATTCACAAAGCTCTCGTAAACAAGGTTGTCCTCGTTTTGGAACTGCTCGGGGCAACCCGTGATGGTGAGGGTCTCGGCGCGATCGAACGTGAAGTGCGAGTACAGCGAGACGGCCATGCCCAGGGTATCGTAGCCGATGCCCAGGTTTGCGCTGGTGGCGGGTACCGTGATGCGGATCATAGGAACTTAGGCCTCCCCGGCGATGCGATTGGCGGCCTGCTCAACGTAGGAACCCATGTCGGCCACATCGACCACATCTTCAAAGCGCACGGGCTTGGTCTTGAGCTCGGCGAGCTGCGCGGGCGCGGTGGTGCCGGTGTGCTTGGCAAGCACCTCCATGCAGGCAAAATCGTCGGGCGGGCAGAAGAGGCCCAGCGCCTCGGCAACGGCCTTGGGGAACTTGTAGGGGCTTGCGGTGGAGAGCAGCACGCGGCAGGCGGTGCCCTCGACGGCGGCAGTTTGCTCCATCACGTGATAGCCGCAGGCGGTGTGCGGGTCGATTACGTAGCCGTTCTCGTCCCAGCAGCGACGAATGGCGGCTGCCACCTGGTCTTCGTCTGCCCAGCCGCCGTCAAAGACGGTGCGGATGCGCTCGAGAAGCTCGGCGGGAATCTGGTAGTTGCCCTCGTCGGTAAGCTTGGACATGAGGTCTGCCACAAGCTCGCAGTCGCCGTCTGCCAGGTAGTACAGCATGCGCTCGAGGTTCGAGGAGACTAGGATGTCCATGGAGGGAGAGGTGGTGGTGTAGAAGGGGCGCTTGCGGTCGTAGGTGCCGGTGGCCAGGAAGTCGGCCAGCACGTTGTTCTTGTCGGAGGCCACAAGGAGCTTTGCTACAGGCAGGCCCATGCGCTTGGCGTAGTAGCCGGCCAGGATGTCGCCAAAGTTGCCCGTGGGCACGCAGAACTCGACAGCGTCGCCAACTTGGATGGCGCCTGCGCGCAGCAGCTGCGCATAGGCGGCAAAGTAATAGACGACCTGCGGGACCAGACGACCCACGTTGATGGAGTTCGCGGAGGAAAGAATCGTGCCGCCCTGGGCCAGGCGCTCGCCCAGCTCCTTGTTCGCAAAGATTTGCTTGACGGCGGTCTGCGCGTCGTCAAAATTGCCGCGCACGGCGCAGACGGCGACGTTTGCGCCCTCCTGCGTGGACATCTGCAGATTCTGGACGTGGCTCACCTTGCCCTCGGGATAAAAGACGGTGATGCCGCAGCCCGGAGCGTCGGCGAATCCGGCAAGGGCGGCCTTGCCGGTGTCGCCCGAGGTGGCGGTGACGATCATGATGCTCTCGCCTTCGACGCCCGCGGTGCGCGCCATGAGGCGGGGGAGCATCTGCAGTGCGACGTCCTTGAATGCGTTCGTGGGGCCGCCAAAGAGCTCCATGACATAGGTGGGGGTGCCATCCGCGTTGGGTGCCTGGGAGAGGGGCACGAGCGGCGTCACTTCGCTCGAAGCGAAGGTGCCGGTGTACGCCTCGTCCACGCATGCGGCGATCTCGTCTGCGGAGTAATCGGGCAGAAGAGCTCCCATGACCTCACGTGCGAGCGTGGGGTAATCCTTGCCTGCCAGCGTGGAGATGTCGATGGTGGTGCCACCCAGGTCGTCGGACACAAACAGGCCGCCGTCCGGGGCGATGCCGCGGCGGATGGCCTCCTTGCTCGTAAAGGTTGGCGAAGCGGAACGTGTGCTATGGTAGAGACCCATGTCGTCGACTCCTTGAAAGCCCAGGGCGTAACGTGTGCGCTCATGGTATCAGAAGCCTTTGGGCGCATGGAGCCGCAGCTCCCGGAGAACAGGCGCAGCACACAGGCCGTTTTTCTTTTGGAAACAATACAGATGCCCACGACAACATCCCAGGGTGTTTAGTAGACTTGCACCTACGATTATGGGCGCGTCGTCATTTGGTGCGTTCCTATCAGGAGGGTTTTTAGTTCGTATGATCAAGATCGCTAAGTTTGGCGGCTCATCAGTCGCAGATGCCGAGCACTTCAAGAAAATCAAAGCAATCGTCGACGCCGATCCAGCGCGCCGCTTTGTGGTGGTTTCTGCCTGCGGTCGTCGTTTTAAGGGCGACACCAAGGTGACCGACCTGCTTTATCTGGTGAGCGCACACGTCAAGTACCATGTGTCTTGCGAGGATCTGCTCAAGGATATCGGGCAGCGCTACTTTGATATTGCCGATGAGCTTGAGCTCGCCTATCCCATCCGCGAGGAGTTCGCGGCATTTGCCGAGCGTGCCAGCTCGGGCGGCTACTCCACCGAGGAGCTCGTAAGCCGTGGCGAGTACTTTACCGCTCGTCTGATGGCCGAGTACCTGGGCCTGCCGTTCTTGGACGCCTCGAAGGTCATCGCCTTCCATCATGACGGTACGCTCAGCATGAAGCGCACCGCGGAGCTGGTGGACGAGTACAGTCAGCAGGCCGGCTTCGTCATGCCCGGCTTCTACGGCGCTACGCGCGAAGGCCAGATCAAGCTGCTCGACCGCGGCGGCGGAGACATTTCCGGATCGATTCTCGCCAAGTGCCTGGGCGCCGATCTGTATGAGAACTGGACCGATGTGTCGGGCTTCTTCTCGGCCGATCCGCGCATCGTTCCCGAGGCGCAGCCTATCGCGCGCGTTACCTACGAGGAGCTGCGCGAGCTTTCCTACATGGGCGCGAGCGTTCTGCACGAGGAGGCCGTTTTCCCTGTGCGCGAGGCCGGCATCCCGCTCGTCATCAAGAACACCAACGCTCCGCAAGACCCCGGCACCATCATTAGCGAGACTGCCGATGAGGGCGCAGCCGAGCCTCTTATCACTGGTGTGACCGGCAAACGCGGTTTCGTTGCCATCAATGTTGCTCGCGATCGTACCAAGCCACGCATCGGTTTTATGCGTCGTGCACTTTCCGTCTTCGAGCGCTATAACGTCTCGGTCGAGCATATGCCCACCGGTGTCGACCGTTTTGGCGCCGTTGTGCAGAAGGAAGACGTAAGCGATTCGCTCTACTCGCTTGTGGGTGATATCCAAAAGGAGGTGGAGCCGCTCGAGATCGAGGTCGTCGAGGGTCTGGCGCTCATCGCCACCGTTGGCCGCAACCTGCGCGGCCGTGCCGGCATCTCCGGTCACCTCTTTGGCATGCTTGGCCAGGCAGGTGTGAGCGTGCGCATGATTTCGCAGAGCTGCGACGAGATCAATATCATCATCGGCGTGGACGAGAAGGATTTTGAGCTGGCCATTCGCACCATCTACCGTGCGTTTTCCGACGAGAACGGCATCGTGAAGGTTGCCGATCTGGATGAGCCCTCGGCTATCGATCTGGGCTTGGCATCGCTTACTAAATAGCGAGCGCCTTGGCTTTGAGGGAAATCCTATTCATCCTGTTGGTTGCGGGTTTCGTTTCGATTTCATTTCGACGGAGTGGGCGTTGAGTCCACTCCGTTCTTGTATAACAGGAAGACAATCGTTTGGCCTGCGTAGGTTGCAGGCGAAGAGCATGACCTAAAAGGGGGAAGCATGAAACAGTACACGGTGGCTATTTTGGGCGCGACGGGAGCCGTGGGCACTCAGATGCTCCAGTGTCTCGACGAGCAGGATTTCCCCGTGGGCAAGCTCAAGTTGCTGGCGAGCGCTCGTTCTGCCGGCAAGGCCGTTGAGTTTCGCGGCGAGCAGGTTGTGATCGAGGAGGCTTGTCCCGAGGCATTTGAGGGCTGCGATATCGTGCTCGGTGCTGTTGAGGACGATCTTGCCAAGGCGCTTTTGCCCGAGGCCGTGAAGCGCGGTGCTGTGGTTGTGGATAACTCCCATGCGTTCCGTCTCGATCCCGATGTGCCCCTGGTGGTGCCCGAGATCAACGCCGAGGACATCAAGTGGCACAAGGGCCTCATCGCCAATCCCAATTGCGCGACCATCATCGGCTTGGTGCCCACCTGGCCGCTTCATAAGCTTGCGGGCGTCAAGCGCATGGTTGTGAGCACATATCAGGCTGCTTCGGGCGCGGGCGTTCCGGGCATGCGCGAGCTTGAGGAGCAGCTTGCTGCCCTGGGCCGTGGCGAGCAGCTTCCCGATCCGCGCGCCTTTGCGGCGCAGCTTGCCAATAACCTCATTCCGCAGATCGGCGGCGTGAAGGAGGAGGGCTTTACCTCCGAGGAGATGAAGCTCCAAAACGAGGGCCGCAAGATCATGCATCTGCCCGAGCTGCGCGTGAACTGCACCTGCGTGCGCGTGCCGGTGCTGCGCTCGCACTCCGAGAGCATCACGCTCGAGTTTGAGCGCGACATCACGGTCGAAGAGGCTCGTGAGGCCCTTGCCGCCGCCCCTGGTGTCAAGCTGGTGGACGACATGGATGCCGCCGATGCTCAGGATCGCTATCCCATGCCGCTCTTTACGAGCGATCAGGACCTGATTTGGGTTGGCCGTATTCGCCGCGACATTTCCAACCCGGAAGCCGCGCGCGGCATCACCTTCTGGTGCTGTGGCGACCAGATTCGCAAGGGCGCTGCCACCAACGCTGTCCAGATTGCAAAGCTCCTTACGGAAGAGTAGAGCACGAGCTTTCGACATACGCGATATCGCTGTGCGCAAAAGGCGCCTCAGTCGGGCATGTGCCCAGCTGAGGCGCCTTTTTGGAGGATGGCAAAGGGTGTTTTTGGAGAGTCGTCACATGGTTAGGGCTATGCGGTGGTACTGCTCTCGCTTGAGTTGTTGTCGCTATCGTTGGGTGCTTGCTGCGCGCCCTGGCCGTTGGCATCCGGCGCGCCGTTGCTGTCGCTGCCTTCCGACTGCTGAGCGTCGGGCTGGCCCGAGGGCGCTTCGCCGGGCTGCTGCATGTCGCTCGGGGCCTGTGCCTGCGAGGCTTGGGCGCTCGAGTTTGAGCTCGAAGTGATAGCACCCATGATGGCCCCTCCTGCAAGGCCACCCGCAAGGCCGCACACCACGGCGAGGGTGCACGTGAGTAAAAGCGTCACGATCTGGTTTGGTCCGTGCTGTGCATTCGCGCAAGGGGCAGGTGCGGCAGGTGCTGCAGGTGCGCCGGAAGATAACGGCACTGCGTTGCCGGCGAATTCGGTCGTCTGCTGAGATGCCGTGGTGACGGACGGCTGCAAAGGCGTGTTAACCGAAGCTCCCGCCGCGCTGTCGTCGTGGATAAATGGTTCGCTTTCGGATGGCATGTATCTCCCATCGGTCGTGCATGGAGGCGAGTCGCTTCCGCCATGCGGCTTACCGGACAGATTGCGAGCAACAGGCGACGGGCGCAGGCATGGGGGGGAAGGAAAGTGTGTGTGCCTGGTCTCGCGCACCCGCCGCCGTGCTCGATATCTGTTGTACCGCAGCGGCGACGGTTCTTGCGCACGGCTGCCGATGCTTAGGTTCGGCTAAGGTCTATCCTGCAAAAACGCCTGCTTGTTCCTGCTAACTGTTAAGGTTCGGCTAAGGCTTTGCCCGCTGCGCTATTATCAAAGCCATCAGACGGTGATAACGAAAGGCGAGGATGATGCGGCTCCTATTGGCGGAGGATGAACTCGAGCTATCGCGTGCCCTTACAGCGATTTTGCGACACAGCGGCTATGAGGTCGACGCGGTGCATGACGGCTTGAGTGCCCTCGACCATCTTCAACACCAGGCCTTCGATGCAGCGGTTCTCGACATCATGATGCCCGGGATGGATGGCATCGAGGTGTTACGCCGGGTGCGTCAGGGTGGGATTCGCCTGCCCATCATCATGCTGACGGCAAAAAGCGAGGTGGCGGATAAGGTCGAGGGCCTCGACGCTGGCGCCAACGATTACCTCACCAAGCCCTTTGCGGCAAAAGAGCTGCTCGCGCGCATTCGCGCCATGACGCGCAGCGCGACTGCGATCGACGCGACCACCCTTTCTGTTGGTAACGTTCGCCTCGACTGTGCTTCTTGCATGCTTGCAGGTCCTGCAGGGGAGGAGCATCTTGCTAATCGGGAGTTTCAGCTTATGGAATACTTCATGGCGCATCCGGGGTCGGTTACGCCTACCGAGCGCCTTTTGTCCCAGGTGTGGGGCGACGATGCGCTTGAGACCTCCAATGTGGTGTGGGTCTACATCTCTTACCTGCGTAAGAAGCTCTCGACGGTGGGCGCCGACGTGTGCATCCGCGCCGCGCGCAATCAGGGGTATTCGCTCGAGTGCGTTGAGGGCGAGGCTTGATGGAGAAGCGTCTTCGTCGAAAATTCGTGCTCGTTGCCATGCTTTCGGTCGCCGCCGCTTTGGCGCTGATCTTGGTGGTTATCAATGCCGTCAACTACCGAAGTGTGTGTCGCATGTCGGATGATCGAATCGAGGCGATCATCGAAAACGGTGGAAGTTTTCCCGGCGTCTCCAGTGCGGACGGGGGCCAGGGTGGGCAGGAGGATGCCTCCGACGCCTCCGTGGTGATACTCGAGGAGCTCTCGGCTAGCTATATCGGAACGTCTGGGATATTTGACCGCTCCTTTGGGCTGGATAAGCGCGCCGCCGACATCATGGACAAGGAGGCGCCGTACGATACGCGTTACTTTACGGTTATTGTAGGCAGCGACGGTGCGGTTGCCGGGGTCGACGTCAACCATGTTGCGGCGACGACGGCGCGGGATGCGTGCGCGTACGCTTTGCAGGTGAGTGCCTCGGGTGCAAAGCGCGGCTTTTATGGTGCGTATCGCTACCGTGTGGTGGATACAGACGAGGGATCTTTGTATGTGTTCGTGGACTGCTCGCGCGATCTGTCCAATTTTGAGGCGTTTTTGGGTGCAAGCGCTGCCATCGGTGTGGGCGCTTGGCTGCTCGTGTTCGTCTTGATGGTGATTTTCTCGCGCGTCGCGGTTCGCCCTATCGTGGAGAGCTATCGCAAGCAGCAGCGTTTCATCACGGATGCAAGCCATGAGATCAAGACCCCCTTGGCGGTGATTGGCGCCGCGAACGACGTACTGGAGATCGAGGCGGGCGAGAGCGAATGGACGCAAAGCATTGCCGCACAGGTGACTCGCCTTAAATCGCTAACCGAGAGATTGGTGTTCCTTGCGCGCATGGATGAGGGCGCCACGCAGTTTGAGAAGACGGATCTGGATCTATCCGAGCTGGTCGAATATGCCTCGGAGCCGTTTTGCGCCGTTGCCGAGTCGCGCGGGAAGAAACTTGTGCGCACCATAGAGGCCGGATTGCATGTCCAGGGCGATATTTCAGCTTTGTCGCAGGTGGTGGAGCTTTTGCTTGATAATGCCACACGCTATGCGAGCGATGGCAGCGAGATTGAGCTTGCGCTCAAGAAGCGCTCGCGCGGAGGGGTAACCCTGCAGGTGAGCAATGCGGTGGATGCGATGCCGGAGGGCGATTTGGGGCGGCTGTTCGATCGCTTCTACCGTGCGGATACCAGCCGCAACTCGCAGACGGGTGGCTCTGGAGTGGGCCTTTCGGTGGCACAGGCGATTGTCGAGGCACATGGTGGCAGCATCCGAGCCCAAGCGCTCGATGCGCATACGATCTGCTTTGCCGTGACCCTCCCCTGAATGTGACAAAAACAAGACAGAGTTAATTTGTGGAGATTCGCGCCCCGATGCACACAATTCGGTCCGTTGGGGCCGTTTACCATTCGATTTGCTCGATGGGTGTGGGGTTGGGCTGCAGGGTCTCGTCGGTTACCTTGCCGCTTTTAAAGCGGATGAGGCGGTCGGCCATGGGGGCAAGTGCGGAGTTGTGCGTGATGATGATGACCGTGATGCCCTCGCGGCGACAGGTGTCCTGCAGCAGCTGCAAGATCTGCTTGCCGGTTTGGTAGTCGAGGGCGCCCGTGGGCTCGTCGCACAGCAGGAGCTTGGGATTCTTGGCGAGGGCGCGGGCGATTGCCACGCGCTGCTGCTCGCCGCCGGAGAGCTGGGCGGGGAAGTTATCCATACGTGCCTCGAGGCCTACTTTGACAAGTGTTTCGGCGGGGTCGAGCGAATCGGGGCAGATCTGTGCCGCGAGCTCGACGTTTTCGAGTGCCGTGAGGTTAGGGACCAGGTTGTAGAACTGAAAGACAAAGCCCACGTCGGCACGGCGGTACGAGACGAGCTCCCCTTCGTTCGCATGGCTGATGTCGCGTCCATCGACGGTGACGGAGCCCGAGGTCGCGGTGTCCATGCCACCCAGGATGTTGAGCGCCGTGGTCTTGCCTGCGCCCGAAGCGCCCAAGATGATGGCAAGCTCTCCGCGCTCGACGTTGAAGCTTGCGCCATCGAGTGCGTGAATTTCGGCCTCACCCGTGCCGTAAGCCTTGATGACGTTGGAAAACTCGATATATGCCATGGATATGCCCTATCTGATCGGATGCTTTTATTATCGCCGTCCGTAGGGTTTGTGCCCACCCCGATTCCGCCGAGCGTAAATCGCACACGGCGCGATTTCGTGATGCGCGAAGGCGCTGTTGAGACGGGCTCTGCCGCTTTTGCCTTTATACTAGGCTGCGGATGAAAACGCGAGGAGAAGCGGCGCAAAGGGGAAGTATATGATCACCAAGTCTTATCGATCGCCGCTTGGCATGATCACCCTTGCTGCCGATGCGCGCGGGCTTACCGGCCTTTGGTTTGAAGACCAGGCGCACTATGGTGCAACGCTCGATGGCGAGGGCGTGCCGAATGGCCTGGGCTCGGCATCCGCCGTGCTCGATTACGCCTGGGCCTGGCTCGACACGTTCTTTGCCGGGCATGCGCCGGCGTACACGCCCCCGCTCCATCTGATTGGCACGCCATTTCAGCTTGAGGTGTGGAGCGTGCTGCAAAGCGTGCCGCGCGGCTCTACGGTGACATATAGCTGGGTTGCCGACGAGATTTATCGTCGACGCCTCGCTGCGGGCGATGGGCGTCCTACGAGTCCTCGTGCGGTGGGTGCCGCCGTGGGTCGAAATCCGGTGTCGATCATTGTTCCGTGTCATCGCGTGGTGGGTGCGAGCGGCGCGCTTACGGGCTACGCCGGCGGTCTTGATCGGAAGAAATGGTTGCTCGATGTCGAGGGACGCTGCCGCAACAACGACGCGCGGCAGTAGCGTCGGGTGCGGCTGCGGCGGTGCCGGTGCGCGGCAGTAGCGTCGGGTCCGGCTGCGGCGGTGCCTGCAACGAGTGGCAGTTTTCGAACATTTCTTGACGAGTGGCGGTTTTTGAAACGTTTTGTGTCCGAAATCCGGCGTATTATGCACGAATTACCGCCACTCATTTCAAAGTGCACGTTTTGCCGCCACGCATCGTGTTGCTCACTGCTCGTGAATGCGGAAAGAAGTTGCCAACTGTGCGATCCACCGCCACGCATCGTGTTGCCTGTCGCCACGGGGCCCTTGGCTACAACCGTCTCTGCCACCTGCTGTGCAAGCTACCGCCGCTCATCGCGTTGCGTCGCTGCCACTCGTTGTGTTGCCGACAGCCCGTGAATGTGGAAGAAACCCCGCTACTGTGCGAGCGCGATCGCTGCGGCGTAGTCACCCTCATTGCTGATGGAAACGAGCAGCTCGTCAACGTCTGCCGCGGTAAGGGCTTTGCACAGGGCGGGTGCGTCGACATTGACATAGGGGGCGCCAGATGCAGCACGGAGCGTCTCGACCCAGCGCAGGTCGAATTCGCTGTCGATAAGCGGCCCGACCGCCTTGCGAACGGCGTGCTTGACGGCAAGCCTGCCGGCGAGAAATTCTGCAGGCTGCTCGCGGGCAAAAGCCATCTCAAGCTCTGTGGGGGTGAATAAACGGGCCATCCAGGGAGACGCTGTCGTGCCGTACTCGCGTGCAGCCTCGTCGAGGCGCGCGGCAACGTCGCCAATGCGAACCAAATCGATACCGATGCCTCGCGCCATATCTGCCCCTTTCGTTTGGCTCATTATAGCTTTTGCACAAAGATGCCGCGCGCGTTAGGCTTATGCAGACGTTCGCACGCATGACCATGTGATAAATGGAAAGAGGCATACATGGCATCCGATATCATCACCAAAGATGACCTGAAGGCGGCAGAGTCGCTCATCGAATTTATCGATAGCTGCCCCAGCATGTTCCATACGGCAATGGCGCTATCCGAGCGCCTGGAGCAGGCGGGCTACACCTATCTGCCCGAGGGTTCCGCCTGGCACATCGAGCGCGGTGGGAGCTACTATACGCGCCGCAACAACTCGAGCGTTATCGCCTGGCACGTGGGCGAGCGTGTCGCCGAGGCGACTGCCGCCGGCCAGCGCCCCAAGACGGCGCCCTATCACTTCCAGCTCACTGCCTCGCATGCCGATTCCCCCACGTTCAAGGTTAAGTCCGTGGGCGAGCTCGAAGGTCCGCAGGGCTACTTGCGCCTCAATGTGGAAGCCTATGGTGGCATGATCGACTACACCTGGTTCGATCGCCCCCTGTCGCTCGCGGGTCGCGTGCTAGTGCGCACGGGCGCGCGCGTGGAGAGCCGTCTGTTCTCGTTCGACCGCGACGTCGCCATCATTCCCAGCCTTGCCATCCACATGAGTCGCGACGTCAACAGCGGCTTTGCACCTAATCGCGCCCGCGATCTGTGTCCCCTCATCTCTGCCGGAGCACTCCCTGCGGGCTCGCTTGACCAGATGGTTGCCGACGAGCTGGGCGTGGACGTTGCCGACGTTTTGGCTCGCGACCTGTTCTTGGTGAATCGTCAGCGTTCTTGCGTGTGGGGCATGGCGAACGAGTTTGTCTCGGCGCCCAAGCTCGATGACCTTGCCTGCGCCTATACCTCGCTCGAGGCCATGCTCGCGCAGACCAATGAGCGTGACGTGAGCGTCTTCGCTTGCTTTGATAACGAGGAAGTTGGGTCGGATACCAAACAGGGCGCTATGTCCACGTTCCTGCGCGATACACTTGCGCGCGTGAACGAGGGCCTGGGCTTTGACGACGAAGCCTATCGCCGGGCATTGGCCGCGTCGATGCTCGTATCCTGCGACAACGCCCATGCGCTGCATCCCAATCATCCCGATTGCGCCGATGAAGGTGCGCGCCCCATGCTCAATGGCGGCCTGGTGATCAAGGAAGCTGCGAATCAGCATTACTGCACGGATGCCTTTAGCCGTGCTGCACTCGTGGCGGTGCTCGAGGCTGCCCAGGTGCCCTATCAGGCCTTTGCCAACCGAAGCGATATGGCGGGCGGCTCTACGCTGGGTAATCTCTCCAATATCCAGGCGAGCATGCATGCTGTGGACGTGGGCCTGCCGCAGCTGGCCATGCATTCGAGCTTTGAGACGACGGGCGCGCGCGATGTCGCCTTGGCCATCCGGGCGCTCGCGGCGTTCTACAATGCCGACCTGCAGATTTCCGAGGCCGATTCCATCGTTTTGGCATAGTACCATCCGTGGCCGCTGCGTGAATTATTCCTCACGCCTGCCGAAAGTGGGGAATAAGGCATAGCCAATACGAGGCTCGGGCCCTACAATGATGCGCACTTGACTGGATGTCGGCACGCCGTCCGTATGGCGCGGCGCGCCACGCATCATTGAAGGGATACGCCCATGAGCGAAATCATTATCGTTGCCGAGACCGGCTCGGATGTTTCTGCAGCTGAGGCTGCAAAGCTGGGTATCGAACTCGTGCCCATGCATGTTTCTATTGGCGATCGCACGATCGACGACGGTACGCTTGATCCGGCGGAGATGCTTGAAGAGTGCCGTCAGCTGGGCGTTTTGCCCAAGACGAGCGGATGCACCCCGGGCGACTTTGCAAAGGTGTTCGACCGCATCCACGCAGAGCATCCCGAGGCGCAGATCCTCTACATCGCTTACTCTGCGGTGACCACGTGCTCCTACGAGTCGGCGCGCACTGCTGCCGAGGGCCGCGATTACATCGACATGTTCGACACGGCGCACGTGACCATTGGCCAGGGCTTTGTCGTGACGGGTGCGGCGCACTACCTGCGCGAGCATCCCGAGGTGACCCTGGCTGAGCTCAGGGCATATGCCGAGGGCTTGGCGCAGCGTACGCGCATGGCTTTTATCCCCGGTGACCTGGGCTATCTGCGTGCAGGCGGCCGCCTTTCCAACGCCGCGTTTTTGGGCGCCACGCTGCTGCGCATCAAGCCGGTGATCGAGATTATCGACGGTCGCTTGGTTGCCACCAAGAAGCTTCGCGGCAAGATGGTGAACGCTGTGCTCGAACTTATCGACTTGGTCTATGCTCAGGGTCCAGCCGATCTTGAGCGCGCCTTCCTTCTGCGCTCCTCGGGCCTGCCCCTGGCGATTCAGGAAGCTGCCGAGGCGCGTGTGCGAGAGCTGGGCTTCAAGGAGGTCTGCTGGTACGACGCGCGTAACGTGATTACGTCGCACTGCGGTCCTGGCTCATTTGCCATCTGCATGGCCGCTCCCATTGCGTAGGGCACGGGCCATCCATCACTTCATATGCCAAGAGGGCGCCGCGTACAGTATGACGCAGCGCCCTCTTTTTTGAGCAGATGGGTATGTGCCGTTGGGCTTTCCTACAGCGCGACGGCGTTGCGGATGGGCTTGCCGGCAGCAAGGTGATGCAGGTTCTCGATAGCGATGTCGAGGATGTTCTCGAGTGTGACCGGCAGATGGTACCAGCCGGAGACGTGCGGGGTGATAAAGCAGTTGGGGGCATCCCATAGGGCGTCGTCGGCAGGAAGAGGCTCGGGCGAGGTGACGTCGAGCGCGGCACCCGCGATATGGCCGGACTCAAGGGCGGCGATCAAGTCGGGGGCAACCACAAGGTCGCCGCGGCCGCCGTTGGCAAAAAATGCTCCGGGGTGGCAAGCGGCAAAGAACTTCTCGTCGGCGAGACCACGCGTGGAATCGCAGCTGGGCAAGATGGAGAACACGATATCGGCGCGGCCCAGCTCCTCGTAGAGAGCGTCCATCGTGGCCATGCGCTCAAACGGAGCCTTTGCCTCGACCGCGCTGCGACGCATGCCCGTCGCATGTGCGCCCATGGCAGCGGCGAGCGTAGCGAAGTGCGTGCCGATGTCGCCTGCTCCGAGGACGAGCACCTGCGCATCCACAAATGTGGTGACGGGGCCCAGGTCGCGCCAGTCGTGCTTGCGCTGGCAGTCGCAATAACCCGGCAGGCGCTTCATCATGGCTAGGACCATGGCAAACATATGCTCCGAGACGGACTGCCCATAGGCGCCCGTGGCGCAGGCCATGACGGCGCTCTCGGGCACGATGCCCGGTGCGGCGTACTTGTCGTAGCCGGCGGAGTTGAGCTGGAAGAGGCGCAGTTTCTGCGCAACTTTCAGGCGCGCGGGGGCTAGGTTGCCGATGATGACGTCTGCGGCGGCGATCTGCTCGTCGGACACGACGTCGCGGTCCACAAACGTAACGGTGTCAGCTGGGATGGCTGCGCGCAGGCGCTCGCTTTGGGTCTCGTTGACGGGCAGCAGGCAAAGTACGTTCATGGAGGTCCTTCCAAAAGATGGATGTGTCAAAACGTCGACAGGTTTAATGTGACACATTTCGGATGCGGGCGTGGGCACAGGCTCGAATGCGGCAGCAGCAATGTCGCTGCCGCCCATCGGCTACCAGCTCAGCAGCTCATAGCCGTCTTCGGTGACAACGAGCTGCACTTCCCACTGGGCAGAGTCGGAGCCGTCTTTGGTGTGGACGATCCAGCCGTTCTTCTCGTCGATAAAGATTTCGGGCGCGCCGGCGTTGACCATAGGCTCGATAGTGAAGCACATGCCGGGGACAAGCAGCGTGTCCACGTCGGGCGACTCGACGGTAAAGCCCACGAACGGATCCTCGTGGAAGTCCAAGCCGATGCCGTGGCCGCCAAACTCACGTACCACGCTAAAGCCGTTTTCCTCCACGTACTCCTGGACGGCGGCTGCCATGTCGCGCAGGGTTCCCCACGGCTTGACGGCGGCAAGGCCGCGCTGCACGCTCTCGCGTGTGACTTCGACGAGCTTCTTGCGCTCGTCGTTTACCTCGCCGATGCAGAACATGCGGCTCGAGTCGGAATAGTAGCCGTCGAGGATCGTGGAGCAGTCCACATTCACGATGTCGCCCTCGTGCAGCACGTCCTCTTTGCAGGGGATACCGTGGCACACCACGTCGTTGATGGAGGTGCAGACGCTTTTGGGGTAACCCTCGTAATTGAGGTCGGCGGGGATGCCGCCGTGCTGTGTGGTGTACTCGTAGATCCACTGATCGATCTCTTCGGTGGTCACGCCGGCGTGGATGTGCTCACCCACGTAGTCGAGGGCACCGATGTTGATGGCAGCCGAGCGCTTGATGCCCTCGATATCTTCGGGCGTCTTGTAAAGGCTGCGCGGCAACACGTCGAGGCCCTTATCCCAGAAGCGCTGAAGCTTTTCGTCAAAGGCCTCGTGGCACTTCTTGTATTTCTTTCCGCTTCCGCACCAGCAGGCGTCGTTGCGGCCGGGCGTGGGTCCATTGTCATACATGGGTAACTTCCTTTCAGTCACCGATAGTATGCCACTATCGGTAAGCGAATGGGCAAGGGGAAGGGGCCGCCCATGTTCCTCGCACGGAGAAAACGCAGGCTGCAGGACCGGCGGCACAGGTCTAATAGCTCACTTGGCAAGGGATGTCGAGCTCGCGCACGCGTGCGGCGATAGCGTCGAGCGTCTCGGCGGGAGCCTTGAGAAGGCCTTTTGCGGGGGTCTCGCGCGCAACTGTGTAGATGGTGACCGCCTGTGGGCGAATGCGACGCAGGGCGTCGAGCCACGGGTCCACGTAGGCGTCGCCGGTGTTATCCATATCGTGGCCCTGCCAGGTGCCCGTTAGGAACATGGTCTGGATGATCACGTGCCCTTCAAATCTGGCGAAGGTCTCGATTTGATGCTCAACGTCGTATGCGGCGACGGGCTGGTCGATGAGCTGGATATAGGCGGCGTCGACCGTATCGAGTTTGAGGATGTTGTCGTCTACGAGCATGAGAGCGTCGTGTACCGCAGGGCGATCGGCGCGCGTTCCGTTGGAGAGCACGGCGATCTTTGCCGTTGGTGCAAGCTCGTCGCGCAGGCGTACGGCACCGGCGATTGCCTGAGGAAACTCCGGTGCTGCCGTGGGCTCTCCGTTGCCGGCAAAGGTAATCACATCGGGCAGCTCGCCCGCAAAAGCCATCTCGCGAAGGCGCGTCTCAAGCGCGGCAAGGACGGTTGCGACATCGTTGTGCTCTTCATGACAGGGGCGCTCGGCATTGAATCCGTTTTCGCAGTAGATGCAATCAAAGGTGCAGATCTTTCCCGAGGCGGGCATCATGTTGACGCCGAGCGAGAGTCCCAGGCGCCGGCTGCGCACGGGGCCAAAGAGGGGGCTATCATTCAAAAACGTGGACATCGTTCATCCTTCCCGGGACGTTGCCGTGGCGCTGCATGCAAAACCGTTGTTACACCGTTTGGCCGGCAGCGGCGGCAACAAAGGCCTGCCACAGCTTGAAATCACTTTCGATGGTGTGCCACGTGTACTCGGGATGCCACTGCACACCAACGCAGAACGGCTGATCCTCGACCTCGATAGCCTCGGGCATGCCGTCGGTTGCGCGTGCGACAAGGCGGGTGTGGGACCCGACCTTGTCGGCGCAGCAGTGGTGCGCCGAATTGGTCTGAATAAGCGTGCGGCCTTCGAGTGCGCGGCACAGAAGCGAATCGGGCTCGACTTCCACCGGATGGCAGGGCTCGGTAAGCGAATGTGCGTGACGCCATTGGACCATGCCTTGGCAAGGCTTCACGCTGGGCACGTCCATGCACAGCGTTCCACCGGTAGCGACGTTGAGCAGCTGCATGCCACGGCAGGTGGTGAACAGGGGCTTTTTCTGTGCGAGCACCTCGCGTACCAGACGGAACTCAAAGCAATCGCGAATCTCGCAGCAAAGCGTGGGATCGTATGGGTCGGCTACTCCCCAGCGCTTGGGGTTCACATCGGGTCCACCGGGGATGGCAAAGCCGTCTGCCATCTCCACATAGCGCTTGATGACGTCATCGTCGTCGGTGAGCGACATCAACATCGGCAGTCCGCCGGCGGCAAGGATTGCATCCATGAACACGGTGGCGATGCTTTCGTTGGGCGAGAGGGTCTCGCATCCTACGACATGGCCTTCTTCCCAGCGCGGGGCGACCAAAATGAGGGGGCGTTTGCATTCGAGGGTATGTTGCATAAGGCGGCTTTCGTGGTGCGGCAATGCGTCAGGTTCATATGTCGCGGTGTCGTTGGAAATAGCGAGGGCGCAGCAAAACACCTGACGTCTTGTTGCTTCCGGGGGTTAATGATTTTTGATGCTGTCGAGGAAATCGCGGGCGCGCTGCGTTTGCGGATGATCGAAGAACGCATCGGGCGCGCCTTCTTCCACAACGGCGCCATCGGCCATGAAGACCACGCGGTCGGCAACGCGGCGTGCGAAGTTCATCTCGTGCGTCACCACCACCATGGTCATACCCTGGCGCGCCAGGCCGATCATCACCTCGAGCACCTCGTTGATCATCTCGGGGTCAAGCGCGCTGGTGGGCTCGTCAAAGAGCATGGCGCGCGGATGCATGGCGAGGGCGCGGGCGATGGCTACGCGCTGCTGCTGACCGCCCGAGATCTGGGCGGGTACCTTCTCGGCCTGTTCGGCCACGCCTACGCGCTCGAGCAGATCCATGGCGCGGGTGCGCGCTTCCTCGCGCGAGAGGCCCAACACGTCGGTGGGGGCGAGCATCACGTTTTCCAGCACGGTCATATGCGAGAACAGATTGAACTGCTGGAAGACCATGCCCAGCTCGGCGCGCATGGCAGCGAGCTCGCGACCTTCCTGCGGCAGAGGCTTGCCATCGATGAGAATCTCGCCCGAGTCGATGGTTTCCAGGCGATTGATGGCGCGGCAGAGGGTCGACTTGCCCGAGCCAGAAGGGCCGATGACCACGACGACTTCGCCGGGAGCTATCGAGAGGTTGATATCGCGCAGCACGTGGAGCGAGCCAAAGTGCTTATCCACATGTTTGAGCTCGATAAGGGGCTGCTGGGTAGTTGCGTCTGTCATATTGCGTTCCACCTTTGGTTGGCTAGCGGATGATCTTTACGCCCAGGCGGTGCGAGACGTAGATGCTTGCCTGGTTGATGGCGTAGTTGATGAGGATGTAGATGATGGCGATGGTGAAGTAGACCGAAACGAGTGCGTCGTAGTTGGTGATGAGAACGCGCGCGTTTTGCATCAGGTCGGGGTAGCTCACCACGTACGCCACCGTGGTGTCTTTGACCACCACGACGAGCTGCGAGATAAGCGAGGGGATGACGAAGCGGATAGCCTGGGGCAACACGATTTTGAGCGTGGTGCGCAGCGGGGACATGCCCAGGGAGAGTGCGGCCTCGATTTGGCCCTTTGGCACAGCGTTGACGCCTGCACGGAAGACCTCGGCGAGTACGCCCGAAGCGGCGAGTGCTACCGGCAAGGTGAGCATCCAGAAGGAGGACATCTTGATGCCGTACTGGGGCACGATCAAAAAGAAGAAATAGATGAGCAGCAGGCTCGGCAGGCTGCGGAAGAAATCGGTGACCACGCGGCAGACGGCGGAGAGCGCCTTTAGGTGCGATATGCGCCCCAGCATGAGCAGGAGGCCCAGTGCAAGGGCGATGGCCCCTGCGGTGAGCGCCACGCGTACCGTGCCCGCAAAGCCCTGTAGCAGGAATTTCCAGGTAGTTGCCTTGGCAAAGAAGGTCCAGTAGCGCGGTGCGAACTGGCCGGTGATGTAGAAGCGGTATCCGATGGCGGCAAGAGCCGCGGCGACCAGGATAAGCGAGATGGCCGTGGCGATGCGCACGCGACGGCGCGTGCGCGGGCCGGGCGCTTCGTAGAGGGCATCGCGCACGGAGCGCGACGTGGGTGCGGATGTACTCATCGGTAGATCCTCACCTTCTTATCGATACGGTTGCCAGCGGCGCCAATCAGCAAAGCCGTTCCCGCATACCCGATAGCGGAGATGAGGAAGGCGAGGATGCCGCCGGTAACGCGCGTGTTGACATAGGAAACAACGCCGGTGAGCTCGGTGGGGTTGAGCGGCACCTGGCTGCCCAAGGCGGTGGTGAGCATGACGGCGATCAGCAGGTTGGTCATGGGCAGCACGCATGAGCGCAGTGCTTGCGGAATCACGATGCGGCGTAAGATCTTGCCAAACGAGAGTCCAAGGGCGCGCGCGGCTTCGATCTGGCCGGCGCTCACGGTGTTGATGCCGCTCATGAAGTTCTCGGAACCAAAAGCGGAGCCCAAAAGCACGGTGGTGACCACGACGCATACGCGATAGTCGAGCACCACACGCAGGCTGGGCAGCGCATACACCACGATGATCAGGAGCGCGACGCCGGGGATGTTGCGAAAGATCTGTACGTAGAGGTCTCCCGCCACGCGCAGGGGGCGCATCGGCGAGACGCGCATGACAGTAATGCCCACGGCGATGACCATCACCAGGGCAAACGATTCAATCGTCATAAGCCAGGTGGTCAGAAGCGCTTGAAGGTAGTTTTGGCCATATAGGGAAAGAAGCTCGGTGAGCCCCATCGGTATCTCCTCAACGATAACGGGGCCTTCCACGCGTGACATGGAAGGCCCCGATGCATACCCGTGTTCTGCAGTCTAGCAAAACCGTACACGCTAAGTGCATCCGGCGGTGCCATGTGTCCTGCAGGTTACGTGTGAAATCTTACGCTCCGAGTGCGGGCGGGTTGGGGGCGTCTGCGATATCGGCGCGGTCGCCAATGCAGATCTTCCAAAGGTTTGCCCACGTGCCGTCGTCCTCGATCTTCTGGAGGAAGTCGTTGACAAACTGGACGCCGTCGGAATCCTTGGGCAGGCCGATGCCGTACTTGTCCTCGGGACCAAACGGGTCGCCGGCAAGGCGGTACTTGTTGGGGTTGCGTACCATGCTGCCCATTTGCATCGTGCTATCGATCACGTAGGCGTCGACGCGACCCTGCTCGAGGGCCTTGCGGGCCTCCTCGTCGGTCTTGAACTCCTGGAGCGTGGCGTCGGGGGCAACGTCGGCAACGATCTGGGGGCCGGTGGAACCGGACTGCACGGCTACGTTCTTGCCGGCAAGGTCGTCCACGCCCTTGATGTCCTCTTTGTCGGCCATGGTGAGGATGGACTGCTGGGTGGTGTAGTACGGACCTGCGAAGGAGATGACCTTCTTGCGGTCGTCGGTGATGGAATAGGTGGCGAAGACGACGTCGACCTGGTCGTTTTGGAGCACGGACTCGCGGGTATCCGAGGTCACCTGGGTGTTGTCGATCTTGGTCTCGTCGCCAACGATATAGCGGGCGAGCAGCTGGGAGAGGCCGGCGTCAAAGCCGCGCAGGACGTTGTCTTCCTCGTTGAGCTGGCTGAACAGCAGCGAGGTCTGCACGCCGCCCACGCGCAGGGTGCCGGCTTCCGCTACAGCAGAGGCCCAGGTGCTGCCGGCGATGGCGGAGGCATCTGCCACGGCGCCGGAGGCGAGCAGCTCATCGTAGGCCTTGGTGTCCATGGCCACGGCCTGCTCCTCGGTGGCGGAGTCGGTGCCGGTGCTGCCGGCAGGGGCGTCGCTATCGCTGCAGCCAGCAAGGCCCAGGCCTGCGATGGCCGCTGCGGTGGCGCCGGTGGCAGCCAGGAAGCCGCGGCGGGAAACGTTGAGGGAATTCGAGAGGTTACTCATCGTCTCGTATCCTTTCATTTTGATAGGGGTGCAAACAGAGATGTCTGTACGATAACCCTAGTTCTATACCCCATAGGTGGGTTAACGATGCACGAAACAAGTCGTTAGCCTTGGTTGTCCTGCGAAAAAAGCGGCATGGGCGGTTTTGTCTCCGTCATGCCGCTGTGTTCTACTTCAAAAAGTCGATGGGGGTGAGTCCTGCCGTACTCGCCTCGATGATCTCGCGTCCGCCAAAGACGCAGACGGGGGCCTCGGCGGCAGCGCGCTCGATATCGTCTGCGAGGGCGCGGACCTTCTCTGGCGTGGCCGAGAGCATGGCACGGCGGCGGCTCTCGCGCCAGTCCACTGGGCGCTTGGCAAAGAATTCCCCATCTTGGCGACGCGCTAGGCCATAAGGTTTTGTGGGCGCGTCGTGACTCGAGACGCACGAGACAATAAAGCCCTCAAAGACTTCGGGCGCGGGGGCAAATGAGTGCAGCCATGCGCTGGCGTGGCCGATGCGCTCGAGCGAGGGATCGATGGCAGGGTCGCGATAGGTGTAAAACGCCAGCTGGCGGTCGGCGGCACAGCGGAAGCCACAGCCGTAGGCGCCTCCCTTCACGCGGATCTCGTTCCACAGGTAGTCGAACGAGAGAGCGCCGGCGGCAACACCCCAGGTGCCGTCAACGGTAAGGCCCAGACGGCGCGGGTCGACGGCTTTGCCTGCAAAGCACACGTCGCTCGGGATGATGAAGGCTTCGTTTTTGACGACGGGTTCAGGAATCTGCAGGCTAACCTCGCTGTCGATGCGCTTGCCCAACCCCAGCGTGCCCGCTGCATTCCAATAGGTGCGATAGTCGTCATCGGAGCCCGTGAAGCTCACGATGGCGCCGTCTGCCACAAAGATGCGTTTTTGCAGGTCGCGCAGCTTGTTGCACAGTTCTTCGGCTCGCTCGTCAAAATGCTCGACAAGCTCGCGCAGGAAGCGGTAGAAGTCCACGCCCGAAAGCTGTTCGGAAAGCACGCCGGCGGGCGAGGTGTAGGAGTAGGAGCGCGCGACGGCGGCGCTGTGGCCGTTCATCAAGAAGCGCTGCTCCTGCGCAATGCGCATCTGGGTGATCACATCGCGCATACGGTCGGTGTCTTCAAAGAGCGTTTCGCCCCAGACCTCGCGCGGAATCTGAGCGAGTGCCTCGATCTTCTCGGAAAGGGCACCGGCAGAAATGGTGAGCACGGGGCGTACCTTGTCCCAGACGCTTTCGCTCACGACCTCGGCGGAAAGGCTCAAAAAGCCCAGGTTGGCGCCAATGTAGCTATCGAGCTCATCGGCCGTGTGCTGCGTGGTGGGAAGCCTGCGCATCAGGTTGGCCATGATCGTCACATAGGGCAGCTCGTCAAAGGTCAGGTGGCTCAGATCAAAGTATGCAAGCGCGTAAGCGAGGCCGCGCGTGGGGATGGCGTGTTTGAGGCAGGGGAGCGGCGTGGTCTCGTCGACGGTGAGTGCGGGCTCGGGGCGGGCGGGGCCGATGTCCGAGACGTGCAGGCGCGGTAGGGTGGCGCGCGCCTCGGACGAGTCCTCAGCCTCCTGGGCAGCGCGCAGGGCCTCGACGTCGGCATCGATGGCGGCGAGCTGCACGTCGCTTGCCGCTTCGAGGGCGGCTGCGAGTTCGGACGTCTCGGGGTCATCGCCGTCGGTTGCTTCCTGGGGCTTGAGCTCTACGAGCGCGCTGTGGTTCGTGTCGAGGACGAGCTCGCGCAGGAGGTCCTCAAAATAGGTGCCCGAAAGCTCCTGACGAAGCTCCTCGTAGACGGGGCCGTACTTGAGGGCAAGGGTCGCGGCATCGTCGTCGTAGAGCCAGGTGGAAAGAGCGTCGCAGGCGATTACTACGCCGTCGGCCGTGCCATAGTCGCGTTGGCGCAAGTCGAACTCGTTGCCGCAGATCACAGCCTCCAGACGGTCGCGGGGGATGCCGGCGTCCACCAGCTCGCGGGCGCTTTGCTCAATCACCTCGCGCAGGCGGCGGGCAACGTCGGGCTGGGCGTTTTGCAAGATGATGAGCTCGTAGGGCTGCAGGCACGCGGCCGAGGTGTAGCTCGTCACGTCGCCGCCCAGGTTTGCCGCGAGGATGGCCTTTTTCATGGGCGCTTCGTTGGTGCCGAGCAGCGCTTCAAACAGGATGTCTGCTGCAATCACGCGCTTGCGGTCGAGGGCATCGCCCAGCACGTATCCCAGGCCCACGAGGGCGTTATCCGGGGTGGTGACCATATCGATGCTCGTATAGTCGCAGACGACAGGCTCCTGACGAGTGAGCGCGTTGGGGGTGCCGGGGGTTTTGACGTCCTGCGTGCCGCGTGCGGCGGCATCGTTCGCGCGGGCCTCGTCGCAAAGGTAGCGTTCGTTTAGGAATGCCAGGGCGCGCTCGGGGTCGAGGTCGCCGTAGAGCGTGATGTAGCTGTTTGCCAGGTTGTAGTGGCGCGCGTGGGTATCCAAGAACTGCTCATAGGTGAGCGAGGGGATGGCGCGCGGATTGCCGCCCGACTCGCAAGCGTAGGCGGTGTTGGGGAACAGCGCGCGGTTCATGGCGTTGTCTAGCACGTCCATGGGGTCGGAGAGGGCTCCCTTCATCTCGTTGAACACCACGCCGTTGTAACGCAGGCGCTGGGGCGCGCCGTCTTCGGCGCGGTCGAGCTCGTAGTGCCAGCCCTCCTGCTCGAAGATGGCCTTTTTGGTATAGATGGCGGGGTTCAGCACGGCATCCATGTACACGTCCATGAGGTTGTACAGGTCTTGCTCGTTGGTGGACGCCACCGGATAGATGGTCTTATCGGGGTAGGTCATGGCGTTCAAAAACGTTTGCATGGAGCTTTTGATGAGGTCGACGAACGGTTCCTTGACGGGGAACTTGGCCGATCCGCACAGTACGGAGTGCTCGAGGATATGGAAGACGCCTGTGTCGTTTGCCGGAGGTGTCTTGAAGCCAATGGCAAATGCCTTGTTCTCGTCCTCGCAGGCAAGGAAGAGCAGGCGCGCGCCGGATGCGGCATGGGAGAGGACGTAGGCCTCGGCGTCCAGCTCGTCGACAGTCTCGACGCTTTTGACGGTAAATCCGCTTATCGTGGTGCCGGGGACGAGGATTTTGGCGGCGCGCTTGCGGGCGCTCATCGATTCGGTCGAGGGCATGGTGCCTCCATGAGTCGTGGTGAAGATGTGCTGTGCCCCTTTATACCCCCAAGAGCGCATGCGCGTCACGGGTATTCGGGGCGGCATTTGGGGAGCGCATACTCTATTTAAGTGCAGTACCTGCGAAAACGTTGAAATTTGGCGCGGGACGAACACCTGCTTGCGGCGTGTTGTGGAGTAAGGTTATACGAGTGCGGCGCGGCGCCTGAGCCTTTTGCCGCACAAAGAATGAGCGATAGGGGCACAAAGGAGTATGCACGTGGGCGTGCCGGCAGGGCAAACACAGCAAGAGACGGTATCGACAGGAACCGATGCGGCATCGCGTAGGCAGCGCCGCGCTTGGCGCAATCGCCTGAATGGTCGCGAATCGCGCAAGACGTTCATAGGCGTGCTCGCCACGTTGGCGGGCGCATGCCTTTGGGGCTTCTCGGGTACTTCGGCAAGCATGCTGTTTGATGTCTATCACGTCGATACGCTTTGGCTGCTTTCTGTTCGCCAGATCTTTGCCGGTTTGCTGTTCATGGTGCTCATCGCCTTTACCGCGCGCGATCGTTTCGTTCGTCTGTGGACCAATCCGGCCCATATCCGCACCCAGCTGCTCTTTACCTTGTTTGGTCTTTTTGCCAACCAGCTCTTCTATTTGATCGCCATCCGGCTTACCAATGCGGGCACGGCGACGGTTCTGCAGTGCCTCGAGCTCATTATCATTATGGTGATCACCTGCGTGCGTCAGGTGCGCGGCCCGCGGAAGCGTGAGCTTGCAGGCTTGATATTGGCTTTGCTGGGCACCTTCCTTATCGCCACGGGCGGCGATATCTCGGCGCTTGCCATCTCACCCGCGGGTCTTATCGCCGGTCTATTGACCGCGGTCTTTGCAGCAGCGACGGTTATGATTCCCGCGAGTCTGCTGCCCGAATATGGCTCGCCGGTGGTTACCGGCTCGGCCATGATGCTTTCGGGCATCATCACCTGTGCATTTGTGCAGCCGTGGAACAATGCCCCCGCGCTCGACGTTGCGGGCATCGAGGCCCTGGTTGTCTTTATCGTAGCTGGCTCGTTCCTTTCTTACATGCTTTATATGCAGGGCGTCAAGGACCTGGGCGGCATGCGCGCGAGCATGATCGCCACGGTAGAGCCCGTCTCCGCGGCGGTGACGAGCGCCATCCTTTTGGGCGTGGCCTTCTCCGGTGCCGACATTGCGGGCTTTGCCGCGATCATCATCATGGTGTTCCTGACGGTCTAAGAGGAGCTCCCCAGAAGCGCTCCGGCTTCTCATGACATGAAAAAACACCCGCGCAGGACGTGGGTCCATACGCGGGTGCGGAAGGGTGCGTGCGTGCTTGTGTGGCGGCGGCGTTACTGCTGCGGGTCCACGGGCGGGACGTTGCCCTGACGATTGGCCTCGCCGGCGCACAGCATCTGCTCGAACATGCTCGATGCTTGCTTGTAGTCGCTCGGGAGTACGACGGTGGCGCTCTTGCCGCTCTTGGCGAACTCGTTCATCATCTCGGTCCACTGGGTGAACATGAACAGTTGGTTTGCCTCGTCGTTGCCCACGCCTGTCTCCTGGATGGTCTCGAGCGAGTCCTTGATGCCCAGCGCGATGGCCTTGCGCTGGTTGGCGATACCCTCGCCGGCCTTCTCCATAGCCTCGGCCTCTGCCTTGGCCTCGGTTACGCGGCGGATGCGGTCGGCCTCGGCCAGATCCTGAGCTGCGGCCTTGGTGCGCTGCGCGGCGTTGATCTGGTTCATGGAGTCCTCGACCTCATGCGGCAGGGCAATCTTGGTGATAAGCGTCGAGACCAGGGTGAAGCCGTAGGCGTCCATCTGCTCGGACACGGTGGCGTTGACGTCTTTTGCGATGTCGTCCTTCTTGGCAAAGACCTCGTCGAGGGTGTAGACGGGGATGGAGGAGCGCAGGGCGTCGGTGATGAAGTCGCGCATCTGGGCTACCGGCTGCTGGAGCATGTAATAGCTCTTGTAGACGCCGGACTGCTCGGGCGTGGCGCCAAGCTCGTAGCTCACGTGGTACTGCGCGGAGACCTCGAGGCCGATGGTCACGTTGTCCTCGGTCTTCACGTCGATGTCAAAGCCGTTTTTCATGGTGCGCAGGCTTACCGTGGCTGCCTTGCGGTCCACGAAGGGGATCTTGGCATGGAAGCCCGCGCCTACGATCTTGTTGAACTTGCCCAGGCGCTCGATGATCACGGCGTGTTGCTGCTTGACCACGAAGAAGACGTTGCCGGTGAGGGCAAACACAACAAAGAGGAGGATGAGAATCCAAAGGATGCTGCCGACGGCTGCAAAGATCATGTCTGTTCCTTAGAACGGGCCGATATTGTTCTCGATTCTACCCGATATGGCAGACGGCGAGTCCCCGTTTCGGGTTAGCGTTGTGCAAGGAAGCGCCCATCGCAGTGGCTATCCGGTGCGGGGCCACCGCGATGGGCGTGTGGGACGGATGAGGACGCAAGGCGTCTTTGTATTGCTGCCCTACAGGTTGTACAGCGAGCGGAACTTCTCGTTCAGATAATCGCAGTAGAAGTGGGCGTCGAAGGGGGCGCCGCATGCGTTTTGGATTAGCTCCGGCGCGTCCTTGGAGCGGCCCCACTGCCAGATCTTGTTGCCCAGCCAGGTGCAGACGGGCGAGAGATCGCCTGCGGCACAGGCGGAGTCGATGTCCACGCCGTCGGCTTTCATGGCGGGCACGTACTGAGCGTCGTAGGCGCTGCCCAGGGCGTAGGTGGGGAAGTAGCCAAACGAGCCGCCCGACCAGTGGACATCCTGCAGGCAGCCGCGGGTGTCATCGGGCACTTCGACACCCAGGTATTCGTTCATAAAGCGGCTCCACAGGGCGGGAATGTCGCGGGCCGTGGCCTCACCGGCAAAGAGCAGTCGCTCGATCTCGTAGCGCACCATGATGTGCAGGGGATAGGTGAGCTCGTCGGCCTCGGTGCGAATGAGTGAGGGGCGCGCGATGTTGACGGCGCGATAGAGGTCGTCTTCGCACACCTGGCCATAGACCTCGGGAACGTGCTTGCGCAAGACCTGCAGCAGCGGGCCCATGAAGGCGCGGCTGCGCGCCACGGTGTTCTCGAAGAAGCGGCTCTGGCTCTCGTGGATGCCCATCGAGGTGCCGCCCTCGAGGCTCGTGAAGGCGTAAGCAGGGTTGACGCCCAGCTCGTAGATGGTATGCCCGGCCTCGTGGACGATGGAGAATACGTTAGAGAGGGCGTCGTCCTCATAGAAGTGCGTGGCGATGCGCGCGTCACCGGTGGCAAAGCCTTCGGAGAAGGGATGCTCGGTCACGGCAAGCGTGGTGTCTGCAAGGTCGAGGCCCACGAGTTTCATCAAATCGAGGGAGAGGGCCTTTTGCGCTTCGACGGGCACGTGCGCGTGGGCGAAGGGGGCTTCTGACTGTTCGCCGCGCTCGCCAATCTCGTGCACGAGCGGAACCACGGTATCTTTGACCTGGGCGCAGAAGGCGTCGAAGGACGCGGTGGAAAGGCCGCGCTCATGCTGATCGAGCCAGACGTCGTACGGGTCGGCCTTGGGGTTCATGAGTGCTGCCTGGTGCTTGAGGGAATCGACGATGCGGTCGATGTAAGGCTCAAAGCTTGCCCAGTCGTTGGCGACCTTGGCCTTGTGCCAGACGGCCTGCGCCTCGCAGGTCAGACGGGTCCAGGCCTCGGCCTCCTCGGCGGGAATGGCCAGCGCCTCGTGTTGGTCGCGTGCGAGGACGCGCGCCTCGGCGCGCAGCTGCTCATCTGCGACGTTGCCAGATTCAACGGCGTCGAGCAGGTCTTTCACCTTTTTTACGGAGGACTTCTTGGTGAGAAGCTTGTGGTATTCGCTGGCAAGTGTGCCCATCGCCTCGGTGCGTGCGGCGGCGCCGTTCTCGGGCGCGATGGTGGCGCCATCGAACTCGGCGATCTTCATCAGGTAGCTGCGGCACCAAAGCTTTCGCTCAAGCTTGCGCACGGAGGCGGCAGCCTTCTTTGTTTGATCTTTCTTTTTTCCCATGTTCGCTCCCATCGCTTGGTGCCAAAACACTCCAAGTGTACCCGTGTGCGGGTGTGGGGAGCGGGTTGGGTGATGGCGGATCTTTGAACGGGCGTCAATCCCGCTCGAGGTGGTGAAAAAATCGAAATATGTACGATTGGGGGCTTCGATTTTGGCATGCATAAAGGTGCGGGGACCGAAATCGGCGACGAAGGGCGCGATGGACAGCATTCACGGTGCTCGCGAGGGTGCTTCGGTCCTCTGCGAAGCCCATTGAGGAGCTGGACATCGTACATTTTTTGATTTTTCCACCATTTTGGACGGGCGCCGCTGCGGGAAAAGCTGCGGCGCAGTTTAGCGGCGATTTTTTATGCAATTGAGCATCGCTTTTATTCATTTTGGGTATTTGAGCCCACGCGCGTGGGCTGCGGCTTACGGTGAGAGCGCCCTGCGAGCTCGATGTGCGTGCCGCGCGAAAAAGAGGCATATGGCCCGTGGATGCTGCACGTTCACCGCATGCCTTGTGCTATCATTTTGGCCAATGCGTTGACGGAGAGGGTTTGGTCCGCCGCGCCGGGTTTAAGAGAGAAGAGGTCATGGGCTGCAAGCCTCTTCACCTTGGCAAGGGCTAAACGTTCACTCCCGAGCAGCAACCTGAACGGGCACCGCCTGAGTAGGGGAGCCGTGAGCCTCGCGACAAGAGGTCAAAAGAGGGTATGCCGGGCCAGACATCCGGCTGCCAAACAAGGTGGTACCGCGGAATTCAACCGTCCTTGGGTAAGCGAGACGCGCCCAAGGACGGTTTTTTATTGCCGAGTGCGGGCGGACGGGGCATGGCACCCGTGCAGACAGGAAAGGAAGATAGATGAGTCTGATCGATGATCTGGCCAAGCTCGAAGCGGAGGCAAAGGAGCTTATCGCTAACGCCGACGACGCCGAGAAGCTCGAGGCCGCCCGCGTGGCCCTGCTCGGCCGCAAGGGTCGCGTGACCGGTCTGATGCGCATGATGGGCAAGCTTTCTCCCGAGGAGCGCCCCGTGATGGGCAAGCGCGCCAACGAGATGCGCCAGCTGGTCGAGGGCCTGTTCGAGGAGCGCAAGGCCGAGATGAAGGCTGCTGCCCTCAAGCATGCACTCGAGCATGACGCCGTGGACATTACCCTGCCGGGCATTCGTCCGCAGATTGGCCACCAGCACCTCATCAAGCAGATTATCGAGGAGGCCGAGGATATCTTCTGCGGCATCGGATACACTGTCGAGTCCGGCCCGCAGGTCGACACCTCCTACTACAACTTCACCGCGCTCAACGCCCCCATGGATCACCCCAGCCGTTCTGCGCGCGATACCTTCTACGTGGTCGACAATAACCCCGGCAGCGTGGCGCACCCCGAGCCGCACGCCCATGGCGAGTCCGACATCCTGCTGCGCACCCAGACCTCGGGCGTGCAGATCCATACCATGGAAAGCCAGAAGCCGCCCATCTACATGATCTGCCCGGGTACCGTGTACCGTCCCGATACGGCAGACGCCTGCCATCTGCCGCAGTTCAACCAGATCGAGGGCCTCGTGGTGGACGAGGGCATCACCTTCGGTGACCTTAAGGGCACGCTCGATTACTTCGTTAAGTGCATGTTTGGCGAGGACCGCAAAACGCGCTATCGTCCGCACTTCTTCCCCTTCACCGAGCCTTCCTGCGAGGTCGACGTGAGCTGCCACGTGTGTGGCGGCAAGGGCTGCAACTTCTGCAAGCATTCCGGCTGGATCGAGATCTTGGGCTGCGGCATGGTCGACCCCAACGTGCTTATCAACTGCGGCATCGACCCCGAGAAATATACCGGCTTCGCTTTTGGCATCGGCGCCGAGCGCGTGGCGGCACTTCGCTACGACCTGCCCGACTTGCGCACGCTGATGACGGGCGATATGCGCTGTCTCAACCAGTTTTAGGTTGACTTGTCCCGGCGGCTTCTCGAAGCACCGCACCTTGCCCTTCAATCGTCGGTCGCCGCACGTTAGGCGTGCGCCCTCCTCTTTCAGGGCAATCTGCGGCACTTCGGAAAGCCGTATACCTGATTGATCGTTCTAGTTGATTTCGTCTTCGCTGCTGTAATTCACTCCCATGCGTATGGGGTTAGATAAAAAGGAGAGCTAAATGCGCGTTTCGTATGACTGGCTCAAGACTATGATCGATGTGCCCGAGAGCCCTAAGGAGCTTTCGGACGAGTATATCCGCACCGGTACCGAGGTTGAGGCTATCGATGTTGTGGGAGAGAGCTTTGACCACGTGGTCACGGCTCAGGTGCTCGAGAAGGAGCCGCATCCCGATAGCGACCACATGTATGTGTGCAAGGTCTCCGTGGGCGATAAGAACGTCGATGCCGAGGGCAATCCCGAGCCGCTGCAGATCGTCTGCGGTGCCCAGAACTTCGAGGCAGGCGATCATATCGTGACTGCCATGATCGGGGCGGAGCTGCCCGGAGGCATCAAGATCAAGAAGTCCAAGCTCCGTGGCGTTGCGAGCTTTGGTATGAACTGCTCTGCGCGCGAGCTGGGCATAGGCGGCGACCATGCGGGCATCATGATCTTGCCCGATGACGCTCCCGTCGGCATGCCTTTTGGCGAGTACTATGGTTCGTCCTATACCGTGTTGGACTGCGAGATCACGCCCAATCGTCCCGATTGCCTGTCCATGATCGGTATGGCGCGCGAGACCGGCGCCATCTTCGACCGCGATTATCACGTGGAGCTGCCTGCCATCAAGGCCGAGACCGGCCGCGCTACGGCAGACGAGCTTTCCGTCGAGATTGCCGATGAGGGCCTGTGCGACCGCTACGTTGCCCGCATCGTGCGCAACGTGAAGGTTGGGCCCTCGCCCGACTGGATGGTCAAGCGCCTGAATGGCCTGGGTATCCGTCCGCACAACAACATCGTCGATATCACCAACTACGTGATGATGCTCACCGGTCAGCCGCTCCACGCGTTTGACCTCTCGACATTTGCTGAGCGCGATGGTCATCGCTCCGTGGTGGTGCGCGCCGCTAAGCAGGACGAGAAGTTCCAGACCCTCGACGGCGAGGAGCGCGTGCTCGACGCCGGCATGGGTCTTATCACCGACGGCGAGCGCCCGGTGGCCCTCGCGGGCGTTATGGGCGGCATGGACTCCGAGATCACCGACGCCTCTATAGACGTGTTGGTTGAGAGCGCCTGCTTCAACGCCGGCCGCACCAGCCATACGAGCCGCGACCTCTCTCTTATCTCCGATGCCTCCATTCGCTTCGAGCGCCAAGTGGACGAGACGGGCTGCGTTGACGTCGCTAACGTGACGTGCGCGCTTATCGAAGAGCTTGCCGGCGGCGAGGTTGCTCCCGGCTATGTGGACGTGTACCCCGCGCCCAAGACCATCGATTCCATCGTCCTGCGCTACCAGTGCGTTCTCGACATCTGCGGCGCACCCATCGAGCGCGACTTCGTGGTGCGCGCGCTTACGCGCCTGGGCTGCACGGTCGAGGAGACGGGCGAGGATTACCTGGTCACGCCTCCGAGTTTCCGCCCCGACCTTCCGCGTGAGATCGACCTTATCGAAGAGATTTTGCGCCTGTGGGGCATGGGTCGCGTCGAGGCCACGATTCCCGCTGCCAAGAATCACATCGGCGGTCTGACACGCGAGCAGCAGCTTACGCGCAAGGTTGGTCAGATTCTGCGTGCCAGTGGACTCAACGAGACCACGACCTTTGGTTTTGCTGCCCCGGGCGACCTTGAGAAGATCCACATGTCCGCCGACGGCCGCGGCGTGCCTGTCGTGCTCATGAATCCGCTGGTTGCCGAGCAGACTGAGATGCGCCGTTCGCTCCTGCCCGGCTTGCTGCAGTCTGTTGCCTACAACGAGGCCCACGGTACGGCCAACGTGCATCTGTACGAGATTGGCACCCTCTTCCACGGCCGCGAGAACGCGAGTCTGCCGCGCGAGACGCAGTCTGTGGCAGGCGTGCTTACGGGTTCTTGGACCGATCAGACTTGGAACAACACCGTCGATAAGCTGCGCTTCTTTGCCGGTAAGGGCATTGTCGAGGAGCTGCTTGAGCAACTGCGTCTGCCTAAGGTGCGCTTCCGCGTGGCAGAGGGCGAGGGCTACGAGTTCTTGCAGCCGGGCCGTGCCGCCGAGGTCCTCTCGGGCGGTACCGTGCTGGGCTGGGTGGGCGAGATTCACCCCGAGGCGCGCGAGGCTATGGATATCGACCAGATCGTGGTCGCCTTTGAGCTTGACCTCGACAAGCTCATCAAGGGTGCGCACAACCAGGAGAACTACCATGAGTTCTCGCCGTTCCCGGCTGTTCAGCACGACCTTGCCATTGTCGTCCCCGACGAGGTGACCTGCGAAGACCTGCTGCAGCGCATCACGAGCGCCGGCGGCAAGCTGCTCGAGAACGTGCGCCTGTTCGATGTCTACCGCGACCCCATTCGTGTGGGCGTGGGCAAGAAGTCCATGGCGTTCTCGCTCACGTATCGCTCCGACGACCACACACTTACGAGTGACGAGGTCGAGCGCGCGCATGGCAAGATCGTCACCAAGGTGTGCAAGGCAACGGGCGGCGAGGTTCGCAGCTAGTGTTGCACATGGTGCGATAGATTGATGTGGAGCACCTCGAACGTGGGGTGCTCCCTTGTTTTATCTGCGGGTACGCTGATCGAGAGGAAGCTTCCTTGCCAAGTTGGAACATACATATCGCCGAGGCGGAGATGCTTCTCGCGCGCGGCGGCTCCGTGGCGGCGCTCGTGCGCGATCGCAACGCTTTCCTGTTTGGCAGCGTGGTCCCCGATGTTCTTGTGGGCTATATGGTGCCGGACATTGCCGATCCCATTCCGTATCGCATCACGCATTTTGCCGAATCTGAGCCTATCCCTAAGCCGCGCGCGTATGAGTTCTGGGACGGCTATGTAGCGCCGCTCTTGCAGTGCGCTGGCTGCGGATCGTGCGTGGAGGCGCTCACCATTTCGCGGGAGCGCGAGCGCGTGAACCGCGTGCACTATCCGCATCGCTATGAGGGTGCGCCGGACCTGCCTCCTGTTCCGTCGGCAGAATCTTCGACGCAGCCCAACGACGTGGAGCAGTCCCTGCTTGACCTTACGCTCGGTACCTGGGTGCACCTGCTTGCCGATAACATCTGGAATACCCGCGTCAACGAATATCTCGCGGCGCAGGGCGGCGAGCCCAGTGAGGAATTTCGCATCAAGAAGCAGGGCGATTTCGATTGGTTTGGCAAAACGCTGCATATCGAAAGCGTCGTGCGCGCCACGCCGCGCCTCAAAGCCGCGGCGGCATCCTTTGCGCAGTATTCCATTTCGAGCGACGATGTGCTTAAAACCGTCGGCGTCATCCACGAGGTGGTGCGCGAGAATCCTGGTCGGTCGGAGCATCCTCCGTATCGGCTGCTCACCGAGGCGTTCTTTAGCGAGACGTTTGACGAGGTGTTGGATACGACGGAACGGCTTGTTGCCGAAGCGCGGCGGAGCAAGTGTTGCTAGCCAGAGTCGGGCGGGCGTGCTGCGCGCGGGTGCATCGAAGTAAACTCCCGAACGAAAAAAGGGACCCGAAAGGTATTTCCTTTCGGGTCCCTTGCTATAGCGCGATGCGTTGCAGGCGCGATTAGCGAACCTGAGCTACGTAGGCGACGTTCGTGGACGAGGACTTGCCGTCTGCCTCGACGCACATACGTGGGTCGCCGGCGGTTGCCACGGTGAGCTCGCCCGGTTGGACGTAGCCGAGCTCCTTGGCGGTCTCGATTGCCTTCATGATGGTGCCGTTGACGGTACCCTGCGTGATGGCAGCGAGGTGCGGCTGCACGCCCCAGTACATGATCATCTGCTGAACGGCCCACTCGTGGCGAGAGAACGCACAGATAGGCATGTTGGGACGGAAATGCGAGATCAGACGTGCCGTACGACCGGTGGTGGTAGGAACGGTGATGCACTTGGCGCCGATGGTGGTGGCCATGTTGACGGCGGAAAGGCCCACGACGTTGTTAACGGCACGCGTGGTCGAAGCGCCCTCGGGCACGACGAGCGGTGCGTGAGCGGGCAGGTACTTCTCGGTCTCATGAGCAATGCTGGCCTGCATCTTCACGGCCTCGACCGGGTACATGCCGGCAGCGGACTCGCCGGAGAGCATAACGGCGTCGGTGCCATCGTAGATGGCGTTGGCGACGTCGGCGACCTCGGCGCGCGTCGGGCGCGGGTTGTGCTGCATGGAGTCGAGCATCTGCGTAGCGGTGATGACGGGCTTGTAGGCGTCGTTGCACTTGCGGATGATTTCTTTCTGGATATGGGGGACGAGCTCCGGGGCGATTTCGATGCCCAGGTCGCCGCGGGCAACCATGATGCCGTCGGAGGCCTCGAGGATCTCGTCGAAGTTATCGACGCCCAGCGCGCACTCGATCTTGGGGAAGATCGTCACATGCTCGCCACCGTTCATGACGCACAGCTCGCGAATCTCCTCGACTGCCTTGCCGTCGCGGATGAAGGAGGCGGCGATGTAGTCGATGCCCTCCTTGAGGCCAAAGAGGATGTCTTCGCGGTCGCGCTCGGTGATGGCGGGCAGGCTGATGTTCACGTTGGGCATGTTAACGCCCTTGCGCTCGCCGATCTCGCCGCTGTTTTTGACGATGCAGTGGATGTCGGCACCGTCAACGGATTCGACTTCAAGGCCAACCAGGCCGTCGTCGATCAAGATCGTGGAGCCCTTGGTGACTTCGCTGGGGAGGTTGAGGTAATCGAGCGAGATGTGCTCGGCGGTACCGAGATTGTCCTCGGTGGTGGGGGCGGCGGTCACGATGATGCGGTCGCCCTCGTTGACGGTGACCTTCTTGTGATCCTTGAGCAGACCGGTGCGGACCTCGGGGCCCTTGGTGTCGAGTAGGATGCCAACGGGCTGGCCGAGCTCTGCGGCAAGGCGACGAACGCGCTCGATGCGCTCGTGATGCTCTTCGTAGGAACCGTGGGAGAAGTTAAAGCGGGCGACGTTCATGCCAGCCTTGATCATTTCGCGCAACGTATCCTCGTTGTCGCAGGCCGGGCCCATGGTGCAGACGATTTTCGTACGTTTGAACATGCATACCTCCATAGAAGTCTGTGCCGATGCTTCCACTTTGGAAACAGTATACGACACGATGTTGCTTTCGGTTACGAAAGAATTCGAAACTTACAAAGTCTCCTACCTGCAGAAATAATGATTGAAACGAAAGAAATATGCTTCGTTATGAAGCGCACTCACGTTGAAGAAAGCGGCGCCTACGCAGGGGAAACGGTTCTGTGGCATCGGGGCTGCCTGCATGCAGCCGAGCCTCCGGGGAATTTGGGTTTTCGGAATAATACGGTACAAATGGCGCAACAAAACGATGTTTGCCCTGCGTTAGGCTTCGATAAAGAAAAGGAAGCGAAGCGGCGCTGCGGTAAGGATGTCGATAAAATTGCGGAGCCTGGGCGATGTCTGCCGCTCGGCGCAGCACGCCTTCGACCTTTTGGGTACTATAGGGGAACTGCAAATCGCTGCTAAGCATGGCAGCCTTGATGAGCCCTTGCCCTTCTCCTGGGAATTATGATCGGGCATCAATCTGCTTGGCAGCTCAAACATCCCAGGAGGGGAATCTATGCAACGTGAATACTTGGCCGACGCCAAGGACGTGCTCGATGCGCAGGCAACGAGTGCCGAAGATGGCCTGACCTCTGCTGTCGCTGCCGATAGGCTGCGCCAGGCGGGCCCCAACAAGCTTGATGAGGCGGCTCCTGTTCCGCTGTGGAAGCGTTTCTTTGAGCAGATGGCAGATCCCATGGTCATCATGCTTATCGTGGCCGCCGTCATCTCGGCTCTCACCGGTATGGTGAAGGGCGAGGCCGATTTCGCCGACGTGATCATCATCATGTTCGTCGTTGTGGTGAACTCCGTGCTCGGCGTTGTGCAGGAGGCTAAGAGCGAAGAGGCCCTGGCGGCTCTGCAGGAGATGAGCGCGGCTCAGTCCAAGGTTATGCGCGATGGCAAGCTGTGCCATCTGCCGAGTGCTGAGCTTGTTCCCGGCGATATCGTGCTGCTTGAGGCTGGCGACTCGGTACCTGCCGACTGCCGCGTGCTCGAGAGCGCTACGATGAAGATCGAGGAGGCGGCGCTCACCGGCGAGTCTGTGCCTGTCGAGAAGCATGCCCACACGATCGAGCTCGCCGCCGGCGCCGATGATGTGCCGCTCGGCGATCGCAAGAACATGTGCTACATGGGTTCCACCGTGGTCTATGGCCGTGGCCGCGCCGTTGTGGTGGGAACCGGTATGGATACCGAGATGGGCAAGATCGCCGGTGCCCTCGCCGAGGCCAAGGAGGAGCTGACGCCCCTTCAGGTCAAGTTGGCCGAGCTCAGCCGTATCCTCACCATTATGGTCATCGTCATCTGCGTCGTTATCTTTGGCGTGGACATTCTCCGTCACGGCGTGGGTAACGTCATGGCCGATCCTTCGGCGCTGCTCGACACCTTCATGGTCGCCGTCTCGCTCGCCGTCGCCGCAATCCCCGAGGGCCTTGTTGCCGTCGTGACCATCGTTTTGTCGCTCGGCGTGACCAAGATGGCCAAGCGCCAGGCGATCATCCGCAAGCTTTCTGCCGTCGAGACCCTCGGCTGCACGCAGACCATCTGCTCCGATAAGACCGGTACCCTTACCCAAAACAAGATGACCGTGGTCAAGCACGAGCTTGCCGCTCCTGAGGAGAAGTTCCTCGCCGGCATGGCGCTGTGCTCCGACGCCACGTGGGATGAGGAGCTGGGCGAGGCCGTGGGCGAGCCTACGGAGTGCGCGCTGGTAAACGATGCCGGCAAGGCGGGTCTCACGGGGCTTACCGCCGAGCATCCGCGTGTGGGCGAGGCTCCGTTCGACTCGGGCCGCAAGATGATGTCCGTTGTGGTGGAGACCCTCGACGGTGGCTACGAGCAGTACACCAAGGGCGCGCCCGACGTTGTTTTGGGTCTGTGCACTCATATATATGAGGGCGATGCCGTCGTTCCGCTGACCGACGAGCGCCGTGCTCAGATTGCCGCTGCCAACAAGTCCATGGCCGACGAGGCCCTGCGCGTCCTTGCCCTGGCGAGCCGTTCGTATGACGAGATTCCCGCCGATTGTTCCGCCTCGGCCCTTGAGCACGATATGGTGTTCTGCGGCCTTTCGGGCATGATCGACCCGGTCCGTCCCGAGGCCGCCGCTGCTATCGAGGAGGCTCATGCCGCTGGCATCCGCACCGTCATGATCACGGGCGACCATATCGATACCGCCGTGGCCATCGCCAAGCAGCTGGGCATCGTCACCGACCGTTCCCAGGCTATCACCGGTGCCGAACTCGATCGCATGAGCGAGGAAGAGCTCGATGCGCGCATTGAGGATTTTGGCGTGTACGCGCGCGTCCAGCCCGAGCACAAGACCCGCATCGTCGAGGCTTGGAAGAGCCGCGACCAGATCGTGGCCATGACGGGCGACGGCGTGAACGATGCGCCGTCCATCAAGCGCGCCGACATCGGTATCGGCATGGGTATCACCGGCACCGACGTGACCAAGAACGTGGCCGACATGGTGCTTGCCGACGACAACTTTGCCACCATCATCGGCGCCTGCGAAGAGGGCCGTCGCATTTACGACAACATCCGCAAGGTCATTCAGTTCCTGCTCTCGGCTAACTTGGCCGAGGTCTTCAGCGTCTTTATCGCCACGCTTATCGGCTTCACCATCTTCCAGCCGGTGCAGCTGCTGTGGGTGAACCTCGTGACCGACTGCTTCCCGGCACTGGCGCTTGGCATGGAAGAGGCCGAGGGCGACGTTATGAAGCGCAAGCCTCGTAACGCCAAGGACGGCGTCTTTGCCGGCCATATGGGTCTGGACTGCGTTGTCCAGGGCCTGATCATCACCGCGCTGGTGCTCGCAAGCTTCTTTGTGGGCGTCTACTTTGACATGGGCTACATCCACATCTCGGATATGATCGCGGGCAAGGCAGACGAAGAGGGCGTCATGATGGCGTTCATCACGCTCAATATGGTCGAGATCTTCCACTGCTTCAATATGCGCAGCCGTCGTACGTCGCTGTTTGCCATGACGAAGCAGAACAAGTGGCTGTGGGGCTCCGCCGCCCTTGCTCTGGTGCTCGCGGTAATCGTCACCGTGGTGCCGTCGCTTGCTTCCATGTTCTTTGGACCGGGCGTTACCCTCGAGCCTCGTGGCGTCGTGTGCGCTTTGGGCCTAGCGTTCCTGATCATCCCCATCGTGGAGATCCAGAAGGCTATCATGCGCGCCATCGAGAAGGAGTAGGAGACACATATGGGCAAGGCAAAGAAGCGCACAGGCTCGACTCGTCGCTCGCGCGAGGTGTCGCGTGAGCAGGTTTGCACTGTCGCCGATTTGCCTGCCCTTGAGTCTTTGCATGACGTTCCCACGTTTGAGGATATGGGGGCAGATGCCGTGCAGGCAGATGCGTTCGAAGCATGGGTCGCCGATGCGGCCCGCCGCGACGAACGGGCTGCCTCCGAGATGCGCCTGGGCGTCGTTGTGCGTTTGGACCGTGGGTTTCCGCTGGTAGCCTGCGCCGATCGAACCTTGCGCGCCGAGCATGCCGTGGGTTTTGCCAAGGCGCGCGGTGACGTCGAGGTGCTGCTGCCCGCCGTGGGCGACCGCGTTGTTGTTCGTATTTCCGCCGGTCACGATATGGGTGTGATCGAGCATGTGCTGCCGCGGCACAGTTCTTTTGAGCGCTGGCGCGGCAAGAAACGCGGCGAGCGTCAGGTGCTTGCCGCGAATATCGACGTCATCTTGATCGTACAGGCGTTGGGCTCTGTGCGCGACACCCTCGAGCTGGTATGCGACCGCATTGCACGCTCTATGGTGCTGGCACTCGACTGCGGGGTCGAACCCGTAATTGTACTCACCAAGGCAGACCGCTGCGATGACGCCGAGCTCGAGCGCGTGGTGCAAACGGTGCGCCGGTTGGTGGGGCAGCAGGTGCGCGTGCTCGTTACCTCTTCGGTGGCCGGACAAGGTGTCGATGAGGTGCGCTCCTGCGTTCCGGCGGGTTCCTGCGCCATGATCTTGGGCGAATCGGGGGCTGGTAAATCGACGCTTCTAAACGCTTTGCTGGGCCATGAGGCGTTGGAGACCGGAGACGTGCGTGAGCGCGACGATGCGGGCCGTCATACTACGGTTGCACGCGTCATGGTTTCGCTTGGGCATGATGCGGGTGTCATCGCCGATGCACCGGGTCTGCGCAGCTTGCCGCTTGTCGGTCATGAGCGGGGGCTGGCAAAAATGTTCCCCGAGATCGTGGAGGCGGCCCGTGCCTGCCGCTTTAACGATTGCACGCACACCCACGAGCCGGGATGCGCGGTGTGCGAAGGCGTTGAGGAAGGCGCTATCGAGCGCATTCGCCTTGATGAGTTCCTTTCGCTTGCACGCGAGATGCGCGTGAGCGCGCAGTCGCTCGATCCCGATATTCATCTGGGGTAGGGCGCGGTTTCGACTGGCACGCATATTCATAGACATAGGCGAATAATTGCAGGGCTGCCGTTTTCGGCGGCCCTTTCTTTTGTAGGTTCATTCGGGGGCGTCGATGCTGATCGATGCTCCCTTTTTCGTGCGCGTGGGTCGTGCTTGGTGCTTTGGTGTCGCAACGATGTCGCATGAATGTCGCGGCGATCTCCCCTCAAATCTAACAAGGCGCGTGAGAAATGGGGGAGAGATTTGTAAGGCCGCGATTCACCTTCTCATATTGATCCCGGTTTTTGCCGGGCCCCTTCGCACAATCGAGATAGCAAAGACAGAGGTCTTTGCCGTAAGCATTTGGGGGTGGCGATGAGAAGGAAGGCGCGTGTTGTCGTAAGCGTTGCTTCGGGCTTACTTGCTGTTGTGTTGACCTGCTGGTATGTGACTTCGGTGCGTGAAGAGGCCCAGGTGAGGCAGCGAGAGGCGATCGAATCGTACGGGGGAGACGTGACTCGGGTTTGTGTTGCTACCCGTGATATCGAGCCAGGCGAGCGAATCGATGACGGGAGCGTTGCCGTTGAAGATTGGGTTTCGAGTCTGCTGCCCTCGGATGCTTATACCTCGTTGGAGGAAGCCGTCGGAAAGACCGCGACCTCTCGCATACCCAAGCGTGCTGTGGTGAGTGCTGCGTACTTTACCGAGCCGCGCGTGGGCTCATTGGAGGTGCCAGACGGAATGGTCGCGGTGTCGGTTGCAAGCGATGAAGAGCATGCTTTGGGTGGGGCAATCAGGTCGGGAGATCGCGTGGATGTGTATGCCTCGCGCGATTCCGTGGCGGATTTGTTGCTTTCGGCGCAGGTGCTCGATACAAGCTCGGAGCGTTTTGAGGGTGCCGCGTTGAGCTGGGTGACGCTTGGGGTGGAGCCCGAGCGGGTGCCGGAGCTTTTGGCGGTGACCTCGCAGGGGATGGTGACGATTGCAACGGGCGGTATGTTGTCTGCAGGGAATCATTCGGAAGAAGAAGGTGCGTCATGAGTTCGATATGGCTGCTGTGCGCTGCGGGTTCAAATGCGCGCCAGCTGACGGATGAGATTGAGCGCCGGTGTCCCGGCGCGCAGCTGATGCGCATGGGGTACGAGCAGGGTGTATCCGACGTTGCTCGGGTGCTCTCGCAGGTGGCGGCGGGAGCGGCGGTCTCGTTTGGCGAGGCGTTGACGTCGGAGCACGTTGTGCGCGAGCTTGTCGGTGCAGGTTGGATTGCTCCAATCATGGTTCTTATTGCGCGAAAAGATGCAGGGGCAGCAGCGCGCTTGTTCGCTGCGGGCGCTACGGAGGTGATTGCAGCAGAGGGCGCGGCATGTGATTCACCTATATCAAGGGCAGAGGCGAAGGATTGTCCTGAGGACACAGGAGCAGCCGCGTTCCCTGCTGGAATTCATGAAGAAGCGTGCCTGGCGGAGGCGGACGATTTAGAAGATGTGCCCGAATGGCAGATTGACCGTTTTGCGGCCGATTTGGAGGAGCCGCCATGGGTCGAGCCGCATGGGAGCGCAGGACCGTTGCCTGAAAGCGAGGCCGCGGCGCCCCGTGCATGTGAGGCTGACGAGCCCTCGGGTGGCGCGGCGGTATCGATGTCGGTACCGGCCTTTGAAAAGATGACGATAGGAGATGCACTGCCCAAAATGGAGGCCAGTGGTCCCGATCCGGTTGATAACGAAGAAGATTCCAAACGGGGAGCGATGCCCGCCGCGCATGGAGCTACGGTTCTTGAGGAGAAGATCGCATCTCCCGTCTTTACTTCCTCCGGCGGAGCCCCGCTTGTCGCCGTCATATCGGGAAGAGGCGGAGTGGGCAAAACCACGCTGACGGCTGCAATGGCGTTCGTTGCAGCGTCGATGGGCTTGCGCGCCGCAGTGCTCGATTTGGACCTGATGTTTGGAAATATGTACGACATGGTAGGGGTCGATGAGCCAAACGATCTAGCCTCTCTTGCTGTAGGGGACGGTAGCCTCGAGGGGATCGAGGCGGGTGCTGAGGCAACAGCCATGCGCGTGGCCCCGGGGGTTACCTTGTGGGGGCCTTCGCTTTTGCCCGAGCGCGCCGAACTGCTTTCGGGCTCCCTCGAGCAGCTGATTGTGCTTTTGCGCCAGGAAGCGGACATCATCTTTGCTGATACTTCGACATTTTGGGGCGACGCTGTTGCCTGCGCCGTTGCGCAGTGCGACCGCTGCATTGTTGTCGGGCAGGTAGGATGCGCGTCTTCGGCGACGCGCGCGATTGAGCTGGCAAGCCGAATCGGTGTGGCAAAGACAAAGATGACATCGGTGTTCAATCGATTTGGGCGTGTGGGAAATCAGGAAGAGCAAGCGCTTCGTTTTGAGATGGCGGTCTCTTTGCGCTCGCGTGCACGCGTGGCCGAAGGCGGCGATGCCCTGGGGCAGATGCAGGCATTCGGCCGATTGGGGGAGTTCGTGGCACAGGAGTCTGCGTTCTCCCGTGACGTGACAGAGCTCGTGCGCTGTGTGGCAAAGGAACTCGGTTGCGATATTGGGGCATGGGAGCAGGCATATCAGGCGCAAGCCCAGCAGGCAAACGGACATGGGCATCGGCGCTTTTTGCGTAAAAGGCAGCGGGGCGAGAAGCCATGAGTGTGCTGGATCGCGTTCGACGCGCCGAGTCTGCTTCGGGTGTTTCTTCATCCACGCCCCTGCGCTACGCCGAGCTCAAGCGAAGCGTGAAGCAGGAGATGCTAGAGCGCGTGGGCTATGACGAGGTGTCGCGGATGGCTGCGGCTGCATCGTCGGAGCATTCACGTGAGGAATTGCGCCCGGCAATCGAGGCCGTGCTCAACGCGCGCGAGGCGGGTTCGTTGACGACGCAAGAGCGAGCGCGGGTTGTCCGCGAGATTCTCGATGACGTGGTGGGGCTCGGTCCCTTGCAGGAGCTGCTGGACGATGACAGCGTGAGCGAAATCATGGTCAACGGTTGCGCCTCGATCTTTTTCGAACGCGCGGGAAAGCTCTATCCGATGCGCGACGTGTTTACCGATGACGAGCAGATTCGCGTGATTATCGACCGGATCATATCGCCGCTGGGTCGCCGCATCGACGAGCGGAGCCCTATCGTGAACGCTCGTCTTCCAAGCGGATATCGTGTGAACGCAGTGATTCCGCCCATTGCAATTGACGGGCCGGTGCTCACGATTAGGAAGTTTTCCGACCGGATCACCTCTTTGGGTGAGCTGGTGAATCTGGGGTCGCTGCCTTCGTGGTATGCGCAGCTGCTTTCCTGCGCGGTTTCGTTGCGGCAAGACCTGGCGGTGGCAGGCGGTACGGGCTCGGGCAAGACCACACTGCTCAATGCCCTTTCCTGCGAGATTGATTTGGGTGAGCGTATCGTGACCATCGAGGATTCTGCGGAGCTCAAGTTCGCGCGTCATCCCCATGTGGTTCGCCTGGAGGCTCGTCAGGAGTCGATAGAGGGCAAAGGCGAGGTGAGCATCAGGCAGCTTGTGGCAAATGCGCTGCGTATGCGCCCCGACCGTATCGTGGTGGGCGAGGTGCGCGGCGAAGAGTGCATTGACATGTTACAGGCCATGAATACGGGTCACGACGGCTCGCTCACTACGCTGCATGCGGGCACGGCGCGCGAGGTGATTGTGCGCCTGACGCTGCTTTCCCGTTACGGCGTCGATCTTCCGGGCGATCTGATCGAAGAGCAGATCGCCATGGCGCTCGATGGGATCGTTATGTCGCAGCGCATGCCGGATGGACGGCGCTTCGTCTCGTCGTTTACGGGCGTGATGCGTGCGCCAGAGGGAGGCGTGCAGCTAGAGGAGTATGTCTCGTTCGATCCGGCGACAATGACCTGGTCGCTCCTACGCGAGCCGCCGTTCATTGCGGAGGGAGTGCGCTCTGGCGCGATTGCTCGGGAGGTGGTCGAGCGATGGAGGGCCTTGTGTCCGCGGGAAGCGGAGTCCTCGTGTGTTTAAGCGTATGGATGGCGCTCGCGGCGGCTGCCGGTGAGTCTGCTGTCGGATTGGGGTCGAGGCCGTCTTCGCTGCGCATGCGGTGTCGGGCTTTAGGGTCGTTTGGCCCTGTGCGGAGGTCGAGGCTGATTCCAGGGGTGGAAGGGGCGGTGGACGAGATCGCAGAGCTCTCGTGGCATGGCAGACGTCCCCTTGCGTTGTATTCGCGTGATGAGCGCCTGGGCGTTTTTGTATTAGCTTTCTTTGCAGCGGGAGCGATCGGTCTCTTTTTGGCGTGGTCGCCGTGGGGCGTGCTGTTTGCGATGGCGCCCCTTGTCGTCCTTTGCTCTATGCGCTCGCGCCGTCTGCGCGAGCGCGCGAGAAAACTCGAGGTTGCCATGCCGGAAGCTTTTGGCTCCCTTGCCATCTCGCTTGCCTCGGGATACTCGCTTCCACAGGCGATGCGATTTGTCGGGGCGCGCTCGGCAGAGCCGATTCGGACGGAGTTCATGCGTGTCTCGTTTGCGGTGGATTGCGGCGTGCCTGCGACGGAGGCGCTCGATGCCATGCTCGAACGCCTTGATGCTCCCGGTCTCGAGCTTGTTGTTCTGGCCCTCAAAGTATCCAAGCGCACGGGCGCCCCCTTGGGGGAGTTGCTACGCGAGGCGGCTCAGCTGTGCCACGAGCGGCTAGAGCTCAAGCGCATGTTGGATGTCAAGACATCGCAGGCGCGCATGTCTGCTCGGCTTGTTGCGGGGATGCCGGCGGCGATGGTCGTGTTCCTGACGCTGCTTTCGACGGATTTCAGGGCGGGTCTTGCAACGACCGTGGGGGCAATGTCGATCGTTGTGGCGTTGGCGCTCAATGCTGGCGCCTGGGTGGTTATTCGAAAGATCATGCATGTGGAGGTGTAGGCGCCATGCTGATGGATGTTGCGATGTCGCTGCTTGTGGGCGGCGCGTGGGCCGTATGCGCTTGGACGGCGGGTGGCCTTATGCCGCCTGGCGCTCATGGGGAGCTGCTGGCTTTGCGCTCGAGGACCATCGCGCGTGGAAAGCGTGCGGCGTCTATGAAAAGTGGTGAGGATGGCGAGCGATCCTCGCTTTCAGACGTATCTGAGATGACGGACATCGTGCGCTTGGGTTTGCTAGCGGGACTTTCTTTTGATGCCGCGCTCGACATGTACTGCGCAAATAAGACAGGCTTGCTTTCGCGTTCACTGGCTCGTGCTCGCATGTGCTGGCAGACGGGTATGGCTTCGCGCGAAGATGCCCTTGCCGAGGTTGCCAGGGTGACGCATGTGCGTCAGCTTGAGTCGTTTGCCGCGGCGGTTGGGCAGGCCCATGTGCTGGGCGCTCCTCTGGCCGATACGCTCGCTCGCCAGGGAATCGAGATGCGAAGCGCTCATAGGGCAGATGTCGAGCGCCAGATAGAACGTGCTCCTGTCAAGCTGCTTGTGCCTACGGGGACGCTGATATTGCCCGCCTTGTTGTTGTCCATATTGGGTCCGCTGCTTGCTGCCAGCGGAATGATCTAAGGGGGAAAGAGATGAAGCGCTGGTTTGAGAGCATGGGGCAAAGGCTGTATTTCTTGGTGCGGAAGGGCGCGAAGACGGCACGTATCGTTGCGGACGAACAGAGCGCGCAGGGGACGACGGAGTATGCCATTCTTGTTGGCGTATTGGTGGTGATTGCCATTTTGGCCATCGTCGCGTTTCGCGGCAAGGTGACCGAACTGTGGGATGCAATCGCATCGGGAATCAACAGTCTGTAGATCATGAGGTCGGCTTCTCGTCGCATCCTGTGGATTGCACTTGCATTGGCGCTGGTCGCGGCGTCGCTTCTTTTGGTTGTGCGGCAGCAAGGCGAGAGACCCTTGTCTGCCGGTGTTGAGCTTTCCGAAGAAGAACGACAGACGGTGCAGGAAGTTCAAAACGCCCAGACGAAAGAGAGCTCGCGTGCGGCGTTTCTCGATGATTTGCAGGCACCGGAACCGATTGACGCCGAGGGACAATCGCGCGCGGTGATCTGGCGGGAAGAGACTGACTTGCCGCAAAGTACGGCAGCTGTGCTCGAAGCGTATCGGGCACAGGGCGCAGGCAGGCTTATGTGCAGCGGCTACATGGACATCAAGGGAAATGTGTGGGGCGGCATCGTTATGTCCGAAACATGGGTCGACATCATCTATGTCACCAGCGCCGAGGACGGTGCTGCCAGCACGATGCGTATCGTGCGTCTGCCGGCAGAGAGCGCGGGGTGAGGTGCATATGGATGAAGCGGGGTGGCCATCATGCGGAGCAAAGTGCCACGGCGAAATGCTTTGTGAGACATCGGCGCAGGCGACGCTGGAATATGCGCTTACGGTGCTTGCGCTTCTGGCGATTGTCTTGGCGTTGGGGATGCTGTGGCGTGCGGGGCAGGATGGGACCTTGGCAGCGTTGGTGGAAGCGGCGGCGTCGCACGGCTTCGACCCGGGAGGACTCATCGATATTTCCCTGTATTGAGGTGGTGCGTGAGTGTTCCGCTCAGGCGACGGTGGAGGCTGCGCTGCTGTTGCCCTCGTTTCTCATTCTTTTGCTGCTGATGATCCAGCCAGTGTGCCTGCTGTATACGCGAGCGGTTATGGAATCGGCTGCGTCGAGTGCGGCACGGCTCATGACCACGTCGGAGGAAGATACCGATGAAGCGTGCCGCGCGTTTGTGCTTCGCAGGCTTCAGGCCGTACCCAACGTGTCCATCTTTCACGAGGGAGGCCCCCTCTCGTGGGATATCGAGTTCGGGCATGCGGCTGGTGAAGGAGCCTCGCGCGTGAAGATTCGCGGCGTTGCCAAGCCCTTGCCGATTCTCGGTGCGTTTGTGAGCGCGTTTGCGGCAGGTGACGCCCAGGGAAACGTGGCGATTGAAGTGGAGGTGTCATATGCGTCGCGCCCGGAATGGTTGGAGGGTGACTACGAATCGTGGGCTTCCTCATGGGGAGCGTGAGGGGCGGGCAGATGCTGATTCGCGGAGCGATTTGTGCGCAATCGACCTGTTCATCACGGAGGAAGGCGCCTATACGACGATGGCGTCCGCAGTGGCGATGCTCGTTGTACTGGCCTTGCTGTTCTCGGCCGTCTCGGCGGTGTGGAGCCTATCTCGCAGCGCGGATGTGCAGGTGGTTGCCGATGGGGCGGCGCTTGCGGGGGCAAATGTCGTGTCGTCGTATCACACGGCGGCAACAGTGGTCGATGCAAGTATTGCAAGTCTGGGTTTCGCTGGCCTTGCGGTAACGGGAACGGGGCTTATCGCGCTGCTCGTGCCGGGGGCTCGCTCTCAGGGGGTGAAGGCGATCGATGCGGGTTTACGCATCCTGGATATGAGAAACGATTTCGCGCGCTCCGCTTCCAAGGGGCTCAAGACGCTTGAAGCATCGCTGCCGTATCTTGTTGCGGCAAATGCAACGCGCCTGTGTGCGGAGAGCAAGACGGACACAATGGCGTATGCCGGTACGGCGCTTGCGGTGCCCTTCGCCTCGGCGTCTGAGTTTCCCGCGCTTGAAGGCGAGGGCGTTAATCTCGAGGCATTGAGCGGGGCAGCCTCTGAGCTGGATAAGACCGCGACGGAGCTTGAGGAGGCTTCGCGTGAGACGGCGCAGGCAAAGAAGCGAGCCTGGATTGCCGATTGCGGCCGCGAGGGTCATAACATGCAGGAACGCGCGTCAAACTTGACGGGGCTTTCGCCTCAGCAGAACCCGGACTACGCCTCGAGCGTGGCGTGGAGCCCGGAGGTTGGCATTGCTCGCACGAAGACTTATTACCAGTGGCGCTTGGACCATGAGAGGCCCGAAGGCACGAGCGTTGAAGCAGCGGTCGATTCTGCAGCGAGAAGTGCGTTTTATCGATATGCGCTCGATGCGTTTGAGCCCGCCCAGATTGTCGAGTACAACGGGAGCGTGGTCTCCACGGTTCCACTGTTGCCGCGAAACAAGCAGGAGATCATGCAGACGACCCTGTATACCCAGGCTCTGTGGCCCACGACGTACGAGCCCGAGGGGCGGACGATCCACTATGGTGTCGCCTGTCCTGGTGCAACGGGGGCGGCAGGTCCCGTCATTTCGCTATCGGCGGCGGACGGCGGCCAAGTGCGCACGTGCGCAACGTGCCGTTTTGGCACGAGCGATTTGGGGAAGACTCCTGCGGCTTCTACCTCCATCGACAACGGATACGAATACCATCTGCGTGAGTTCACCCTTGCGCTCAACGAATACGTTGACTGTCGAAATCGAGAGCTCGCGCTGGAGCAAAAGGCACAAACTCAGGCGGAAGAAGCGGGGGATTCGTTCGAGGAAGCACTCCAAGCGCTTTCTTCCAAGCGTCCCCGCATTGCGCCGCCTGGGCGATTTGGCTGCGTGGCGGCGGTCACCTGCGGTGAGATTGAAGTTCCCGATGCACTTAGCACTTCGTTTGCGGCGAGTCCTTCGCTGGGGTCGCGCGCTGCCGTTTCCGCATCTGCGTTGGCACAGGACCCGGCAACGCGGGAGAACAATGTACTCTCCCAGTTCTTTTCCACGGTGAAAGAGCGAAGCACGGATCAAGGACCGGTGGGTCTTGTGGGGAGCGTTATGGACCTGTGGGGGAGCCTGCTCGTTTCATATGGCGATATGGCTTCGGGGCTGAACTCGGTGTTCGACGGATTGACCTCCAAGCTCGATGGGATGGGTCTTGGCCCGGTTGGCTCTTGGCTTAAAAGCTGCCTGACCGATGCCGTCCACGCATTGGATTTAGAGCCGGTGGACTTGAGCCTTAGAAAGCCGGTGCTCGTCGATTCGGCCAAGGTGATCGAGAAGGCCGATGTTCCCGCCGTGGCGCAGGTCCAACAGGCAGTGCGTTCGATTCCCTTGAGTTCGACGGACCCAAAGGCGCTTATGCAAGCATTGGGCTATCAAGTGGGGGAGTACATCGCGCAGCAGGAGTTTACAATCGCGGAGATCCCTCTTCCTGGCGGTGGGTCGATTCCGCTCACGATACGTTTGCGCGACATCGTGGACGCTGCCGGGGGCGGGGAATGATGCTTCGCATGTTGAGAGAGGGCTGCGCGCAGGCGACGGTCGAGATGGCGGTGGTGGCCCCGGTCATGATCATCTTGGCACTCATCGTCTACAACCTCATGCAGTTTGCCTGCGCGGTGGCGCGCTTTGATCGGGTGGCGCCAGATGTCGTGCTGGCACAAGGGGTTTCTCCCCAGGGTGATGCGACCTTGGGCAAAACCGCAGCGGTGGAATTCGCATTGCAAGAGGCGATGGACCCTTACCCGGTGCGGGTGACGGTGACAAACGAGGCCGATGACGTGGCGGGCACGGAGTTGCTCTCGCTCGTCGCCGCTCCGCAGCGGTATCACTGCGAGATGACCTTCGAGCCCTGGCCGCAAAACATCATGATTGCAGGCGTTGCACTGGGCTCGCCTCTGCAGCTCTCGCACGAACGGATAGTGGTGATCGACCCGTGGAGGCCGGGGGTGGTCTTGTGAAGTTGCTTCAAAAGCAAGCAAAGGCAGATTCGCTTTTGCAGGAAGTTGACTTGGTTTTGCGCATTCTTGGTTGGGAGGATATGCGCATCGTTATAGCGCAGACCTTTTTTGAGCGCCTTTTGGGCCTGCTTGCCCCCGCCTATCGGGCGGGCACGCGTGCCGGCGGGGTTGTCATGGTCTTTCCTCGTTGCCCTTCGGTGCACACGTGGTTTATGAAACGAGACCTTGATATCGTCTTTCTGGATTGCAGCGGTGCCATGTTGCGCGTCTGCTGGGAGGTGAAACCGGGGCGTCTAATTTTTTGCCCTGGAGCAAGTTTGGTGATCGAACGCGTGTCGGACAAAGAGTTCCCAGGTCAGGGCTAGAGGATTTCTGCCTGTCCCACGAATGCGGAACCCCATGACGGGCATTTTTCAAAAAAGTTGGATTTTGCCGCTTGACCCTCATCTCCGATTTGGTATAGTAATCGAGCTGTCGTTCGCGACAGACATAGTGGCCAGATAGCTCAGTTGGTAGAGCAGCGGACTGAAAATCCGCGTGTCGAGGGTTCGACTCCCCCTCTGGCCACCCTTCGAAACTTTAAAAGCGTTCGGCATCGAGCCGGACGCTTTTTTTATCGCTCCGTTCGATAGGGGGTCGGTATGGCAGAGAGAATTCACGGCGTCAACCTTTCCGGCTGGTTTATTCCCGAGACATGGGTCTCGCCTTCGCTCTTTGCAGCGACGGGTGCCGCCAACGAGGTCGAGCTGCAGCGCGCGCTGGGCCCGGCGGTGTACAGCGAGCGTCTGCGCCATCACTTCGAGACCTTCATCACCGAGGACGATTTTCGCCGCATCGCCGCAATCGGCTTCAACTCGGTGCGTATTCCGGTGCCTTGGCATGTCTTTGGTGCGCAGGAAGATGCGCTCGCAAATATTCCCGCAATCGACTATGTGGACCGTGCGATCGAATGGGCCGAGAAATACGAGCTGAGCGTCTTGCTTTCCCTGGCAACGGTGCCGGGTGGCCAGGGGGATTCCAACGAGAGCCCCACGACCCCCGAGAGCACGGCCGACTGGCACTCCTCTAAAAATGGTCGCCATGTTGCGCTCACTACGCTCGAGAAGCTCGCTGCTCGTTATGGCACCGCTGCGTCCCTGTTGGGAATCGAGCTGCTCGATTCGCCCGTGGTGAGCGTTCGCAAGAACATCTTTACCATGACGGACGGCATTCCCGCTCACTACCTGCGTAACTTCTATCGCGATGCCTATGCGCTCGTGCGCGCACACATGCCCGAGGAAAAAGCAGTGATATTTTCCGCCTCGGGGCACCCGGACCTATGGAAGGGCTTCATGCGCGGTGGCAAGTACAAAAACGTCGTGATGGACCTCCACCTGTATCACTATCGCGATGAATCCGCCTGCGACATTACGTCGCCCAAGGGCATATCACAGGCGATTGCGCGCAACAGGAAGCTCTTGCGCGAAGCCACTTCTACCGGTTTTCCCATCTTGGTGGGCGAGTGGTCGGCGGCAGCCGTGCTTTCGAGCGCGAGTATGACCCCCGAGGGCCGTGCCGCCTACGAGCGTGTGTTCGTATCGAGCCAGCTGGCGAGCTTCGACACCGCATGGGGCTGGTATTTCCAGACATGGAAGACCGAGAAGCGCATTCCTGCATGGGATGCTCGCGCGGCACTTGCGCCGCTTGAGCGCGCGATGATCGACTAATTGCAAAGAGGAGAGGTAGCGCATCGTATGAGCGGATGCCTGTATATGGTGGGCACGCCCATCGGTAACTTGGGCGATATGAGCCCGCGCGTGGCAGAGGCCTTTCGTGCCGCGGACGCCATCTGCTGCGAAGACACGCGTGTGACGTCCAAGCTCTTGGCTCACCTGGGTATCTCCAAGACGCTCGTTCGCTGTGACGAGAACGTTATCGCGCAGCGCGCCCCCGAGCTCGTTGACCGTCTGCTGGTGGGCGAGACCTTGGCATTTGCCTCGGACGCAGGCATGCCGAGCGTCTCCGACCCAGGTCAGGTGCTGGTTGATGCTGCCCGCGATGCGGGCGTCGAGGTGCAGGTGATTCCCGGTCCTTCTGCCTGCGTGACCGCCCTGGTGGCGAGCGGTATCTCCTGCGAGCATTTTTTCTTTGAGGGGTTCTTGCCGCGCAAGCACGGAGAGCGGGTTCGTCGCCTCCGCGAGCTTGCAGGCGTTCCTGGCGCTCTGCTTTTTTATGAGTCCCCCCACCGTGCCGCCGCTTCTCTCGAGGCGATAGCTCAGGTGTTCCCTAAACGCAAAGTGGCGCTTTGCCGCGAGCTCACCAAACTGCACGAAGAGGTGTTGCGCGACGTTGCCCCCGCCTTGCTAGAAACGGTGCTTGCGCGCGGCGAGATGCGCGGCGAGATGGTCATTGTCGTGGCACCTCCCGCCTCCGATGAGATGACGGGCATTGCGGTGCAGGTGGATGCTCCCGATCAGCAGGAACTCCTCGCGGCAGATATCGCCTGCGCCCTTGAGGCGGGGGAGCCCGCCTCTGCTATCGCCAAGCGTCTGTCGCAAAAGTACTCCCTGCGCAAGCGCGAAGTGTACGCGCGCGTGCTTGCCATGCAGGAAGAACAGGACGCCGACGCGCGCTAGAGCTTTTGTTCAGCACCATCCGCACCTGCGCATACGTTGCACTTTGCGCTACAATGACCTGCGGCTCATTCGCCTGCGGGGCACCATACGCCGCCGCACGTTCGTAAAAGAGGTTCATCTATGGCAGACAAGCCCTCCTTCTTCATCACCACGCCCATCTACTACGTGAACGCCGATCCGCACCTGGGAACGGCGTACTCCACGATCCTTGCCGACGTGCAGGCGCGCTATCGCCGTGCCGCCGGCTATAACGTCAAGTTCCTCACCGGTATGGACGAGCATGGCGAGAAGGTGGCCGAGGCTGCCGAAAAGCACGGCATGACTCCCCAGGAGTGGACCGACAGCCAGGCCCCGCACTTCAAGGATCTTTGGCGTGAGCTCGAGATTTCCAACGACGATTTCATCCGCACCACCGAGAAGCGCCAGCACGATGCTGTCCAGTACCTGTGGGAGCGTATGAAGGAGTCGGGTTACCTGTACAAGGGCAGCTATGACGGCTGGTACTGCGTGCCCGATGAGACCTATTTCACCGAGACGCAGGTTGAGAAGGGCGACGAGGAGTACGGCAGCCAGGGTCAGCACCTGTGCCCCGATTGCCATCGTCCGCTCGAGCGCGTGAAAGAGGAGTCCTACTTCTTCAAGCTCTCGGCATTCCAGGACAAGCTGCTCAAGCTCTATGACGAGCATCCCGATTTTGTCCAGCCCGATTTCCGCATGAACGAGGTGCGCTCGTTTGTCGAGGGCGGTCTGAACGATCTCTCCGTCTCGCGCACGAGCTTTGACTGGGGCATTCCCGTTCCTTTTGACGAGAAGCACGTTACGTACGTATGGTTCGACGCGCTGCTCAATTACATGACTTCGGTGGGTTACGGCGTCGATACGCCGGAGGCCAAGGCGGAGTTCGCCTATCGTTGGCCCGCTCAGTTCCATATCGTGGGCAAAGACATCATCCGCTTCCACTGCGTGATCTGGCCTGCCATGCTCATGGCTATCGAAGAGGCCCTGCCCGAGCACGTTTTTGCTCACGGCTTCCTCATGGTGCGTAACGAGGAGACCGGCAAGGGCGAGAAGATGTCCAAGAGCCGCGGCAACGCTATCGCTCCGCGCGAGGTCATCGATATGCTTGGCGTCGAGGGCTACCGCTACTATTTCATGACCGATGTCGTTCCGGGTACGGATGGTGCTATCAGCTTCGATCGCATGCAGCAGGTCTACAATGCCGACCTTGCCAACAGCTGGGGCAACCTCATTTCCCGTTCGCTCAACATGAGCGCCAAGTACTTTGACGGTTGCGCCCCCGCGCGTCCGGCAGATGCTGCTGCGTTCGCAAACCCGCTGGCGCAAATCGCCGAGGGCCTCTACGACCACTACTCCGCCTGCATGGATAAGGTCGATTACGTGGGCGCCAAGGATGCCGTGATGGAGCTCATCCACGCCGCCAACCACTACATCGAGGATTCCGAGCCTTGGGGTTTGGCAAAGGATGAGGCCAAACACGACGAGCTGGCGTTTGTGATCTACAACCTCCTCGAGGCGATCCGTATCGCAGCTCACCTGCTGGCACCGTTTATGCCGCAGACGAGCGCGGAGGCTCTGCGTCGTATCGCTTGCGCCGATGAGGCCCAGTGCGACGACCTGCGCGCTGCTTGCGCATGGGGCGGTCTTGCCGGCGGCGCTCCCGTGGAGAAGGGTGACCCGCTGTTCCCGCGTCTTCAGGCCGACAAGTAAACGCCATAGGCGTTTGCCATAACGCGATGTCGCGCCCTCGAGCAATCGGGGGCGCTTTTTATGCGCACTCGCATGAAGAGAAGTAAAATCATGCGAGATACGTGCCAAGACTAGGGAGTGCATATGATTCCTTCGCCGCAAGAAGCCTATGAGCTGCTTGAGCAATACAACTCCGATCCGTTCCATCTGGCGCATGGGCGCATTGTGGGCGAGGTCTTGCGTTGGTATGCCGCAGATATGGGACACGCGGAGGAGGCCGACCTGTGGCAGACCGTGGGTACGCTTCACGACTTGGACTTTGAGATGTGGCCCGACGAGCACTGCGTGCGTGGAGAACAGCTCATGCGCGAGGCAGGTATCGACGACGTTGTGGTGCGCGCCTGCTGCAGCCACGGATGGGGCCTTACGGGCACGCCCTATGAGCCCATCTCCGACCTCGAAAACGTCCTGTTCGCTGCCGACGAGCTCACCGGCCTGATTGGTGCTGCGGTGCTGATGCGCCCCTCCAAGAGCGTTGATGACCTAACGGCCAAGTCGCTCAAGAAGAAGTTCAAGGACAAGAAGTTTGCTGCCGGCTGCTCGCGCGACGTTATCACCCAGGGTGCCGAGCGTCTGGGTTGGGACCTCTCTGAGTTGATGGAAAAGACCATCGAGGCCATGAAGGCGAGTCCTTCCGCCCCTCATGGTGAAGATGCCGCAAATACCGAATAACACGCGCACCACGCCGGTACCCCGACGAGAATAAGGATGTTTTCATGACGCAATCGCCGCTTGCAAGCGCTTCTGCCACGCGCGAGCTTCTTGAAGAGTTTGGCTTGGCGACAAAGCATCGCCTGGGTCAGAACTTCTTGATCGACAACCATGTGATCGAGCGTATCTGCAGCCTGGCACAGCTCGATGGAAGCGAGTGTGTGCTCGAGGTGGGTCCGGGTATCGGCACCCTCACTCTGGCGCTTACTCAGGAGGCGGCGCGTGTGGTCTCTATTGAGGCTGACTCCGAGCTGGAGCCGGTGCTGGCGTCGCACGAGTACGATGCCGACAATTTCCGCTTTATCATGGGTGACGCCCTTAAAGTGACGCCGGAACAAATCGCGCAGGTGGCGGAAGGCGAGCCTACGGTCTTTGTGGCGAACCTGCCCTATAACGTCGCCGCGACGATCATCTTGCAGTTCTTCCAGACCATGCCCGCGCTTAAGCGCGCGGTGGTGATGGTTCAAAAAGAGGTTGCCGATCGTATCGCCGCAGCTCCTGGCAACAAGACGTACGGCGGCTACACGGCAAAGCTTGGGCTGTATGGCAAGGTGACGGGGCGCTTCGAGGTGCCGCCGCGCTGCTTTATGCCCGCCCCGCATGTCGATTCTGCCGTGGTGCGTATCGATCGCACAGACATGGAGCTGCCCGAGGGCGTGAATGAGGACCAGGTGGCGCGCGTGATCGATGCCGCCTTTGCCCAGCGTCGCAAGACCATCCGCAATTCCATGAGCGCAAACGGGTTTGAGAAGGACGTGCTTGATGCCGCCTTTGCCGCCGCTGGCATCGCGCCCACGACGCGTGCGGAGACACTTGCGACTGCCGATTTCATTGCACTTACTCAGGAGCTCAACCGTGTTCGATAGCATCAACCCGCCGGTATTCATCAAAAAGAAGAAGGCCGTCGAGGCGCCCGAGCCCTGGGCTCCGCTGTACGACACCCACGCGCACCTGCTTTCGTTTTGGGACAAAGAGCCGCTTGAGTGCTTGAAGCGCGCGCATCGTGCTGGCGTGGATGCCCTGATGACGCTCATCGATCCCGTGGGCGACAAGATGGATCCCGCTGCTTTTTCGGAGTGGCTGCGCATGTCGATTATCGATGCGGTGCCGGCAGGGGAGATTCCTGCGCTCAAGTACCTGGCGGGTGTGCACCCCTATGGTGCGCTTGAGTATACGGATGATGTTCATGCGCGTGTCGAGACGGCGCTTGCCGACCCTCTGTGCGCGGGTATCGGCGAGATTGGCCTCGACTATCACTTCGATGCCGAAGATGACGTTTCGCCGTGCGACCACGACGTGCAGATGTCCTGCATGGCGCGGCAGCTGGAGCTTGCCTGCGCGTATAACGTGCCGGTTGAGCTGCATCTGCGTCACGAAGCTTCTGACGAGCAGCGTACATCTCATGTAGATGCCGAGCGCGTCTTGCGTGAGGTGGGCATGCCCCGGGCGGGCTGCGTGCTCCATTGCTTTGGCGAGGACCGTGCCACGATGGAGTGCTTTTGCGACCTGGGGTGTTATATCGCCTATGGCGGAGCGGCCACGTTCAAGCGCAACACCGAGGTTCGCGAAGCATTTGCCGCGACGCCTCTCGATCGCCTGCTTTTTGAAACCGACTGTCCCTATATGGCTCCCGAGCCCATTCGCGGCCTTGAGTGCGAGCCTGCGATGATCGGCCTTACGGCGCAGGCCCTTATTAACGATCGTGTTGACCGGACAGGAGAATCTGCCCAGGTCATCGCGCAAGCAGCGTGGGATAACGCCCAACGTCTGTTTGCCAATCGCCTGGATGTCTAGCCTCGATCTCTAGCACGATATCCCGTTTGCTGGCATAAGGTTGCCAATGCGCTTACAAACCGTTGCTCCGTAAAGAAACTCGAGCCGCCTTCGTAACAGGCGGGTATCAGCGCGTAAGCATGCGGCAAGCGATGGCTATTGTGCCGCAAACGGTCCTCGGACCTTCCTAATATCTACCACGTCATCACCGGGCGGGGCATATCAAACAGCCAGTCCCCTCCGGCCCAAATCCTTATGTGAGGAGATAATCGTGGCAGATATCGTGAACAAGCAGATTTCCCGTCGTTCTTTCCTGGGCCTCTTTGGCGCAAGCGCTGTGACCCTCGGTCTGGGTCTCGTGGGCTGTGGTGCTACTGGCGAGAAGGGCGGTGCCGCAACTGCAGGATCTTCCGCTGCTGCCGCTTCCATCGATAAGCTCACTATGGTCTGGCTACCCAATGAGTCCAGCTCCGAGTTCGATGCTGGCCGCGAGGAGTTTGGCAAGGTCCTCGAGAAGTATGCCGGCGTCAAGGTCGAGCTCATGACCACCACCGACTACAACGTCGCTATCGAGGCTATCGCCTCTGGCAAGGCCCAGCTTGCCAACATGGGCGCCGAGGGCTTCATCCAGGCTCAGAAGAAGAACAGCAAGGTTCTGCCGCTCGTAACCACCTCCGACACCGACGGCAAACTCGACGGCGCCAAGTACTACAGCCGCATCTGCGTGCCCGAGGCCGAGATGAGCACGTACGCGGATAGCGCCGAGGAGACCGGCTATTCCATCAAGAACATCAAGGGTAAGCGCATGAGCTTTGTCTCCGCTACCTCCACCTCCGGCTTCAAGGTTCCGTGCAACGCCATCATGAAGGCGTTCCCGGACGACGTGAAGTCTGCCGATGAGCTCAGCACCCCGGGCTTCTTCTCCCAGGTGCTCTTTGGTAACTCTCACCCCGGCTCTGCCGTCAATCTGCTGCAGGGCGATGCCGATGTGGCCGCCTTCGACGACGTTGACGTCGACACCTACCTTGACGTGCCCGAGGGCGAGCGCGACGCCGTGAACGCCGCCGGCTCCGTCTACTCCGTCAAGGCCGACGCTCCCCAGCCCTTCGATCGCGTCCAGGGCAAGAAGTTCGGCATCATCCAGTCCACTCCGGTTCTCAACGGTCCCATCGCCGTCAACACCGAGAAGGTCCCGCAGGAGATTATCGACAAGCTCGTCAAGGGCTTGACCTCCAAGGAGACCTCCGAGGACGAGCTGCTCTTTGCCCCTGAGGACAAGGAGGGCACCGGTGCTGTTTGGAGCCTGGGTGACACCGCTGGATTCATTGCGGTCGAGGACTCCTGGTACGACCCCATTCGCGCACTTGACTAACGCATGTCTCTGCGCGCGCAGATGAGCGGTGTCGCTCAAGTGATTCGCCGCTGCTAAAACGGGCCGGACGCGAATATCCGCGTCCGGCTTCGATGTTGATGGGAGGGCATGGGAATGCCACAGAACGCACAGCCTCTTTTGCAGGTGAGCGGTTTAACCAAAAGTTACGAGGGCAAACGAGGCGCACGGGAGCAGCATCACGCGCTTTCTGGCGTAGATTTTGTCTGCGGTGCGGGAGAGCTGGTCACGGTGATCGGTCCTTCGGGTGCCGGCAAGTCGACGCTGTTGCGCAGCATCAATCGCCTTATCGAGCCCACGGAGGGGTCGGTTGTCTTTAACGGGCAGGACATCACGCGCCTGCGCCGCAATAAACTGCGTGGCGTGCGTACGCAGATCGCCATGATCTTCCAGAACTACAACCTGGTGTATCGCCTTACCGCCATCCAAAACGTGCTGCACGGGCGCCTTGGCTACAAGGGCGCCGTGGCTGGGTCGTTGGGTCTCTACAGCGAGGCCGAGAAGCTCCGCGCGTTCGAGCTGCTTGACGAAGTGGGACTGGGCGAGTTTGCCTATCGTCGTGCCGATCAGCTCTCGGGCGGACAAAAGCAGCGCGTGGGCATCGCTCGTGCGCTTATCCAAGATCCGCGCATCATTTTGTGCGACGAGCCCATCGCAAGCCTAGATCCCAAGAGCAGCCGTGCTGTCATGGAGCATCTGCGCCGCGTGACGCGTCAGCATGGCATTACCTGCATCGTCAACCTGCATCAGGTGGATATGGCGCTTGAATTTTCCGACCGTATCGTGGGGCTGCGCGCCGGCGAGAAGGTGTTCGAGGGTGCGCCCGCCGAGCTGACGCCCCAGATGATCACAGCGATTTACGGCGATGATGAAGAAGGTCGCGTTTCCGTTCCGGTGTCCGAGCCCCAGGCTGCCGTGGCGCCCACGCCCGTCGGTGTGGCGTCCGCCGTTCCCTCTGGAGCCCTGCGATGAGCGCGGGGGAGTGCAGCGCCGTGTCTGCCGCATCCTATGATGACGTGGGTTCGGGAAAGGTCCCCGATCTGAGCTGGTTCAAGAGGCGCCGGCTGCGCACGCTCGCGGCGCTCGTCGCCATCGTCCTTGTTGCAGAAGTGGCGTCGCTCGTCAGCGACTTTAGCTTTGGCTATGCCTTGGGATCGGTGCCGGCGGCTATCGTATGGATGCTGCGGAACTTCTGTCCCACGGCATCGTCGTTTGGCCAGCTGGGAATGATTGCCGCACAGGTGGTGTCGACGGTGTTCGATTCCATTGCCGCCACGATGCTCGCGGCGCTTCTGGGTATCGTCCTTGCGGTCCTGGGCTGCTCAAGCGTGGGCGTCGAGAACGGTGCCGTGCGCGGTGTCATTCGCGTGTTTGCCAATATCTTTCGCAATGTTCCCATGATCGCTTGGGCGTTGCTTTTGCTTCTTTCGTTCAAGCAAAACGAGTTCACGGGTTTCCTCGCGCTCTTTTTGGCGACGTTTGGCCAGATCACGCGCTTTTTTCTCGATACGCTCGACGAGATTCCTTCCGGTCCCATCGAGGCACTGCATAGCTGCGGCGCCAGCTTTTGGCAGATCGTCTTCCAGGCGGGCTTGCCGCTTGCCGTGGCAGAGCTCATGAGCTGGACGCTCTATATGGTCGAGACCAATATCCGCGAGGCAACGTTGGTGGGCCTGCTCACCGGCACGGGCATCGGCTTTGTTTTCAACCTGTACTACGCCTCCTTCCGTTACGACTGCGCTGGCCTGGTGATCCTTGTGACCATCGTCTTGGTACTCGTGGTCGAGGCGATTTCCAATGCTGCAAGGAGGTCGATGATCTAATGGGGACATTTGAATTGACTCCTGCTGCAGCCGGCACAATCGAGCGCACGCACGCTGGGCAGATTCGCCTGGTTTCCCGCCGGGGGCGCAACTATTCCGTCGTGCTCACCTTGGGCGTTCTGTGCCTCTTGACGGTCGTCGCGTTTGTGCGCATGGACTTTGGCGCGGTGGACCTTGGTCATGCGATTGCTCAAACCTGGTCTGATTTTTGCGCCATGATGTTCCAGCCGGCGCTGGATCCGCCCCTGGGAGCTGCGCATTTTAGCTGGGCAAAGGTTGCCGAGAGCACGCTGGTCACCATTGCGGTCACCGTGCTGTGCACCATTATCTCGGCCATCATCTCGTTTTTCCTGGCGCTGGCGGCATCTGAGAACCTTTCGAACCCGCTTGTTTCCAATGCCGTCAAAGGGTTCGTTGCCATCATCCGGGCGATTCCAACGATCCTGTGGGTGCTTGTCTTCACGGTGGCCATCGGCCTTGGCTCCGAGGCGGCGGTGCTGGGAATCTCCTTTCACTCCATCGCGTACCTCACCAAGAGCTACTCCGAATCAATCGAAGAGATCGATGCCGATGTGATCGAGGCGCTCTCTGCGAGCGGTGCGAGCTTTTGGCAGATCGTGTTTCAGGCCATTTGCCCGGCTACCATCACCAAGTTGCTCTCGTGGACGTTCATTCGCTTCGAGATCAATTTTGCCAACGCGGTGGCGGTGGGAGCCTTTGCAGGTGCGGGCGGTATCGGTTTTCAGCTGTATCAGGCGGGCAACTACTACTACAACCTGCATGAGGTGGGCGTGATCGTCTATGTGTGCCTGGCTGTGTCGTTTGCGCTTGAGCTCATTTCGGTTCGTCTGCGCCGTCGCTACATCATCGACTCGGATAACTAAGGAAAGATTTGCATGCTAACAAGAAGAGAGAGGACCGAGGTCCTGGTTGAGGGCGGCCCTGCACTTGCGCTCGAACTGGCGAGCCTGGTCGAGGCCGATACGCCTGCCCAGGATATCGTGCCAGCGCGCCAGGGCCTTGTGATGTGCCAGGTGCGCGAGACTGCCCGCAACAGCCGCTTTTATCTAAGCGAGGTGCTTGTTACCGAGAGCCGCGTGCGCATTGGCGAGGCGGACGGTCTGGGCGTACTCATGGGAACCGATGCCGCGCATGCTCGCGCGCTCGCGGTGATCGATGCCGCCTATGCGATGGAGCCGGCGCCTGCCTGCGTGGCGGAGCTTGAGCGTCACATCGAAGGGGCACGCGCTGCGCTCTTCGAGCGCGCGGTTGCACAAGACGCTCGAACCTATGTATCGCGCGTCGAGTTTGATGAGATGTCCGGTCAAGGCATGAGTGTTCAGGCGGTGGTTAAATGAGTGAGCAGGATGAGGTTTTCGACCGCGACTCCTCTTTGGACGAGCGTGCCTTTGAGCTGCAAGGGACGTTTCGCACCGTCCTCGACTGCATGGCGCGTCCCGGCGAGGTTTGCCGCTTGTCTGTCACGGATGCCTATGAGGCGGAGGCCAAGCGCTGCGGCGTATTCCCCGCGACGCTGAGGCTGGCCGATATGCTGCTTGATAGCGGTACGACCTTCTGCGTGGCATTGGGCTACGAGCGCGCCGCTCGGCAGATTGCGAGCCGGACGCATGTGACGCCTGCGGCGCTTGACGTGGCTGCATGCGTGATCGTTCCGGAGGCTTTCCGGGGCGAGGACGCGGCGAGTACGGTTGCCGAGCTTACGGCGGGGACCCTTGAGCAACCGCATCGCGGTGCAACGGCTATCGTCGAGTGCTCCGTGCTTTTAGGACTGGATGCGCAGGGTATGCGCGTGGGCTCCGCTTCTCATGCGCGCGCCAAGAGCGCTTGGGAACTCATAGGCCCTGGCATCGATGGCGCCGCGCACTTCTCCTGCGATCGCGGTGACGTATTGCGTGCGCGCGTTGCGCGCATGGACGAGTTCCCCTGCGGCATCGACCTGATGTTTGTGGATGGATTTGGCCATATTGCCGCCGTTCCCCGTTCCAGCGCTTGCAGGGAGGTTGAATCATGGGATATGTAGCCGTTTCCGGCGGCGAGCAGGCAATCGCCGCGTCGCTTGAGCTGCTTGAGCGCGAACGCGTTGCGGGCGGCCGTGCGCTTGATCCCGCGCTCATCATCGAGGCCATGCCGCATGCGGTCGAGCAGGTGCAGTCTGAGGGCTCTGTTTGGGCTCCCGAGGTTGCCGCGATCGCACTCAAGCAGGCATCGGGTTCTATCGAGGAAGCTGTCTTTTTGGTGCGCGCCTACCGCTCTACCCTCGAGCGTCTCTACACATCGCGCGTGATCGATACGGGCGAGATGCGCGTTTCGCGCCGCATCTCCGCGGCCTTCAAAGATATCGAGGGCGGTCAGATCTTGGGTGCAACCCGCGATTACAGCCATCGCCTTATCAACTTCGATTTGAGCGAGGAGGAAGATGCCGATGTCCGTGCCGCTCGTGCTGCAATCGATGAGCGCTTGGACGAAGCTTCCGAGGCTTTTCGCGCTGTGGCCGAGGCGGCACCCCTCGATCGCGTTCCTAAGGTGTGCGATTACCTGCGCCGGATCGGCATGATTCGTCCGTGTGCCGTGGACGATACCGAACCCATCGACATCACCAAGACTCCGCTTTCCACGCCGGCGCCCCGCAGCGTTATCCTGCAGGCTCTTTCGCGCGGGCTTACCCAGGCGGTCGTCGCCATCGGATATGCTGCTATCTGCGGCTTTGGCATCTCCCATCCCACGGTGGGCGAGCTGCGTCGCGGCAGCGTGCCGGTGACGATCGATGCTCCCGGTGCCGACCCCGCCCAGGCTTCTGCCGACGACGCGTACTATCTGGGTGCGCTTCCGGTCTGTGAGGTCGAAAGCCTGATTGCCGACGACGAGGTTACCGAGACAGGCGAGCACGTGAGCGCGCTCGATGTGGGTTACGGCCTCGTTACCGGCAGCGACGAGAGCAAAGCCATCGCCATGAGCGTCCTCGACCATTCGCTGCGCGTTGATGATGTGCGCTATCCCACGCAGGACCAAGAGTTCGTGCTCTATCACATCGATGGCGTGGAGGCCACGGGCTTTATCAGCCATCTCAAGCTGCCGCACTACGTGACGTTCCAAAGCAAGCTCGATGCGGCTCTGCGTTCCATGAATCATGTCGAGGAGCAGAAGGAGGGCGGTTCCTGTGCAGCGCAACTATAACTTCGCTTTCTTGGATGAGGGTTCCAAGCGCGAGATTCGCCGCGCGATTTTGAAAGCCGTTGCCATCCCCGGCTACCAGGTGCCGTTTGCCAGCCGCGAGATGCCTATCGGTCGCGGCTGGGGCACAGGCGGCCTGCAGGTCACCTTGTCCTGCATCGGTCCCGACGATGTGCTCAAGGTGATTGACCAGGGTTCGGACGCGAGCGTCAACGCCGTGTCCATTAGGAGCCTCGTGCACGAGACCACGGGCGTCGAGACCACCACGGCCACGGCGGACGCAACTCTTATCCAGAGTCGTCATCGCATCCCCGAGCTCCCGCTGCGCCGTGATCAACTCATGGTGCTGCAGGTTCCCATGCCTGAGCCCCTGCGTACCTACGAGGCGCGCGAAAGCGTGACGCGCCGCCTGCACGCCGAGGCCGAGTATACCGGCGCTTACCTGGAGCTCTTTGAGCAGATCGTGCGCTACGGCTCCACCACCACCGGCGCGGACCATCCCGTGATGGTGCAAGACCGTTACGTCATGGCGCCGAGTCCTATTCCGCGTTTCGATAACCCCAAGCTCAACGATGCCGAGAACCTCTTTTTGTTTGGAGCGGGACGCGAGAAGAAGATCTACGCCGTGCCGCCGCATACCAAAGTCGCATCGCTCGCCTTTGACGATTATCCCTTTGTGCGAGAGGACTTTGAGGGCAAGCGCTGCTGCATCTGCGGGGTGACGGGCGTCTATATGACTCAGACCATCGATCCCGCAACGGGTGAGAAGGCGTGGCAGTGCTCCGATACCGATTATTGCGCAGAGCGTCTTGAGGAGGGCAGAAGCGATGAGTAAAGGCACGACGATGCTTCCCGCTACGGTTCATCATGAGTTTAAGGACGAGGCTCCGGTTTTGTCCGTCCGCCATTTGGCTAAGCGTTTTGGTGCCGGCTGTGACTACTGCCGCGACCCGCATGCCAAGCTCGAGCGCAACATCTGCCCTGTATGCGGTACGGTGCACGCAGTACGCGACATCTCGCTCGAGGTGCATCGCGGCGAGATTTTGGGCATTGTGGGCGAGTCCGGTTCGGGTAAGTCGACGCTCATGCAGTGCCTGTATTTCGATCAGGAGCCCACGGCGGGCGACATGCGCGTCGCTGCATACGACGGAGGCAGCGGCAACTGCTTCGACCTCTCTCGTCAGCAAAAGCGCCTTATTCGCGATGAGATTTTTGGCATGGTTTACCAAAACCCGTACCTGGGTCTGCGCATGAACTTCTCGAGCCTGTCCAATATCGCCGAGAAGCAGATCGCCGCCGGCATCCGCGACATCTCCTCCATGGTCGATCGCGGTCGCGAGCTGCTTGACCGCGTGAACATCCCCCTGCGCCGTGAGCAAGATCCTCCGCGCGCGTTTTCGGGCGGCATGCAGCAGCGCGTGCAGATTGCCAAGGCGCTCTCCAACCGTCCTCCCTTGCTGTTCTTGGACGAGGTCACCACCGGCTTGGACCTTTCGGTTCAGGCGCGTGTGCTCGACCTGATCTTGTCGCTGCGACGTGACTTAGGAGTGTCGATGGTCGTGGTGAGCCATGACCTGGGCGTGATTCGCCTGCTTGCCGACCGCACCATCGTCATGCTCGACGGGCAGGTTATCGAGCATGGCTTGACCGACCAGATCATGCAGGACCCCCAACACGCCTACACCCAAGAACTCGTCTATTCGCTTCTTTAGGAGGCTCGCCGATGTACGTTATCCGCAACGGAATCATTGTTCAGCCCGACCGCCTGCTCTTTGGTTACGAGCTTGTGGTCGAAGACGACAAGATCGCCGCGATTCAGCGCCAGGGCAAATTCGATGCGGTCGCCGCGGGCGCCGGTGTCATCGATGCCCACGGTGGCTATGTCACGCCCGGTCTTGTGGATATCCATTCCGACTATATCGAGACCGTCATCTCGCCGCGCCCGACGGTGCTCATGGACTTCTCGACGGCATTGTTCGAGGCCGAGCGCGAGCTCATCGCCCATGGCATTACCACCATGTATCACTCGCTTTCGGCATATGCGCAAGACATCATGGACACCAAGCCGGTCCGGCGCTGGGAGAACACCGAGAAGATCATGGCGCTCATCGCGGGCTGCAAGCGCACTGAGGGACGTAACGCGCACCTGATTCGTCATCGCCTGCACCTGCGCCTCGAGGTCGATAACGTCAATTTGGTCGAACAGGTCGAGGGACATCTGCGCTCGGGTGAGGTGGACGAACTCTCCTTCATGGATCACACCCCCGGGCAGGGCCAATATCGCGATATCGAGATCTGGCGCAAGAGCGTTCGCAGCGATCATGAGCTGAGTGACGAAGAGGCGGCGCAGATCGTTGCCGCTCAGCAGGCGGCGCCCAAGCTCTCCTTTGAGCAGCTCAAGTACCTTGCCGATGTTGCCCAGGAAAATGGCATTGCGCTTGCAAGCCATGATGACGATTCGGTCGAGCATCTGGACCTCATGCGTGAGCTGGGCTGCACGATCTCTGAGTTCCCGGTGAGCCTGGAGGTGGCGCGCGCTGCTCGCGAGCGCGGCATGTCGACCGTCATGGGAACGCCCAATATCTTGCTGGGAAAGAGCCACTCGGGCAACCTCTCGGCGCGCGAGGCGGTGTCCAACGGCGTGGCGAGCGTGCTGTGCTCCGATTACTATCCCACGGCAATGCTGCAGAGTGCCTTTGCCCTGCACCATGATTTCAAGCTGCCGCTTGAAGAAGCGTTTGCCATGCTCACTATCAATCCGGCGCGCGCCGTGCATGCCGACGACCAGATTGGCAGCCTGGAAGAGGGCAAGAAGGCCGATATCTTGGTCATTCGCGAGGTCGAGGAAGGTCAGCGAACCTACCCTGTGATCACGGCGACGCTTGTGGACGGTCGCGTGGTCTCGCGCATGTGGTATCCGGCGCTGCCGAGCATGTCTGCCCGCTTTGCCACCGACGCCGCGACGATCGCCGAGACCGCCGACCACGTTCCCGCGACTGTGGCGGATGCGGACGGATGGGAGGACAAATAATGGGCGATGTGACCGAATTCGTTGAGCCCGAAGCGCGCCCGCTCCTTGCAATCGAGGATCTTTCCAAGGGCTTTACCCTGCATGCCGCCGACCGTCGTGTGCGCGGCTGTGAACATATTTCGCTGAGCGTGCAGCCGGGTGAGTTCGTGGGCGTTACCGGCCGTTCGGGTTCGGGCAAGTCCACGATCCTCAAGTGCATCTACCGCACGAACCTGCCGGAGAGCGGCCACATTATGTACGATTCCGAGGCTTTTGGCCCGGTCGACCTCGCAACGCTCGATGAGCGTCGTGTGATCTACCTGCGCAATTACGAGATCGGTTACGTCTCTCAGTTCCTCGATGTCGTGCCGCGCACCACGGCCCGCGAAATCGTGCGCGCGAGCGCTGCCGAGGCATTCGCCGACGAGGATGCAATTGAGGAAGAAACGACGCGCATGCTCGAACACTTTGACTTCCCCAAGTCCCTGTGGGATTTGTATCCCAACACGTTCTCGGGCGGCGAGAAGCTACGCCTTAACATCGCCCGCGCCATGGTGCGCCGCCCGCGCCTGTTGCTGCTCGACGAGCCCACGGCGAGCCTCGACAATGCGAGCAAGATCAAGGTGCGCGACCTTATCGAGCAGCTCAAAGCAGGAGGTACCACGATGCTGGGCATCTTCCACGACCTTGAGTTTATGGAGGGTGTCTGCGACCGCGAATACAACATGCAGGCGGGCGGTTTTGTCGAGGCGTAGATAGGGGGGGGAATCCATGGTGGGCGAGCGCTCTGTTAAAGGGTCATATGACTTGCATATCCATTCGGTTTTTTCCGATGGATCGCAGACGGTCGGCGAGCTGATTGCCGAGGCGCGAGAGCAGGGGCTTGCGGGTATCGCGGTGGTCGATCACGATAGCCTGCGACAGCTCTCGTCCGTGCGAGCAGAAGCGCGTGCGGCGGGTTTTCCGGTGCTCGCGGGCGTCGAGGCGTCGTGCATCGATGCGGCTTCGGGCCGTAAGGTCCATATCTTGGTCTACGGGCTCGAGGCTACCCCCGATGGCTCCGGTCCTCTTGAGCGCATCGTGGATGAAACCCTGGCGCTTCGCTGCGCCAATACGCTGTGGCAAGCCTGGACCCTCGAGCGAGCGGGCGTTGCTCCCTGCGGGCATCCCGCTACGGTTGCCAGCGTGCTCGAGGTTTCGCGTGCGAGCACGGGCGTCTACAAGCAGCATGTCATGCAGGCGTTGACGGGCCTGTGCTATCGCGATGCCGAGTACCAGCGCATCTATCGGCAGCTATTTAAGGACGGAGGTATCGTCGAGCGCGATATCCCGCAGTATCCCGAGGTGCTTGAAGTTGTGCGCGCGGCGCGTGAGCAGGGAGGCGTCCCTGTGCTCGCGCATCCTCGGCAGATGAATTCGTGGGATGCGGTGCCCGCATTGGTCACGGCGGGCCTTATGGGCATCGAGGCGTTTCATCCCGATAACGACGACGCGGCGAGTGCGCGCTGTTTTGAGCTTGCATATCGTTTTGGCCTTATGTGCACGGGTGGCAGCGACTATCACGGGCGCTATGGCTCGCCCACATGCGTTGGCGAGCGCTTTATCACGCCGGACGAGGGCGGCGATGCCGTCGCTCGCCTATTCGAACGTGAGCGTCTGCTCGCATAAGGGGGCACTGCCATGGTGATTCGGCCTGCGGTTGCATGCGATGCGGCAGCGGTTTACAAGCTGCTGTGCCAGCTCGAAGATACCTGTTTTGACCGTGCAGCATTTGATGCTCGTTTTGCATGGCAGCTTGAAAGCCCTGCGTTTTGTGGCTTTGTCCTTGTCGACGAAGACGAGGTCGCCGGCTTTATCAACGTTCGTGTTGAGCGGCAGCTGCACCATGAGCGTCCGGTGGCAGAAATCTGCGAGCTGGTGGTTGATGCCGAAAACCGAGGCTCCGGGCGAGGCAGGCAACTGTTTGAGGAGGCGGTCGCATATGCGCGAACATGTGGCTGCGAGGGCATCGAAGTCACTTCGAACGATAGGCGCGCTCGGGCCCATCGCTTCTATGAGGCGCGGGGGATGGAGCGTACGCACGTCAAGCTTACGATGGGATTGTAGGCTCGGCATCTTTTGCGACGTGTGGTCAATCGATGCGCTTGCGTGTGCGGCAACGGTGTAGGATTGCCTCAACCATCACGAGAGGGAGGGTTCTATGTCTAAGAAAAAGCCTTGTGCGCTTAAGGGAACCGCGGCGGCGATTGCTGCCATTCCGTATCACGAGCCGCAGCAGGCAGATAATCGCTGCCTTGAGGGCTCATGGGATCTGCACACCCATTCGACGTTCTCGGATGGCGAATATACAGTAGACGAGCTTATCGAGCAGGCGCGTGCTTGCGGTTTGGCGCGTCTGGCCATCACTGATCACGATAGCGTGTCTCAGCTGTCCTACATTCGCGATCGAGCATGCGCCCTCGACTTCCCGGTGCTTGCGGGGTGTGAGGTTTCTACTATCAACCCCAAGACCGGCAAGAAGGTACACATCCTGGCGTATGGCCTTGAGGCTACATCCGATGGATCGGGTCCGCTTGAGCGCATCGTGGCCCAAACGCAGTACCTGCGCACGGCGAATAGCCTGTGGCAGGCTTGGCGTCTCAAGCAGGCGGACGTTGAGTTCTCGGGCAAGCGCCTTTCCATCGATGAGGTTTGCGAGGTTGCTGGCCAAAGCACGAGCGTCTACAAGACGCATATCATGCAGGCGCTGACGGGACGCCCTAAAAACGATCCCGACTATCAGTTCTGCTGGGATGTGTTCTTCAAGAAAGACGGCATCGCCGCGCGTTCTATCGAGTACCCCAAGGTCAAAAAGGTGGTGCGCGCCATTCGCGAGCAGGGCGGCGTACCGGTACTCGCCCATCCGGGGCAAAAAGACTCGTGGTCTGCCATTCCCGATCTGATTCCCTGCGGCCTTATGGGCATCGAGGCATATCATCCTTCGCATACACCAGAAGACGTTGCCCAGGCCTTTGAGGCTGCGGAGCGTTTTGGCTTGTTCATTACCGGCGGCAGCGATTTCCATGGCCGCTATAGCTCTGCTCCTTGTCTGGGCGCTGCGTACCTGGCGCCGCAGGAGGCCACCGAGCGCCTGGAGGCACTTTTCGAGATTGAACAGACGCTGCGATAGGATTCGGAGCCCCTGCCCTCCCGTCCAAAATCGCGGTTGTAAAAGAGTCCGTGCAAGACTGTGGTCCTGCGCGGACTCTCATCATGTATCGATGCGCCGGGACACTCTAGTTTGTGCTGTCGATCTCCAGGGGAGAGGGGGCCGTTGCGACAAGACTGGACTCAGCTTGTTGGGGCTGTCCCGTTACCAGGCGGAAGAGGCGGTCGAGCTGGACCAGGCACCATTCCAAAGGATTCGGCGCCGCCTGGTCTTGAGCGCAGACGAGCTTGACGGTGGCAACGGTATGACCATCTTGCACAAGGGTAAGGGTGCCCGCGTCGTCGCCGCGCTTGATGTCGCCCGAGAGCGTCTTGAGGTCGAGTTTCTGTTCGACCTCTCCGGCGAGGCTGAATATCTGCGCCGTTTGCGTAGGGTCCTCGGCGGTGACGTCGATGGTCTTATCGGTCCAGTCGGAATCGGTGGCGCGCGCTACGAGCTGTCGGCCATCGGCGGCGGTCACGTTCGAGGTGACGGCAGGGTAGTCGACGATGTGGTCGTAATACCAGTTGGCGAGGGTGAGGGTGTCGGCAAAGCGCACCTCGTCGCCGTCGCACCCAAGCACGACGGTGTAGATCTCACCGCCGTTATCGCGCGAGAACACGCCCACAAAGCACTGCAGGGCCTCGTAGGTGCCACCTGTTTTTCCGCCGATGTTGCCGTTTGTGCCCAAGATTTTGTTGCGCTCGATCATCGTGATCTCGCGCTCGGTGCCGTCGGCGCCGGTGACGTGTGCCACGTTGTCGGTGGAAGAGGTGAGTGAGCGGAAGTCATCGTTGCTCATAGCGTAGGCGAACATGGTTGCGACATCGCGTGCAGAGGAGTGCATATCGCCCTCCCAGCCGTCGAAATCAAGGCCATGGGGGTTGGTGAATTTGCTGTCCATGCCCAGCTCCTGGGCTTTTTTGTTCATGGCGTCGATAAAGACACCGTAGGGGTCGTCGGAGGAGGGGTCGATAATCGCGCCGATCGAGCGTGCAATCGCCATGCCGGCGTCGTTGCCCGAGGGGATAAGGAGTGCGCGCAGCGCCGTCTCGAGCGTCATGGTGTCGCCCTCTTTGAGATCTGCCGAGGACTGGCCCACGGTCGCGGCGGCGTGATCGACGGTGACGGTGGTGTCGAGCGGTGCGTTGTCGAGTGCCACAATGGCGGTCATGACCTTGGTGATCGAGGCGATTTTCACCTGCTCGTCGGCCGCGCGCTCGTAATAGACCGTGCCGTCTTTGCCCACGACGATGGCGTGACGTGCCGAGATGTCGGGACGGTCCGCCGCGACGTCCTGCCGCTCGGATTCGGCGGTGCCGCAGATGATATCGGTGTCGGGTTGGTCTGCCAGCGCTACTGCAGGCATGGCGGTGATGCACAAGGCGCAAAGGAGTGCCGCTATAAAGGCGGAGAGACGAAGGTTCAGGGCGTTATGGCGGGTGCTCACAATCGCTCGCTTTCATTTAGTGTTGGAGGGTGATGCCAGCGCAATCGCGCAACGGCTTCCAGTATAGCTGCAATTGACGTGGAGGGGACGGTTGGGTCGGTCGGGGCGGGCCTATATATCGTCCTGGCGCAGTTACGCAGAGGGGTCTCCCGTTCATTTTGAACGGGAGACCCCTCGAGTATGTTTGAGTACAGGATGATATATAGGCCCGCCCGCCCGACCCAACCGAGGTGGGCTGGACGGCAATTGGTGCCAAGCTTATGTGGGGCTCGACATCCCGGGCCCCTCTCCAAGCCTGCATGGAGCCAAAACCTCTCGCAACCTGCGTCTTTACGATTCCCTGACATATCGTTTATTCCGTCATGAAAGCGTATGCGTACTATCGGCAAGGTAACGTAGAAATGATTGGGGAGGTATCGCGCGTGAGTGAACCTGCTGTTGATGTAGCGTCTGCCGAGATTGGCCTTGATTCTGCAGATGCCATGGCCCTGGCGGCCGAGGAGGCGCATGAGCGCGAAATGATGGGCGAAATGCCCCAGGTCTTTGCGCAGCTGCCTCAGCATGAGGTGCGCATGTCGGTGTCGCATCTCGACCTTTTTTACGGCGATCATCAGGCATTGAAAAACGTGAATATCGACATTCGCGAACGCGAGATCACCTCGTTCATCGGCCCTTCTGGCTGCGGAAAGTCGACTCTGCTCCGCTGCCTCAATCGCATGAACGATTACGTAAAGGATTGTCGTGTTGAGGGCGAGATTGCCCTCGATGGCCGTGATATCTATCGCGATTACAACGTCACGCGCCTGCGCCAGCAGGTGGGCATGGTGTTTCAGCGCCCCAATCCGTTCCCTATGAGCATTTACGACAACGTGGCCTACGGTCCGCGCGGCCTTGGTATCAAGAGTCGCTCCGAGCTTGACGGCATCGTTGAGGAGTCGCTGCGCTCTGCTGCGCTTTGGGACGAGGTCAAGGACAAGCTCAAGTCTTCGGGCCTGGGCCTTTCCGGTGGCCAGCAGCAGCGCTTGTGCATCGCACGCGCCCTTGCGGTCAAGCCCGAGGTCCTGCTTATGGATGAGCCCACGAGCGCTCTCGACCCCGTGTCGACGGTGCAGATCGAGCAGCTTGCATGCGAGCTGCGCGAGAAGTACTCGCTCGTGGTGGTCACGCACAACATGCAACAGGCTTCGCGCATTTCGGACTCGGTGGCCTTTTTCCTGCTGGGCGAGCTGATCGAGCACGCTCCCACGGCTGAGCTTTTCCGTGCGCCCAAGGATTCGCGCACGGCCGATTATCTGACGGGTCGCTTCGGCTGATACGACACGACAGCGCGTGCTGCCGGTGTATGATGGCAAACAGATGCAAACGGGGAGGAGTACCTCATGATTTACTACGTGGAAGACGACGATAACATCCGAGGGCTTACCCTGTATGCACTCAAACAGCAAGGTATCGAGGCAGAAGGGTTCTCGTGCGATAGCGAGTTCAAGGCGGCGGTTGCGCGTCGTGTGCCCGACGCCGTGCTTTTGGACATTATGTTGCCTGATACCGACGGCCTCGAGATCATGCGCCGTCTTCGTGCCGATTCCGAGACCGCAACGGTCCCCATCATGATGCTCACCGCAAAGGATACCGAGCTCGATAAGGTTGTTGCCCTCGATGGCGGCGCCGACGATTACCTCACCAAGCCGTTCTCGCTCATGGAGCTCACCAGTCGCTGCCGTGCGCTGCTTCGTCGCGGTGGTATGACCAAGAAGGTGAGTGACACGTTGTCCTCGCAGGGCATCACGCTGTCTCCCAGTCGCCGCGAGGTCGCAGTCGATGGCAACGAGATCAAGCTCACGCTGCGTGAGTTCGATCTTCTTGAGTACCTTATGCGCAAGCCCGGCATTGTCTTTTCACGCGAGGCCCTGCTGCAAAGCGTTTGGGGCTGGGACTTCGACGGCGGCTCGCGTACGGTCGACGTGCACGTCCAGACGCTTCGCCAAAAGTTGGGCGACCATGCCTCCTGCATCGAGACGGTGCGCGGTGTGGGTTATCGCTTTGCCGGACACGAGGCGTAGTCGAATATGGCGGCAATAGCTGCGGAATCGCACCGGTCGCTTTCCAAGCGCGTGTTTGGGACCATCTTTGTCATCGCCATGGTGATCATCGTGGCGCTTACGGGCGTGGGAACGGCGTTTATCCAAAATCGCTTGGCGACCCTCACACGCGGGGGGATTTCCAACCAACTGGACGTTGTGGCTGCGGCACTTGACGGTTCCGAAGACGAAATATCGATGCTTCGCCATCTCGATATCGAAAACGCACGCGTCACGTTGGTGGATGCCGATGGCTTTGTTCTTTATGACAGCGAAGAGTCGCCTGCGATGCTGCCCAATCACAAGGATCGCCCCGAGATTTCCCAGGCGCTCAAGGAGGGTAGGGGCTCTTCTCAGCGCTCGAGCTCAACCTTGGGCGAGGTCATGCTTTACGAGGCAAAGCGCCTGGAAGATGGACATGTGGTGCGCCTTTCACAGGCGCAGTCGGGCTTTTTGACCGTTTTGCTTTCGGTGATCGGCCCCATTCTCGTCATGGCGCTTGTCTGCATCGTCGGCCTGTTTTTTGTGGCTCGTCGTGAGTCGCGGGCTATTATCGCGCCGTTGTGCGAGGTGGACCTTGATCATCCGCGTCGAAATGCTGACGCGGCATATGCCGAGATGATCCCCATGCTCGAGCGTATCGAATCGCAGCGCCAAGAGCTCAAACGTCAGATGCGCGTTTTGGCGGACAACGACCGTATGCGTCGCGAGTTTACGGCCAATGTGACCCATGAGCTCAAAACGCCGCTCACGACCATTTCGGGTTACGCCGAGCTGATCGAAAACGGTTTGGTGGCGAGCGAGGACGACCAGCGAGATTTTGGCCGTCGTATCCATAGCGAGGCTACGCGTCTTGCGGCACTCGTCAACGATATCTTGACCCTTTCGAGTCTCGACGAGGCCGAGCACGGCGATGCGGACGTCTCGAAGAGCGTTCTGGGCGCCTCCGAGCCCGTTGACCTGTCGCGCGCCGTGGACGCGGTCTGTCAGCGCTTGGAATCGGTTGCGGATGCGAACGGTATTACCTTGGTGCAAGATACGGGTCCGGCGATTGTTTTTGGTCTTCCGCGTCTGCTTGACGAAATGATTTACAACCTGACAAACAACGCCATCCGCTACAACCGCGAGAACGGTTCGGTCAACTTGTATTGCGGCGTCGATGACGAGGGTCGCCCGTACGTGCGCGTGCAGGATACCGGCATTGGCATCGCTCCTGAGGAATGTGGCAAGATTTTCGAGCGATTTTACCGTGTGGATAAAAGCCGATCCAAGGCGCGCGGCGGCACGGGTCTGGGGCTCGCCATCGTCAAGCATGCTGCTGTTTTTCACCATGCGCAGATTGACGTGCAAAGCGAGCTTGGTCAAGGAACAACCATCACGGTGCTCTTCCCCGTGCAGGACCCTTCGCTTTGGAGCTAGTCGCGCTCCCCGCTTTATACGAAAAATAGAACGACAACGTATATATGCGCGATGTTGGGATATAAAATCTAAGTCTCAACGTATGAGGTCTGATGCGGCCCGCTTGGCGGGCTGTTTTTGGGCGCCATTAAAGCGAAAGGATGCGTATATGCGCAAGTTCAAGACAGAGAGCAAAAAGCTGCTCGACCTGATGATCAACTCCATCTACACCAATAAAGAGATCTTCCTGCGCGAGCTTATCTCCAACGCTTCCGATGCTGTGGACAAGCTCAACTTCAAGAGCCTTACGGATAACGATGTAGATATCGACAGTGCCGATCTTGCCATCCGCGTCTCCTTTGATAAGGACAATCGCACGCTCACTATCTCGGATAACGGCATTGGCATGACCGCAGAGGAGCTGGAGAAGAACCTGGGCACCATCGCCCACTCCGGCAGCCAGGAGTTCAAGACTGAGAACGCCGAGAGCCAGGGCGGCGATGTGGACATCATCGGCCAGTTTGGCGTGGGCTTCTATTCCGCTTTCATGGTGGCGAGCCGCGTGCGCGTTGTGAGCCGCGCTTTTGGTTCCGACGAGGCAAACGTGTGGGAGAGCGATGGCCTTGAGGGCTATACCATCGAGCCCGGCGAGCGCGCCAACCACGGTACCGACGTTATCCTGACGATCCGCGAGGACGAGGGCGGCGAAGATGGCGAGGGCTTTGATACCTATCTGTCTGAGTGGGGTCTCAAGAACCTAATCAAGCAGTACAGCAACTATGTGCGCTATCCCATCCAGATGATGGTCACCAAGCATCGCGAGAAGCCTAAGCCCGAGGACGCCGGCGACGATTACAAGCCCGAGTGGGAAGACTATCAGGAGCTTGAGACCGTCAACTCTATGACTCCTATCTGGAAGAAGCGTGCCTCCGAGGTCGATCAGAAGGATTACAACGAGTTCTATAAGAGCACGTTCCATGATTTCGAGGACCCTGCGCGTACCATTTCTTTCCATGCCGAGGGCACGCTCGAGTACGATGCGCTGCTGTTTATCCCCGGTCGTGCACCGTTTGACCTGTATAGCAAGGATTACGAGAAGGGCCTCGCGCTCTATAGCTCCAACGTGCTGATCATGGAGAAGTGCGCCGACCTGCTGCCCGACTACTTCAACTTCGTGCGTGGCGTGGTCGATTCTGCCGACGTTTCCCTTAACATCAGCCGCGAGACGCTGCAGCAAAATCGTCAACTGCGTGCCATTGCCAAGCGCGTGGAGAAGAAGGTCTCTTCCGACCTCGAGGATATGCGCGATAACGATCGCGAGGCCTACGAGAAGTTCTTTGAGAACTTTGGCCGCGGCCTTAAGTACGGCATCTACTCGAGCTATGGCATGAAGGCCGATGAGCTTGCCGACCTCCTGCTGTTCTACAGCGCTAAAGAGCAGAAGATGGTCACGCTGGCCGAGTATGCCAAGGCCATGCCGGCAGACCAGAAGGCCATCTACTATGCTGCCGGTGATTCTCGCGAGCGCCTGGCCAAGATGCCCGTGGTGACGGGCGTGCTTGCTCGAGGATACGATGTCTTGCTGCTTACGGCCGATGTCGACGAGTTTACCTTCCAGGCCATGCGCACCTACAACGCTCAGGGTCTGCCCAAGGTCTATGAGGACGATGCTGCCCGCGAGGCTGCCGAGAAGGCTGTTGCCGATGGCGCTGAGCCCGAGACAGAGGACCGCTCTCTCGAGCTCAAGAACGTGGCGACCGGTGACCTTGACCTTGCGACCGAGGATGAGAAGAAGGATGCCGAGGAGGCGACCAAGGAGAACGAGTCGCTCTTCACGGCGATGAAGGACGCCTTGGGTGATAAGGTCGAGAAGGTCGCTGTTTCTGCACGTTTGACCGATGCTCCTGCGTGCATCACCACCGAGGGTCCGCTTTCGCTGGAGATGGAGCGCGTTTTGTGCCGCGATCCGTCCGCTGAGGCAGAGGGCATGCCCAAGAGCCAGCGTGTGCTCGAGCTCAATGCCAAGCATCCCGTGTTTGCAAAGCTTGTGGCCGCAAACGAGGCAGGCGATGCCGAGAAGATCAAGCTGTACGCCGGCCTTTTGTATGATCAGGCGCTGCTGGTCGAGGGTCTCTTGCCCGAGGATCCCGTGGCCTTCGCAGCAAGCATCTGCGAGCTAATGTAGATTAACGCCTGCGAATCCCTTCGGGCCGGTCCCCTTCAGTCGGTCGAACGTGGTTGCACGAACGTTCGCCCGACTGAAGGGGACCGGCCCTTTTCTTATGGCGTTGGGAATCTACTGCGGGAATATCTGCTTGTGGGGTTGCGCCCGCTTTCTCCCCGGAGGTGTGGCTTTGCGAACACCTCCGGGGAGAAAGCGGGCGCAACTTGGCGGCCGTGAAGATACTCTGTCCAAGACGGGTCCCCGCCCCTCCCTCTGAGATGTTCGCGAAGCCACATCTCAGAGGGAGGGGCTGTGCCCCGAACTCCAAATATCGAAACGATTTGAAGAGTTTTTCTACAAGTGTACATTTATATACAACTGTAGTATATTTCGTTGCGTTAAAAATAAGGCCTGGGCTGCGCAAATGTACAGGTGTATGCGTAGAATGGACCTAAATGTACTTCACTCGAACTCGTGATTGGATGGCTCTGCGTGAAAAAGGCCCTCGCAATCTTCAAGCGCGATATCAAGCGATTGCTTTGCAATCCCGTTGCGCTTGTCATTACCATCGGTGTCTGCATCATTCCGTCGCTTTACGCGTGGTACAACATCGTTGCCAATTGGGATCCGTATGGGAATACCCAAAACATCAAAATCGCTGTCGCCAATAACGATAAGGGCACTACCAACGATCTGGTAGGCGAGCTCAATGCGGGCGACGAGGTCATCGGCAGACTCAAGGATAACGACCAGCTGGGTTGGACGATCGTGGGCTCCGAAGAGGAGGCTAAGGAGGGCGTCGAGTCGGGGGAGTATTACGCTGCGCTCGTCATCCCATCCGACTTTAGCGAGGGCATGCTGAGCATGCTTTCGGGCGAGTTCCACCAGCCTAAGCTGACGTACTACGTCAACGAGAAGAAGAGCGCCGTTGCCGTCAAGGTGACCGACACGGGCGCCAATACGGTGGAGGAGCAGGTCAACGAGACCTTTGTCTCCACGGTGAGCCAGACGGTGGTGGAGATTGCGCAAAAAGCAGGTGTTGACCTGGAGGCGGGCACGCAGACCGCTCAGGACGATCTTGTCTTGACCATTCAAAACGCAAGCGGTTCGGTGCAGAAGGTTCGCGACGCCCTCGACGGCATGGGCGGCACGATCGATACCACCAAAGACGCCATTGCTTCGGCGGATGCCGCGCTTGACGGCCTAAATGGGCAGATGCCCTCCCTCAATGATGCTCTCGATCAGGGAAATCAACTCCTCGCATCGACGCGCACCTCCGCAGCTAAGCTTCATACCTCGCTGTCCAGCGCGCTTACGCAGGGCAGCACGGGCTTGGCCCAGGCCTCATCAAAGGCGAATGCTGCCGTAGGCAAGCTCTCGGGCACGGTAATCGCCGCCCAGACCAAGGTCGACCTTGCGCTTTCGGACGTTCAGGGTCTGGTAGATAAGAACAACGCTGCTATCGAAGCACTGCGCAGCACGCTGCCCGATGATGCCGAGTTCAACAGTGCCATCGCGCAGATCATCTCTTCGCTGCAGCAGCAAAACGACAATCTGGGCAACGTGGTGAGCGGCCTTCAGGCGCAAAGCGATGCCATCAAGACCGATGCCGGCAACCTCGCCACGGCTTCGGATTCCATCAACACGAGTGTGCAAGATGGCGTGACGGCGCTGGGAAAGATGCAGGAAAGCCTCAACACGGACGTCATTCCGCAGCTCAATTCGGGCCTCGATTCGTTCTCCAATTGCTCGGGTGACCTCAAAGGCGTCCTCGCCTCGCTTTCTCCCACCATTTCTCAGGCGCGCTCGTCACTCACGCAGCTCTCAGCCCTGCTTGACCAGGCAAAGGCAACGCTTGCCGATACGAGCGATCAACTGGCGACGATTCAGCAAAAGCTCGATGTGGCCGCAAACGACGTCGCGGCGCTTCGCAGCTCCGAGGCGGCGGGCCAGCTTGCCGACCTGCTCGACGTCAACGTCGATGACATTGCCGATTTCATGACCTCGCCGGTGAAGATCAAGAGCAAAGTAGTGTACCCCGTAGCGAGCTTTGGCTCGGGCATCGCGCCGTTCTACACCAACCTCGCCCTGTGGGTGGGCGGATACGTCCTCATCGCTATCTTCAAGCTCGAGGTTGACCGCGAGGGCATTGGCACCTACACGGCAAAAGAAGGCTATTTTGGTCGCTGGCTGCTGCTGATGCTTCTGGGCGTTTTACAGGCGATCATCGTATGCGTGGGTGACTTGGTCATTGGCGTGCAGTGCCTGCATCCGGTGCTGTTTGTCCTTGCGGGCATGTGCATCTCATTTGTCTATGTGAACATCATCTACGCGCTGAGCGTGGCCTTTAAGCATATTGGCAAGGCCATCGGCGTCATTTTGGTCATCGTGCAGATCCCGGGCTCCTCGGGCATGTATCCCATCGAGATGATGCCGCCGTTTTTTAACTGGTTGCATCCGCTGCTGCCCTTCACCTACGGCATCAATGCTATGCGCGAGTGCATAGGTGGCGTGTATGGTATGAACTACGCTATCAACCTGGGCGTGCTGCTTATCTATGTTGCCATCGCTCTGGGGATCGGCGTGTGGCTGCGTCCTTTGCTCCTCAACCTCAACCTGCTGTTCGATCGTCAACTCGCTTCGACCGGCGTGATGATTTGCGAGAAGGACGACCTGCCGCGCCAGCGTTACTCGTTGCGCACGGCCATGCGCGCCATTCTCGATACCGCCGGGTTCCGCCAGGCTTTGATCGAGCGTGCGGCACGTTTTGCCCGCACGTACGGCAGCCGCGTGAAGGCGGGCTTCTTCGCTATCTTTGGCGTGCAGGTTCTGCTCTTCATCCTCACGTCCACGCTCGACCTGGATAACAACGGGCGCATCTGGATGCTCGTGCTGTGGATCATCAGTGTGATTGTCATCGCTGCCTATCTCATCAATCTCGAGTACGTGCGCGAGAGCCTTAATACACAGATGCGCATCTCCGCCCTTTCGGACGAGAATCTGCGTAACGAGATTCGCGAGCACACCTCTGCTATGCCGGGGGTAGCAAAGATGTTTGGCGTGTCGCCGGCGCCGCAGGCAGCAGCAAAGCCTGGCGAGGAACCTGCTGCCACCGCTGACGATGTCATTGAAGATACCGCTGCCGAGGATGCGCCTCTTGGCGCACATGCGGAGCCGAACGCGGTGCAAGGTCCGGATGTAACCGCTCCGTTGTTGGGGGCGCACCTCAAACACGATGATTCGAACACGAAGGGCGGTGATGCCGAATGAAGAACATCCTGAAGCTTTTTCGCCGCGACTGCGAAAACGTGCTCCATAGCGTTATCGGCATGATCGTTGTCGTGGGCCTTGTTGCGGTTCCCGCCCTCTACGCATGGTTCAACATTGCGGGTAGCTGGGATCCGTACGGCAATACCGGCAATCTCAAGGTTGCCGTTGCCAATACGGACGAGGGTTACAAGAGCGACTTGGTGCCCGTCGAGGTGAACATCGGCGATTCGGTGGTCAACTCCTTGCGTGCCAACGACAGCTTTGACTGGACCTTCGTGGACAAGGATGAAGCAGTCGACGGCGTCAAATCGGGCAAGTACTATGCTGCCGTGGTGATTCCCTCCGATTTCAGCGCCAATATGATGACGCTGTTCTCCACCGAGGTAAAGCACTCGGATATCGAGTATTACGAGAACCAGAAGGTCAACGCGATTGCACAGATCGTGACCGAAAAGGGCTCGAGCGCGGTACAAAACCAGATCAACAAGACGTTTACCGAGACGGTTGGCAATATCGGCTTGGCAACTGCCTCGAGCCTGCTTGAGTTTATGGATAGCGATCAGGTGGCGAACTTCGTGGCGCATCTGTCCACCTCGCTGGGCGACGGTGCCAGCGAGTTGACGCGCGCTGGCCAGTCGGTATCCTCGCTTTCGGACGTCCTTGCGTCTTCTTCCGGCCTGCTCGCCAGCGCCGGCTCCTCGCTGTCGCAGAACTCGAGTACGTCGGATGCTGCAAGCCAGCTGCTCACGGATGCCCAAAACGGGCTCGGCGACATCAAGTCCGCGCTTTCGGGGGCGACGTCTTCCATCAATCAGGCGCTGCAGGATAGCGCTGGCAGCTTTGATGCTGTGTCGAGCGCGGTGGACCAGGCGTTTACCGACGCAGGCAACCATGTGGACCTTACCGTGGGTCAGCTCAACGATATTGCCGACAATTTGAGCTCACATGCCGAGGAAATCCGCGGTATTCAACAGGAGATTTTGGACCTAAAGACCAAGTTTCCGCAGGTTTCTGCCCAGCTTGACCAGGTTGCTGCGAGTGTGGGCAAGCTTGCCGATTCGTACGACACGCTGTCGAGCGGCATCTCGGATGCGGCCTCCAAGCTTTCGTCCGGTGCGGCCGACTTCGCTGCGACCAAAAAAGAGGTCACCGATCTGATTGCACAGGTTAAGTCGGGTATCAGCGGCGTGAAGGGCGACTACGAGGACAATCTGAAGGGCCAGGCCTCTCAGCTGCAGTCTACTATCTCGGGCATTGCGGATTCGAGTGCCGATATCTCGAAGAACCTTGATGACACGGTGTCGTCGCTTTCTGCTGCTGCCACTTCGCTGAGTGGTAACCTCGACGACCTCAACGGCGTCTTAAGTGACACGTCAACGGCGCTCACCAATGCGGGCAAGGATCTTACCGCCATCAAGGACAAGCTCGATACCGCGGTTGCCAACAACGACCTCGAGTCCATTCGCTCGATTATCGGCGATGATCCCGAGGGCCTAGCCGATGCCCTTGCGGCACCGGTGGGAATCGACCGCAAAGCTATCTATCCCATCAAGAACTACGGCAGCTCCATGGCGCCGTTCTACACAATCCTCTCGCTGTGGGTGGGAAGCATCGTTCTTGCCGCCATGATGAAGGTCTCGGTGGACGATAAGCTGCTCAACGAGCTCAAGCCGTTCCGCCTGCACGAGATCTATCTGGGTCGCTACATGCTCTTTGGCATGCTTGCGCTGTGTCAGGCGACGCTCGTGTGCTTGGGCGACATCCTGTTCTTCCGCATCCAGTGCATCCATCCGTTCCAGTTCATCTTGACGGCATGGATTGCGAGCCTGGTGTTCTCTAACATCATCTACACGTTCACCGTGTCGTTTGGCGATATCGGCAAGGCGCTTGCGGTGGTTTTGCTGGTCATGCAGGTAGGTGGCTCGGGCGGCACGTTCCCTATCGAGATGACGGCGCCGTTCTTCCAGGCGGTCTATCCGTTCCTGCCCTTCACGCACGGCATCGCGGCGATGCACGCGGCCATCGCGGGCTCGTATGGGGCAGAAGTTTGGATTGAGATGGGCATCCTTGCTCTGTACTTGCTGCCGTCCTTGGCACTCGGCCTGCTGTTCCGACGTCCGGTGATCCGTGCGAACAACTGGATTATCGAGAAGCTCGAGGAGACGAAGCTCATGTAGCCTCCGCACGCTTCGCGCTTAGGTTCGGTGCTTCTGTAGATGCGCGAGCCAAAGCGCGTGCGGTGCGGTATACAATAGCGGCAACTCGATGGTGGCTATGTCTTTGGCCCATATAAGATTGGCAGGTGTCATGATGACCGAAGAAAAGCTGAACGTACAGGTACAGGTCGCGCAGGATGAGATTGCGCGTTTGCGCGAGACGTTTGGTCCGGCTTATGCCAAATTGGGCGAGGCGCTGTACCCCGCTGCTCGTGAAACCGAGCTTGCCACTCGTTTTGCCGACGAGTTTGCCGAGGTAGATGCCATTGCGACAGCAATTGACGAGCAGAATGCGGCGATTGAGGCAGCTCGTGCCGAGTATGAGGCCGAACAGGCTCGTATTGCCGAGGAGGAGGCTGCGCGTGCTGCAGAGGAAGCCGCACGTGCCGAGGCCGAGGCTGCCACTGCCGCTGCAGAAGCTGCGGCCGCTGCAGAAGCCGCTGCCGCCGAAGTCGACGTCGAAGCCGAAGTGCAGGCAGAGCCTGCCGACGAGTCCACTGTCGAGCCCGTAGCCGTGCCCGAGCCCATTGCGGAACCGCTTGTCACGCCCGAGCCTGCGGCCGCTCCTACTCCTGTGGAGGTGCGCACCTGCCCCAAGTGCGGCACGACCCTCCAGCCCACCGACAAGTTCTGCGCTGGATGCGGAAGCAAGGTCGCAGACCTCTTTGCCCCTGCAGCTCCGCATTGCCCGAGCTGCGGCAAGGAAGTCGATGAATCCATGAACTTCTGCATCTACTGCGGCACTCCGCTCAAGTAGCTCCTTGCAGCGGGTTTCCCTTGTGCAGACCTGTTGCATGCGGGCCCAAAAGCGTTGGCATGCGCCCGTCATTCCGCATGGAGTGGCGGGCGTTTTTTGTTGCGCAGCGGCTGCGCTGAACATGCCGTTGGTGGATTGCTGAGCCTCATGGGATCATCGTACGGGCGATTCTCGTATACTCAAACGTTAAGCAACACATGTATCCAAATGATGCAGGGGAGTTACCATGGCAGCAAAGCAGCAGCGCATGTTTGCGTTCATCAACGCGACGATTCTCGATGGCACGCGCGATATGGAGCCGCAGCGCGGTATGTCCGTGCTTGTCGACAAGGGCCGCATCGTGCGCATCGAGCCTGCGGCGACGGCTCAGTTGCCCGCCGAGGCCAAGGTAATCGATCTGCATGATTCCTACCTGCTGCCGGGTCTCATCAACATGCATGTCCATTTTTGCGGTTCGGGCAAGCCGGTATCGGCGGGAAACGCCGGCGACCTCATGCGCCGCTTGGATAATGTTCCCGGTCGCATGATCGTGCGCCATATCCTCAAGGGCTCGGCGCAACAGCAGCTCGCAAGTGGTGTGACCACCGTACGTGGTGCGGGCGACCCCCTGTATGCCGATATCGCCGTGCGCGATGCTATCAATGCCGGGCGCTATCTGGGCCCGCGCATCGTGGCTCCGGGTACGGGTATCACGGTGCCCAATGGCCATGGCGCAGGTCTTTTTGCTCAAGTGGCCACCACGTCTCAAGAGGCGAGTGATTACGTATGCGACCTGGCACAGCGCGGTGCCGACGCCATCAAGCTCTTTGTGACGGGTGGTGTCTTTGATGCCGAGGTCCCCGGCGAGCCAGGCGTGCTACGCATGTCGCTCGAGGTTGCTCGCGCGGCGTGCAAAACAGCCCATGATTTGGAGCTCCCCGTCATGGCGCATGTCGAGAGCACCGAGGGCGTAAAGGTCGCCCTGCAGGCAGGCGTGGATACCGTCGAGCATGGCGCTCCCATGACCGATGAGGTGCGTGAGCTCTTCCGCGGTGCGGCGGGAACACAGCTTCCCGGGCGTCCTGCGTCGCTTACCTGCACCATCTCGCCGGCCTTGCCGTTCGTGCTGCTCGACCCCAAGAAAACGGCGTCGACGGAGGTTCAGAAGCTCAACGGCGACATCGTGTGCGAGGGGATCATCAAATGCGCGCGCGAGGCGCTTGACGCGGGCATCCCCGTTGGCTTGGGAACAGATTCGAGCTGCCCCTATGTCACGCAGTACGATATGTGGCGCGAGGTTGCCTATTTTGCCAAGTACGTGGGCGTGTCCACAACGTTTGCCTTGCATACCGCCACGCAGGTCAACGCGGAGCTTTTGGGATTGGGTGCGGAGACGGGAACCATCGAGGTGGGCAAGGCTGCCGATATCATCGTCTGTCGTAACAACCCGCTGGAAGGCCTTTCGCGCCTAAGCCACCTTGAGCATGTGATGTGCCGTGGCGTGCTGGCCGATACCCTCAAGGTCAAGCATATGCCGCAGCTCGACGAAGATCTGGACTGGATTATGGCCCAGCCGTTTGCGGCTCGATAACGCGGGGCTTGCCTTTAATTACTTTGCCGAACGAACGGTGTCGATAACACGCTCCATCGTCTGGTCGATGCGATTGCGCTTGAGCTCGCATTCCCAGATGACGATACTCGTCCAGCCGGCTTCGGCGAGTTCTGTCTGCGCCTTGGCATCGCGCGCAACATTGCGTGCGAACTTAGCCTCCCAAAACTCGACGTTTCGCTTGGGTACGCTGGGGCTGCAATGCGGGCAGCGGTGCCAAAAGCAGCCGTTGACAAAGATGGCGATCTTGCGGCCGGGGAAGGCGATGTCCGGCCTGCCGGGAGCTTTGCTCCATTGCAGGCGATAGCCTGTGAGACCCGCTTGGCGCAGGCGTTGTCGCACGAGCATCTCAGGCTTGGTATTGGCGCGCTTGTTGCCCTGCATGGACTTTTTGATGGCGGCGCGTCGGCGTACGAGCTCGGTTTCGCTTGCAGAAAGCCCTTCCGTATCCAAGGTGTCCACCAGGCTTTTCTTGGTGCGTTTTTTGGCGGATGAACGTCGCTTGACGATGGGCGGCTCCTCGGTCGCATCTGGGGCTTCACGGGCGTCATCGGTTTCCTCTGCAGCTGCGATAAGCGCGCGAACGAGTTCGACATCGGCCGGCATCCACGTGAGGTCTGCAAGGGAGCGTTGCGGTACCCAGCGGATGGCTTTTTGCTGATCGGCGGCGGAGACCTTTCCGCGTGCGATATCGCAAAAGAAGCATTCCATAGACAGATGGAACGCCTCATAGTCATATTCAACCGTGTAAAAAGCGCGCAGGTTGTGCACCTCGACGCAGAGCTCTTCTTGCAGCTCGCGAATGCATGCGTCGTAGGCGGTCTCTCCGCGCTGGACCTTACCGCCGGGAAACTCCCAAAGGCCTTGCATATCGCCGTAGCCGCGCTGGACGGCAAGCACCGAGTTGTCCTGGGGATTGCGAATGATGCCGGCGGCTACGTGCACGGTCTTCACGAACGGCATTCTCCTTTATGTGGCGTTGATTGAGTTCGATGCGGTAATTTTCCACCCGAAGGGGCATGCATGCAAGCGAGCGCGCCATGCTGCCTTACAAAAGTGCAAGAGCCCTGTAAGTCAAATCGATGGCGCCGCGCTCCTTAAGAAACGACTATAGATAGCGAGCATATGCCCTGTCTCTTGTTTTACGATGAAAGCCGATTCTAAGGAGTGGATACGATGTCCCCAGTGTTTTCGACGCGGGCGAACAGCGTACGCGTTGGTGTGCCGCCCGTTTTGGAAGTAAACCATATTGAAAAGGTGTACGGTTCTCGTGTCATTGCGACGCGTGCGCTCAACGATGTCTCCTTTACCGTGGAAACGGGTGAATTCGTGGGCATCATGGGCGCTTCGGGATCCGGTAAATCGACGCTGCTCAACTGCGTTTCCACCATCGATGCCGTGACGAGCGGCAGTATCTATGTGGATGGGCAAGACGTTACGAAGATCAAGAGCGCAAAGCTTGCAAAGTTTCGCCGCGAGCAATTGGGCTTTATCTTCCAAGATTCAAACTTGTTGGACACTCTTACCGCGCGCGAGAACATTGCACTGCCTCTCACAATCGGGCGTCTTTCATCCGATGAAACGCTTACGCGTGTTCAGGAGATGGCGGTACGCCTCAATATCTCCGATGTACTGGATAAGTATCCCTTCCAGCTCTCTGGCGGTCAGCAACAGCGCGTGGCTGCGGCGCGTGCCCTGGTGACGAACCCCAAGTTGGTCATGGCCGACGAGCCCACCGGAGCCCTCGACTCCAAGAATGCCCGCATGCTGTTGGAGAACTTCGAGAACCTCAATCGCACCTACAATGCAACGGTGCTTATGGTGACGCACGATGGCTATGCGGCGAGCTACACCAATCGCGTACTGTTCATCCGTGACGGCCGTATCTTTACCGAGCTGCGTCGTGGCGACGAGTCGCGCCAGGCGTTTTTCAACCAGATCATGGACGTAGTTGCCATTATGGGTGGCGAGGTGTCCGATGCTTTGTAAACTCGCTTGGGGAAACGTCCGCCGTGCCGGACGCGATTACCTCATCTACTTGCTCACGCTCGCGCTGGGCGTGACGGTCTTCTATGCGTTTAACACCATTGCGATGCAGGTTGATATTGCGGGAATCAAAACTGCCGGTACGCGCGAAATCATGTCGGAGCTGCTTTCTGGCATGACCATCTTCCTTGCGGCTATCATGGGCTTTTTGATGGTCTATGCCAACAACTTCATCATGAAACGTCGTAAGCGCGAGTTTGGCTTGTATCAGGTTTTGGGAATGACGCGCGGACAGGTGGCGCGCGTGATGGCCTATGAGACGTTTATCGTCTCGGGGGCGGCGCTCGTTCTTGGCATCATCTGTGGCATCGCCCTTTCGCAGGTCATGGTGTTTTTCACTGCATCGCTCTTTAAAACACAGATTTCGAATTTCCGCTTCTTTGTCTCGTGGGATGCTCTGATCATTACGTTGGAGTGCCTCATTGCCATCTTCGTGATGACGCTTCTGTTCAACTTGCGTGTCGTAGGGCGCGTCAAGCTCGTCGACCTGATGACCGCAGAGCGCAAGCACGAGAGCTTCAAGACGAGAAACCCGCTGTTTGCTGGCATTGTTTGTTTGGTCGGGTTTGTTCTTATCGTTTGGGCGTATTGGCGCCTCTTGCATGATGGCCTGCCCCTAACCGCTCCGGTAGAGGAGCTCGATGCTGCCATGAGGCGCTTCGGTATGACGACGCTCATGGTGACTGCGGGTACGATTGCGTTCTTCTTTGGGCTTTCCGGCCTTCTTCTCAAGCTTCTTCAAACCATGCGCGGGGTCTATTGGCGCGGTCTCAACATGTTTACCGTGCGTCAGCTCGCGGCAAAGATCAATACCATCTCGATGTCCATGGCAATCATCTCGATGATTCTGTTTTTGGCAATCACATCGGTCACCTGTGGCATGTCAATTGCAAGTGCTATGAACGAGAGCCTTTTGCGCTGCACGCCGGCCGATTTTTCGTGCAATGTCATGTACAACAACTCCGAGTTCGACGACTCGAGCGAAGACGGCGAGGTAACGAAGTACGTTATGCCGAGCGCGCCTTACGATATACAGACGGCGCTGGAGGAGCGGGGCGTCGATTTCGCAAGCATTGCCAAGGGCGTCCAGCAGGTCGATATTTATTCTTCGGCTCCTGCAGGCGAAGAAGACCCTTCGATCATGCTTGATGATCTGATCCGTCGTTCAAAAACAACGCTGCCGGCGGGCATGGACGAGGCTACCGTCATGTATCAGGGCATCCCAACCATTAAGTTGAGCGATTACAACAAGTATCTGGCGTTTCGCGGCTTCGACCAGGTTCACCTGGCAGACAATCAGTATCTCATCACCTGCGATATGGGCGATACGCTTGACGGCATGTTCAACAGCATTCTCTCTGCTGGTACGACGATCACGTTGGGTAACAAGACGCTTGTTCCGGGGGCAGACAAAGTAGACCCGCAAGCGGGAGCATTTTGTAATTCGTCCTTGGGTCTGAATTCCGGCACCGTGGTGTTGCCGGACGCGGTTGTTGACGAGATGGGGTTTGCCCTGCAGTACAGTTCGCTGCTGGTCAACTACAGGGATGGGGCCGATCACGAGAAGATTGACGCTGAGTTTGCAGATCTGTCTTCCGCGCGTGACGCTGGAACGGGTATCGGTGCGAATATTATCCAGAGCGATGGTTCCAATATTGGCTTTTGGGGTGAATCGATCAACCGTAACGAGATGATCGAGCAGACTGACGGCATGAACGGCATGATCAGCTACCTATGCATTTACATCGGTTTTGTACTCGTAATTGCTTGCGCGGCTATCATTTCTATCCAGCAGCTTTCAAATGTGGCCGATTCAGCAAAGAGCGTGCGAGTGCTTTCTGAGGTGGGCTGCGACACGCATGCCATCAACCATTCGGTCCTTTTGCAGCAGGCGGTGCTCTTTTTCTTCCCGCTGGGCATCGGCATTGCTCACTCCGCGGTTGCGCTGCATGTGATTATCAACTTGGTACTGCTGTTTGGCGGCTTTGATATCGGCGGCATGGTTGGCGTTATTTGCGTTGTGTTCTTGATTGCATACGGCGGCTACTTTGCTCTCACGTACGGAATGAGCAAAGGCATCGTGCGCGGAGCCGTGCGCGTGCGCCACGCCGAATAGGATTTTGCCGCTACCATTGTGTAGCAAATACATGCAAGTCAGATTAAAAAGATGCTCGCTGGCAATGTGCCCGGCGAGCATCTTTTAATTGTTCCAGAAGGCCTTGGTGAGGCTTGCGCGATCGGCGCATCCGGTTTTGACCATGATGTTGTGCACGTGGGTCTTAACCGTTCCCAAGGCAAGGAAAAGCTCCTTTGCAATTTCCTGGTTGTTCTTGCCCAACACCACAAGTTTGAGGACTTCCGACTCACGCTTTGAGAGCTTGTGCTTGGAGATGAAGAACTCCATCTGCTCATCGACATGGCGCTCGAGGTCGGTGACGTCGTTTTTATCGGGCGCCTCGCGCAGGCGGATCGAGAGGACGCTAAAAGCGTAGCGGATGATGAGCACGGCGAGGTAACAGGCAAGAATGTTCTCGGAGATATTGCGCTCCGAAAGGTAGAGCATGACGTCTTGGTAATTGGTTCCCATGGGTGCCCAAAGGATGTTATAGGCATCTTCCAGGAGCACAAATACGAGCATGACGGCCGCGACAACCAGATGCTTCTTGTAGCGTCCAAGGCGCATGCGCTGGTTTTCGTCCTTGATGTTCACGTAGTGATACACGATGTAGCCCAGAACAAAGAACAGGAAGATTTGCCGAGCCGTGTAGTACGCAAATTGCATAAAGCGGCCCGACGGTATAAGGGTGAGTATGAGGGCCTCGACGGCAAGAAAAACGGTTGGTGGGATGACGAGGAGCTTTTGCGAGTGCTTGTCGAGCGCGCGCAGGACCGTGGCCCAGATAAACGCCTGGGAAAGCGTGGCGATGAGCGTGCGCAGGACGGGCATGCTTACGCTGTAGTATTCGTAGACGGTAAAGGCCAGGTTTTGCGAGATGTGCTCGTTAAAGAAGATCTCGATTATCTCGACCGTATAGCAAATAAAGGCGCCCGAAGCGTAGATGAAGAGCTTGCGCCCCGAAGATGCCCAAGCAGCAATTGATAGGACTGCGGTGACAATAAAAACGATGAGAATACCCAGGGTATAGAAGAAGAAAATCGAGCTTGCCATCAATGCCCTCCTTTAACCCTTTACCTTGCAGGGGATCATCAACGGAGGAGATCCCTTATATCTGGCGAACGGTGTATCAGAATTATCCTAAACCAAATACAGCTTATGTGAGCTGCCTAATTAAACCAGTTTATTCAGGTTATAACTTTCTGAACGGTCTTTAATCCGGAATAAACTAACGCCCTCTGACCTTTGGGATGATGATATAGGAGCGGGGTCCTCGCTTTGCCTCGAGCCTCGCGGCCGCTGCCTGCCCGTCGGCAAGCGGTCCCGCTCTCCTCTCGAAGGGACCAGGCGCATGCTTGGAAAGAAGTTTTCTCTTATAGACGTGGTGCTGTCCGTTATCTGCGTGGTTTTTACCATCGAAGCTGCAGCTCCCGCTTCCGCCATGGGTAACGTGCAGTTCTTCTGGTGGGGCTTTTTGATTGTCACGTTCCTCTTGCCGTATGGCTTGGTGGTTGCCGAGTTGGGCACCGCCTATGATTCATGCGGCGGCCTTTACGATTGGGTTCGAGAGGGTTTGGGCGATACGTGGGGCGCCCGCTGCTCATGGTGCTATTGGGTTAATTTCCCCCTGTGGATAGCGAGTCTTGCTTGCATGGCACCGAGCATTATTCACTCACTGTGGGGCGTCGAGATGACGCTGGGAGTCAAGATTGCGCTTGAGCTCATCTTTGTTTGGGGCGTGACGCTGCTGGCGTTCTCGCCTGTTTCCGATTCTGAGTGGATCATGAACGGCGGGGCTATTATTAAAGTCTTTGTCGTGCTGGTGGTAGGTGCTTGCGGCATCTGGTTTGCCTGCACGCAGGGTTTTGCCAACGATGTGAGCCCGCAGACATTCCTTCCCGATTTCTCGGACACAACATCGTTAACGTACCTCTCGATCATCCTTTTCAACTTTATGGGATTCGAGGTCGTGGCGACCTTTGCCGGCGCCATGAAGGATCCCTCGCACGACATCCCCCGCGCCATCATCGTGGGCGGTATAGCCATCGCCGCTATTTATATACTATGCGGCATTGGAATCGGCGCTGCGGTGTCTACCGAGCAGCTCTCGCTTGACTCGGGAATAGTCGATGCTGTGGCCGCCATGCTGGGGACTGCACATCCGCTGACTGCTGCAGTCGGCATCGCCTTTATGGTGACGCTGTTTGCGAATATGACCTGTTGGTCGTTTGGCGTGAACCAGGTGGCCTGCTATGCCGCGGGGCACGGCAACATGCCCAAGATCTTCTCGCTGTGCTCAAAGCGTACGGGCATGCCAAATGGCGCCGCCATCATGAATGGCGTTATCGCAAGCGGCGTCTTACTGCTCCAGGTGTTTTTGGGCGAGGATTCCGACGTGTTTTGGGTCCTGTTCTCCACCAACGTCGTATTCCTGCTTATGAGCTATATTCCGATGTTTCCGGCTTTTTGGTGCCTGCGCAAGTACGACAGCAAGACCGAGCGGGTGTTTCGCGCTCCCTTCGAGGGCAAGGTGCTGTTCATGGCGCTGGCCTTGCCGGTAATCGAGCTTGTGCTTGCCATCGTGGCTACCATCGTGCCCTTAGGCACCAGTGCCGAAGAGCTCTCCAAGCTTCCCATGCTTTTGAGCGTGATCGTGCTCAGCGCGATAGGGGAGGGTGTGCGCCTGTATTCAAAGCGTCATCGCAAAGGCGATTATCAGGGTGTGGCAAAGCGGTAATAGGCTGCATGGTGCAGCAAGGCCATGCAGAACAAACTAAATAGAGCACAAGAAGCGCGGTCCAAAGTGTTTTTGGGCCGCGCTTCTGTATTTCAGATTGCTTTATTTGGGCTGTATGAGGGCGAACTTACAGTGAGGAGAAGCCGATATGGCCAAGATAGGCGCGATCGGCAAGGTGTTTACGCGGCGCCGTGCTGTCGAAGGCGAACGCAGAGCAAAGATCTGCAAAAAAGGCCTGAATCGCAAAAACAAAGGTGTTGATCGCTGTCACTTCCACTCCAAATCGCTTATCTGTAGCCCGTATACCTGGGCATGTTGTCAAATCTACCTCTGAGGAGTGTACCGGGCACACCCGCACTCTTACAAGGCCTTCGCAAGGCTTTCTCCTGGGCGCACAAGAAATGCAATTGGAGGACACAATTTTGTAACAATTCACGTAACAGGGATGAGAAAAGTTTAGTCCGTAAACAGACGGTTTAGGGATAGAAAAACGGGTTGAAAAATTGCTTTATCAAGCTAAAGCCGATGAGTTTGAGATAAACCGTCGGCGGACGGTGAACGGTTGTTCAAGATTTAAAGAAAAATAGGCATACTGCATCTGCCTGCGGGTTTGGGTGGGTTTAGGGAAGGTCTATTTCTTTAGGCGGGCTTTAATCTCGAATAAACTAACGCTTTTTTGGCAATGCGGGAATCATGGAGTTAGCGACAAAGCGGATGCGAGAAAGCTCGTGTCCACAAGGAGAGTCGGTGCTGCCGACGGAAAGGAATCGCAATGGCGCTGCCCAAGGATTTTCTCGACACTAATGACTTCACCAAAGAGCAGATTCTCGCTATCGAGGATCTCGGCATTGCTATGAAGAAGGCCATCAAGGTTGACGGCTTCTATCCTCACCTGCTCCGTAACAAGAGCCTTGGCATGATCTTCCAGCAGGTCTCCACTCGTACCCGCCTTTCCTTCGAGACCGCTATGTGCGACCTCGGTGGCCACGCTCAGTTCTATGGCCCTGGCACCATCCAGCTCGGTGGCCATGAGTCCCTGGGCGACACCGCTCGCGTCATGGGCGACCTCCTCGACATCATGATGGCTCGCGTTGACCGTCACAAGGACGTCGTCGGCCTCGCCGCTGGTTCCGCTGTGCCCGTCATCAACGGCATGTCTGAGTTCAACCACCCCACTCAGGAGATGGGCGACCTCATGACCATGCTCGAGAACCTCCCCGAGGGCAAGAAGATCGAGGACTGCACCCTCGCCTTCATCGGCGACGCTACCCAGGTCTGCCTCTCCCTCATGTTCATCTGCTCCAAGATCGGTATGAAGTTCGTGCAGTTTGGCCCCAAGGGTCACCAGATCTGCGACGGCGCCCTGCATGTCGGTACCCCCGAGGAGCGTGCTGAGTTCGGCAAGAAGCTCATGGCTATCGGCGAGGAGAACTGCAAGCTCTCCGGCGGCTCCATCGTCATCTCCGACGAGATCGATTGCATCAAGGGTGCCGACTTCATCTACACCGACGTGTGGTATGGCCTGTACGACGAGGAGGTCGAGGGCGAGAACTACATGGACGTCTTCTACCCCAAGTATCAGGTCACCATGGACATGATGAACTTCGCTGGCCCGAACTCCAAGTTCATGCACTGCCTGCCCGCTACCCGCAACGAGGAAGTCGTCGACGAGGTCATGGACGATCCCGAGCGCTCCCTGTGCTGGGTCGAGGCCGAGAACCGCAAGCACTCCATCCGCGCCATCATGGCTGCCCTCGGCGACCGCACCCCGCTCAACGACGAGAACGTTGAGTACTCCGCCAAGGCCGAGCTCCACGCCGCTCTCGACGCTCTCGAGCAGCTCTAAGGCATCGCCTTTCTTTCTGATGGGCGGCAGATGCTCGTCTCTTGCCGCCCATCTTCTGCGCCACTGCGCATGAGCGCTGGCGCCCTGTCTGAAAACGACTGAGCAAAGGACTAATTATGAGTGACGGAAAGAAAAAGCTTTCCTTCCTGACGGTCATCTCGACCATCATTTGCGTCGTCTTCGTGTGCGAGGCCGCCGCTCCTGCTGCTGCCATTGGCAACCAGCAGTTCTTCTGGTGGATCTTCCTGATCCTCACCTTCCTGCTTCCCTACGGCATGGTCGTTGCCGAGCTGGGAACCACCTATGACGGTGAGGGCGGCATTTACGACTGGGTCCGCGATGGCCTGGGCGATAAATGGGGCGCTCGCATCTCCTACTACTACTGGGTCAACTACCCGCTGTGGATCGCTTCCCTGGCAACCATGTTCCCCGACATCCTGGGCATGGTCTTTGGCGTTGAGTTCAATATCGTCGCCAAGATGGGCATCGAGCTCGCCTTCGTGTGGATCGTGTACCTCATGGGCCGCTCCAAGGCTGCCGACTCCGAGTGGGTCCTCAACGGTGGCGCCCTGATCAAGGTCGCCGTGGCCGTTATCGTTGGCGCTCTGGGCATCTGGTTTGCCATGGAGAACGGTTTTGCGAACGATATGTCCGCCACCACCTTCCTCCCCGAGCTCACCAACACCAATGCTCTGGGTTACCTGTCCATCATCATCTTCAACTTCATGGGCTTTGAGGTTATCTGCACCATGACCGATGATATGGCCGATCCCGCCCGTGATATCCCTAAGGCCATCATCGTCGGTGGTCTGTCCATCGCTGTCATCTACCTGTTCGCTGGCTTCGGCATCGGTGCTGCTGTGCCTGCCGACTCCATCGATCCCGACTACGGCATGATCTACGCTGTCCAGACCATGGTGGGCGACTCCATGATCTTCAAGGTCATCTGCATCGCCTTCCTGATCACCCTGTTCGCAAACATGGCTGCTTGGTCCTTCGGTGTCAACTCCGTCGCTCGCTATGCTGCTGAGCACGGCAATATGCCCAAGGTCTTCGCTTCCATGATCTCCAAGGACGATATGCCCAACGGCGCCAACCTGGTCAACGCTGTCGTTGCTTCCCTGGTTCTCTGCCTGCAGCTGGTGCCCGTCGACGCCATCTCCAACGGTGTCTTCTGGATGCTCTTCGGCACTTCCGTCGTCTTCCTGCTGCTCACCTACATCCCGATGTTCCCGGCGTTCCTCAACCTTCGTAAGAACGACCCGAACCGTGAGCGCATCTTCACGTTCCCGTTCAAGGGCGCGATGATGAAGGTCATGCTGGCCATCCCCTGCATCGAGCTGATTCTGGCTATCGTTGCAACCCTGGTTCCGTTCTCTGCCGACGAAATTGGCGACAAGGTCCCGATGATCGTTATCTTCATCGTGCTTGTGCTTATCGGCGAGGTCGTCCGTGTTGTCTCCGCTAAGGGCCGCAAGGAAGAGTACAAGGGTCTGACCCCTGAGCTCGCTGCCCAGCGCCTGGCTGAGGAGGCCGAGGCTGGCGACGAGGAGTAAGGCATCCGCCTCTTCTCAGTGCTTGCCACGTTCTTTTCGATGAGATGGGCTGCGCACCTCTGTCTCCTTGCGCAGCCTGAACTCACCGCCCACGAGTGCGGATATCGACTCGTTGAGGTAATCAAGTGACGTTGCTCTTGAGCTCTCCCTGTGCTCATCTCCTCTCTCTCGGCGTCATCGGGTCCTCAAACTAACCGGTCGTCCGGCGGGTGCGACCAAAAATAAACCCGCCACACTTTGGTGTTTTGCCGCGGGCACCAGCGCCTGCGGTGCGATCGCTACGGTTTGGAGGAAATCACATGCGTACGATCACTGAATCCGAATCCACTCCTAAGGCCGACGGCTTCTTTATGCCTGCAGAGTTTGCTCCGCAGGATCGCGTGTGGATGGGCTGGCCCCACCGCACCGACACCTGGGCCCATGGTGCTAAGCCTGCTCAGAAGCAGTACGCTGCCATCGCTCGCGCCATCGCCGAGTTCACCCCGGTCTTCATGTGTGCCAACCAGGCTGACTACGCCAACTGCAAGGCCGTTTTCGAGAACGACGAGAACGTCACCGTCATCGAGATGACCACCGACGACGCTTGGTTCCGCGACACCGCCGCCACCTACGTCATCAACGGCAAGGGCGAGAAGCGCGCCAACCACTGGCACTTCAACGCTTACGGCGGTCTCATCGATGGTCTGTACTTCCCGTGGGACAAGGACGAGCAGATCGCCCTCAAGATGGCTGAGCTCTCCGGCTGCCGTCGCTATCGTCCCGACGACATGATCCTCGAGGGTGGCTCCATCACCGTCGACGGCGAGGGCACCCTTGTCGTTACCGATCAGTGCCTCCTGTCCCCCGGTCGCACCTGCTCCGCAGTGCTCGAGGAGGAAGAGGATCCCGAGTCCATCTGGCCCAAGTTCAAGAAGAAGTTCGAGCCCTGGAGCGAGGAGCTTCGCGCCTATATGGACGAGCACCTCAAGGATTACCTCGGTGTCGAGAAGGTCATCTGGGTCAAGGAGGGCATCGATCCCGAGGAGACCAACGGTCACATCGACGACGTTGCTACCTTCATCGCCCCGGGCGTCATGGCCTGCATCTGGACTGACGATCCCGAGTATCCGTTCTATGAGCAGTGCCACGCTGCTTACGAGACCCTCTCCAACGCGGTTGACGCTAAGGGCCGCAAGATGAAGGTCTACAAGCTCTGCATGCCCGTGAACCCGCTGTTCATGGACCAGGCTTCCTGCGACACCATCGACGCCGACGAGAACGCCGAGCCGCGCGTTGCCGACGAGCCGCTGATCGCTTCTTACATGAACTACCTGGTCACCAACCACGGCGTTATCGTCCCGCAGTACGGCGACGAGAACGACCAGCTGGCCGTTGACACGCTCCAGAAGATCTACGACGAGGTCTGGGGCGAGGGCGTCTACAAGTGCGTCGGCGTTCAGTCCGAGCAGGTCGTCTTCGGTGGCGGCAACATCCACTGCATCACGCAGCAGGAGCCTTCCGCTTAATGTGACTAACGTCGTAAGACTTGATTCGTTGCATGTAGCCGCGTAATAAAACGCCTCATTCGGGCGCCCCTTCGACTCTGCGCCGGGGCGCCCGTCTGTTTTTCATACTTCTTTAATTCGAAAGGAACGAGCTATGTCTAAGCCTCTTGGCAAGCCCGACCGCATCGTCGTCGCCCTCGGCGGCAACGCCCTCGGCAACACCCCGGCCGAGCAGATCGAGGCCGT